>PBOJ01000030.1 GCA_002724315.1 Planctomycetaceae bacterium | reverse complement strand
CCGCGCACGAAAAAACGGAAGCCACTGCCAGGAAGCGACTTCCGCAAGAGGCGCCGCCGGGATTCGAACCCGGGATGGCGGATTTGCAATCCGCTGCCTTAGTCCACTTGGCTACGGCGCCCGAATGACAACGCGGCCACCGATCGGGCCAGCTCGCGAGATCGCCGTCGATCCTACGAGTGGCATTTCCAAGCGTCAAGAGAGCCCTGTTGGCGACCCGGACCACGCGGGACGGCAGGCTCACCCCCACTGATTGACACCCGAACAGCGATGGCTACGATGAGGGGCAGACCCCTCCAGTGAACGATTGTTGACCGATGACAGACGACACCTCCATTCAGATCACAGTCGAAAACGACATCACCGTCGTCACCTTCGGCCCGGCGCTGAAACACCTCGATGACACCGCGGTCATCGAGTGCCAGGACCTGCTGCTGGCGACCGCCCAGGACGCCTCGCCCCCGCACGTCCTGTTCGACCTCACCCACGTCCATCTCTTCGGATCGACCTTCATCGAGGTCATCTTCCGGGTCTGGCACCGGCTGAACGCGGAACCCGACGGGCGATTCGGAATCTGCGGCCTCTCCGACTACTGCTTGGAAGTGCTCAAGATCACCCATCTTGATCAACTCTGGAAAATCTACCCGTCGTCATCCGAGGCCGTCGCGCAACTGGCCGAGGGATGAGCGGTCACGCCGTGCCTGACACGCCGCTCGGCCCGCTGAACTTCCGTCCCCTGCTGCGACGAGCCATCTGGGGCGGCACCAACCTCGCGACGGAACTCGACAAGCCGTCCGGTCACCTCGACGATTGCAGCGAGAGCTGGGAAATCGTCGACCTGGAAGACCAACAAAGCATCGTCGACGGCGGCCCCTTCGACGGATGGACACTGAAGCGGCTGGTCGCCGAACGCGGCAACGAACTGCTGGGACGGCACGCCCCGCTGGATTCGTTCCCGTTGCTGATCAAGTTTCTTGACGCGACAGACCGGCTCTCGTTGCAGGTTCACCCCGACGATGCCACCGCCGCACGACATCACCCCGGGTATCGCGGCAAGACCGAAGCCTGGTACATCCTCTCCAGCAGGCCCGGCAGCCGACTGTGGGTCGGCCTTCACCCGGGGACCACTTCCGAACAATTGGCCACGGCCCTGGAGACCGGCGAAATCGATTCCTGCGTGGACAGCTTCGAGGTCCGGGCCGGCCAATGTGTCATTGTGCCCGCCGGAACAATCCACGCCATAGGCGAAGGGATTGTCCTGGCCGAGATCCAGCAGTCCAGTGACCTCACCTACCGGCTCCACGACTGGGGACGCGTCGGTGTCGACGGTCAACCACGCCAACTCGATCTCCAGCGAGGACTGGAAGCCGTCCACCACTCCACCCCGCCCATTGCTCCGTCAACACCCTCTGACGCCGAAGAGCCCTGTGAGTCGCAGTGCCTGGTCAATCTCCCGGAATTCCAGGTCGATCTCCACCGCATACGAGGACGAGACGAATGGGCTCTCGACAACCGTTGTCGCATCCTGACGGTGGTCCAGGGCGAGGGCACCCTGGAAGTCGATGGGACCAACTGCGAATTGTCGATTGGCCGAACAGTGCTGCTGCCGGCCGATGCGGGGCAAGCGATTCTCACGAGCCAACACGGACTGGAATTGCTCGACAGTCACTTGCCCTGATCACCCGGATCCGAGGGATCGGTCGCTGCTGCGTCCGTCTCGAAAAACCCCTGGCGTTCCAACTGGGTGATAGCCGATTCAAGCCGCTCGACGATCTCTTCGACTCGTGCGCCGTCCAGGATCTTTTGCCCCTCGCGATCAACCACGTAAAACACGTCAACCACCTGGTCAACGTGCGTGGCGATGCGAGCCAGCTCGACCGAGTGGCCGAGTTGGAACAGCGTGCGGGAGATGATGTAGAGCAGCCCGGGGCGATCGTGAGCAAACACATCGACAATGGTCCGCGTGGGTGACGACTGGTTGTCGACCACGACGCGGGTCGGGAAATCCGAAACCGATCCGGCAGCGGCCGCCCGACCGTAGACCTGGTGACGTTCTGCAAGCTGCCTGGCCGTGACATTGCGACGGACCGCATCGCAGATCACCCTGCCAATCTCCTCGATCCGAAAATCGGTCACCGGCCCGTCGAAATCGTGGTCGACGACGTGAAAGCGATCGATCGCCACGTCGTCCAGGGCGGTGGAGATCTCCGCCCCCAGCACCTCCAGCCGCAACGCTGTCAGCGTGCCGGCGATACGGTGGAAACAGCCCTCGGAATGCTCGCCGCCGACCAGCACTCGCAGTTGCAGCGTGCCGGTCTCGGCGTGATAGAACCCGTCAACGTGGACCGAACCGGCCTGCAGGCGACTGACCGCCGCCAGGTCGTCTTCGATCGTTTCCACCGGTGTCGACGCCAGGTACTGTGGCGAAAGCCCTTCGAGTTGCCCGGCCACCCAATCCGACTCGAGCCCCAGATCGTCGCCGTCGGATCCTGTCGCAGATCGTTCCAGCACCGAGTTGCGAATCGACTCGAGACGCTCCTGGAGCTGAAAACTCGGACGTTCACCTCCCAGGACCAACAACGATCGGTCAAACAATTCGGTCAACAGGTCCGCCTTCCAGTCGGTCCACTTGCCCGGCCCAACCGCAATGATGTCGGCGGCCGTCAACGCGAAGAGCATCCGCAGGGTCTGGGGACTGCCGACCTGGTGACTGAATTCGATGACCACCCCCGGTTCGGAGATGTCCCGCCGGGTGGCCAACTGCTCCATCACCAGGTGACGGTGAACCAGGAAGACCACCCGACCGGTGTCCGATTCATCGAGTCCCAGCCGCCGGGCGGTGTCCAGCGCGAGCCGCTTTCCCACCTCGCTGTGATTCTCGTCGAACCCCTTGCCCAGGTCGTGCAGCAACAGGGCCAGGTGCAGCAGATCCTTGCGTCCGATCGCCCGGTAAGCCGCCCCCACCGGTCCCGGGTCATCGACCAGCGCCTCGGCCGCTTCGACCGCTCGGAACGTGTGCTCGTCGACAGTGAAGCTGTGGTACTGGTTGAACTGCATCAGGCAGCGAGCGTGTGTGACGGCCGGCACCAGGTGGTCGAGCACCCGGGTGTGGAACATCTGCCGCAGGGTGGCCCCCACGCGGCCCGTGTGACCAAGGATCGACAGGAAACGGGAACGGGCCTCGACGGTGATCTCCGGATCCCAGCTCTCCACGGCCTCGGTGATCCGATCCTGCAATTCCAGCGATGGCTCACCCCCGTGGACCGCGACAGCTTCGAACAGGGCGAGAGTCGATTCAAGCGAACCAGCCACGCGGTCACGGTCTTCGGAATCGGTGTCAATCGCACGACGGGTGATCCGGAACGGACCCACACGTGGCGGAATCCGGCACCAGCCGGCAAGCTTCTCCAGCAACCGGGCCGGTCGGTTCCGTGCAGCGAACCGCTCGACCACCCGCGCCATCTCGGTCGTGTGCCGAAAGTAGTCCTGCATGAACCGCTCGACCGACCGCTGCCCGGCTCCGGCCTCGACGCTGCGACTCTCGGCCAGCCTCAGCTGTTCGTCCCGGGTCAGCACGTCCTGGGCACGTCCGGCCTCCAGGTGCAAATCAACCCGGATTCCGGTCAGGAGCCGGTGGCCGTCGATCAGGACATCGCGCTCCCGCGACAGCAGGGCACCGCGGCGGACCAGTTCGTCGATGTCGGTCGTGCCGTGACGGCAGAACCCCAGCCAGCGAACCAGGTGCACATCGCGAAGACCTCCGGGAGACCGCTTGACGTCGGGAACCAGTTGACTGGCAGACAGTCCGTGACGAGCCCACTCGTCCCGCCGCGCCTCGAGACAGTCCCGGTAGAATCGCGACATCCGCCCGGCGACCACCCGTCGGGCGAACACCTGGCGGAACTCCTCTGCCAGCCCCCGATCGCCCCACAACCACCGCGCCTCGACCGCCGCGGTGGCGAATTCGATCTCCGAGCGAGCCAGGGCCGTCGTTCCATCCAGCGTGTGGACTCCGTGTCCCAGCTTCAGCCCCACGTCCCAACAGTCGCGGACGGCCCGGGCGGTGAACTCCGCAAACGACGCGCCGTGACCTCCGTCGAGAAACAGCAGGTCGACATCCGACCAGGGCGAGAGTTCGGCTCGCCCCGAACCTCCGACGGCCAGGATCGCTCCTTCTCCGGCCAGCCGATCATCCGACGAGATGTCCTCGGCCGCCTCGTCAAACAATTCGACCAGGAACCCATCGGTCTGCAACGCGAGCGACTGCACCAGTTCGACGGCATCGACACCCTGGTCGAAACGCTCGCGCATCGACTCCCGCAGTCGATCGACCCGTTCCCGGTGCCGCGCCAGCCTCGAATCAGAGGGCGCTTTCACCGGACTCTCCGGTGCGGATGCGGATCATGTTCTCCAGGT
Source organism: Planctomycetaceae bacterium (assembly GCA_002724315.1). Lineage (GTDB taxonomy): Bacteria > Planctomycetota > Planctomycetia > Planctomycetales > Planctomycetaceae > UBA8437. The sequence goes on along the minus strand of PBOJ01000030.1, from coordinate 47,541 downwards.
CGATCACGAAGATCTTGCCGTCTCCGATCTGCCCGGTCCGGGCCGTCCGCTGGATCACCTCGATCACGCGCTCTGCGTCGTCATCGCCCACGACCACTTCCATCTTCACCTTCGGCAGAAAATCGACCGTGTACTCAGTCCCGCGATACTGCTCCTTGTGGCCTTTCTGGCGACCAAATCCTCGAACCTCCGAGACGGTCATTCCCTGGACACCGATCTCGGTCAGGGCGTCTTTGACTTCTTCGAGTTTGAAGTGACGGATAATCGTTTCGATCTTCTTCATCGGATTCGCCGTGTGAGAATCGTAACATCACCGACCTGCCGACCGGCCGGCAGGTATTATTCTAAATTGCGGACTCGCGGACTAGAGAAAGATGTATCCCTCTTCACCATGTTGGTTCAGATCGAGTCCCTCGCGTTCCCCGTCCGGATCAACCCGCAACCCGATCGTGGCCCGCAGCACCAACAGCAACAGCAGCGTGCCGACGATCGCGAGGGCCGTGGTGGCCAGGATGCCGGCGACCTGGTTGATGAACTGGGTGGTGGCCCCGTACACCAGGCCGTTGAACCCCTCCTCGCCCGTCACCGCCGGCGAGGCCAGCACACCGGCCATCAACAATCCCAGCACCCCGCTGGTACCGTGAACGCCAAAGACATCCAGTGAATCGTCGAACCCCAGTCGGTTCTTGACGCTGGTGCACATCACGTAACAGATCAGCCCGGCCAGCAACCCGATCACCAGTCCCGAGAGCGGGCTGACCGCTCCGCAGGCCGGAGTGATACAGGCCAGCCCGGCCACACCACCGGTGCAGGCTCCCAGCACCGTCGGTCGCCCAGACTGGATCCACTCGATCGCCACCCAACCCAAAAGTCCGGTCGCTCCGGCCAGGTGAGTCGTCACGAAGGCGTTGGCCGCCAGGGCATTGATACCCAACGCACTGCCGGCATTGAAACCGAACCAGCCAACCCACAGCAGTGCCGCGCCGATCGCGGTGTACGTCAGGTTGTGCGGTGGCATCGCTTCGCGGCCGAAACCGACCCGCGGTCCCATCCACAGGCAGCAGACCAGGGCCGCGACACCGGAACTGAGATGGACGACCGCTCCACCGGCAAAATCCAGCAACGGAAACGACGCGTCCGGATTCCCCGAACACAACCAGCCATCCGAGGCCCAGACCCAGTGGGCCAGCGGGCAGTACACCAACACTCCCCACAGCACCGAGAAAACGCACATCGCCGAAAATTTCATCCGCTCGGCAAACGCACCACAGATCAACGCCGGGGTGATGACGAAGAACATCATCTGGAACACCATGTGGACCGACATTGGCAGTGTGCCGGTCATCGGCACCACCACGTTCCCCTCAACCCATTCCGGCAGCACTCCGGCCAACAACAGGTGGTCACCACCACCGATGAACCCTCCCAGCACGCTCTTGCCGAACGCGAAGCTGTAGCCGCAGACGACCCACACGACCGACATCAACCCGATCAACGCCGCACACTGCATCAGGACACTCAGCACATTCTTTTTCCGGACCAGTCCGCCATAGAAGAGTGCCAAGCCCGGTGCTGTCATCATCAGCACCAATGCCGAACAAACAAGCACCCACGCGGTGTCGGCCTTTGCGGCCGCGTCGTCGAGTGTCACCGGCACTGAGTCCTCTGCGACGGCCGAAGCGGGCGCGAGCAGCAGCAGGATTCCGAAGGCCATCCATCGACTTCGTGACATGTTCACCGTCTCTCGGATTCTCGCGTCCTCAACACACCGATGCCCGATACGGGCTCGATCACAGGCCTGGTCCGGGTTCTCAACCGACCCCTCTGGATCCACACCACGGCGTCCACTAGGATTCGGCCGCGGGGTGTCCAGGTTGTCGAAACCCGGGCACCGACAACAAGGTCGAATGCAACTTCTATGCCACCCCTCGGTAGAATCCCTCAAACGAGAGACGATCGCCGGGGGAACTCGTGGATGACCGGATGAGCCGGAGAGCGGTGAATCGGCGATGCAATTCAACGATCTGGGCACGACCGCCGGCATTCTGATCGTCGCCACTTCCGGACTGCTCGGGATTGTCCTGGGGCCGTTGCTGGGCAGGTACGTTGTCAGGCTGGGAGCCGATCGTCCGCAGCAAGGATGGATGTCGATTGCCCTGGGACTGGCCTGGCTGTTTCTCGGTGGGGCGATGATCCTGGGCGGATGCCAGCAGATCCCTTATGTCTCCCCCGATGCCGCCGGCCGCTGGGGCCGCGTGTTCTACCACGGCGTGCTGGTGGCCCTGATGCTGGCGGCAACATGGTACGACCTGCGACACACCGAGATCCCCGACGGTATCACCGTGCCCGGAATGCTCATCGGACTCGGTTGCGCCACGCTCTCGGGCGACCTGCAGATGATCCACCTCTGGATGGACTGGAACCCGGTCGCCGAACACCTGCACGGGGGAGACGTGGTGATCCCTGAGTGGATCCGTGAACACCGTCACTGGCATGGGTTAGCCTGGAGTGCTGCGGGGCTCGCCTGCGGCGGCGGGCTGACGTGGCTGGTCCGGTCGGTATCGGGCCTGGTGCTGGGGCGCGAGGCCCTGGGCCTGGGCGACGTGACGCTGATGGCCATGATCGGCAGTTTCGTGGGATGGCAACCGGTGCTGTTCATCTTCCTGCTGGCACCGTTTTGCGGCCTGGTCGTCGGGCTGCTGGCCCGGGTGCTGACCAATCGCCCGTTCGTACCGTATGGGCCGTTCCTGGCGGCGGCCGCATCGGTGGTCCTGCTGGCCTGGCGGTGGATCTGGCTGTTTCCTCCCAACTCACCCCGCGGCGGTTTCGCTGTTCGCAATCTTTTCGGTGACGCCGTCAGCCTGGCGATCCTGGGCGGGACGGCCCTGGCGGCCTTTTGCCTGCTGCTGGTCATTGTCCGGTTGTACGGAGCGATCCCGGTCCGGGGTCGTGACGACGACCGCTCCGGCACGCCCCACCCGCCAACTGACGCCTAGTCCGGCGGCTCCGACACGATGTCCAGCCGACGGGCGAGTTCGTCATAGTCGACCGATTGGTCCACGTCCCCGGGAACCACGTCCGACACCAGGTCTTCGACCTGATGCTCGGCCGCAGCACGCGCCCGGGCATAGTCCCCGGGCCTGAGCCTTCTGAGGACATCCAGGAATGTCCGCGTGGCCGGATCGACCGCCATTTGCCAACCGGTCGGCCATTTCGACTGCACTGGCTTGGGAAAGGTTGCCAACGAGCCCATGGAACCCCCTTTGGCTCGGAACTTCTGGAACCCGATGCTGCAGCGACGACGGTTCGACTCCGAGTGATCAAAGTGCCGCCACACAGGGCCCGCGACAGTGCGCGACATACTCAGACACCTCACCCACCAGTGTCAATATCGCCGGCGAGAGAAATGCGCCACGGCAATCTGCAAGCGGCAGGGCAGGGCGGGGGGCGACAACTGTGCCTAGAGCATGTCGAGCTTGGGGTGCCGACCTCGAGACCCCCGGCAACATTCGTCACAGGTTCCGTAGACTTCCAGCCGGTGTCCGGACTGACGGAAGCCATGTGTCGCCGACACCGCCGAAACCACCTTGGAGATCTCGGTAGCCGGAAATTCGGTCAACGACCCACACTCTCCACAGATCAGGTGATCGTGCTGGGGATAACCGTAATCGTGTTCAAAGACGTCCCGTCCGTTGGCCCGGGCCACCTTACGCAACAATCCGGACCGCTCCAGTTCCTGCAACGTCCGGTACACCGTCGCCCGGCTGACACGGCGATCACCCGAGGATGTCGTCAACGTCGAAACCAGTTCCTCGCGGTCAAAGTGTTCGTGCGAGGAAAACACCTGTTCCAACACGATATCCCGTTCGCGAGTCAGTCTCTTGTTCTGCGTCGAGAGATACTCGCGAAACTTGTCGCGGGGCGAGACGGCAACCGATACCGATTCCAGATCGCTCACACCTTGTCTCCGGGCAACCGTTCACCCACCACGATTAGCCCGACGTCCTGAGTTGATCAAGAGTCGCCTGATAGGCTTCGAGATGTGACGTCACATCAGCTTCTCCGTAACCCTGCGACACCCAGAACCGTCGCTGGCCCTCAAGAATCGCCGAGGCTTCGGCCGGCGTCTGCTCGGCCAACCAGCTTGCGTGCGACGGATCAACCGACAGTGCCGGCAGCGTGGATCCCGTCGACGCAACTTCCCCAACCGCTTCGGTCCCGGTCACCGGCGCACCGGCTTCGACCTGGGCCTGGGCTTCGGGGGAAAATTCCACCCGGTCGACAGCGTCGGCCGGCGCCACGTCGCTGGAGGGCGTTACGGTCTCGGGAGGCTGAATCGGCTGAAGAGGCTGATTGCCACCAATCGGAGCGGGGCCGGTCACTTCCATGTCGGCATTTCCTGGCAGATGGGGTCCACCGGTCATTCACCAAGACCAGTGTTCTGGAGATCATACCGGATCTCGAATCGTGTCTTCAATACCTTGTTGGCCGGCCAGGGCCAGTTCATCCACGGCTGTAGGGTCCCGTGGCCGACCCGACCAGGTCTCCAACACCGGATTCCACGCACCGTCCGATGATCGCGGCCGCTTCCAGCACCTGGTCACGATCGACGTCGAGGTGCGTGCAGGCGCGGAGCCGGTGTGACCCGCTTGCCCCCACCTTGACCCCCTCATCCAACGCCTTGGCCGCCAGTTGTGTCGCATCGCCGATTTCCGGATCGATCTCGAAGAAGACCAGGTTCGATTCGACGTCGTCCGGATTGATCCGAACCCCGTCAAACTCGGCCAACGCCTCGGCAAAGGCACGGGCATTGGCGTGGTCGTCGGCCATCCGGTCGACATTGTGGTCGAGCGCGTAAACGGCGGCCGCGGCAACGATCCCCGCCTGTCTCAAGGCTCCTCCGAAAAGTTTCCGCGACCGTCGTGCCTGCTCGATGTCTTCGGCCGACCCCACCAGGATCGACCCCATTGGGCACCCCAGTCCCTTGGAGAAACAGATCGACACGGTGTCGTAATGACGGGTGGCTTCGGCCGCCGAATAGCCGCCGGCCACGCAGGCGTTGAACAGCCGGGCACCGTCGACATGGGTTTTCAACCCGTTGTCATGCGCCCATTCGCCGACCCGGTCAAGTTGTTCCAGCGGCCACGGGCGACCGCCGCCGGCGTTGGTCGTGTTTTCGACACACACCAGCCGGGTCCGGCACAGGTGCTGGTTGTCTGCACGCAGTTTGCCCTCGAGATCATCGACGTCGATCATGCCGTTGTGTCCCGGCAGCAGGCGGCAGGTGACTCCCGAGAGCACCGCGGGACCACCGGCCTCGAAGTTCGCGATATGTCCGGTATCGGCAATCAACAACTCGTCGCCCGGCTGACAGTGTGCACGGACCCCCATCTGGTTGGACTGGGTTCCCGAGCAGGCGAAAACGGCCGCTTCCTTCTCCAGCCTCTCGGCGACCATCGCCTCGAGCCGGTTCACCGTCGGGTCGTCACCCGACATGTCGTCTCCGCACTCGGCCTCGGCAATCGCCTGTCGCATCGCCGGGGTCGGCCGGGTCACCGTATCGCTGTACATGTTGATAAACGGGTCGCTCATCGCCGGTCCTCGATTCGGTGGTACCTGTTCCCCTGCAGTTGGAACACTCACTCTAGCTCGCCCCCGGTGACTTCTTCAACGGTGTCCGGACAGCCCGGCGTGTGGCCAGCCCACCGGGGAGCCACTAGGATTACCAGCGACAAGTGAATCCCCGGCCAGGCCCCTTCCGATGGCGCTCGACATCACCACGATCGACACGCGGCACGGCGAGGCCACCGCCCTGATCGACAACCTGCGAGAACGGCTCAGTCCTCGCGGCGACATTGTCTCGGACGCCGGCCGTGAACGAACCGTCGAGATCTTTGGCGAACCGCTCTCACCGGCCCAGGTCGTCGACCGCATCTGCGGCGATGTCGCGTCCGGAGGCCTGGAATCGGTCCTGGACTACACTCGCCGGCTCGACGGTGTCGACCTCACCAACGACACGCTGAGAGTTTCCCAGGAGGAATTCCATACCGCCCACCAGGCGGCCGACCCCGACTACCTGGCCACCATCCGACGAATTCGCGACAACATCGTCGAGTTCCAGTCGCAGGTCCTGCCCCAGGACGTGACGGTCCTGCGACAGCGGGACAGCGGGGCAGGGGAGGGGACGGTCGAATTGACACAGCGGTATCGTCCGCTGCGGCGTGTTGGCGTGTGTGTTCCCGGCGGCGCGGCCGCCTACCCATCGACGTTGCTGATGACGGCAGTGCCGGCCCGAACTGCCGGGGTCGAACAGATTGCCGTCGTCGTACCTCCGACCGAATTCGGCGGCTTCAACACCGATCTGCTGGCGGCCTGCCACGAACTGGGAATCACAGAGGTGTACCGTGTGGGCGGGGCCCAGGCGGTCGCCGCATTGGCCTACGGGGTCACTGGCATCGAGGCGGTCGACAAGATCGTCGGGCCGGGCAACCTGTTCGTCGCCCTGGCCAAGCAACGGGTTTTCGGCGAGGTGGACATCGATTCGATCGCCGGCCCCAGCGAGGTGGTGGTGCTGGCCGACGAGACGGCCGACCCGAACTTCCTGGCCAGCGACCTGATTTCCCAGGCCGAGCACAGCCCCGGAGCCAGCGTGCTGCTGACGTGGCACGAGCCGTTGATCGCCACCGTCACCTCGGCGCTCGCCGAACAACTGGCACAGCTGCCACGGGGTGACCTGGCCACGGAAAGCCTGAACCAGTTCGGGGCGCTGGTGCGGGTGGCCGACCGGGATGAAGCGATCGCGTTGTCCGAACGGATGGCCCCCGAGCACCTGCACATCTCGACCGCCGACCCTTCCGCCATTCTCGATCACGTCCAGAACGCCGGCGCGATTTTCCTGGGACACCACACCCCGGTCGCCCTGGGCGACTACGTGGCCGGCCCCTCACACGTATTGCCCACCGGCGGCACCGCCCGTTTCGCCAACGGCCTCTCGGCCAACGACTTCCTCAAGCGGTCCAGCGTCATCCGTTACGACCGGGATTCGCTGGCCGCCGACGCAGCCGATGTCTGTCGAATGGCCGAGACCGAGGGCCTCACCGCACATGCGGCCAGCATCACGATCCGCCTGGACGATTCGCCGCCTGGCGAATCATCCTGAAGCCGGCGCCATCCCCTCGACCGCGGCCCAGTCGACCTCGACCCCCAGCCCCGGCCCCGTGGGAGTTTCGATCACCGGGCCGTTGACGGCGATCGGGTTGGTCGCCACCCGCGCCTCGTGGTAATCGGGCCCCAGGATGTCTCCCGGATAGGTCTCGACCTGCATGTTCGGGCAGGCGACCACCAGGTGGCACATCGCAGCAGCGGCGACGTCGAGTTCGAGGTTCGACCCGATACTGCAGGCCACGTCGTGCTCGGCCGCCAGTTCCGCAATTTCCCACGCTTTGCGAATCCCCCCGTTCTTGCCGGGATAGAGGCTGATCACGTCACACGCCTCGTGACGGATACACTCGAGAGCATCGGGCAGGTCGAAGACGATGTCGTCTGCCATGACCGGGCAGGAGATCGCTCGCCGGACTTCGGCCAAAGCGTGAAAATCGCCATTGGTGGTCGGCTGTTCGAACAGTCCCACGTTGTCGTCGGCCATCCGCTCCATCGCGGTGATCGAGGTGGCGGCGTCCCAGCCGGCGTTGGCATCGATCACCAGGTCCCGGTCGGGGCCGATCACCTCTCGAACAGCCGCCACCCTCGCCACATCCTCTTCGATATCGGTCCCCACCTTGACCTTGATCGTCGTAAAACCCTCCTCGACCAGTTCGCCGGCCCGTTGCCGGGCCCGCTCGAGAGGATAAGCCCCCATCGAGAAACGGCAGGTGATCGGCAAGGGCCGGACGGCTCCACCCAGCAATTCGTAGACCGGCTTCCCGGCCTCCTTGCCCTGGATGTCCCAGCACGCCATCTCGATCGCACTCTTGGCGAACCAGTTGTCGGCAGCAGCCCGGTCCATCAGGTGGTCGACATGAGGAATATCAAACGGGTCGCACCCGATCAGCAGCGGTGCAAAAACGTGATCGATGACCGCCTGCGCTCCCCACGCGGTCTCGCCACTCCACCGCGGCATCACTGTCGCTTCGCCGGCCCCCTCGATTCCCGCATCGGTCTGGACCCGGACCAGTACGTATCTCGAGACGGTGTGCTGGCCGAGGGCCGAGATCATGCGACGGGCCGGCTTCAGCGGAATCTCGACCTGGTAACTGGTGATGCTGGTGATCTTCATCGACTTCCTCGTTCCCCCGGGAATCCCTTATCATCGGCAGCGATCAGCATACAGACCGCTCCAGTTCTTTCCATTGTCACAGAGCCGATCGTGAAGACGATCTTCCTTCCGCTGTCGATCATCAGCACGCTGCTGTTGGCCGCGGCGCTGGTGCTGGGGCTGGGGATCGAGAACGCTGCCGAGAGGTCTTTGAGCCACCAGGTCGACTATCACATGTGGGCCTCGATGGGCGGAATGCTGTTCACCACCCTCGTTCACGGCCTGGTGATGACCTATTTCATCGGCACCGGGCGGTGGTTCGAGGAGACCGACCGGGTCTACCCGCTTTCCGGAGACGGATACGCAGCCAGCAGGAAACTGAAGTACCGGACGATCCCGGTCATCGTCGGAGGATTCCTGCTTTTGCTGGTCGCCGGGACACTGGGGGCCGCGGCCGATCCCGCCTCACCGGTCGGTTTCACCGGCTGGCTGGGCTTGTCGCCGGCCACGCTTCACCTGCTGGCCGCCCTGGTCGCGGTCGGGCTGAACACCTGGACTCACGTGATCGAGTATGCCGCGTTGGACGAGAACGCGAGACTGATCGGCCAGGTCATGGACGAGGTGAAACAGATTCGCACCGAACGGGGCCTGGACGTCTAGCGTCTTTCTCGAAACGGCTGGGCACCAATGAACTCCGGGTTCTTCGGATTGCCCGGCCCGCGACGTGGCAGAGTGCCGGTGCGGGGTTCGAGAAAGTCCGACGCGGCGGGATCCGTCGACGAGAACTCAACCTTGACCCCGCGTTGCTGTTTCAGCCCCGGCAGCATCAACTCGCGCTCGCCTTTCTTGAGATCCGCCTGGGTGGGACGAGTCGACCAGTTCCGACTGATCGAATTGGCCGTACTGACCATCTGGCTGAATTGCAGATCCACGTACCCGTTCTCGACCAGGCATTCCGGCCCCTCGATCTCGTGGAACAGGTTCCGGCGAATCGTAACGTTGTCAGAATTGTCCGTCGGCATGTTCTCGAAGATCAGCCCCCGCCGGACCTTCGAGAACGTATTGTTGTGGATCTTCAGATGACGCCACGTCCGGTTCTCTCCGGAAAACAACAGGGCCACCCCTGCTGACTGGATCACTGTCCGATGGACCGACACGTACGTGGCGGTGTCGGTCAACTGGATTCCGGCACGCTGGGGACCGACCAGCCGGCACCCGGTGATTTCCACATGCGACGTGTCGTAGACACCCTCGGACAACTTCATCCCGACCGCCTCGGCTCCGCCGGCAGTCAGCCGAAGGTCGACCAGTCGCAGGGCGTCCTGACTGGGTTCGCCGGCCGCACCCTGAAAATCGATGCCGCTCTCGGTGAACCCGTCAATGACCAGGTTGTCGAGTTGAACTCGGTCCTGGGCTCCGGACAACACCACGGCGGTCGGCTTTCCCTTGGCCTCAACCCGGAAGCCCTCAATCCGGACGTATTCGACCTGGTTCAGCCGGATTCCCGGTTTTCGGCCCGACGGCGCGATGATGGCCGGCTCGACGCCGGTGCTGATGATCGCAATCCCGGTCGGCCATTCCTGTTTCTTGCCGTCGATTTCGATCGACTCAGCATAGGTCTGCCCCCCCAGCACATTGATCGTGACCTGGATTCGTCGGGACCGCTTGGCATACCCGTCCTTGTGCTCGCGGACATACTCCAGTGCCGCGGCGATCGTCTTGAAGTCGGCATCAACCCCGCCCACCTGCAGTGTCTTTTTTGCCTTGGCTGCCTTCTTCCCCACGCCCGTTTTTTTCGTCGGGGGCGGGGTCACCTTCGCTGCGGTCCCGCCGGCATCTCCACCCGTGCCGTCCGACCCCGGATCGGCCGTCGCACCACCGTTGTCCGCCTCACCGTCTCCACCACCGATGTTGCTCATCACCACGACCGCGATGATCACCAGCAAGGCCACCCCGCCGATGGCCAGCCACATCTTCGGCCCCTTGCCCGACGCACGGCGTCGACCGGTGTTCTTCCTGCTCCGAGTCGACCGCCGGGGAGCGTCTTGCGGAGACGACACGTCCAGCTCCGGAAAGCCACTGCTTGCGGAGGCCGTGGCCAACGGTGCCTCCTCGGCAGAATCCGAACCGGGAGCGACGCCAACCGGAGCAACCGGTGGGGGAGAGGGAGCCGGTGGAGCCTCGACAGGTGTGGCAGTCGGCGGAACGTCCGGAGACAGGGCAGGGGAGGGCGGTTCGTCAACAGCCGAAGAGGCGGGCGTCTCGTCATTGCCGAGTTGCGACAGGAAGTCAGCCAGCCCGGGATCATCGGTCCCGGCTACGCCTTTCTCGGTTTCGGAGGCGGAAACCCGGGTGGTTTCGCCAGCCTCCGGCGGCGGCGACTCAACGGGTGTGGCCACTGGTGGAGATGGATCAACCACGGGAGGAGCCGGAGCCGGTGGCTCGACGGGTGCGGCCACTGGAACGGCCGCGGCCACCGGAGGCTGGGCAACCGGCTCGCCGTCACCGTCACCGATCCAGGCGGTAAGGTGTTCGGCAACATCGCGGGCCGTCTGGAACCTGTTGTCCGCATCCTTGGCCATCATCGTCGAAACGATTTCAGCGAGTCGCTCGGGAACATCGGCACGCGTCTCGGAAATCTCCGGCGGAGACTTGGTCTGGTGCCACATCAACCTCTGGGCCAGTGTTCCCTCGTTGAACGGAGGACGGCCAGTCAGCAGGAAATACATCGTGCAACCGAGACTGTAGATATCCGCCCGGGCATCCACCTGGTGGCTGTCGAGAGCCTGTTCGGGCGCCAGGTAGTCGGCGGTGCCCAGCACCTTTTCGTCATGCCGCAGCGTGATCGGATTCTCGTCGGTCTCTTCAAAGAACCTTGCCAGGCCCAGGTCGAGAATCTTGACGACCCCCTCGAGGTCCACCAACAGGTTGGCCGGCTTGATGTCGCGATGGAACAGCCCGGCCTCGTGAGCGTGCGAGAGCCCGTGGGCCGACTGGCGGATGAAGTCGGCGGTGTCACGGTAGCTGCGGGGCCCATCGTCCACGATCAGGTCCTGCAGGCTGTGCCCCTCGACATACTCCATCACCAGGAAGTGGATCTCGGTCGTCCCGTCCACTTCGCGATCAACATCGTAGGCCCGGACGATGTTCGGGTGGTCCAGCGACGCCACCGCCTGGGCTTCGCGATGGAATCGTTCCAGGTAACTCGTGTCGTTGACCTTCTTGTGCGGCAGCACCTTGATCGCACACCGCCGCCGCATCAGCACGTGTTCGGCCAGGTACACCGAACTCATCCCGCCTTTGCCCAGCAGCGATTGCAGGCGGTACTTGCCCAGGAAAAACCCCTTGTGCTTTCCCTTGAGCAGCTTGTCGGCCTGCCATTCGGTCAGCGCCTCGGCCGCGACCAGCGCATCAGCGACCGACTGCGAATCGCCACCGGCCGGCAACGTGGCAACCAGTTGCTCCAACCGGTCAGCATCCACCAGGCGACTTTGCCTGACCAGGTTCAGAAACGACTCGACGGTGAACTTCAACGCCATGCCGTTTTCCCGTGGTCCGTCCCTACGTTGCCCGCCCAGAGCACCTACTCGCGAATCTAACATAAGCCCCACCCCTTTGGTATACTCCCGCCCGCCCGCCTCCCGAGCAGCAGCCGGGGTGGTTCCGCAGGGGAGTTCAGGCCGTTCATGGCGACAATCGAAACCATTCGCGCCGTCTGCCCCCACAACTGCCCGGACACCTGCGGAATGACGGTCCGCCTGCAGGACGGCCGACCTGTGGCCGTCGGTGGTGATCCCGACCACCCTTTCACCGACGGATTCCTCTGTCACAAGGTCTCACGCTACCTCGAACGAGTGGAACACCCCGATCGGATCCTCCACCCGATGAAACGAATCGGCCCCAAGGGGGGGGGAGGAGTCGGGGCATTTGAGAGAATCAGTTGGGAGGAGGCGATCCAGGAGATCCAGAACCGGATCGTCTCGCTCGATGACCCCCAGCAGGTGCTTCCGTACAGCTTCTCGGGCACACTGGGCAAGATTCAGGGCGAGAGCCTGGACCGTCGGTTCTTCCACCGACTGGGGGCCTCACAGTTGCTCCGGACGATCTGCTCGACCGCAGGACTGGTCGGATTTTCCGCAACCGTCGGCAACGTGGTGGGCACCGATCCCGAAGCGTTTGCCCAATCGCGGTACATCATCAACTGGGGTTCCAATACCGCCGTCACCAACATGCACCTCTGGGTGCGGATGCACAGGGCCCGACAGCAGGGAGCCCGCATCGTGACAATCGACCCCTACCGGTGCCGCACCGCCGAACGGAGTGATTGGCATATCCGACCGCGGGTCGGAACCGATGCGGCCCTGGCGCTGGGAATGATGCACGTCCTGTTCCGCGACGGCCTGGTCGACCGTGACTACATGGAACGGCACTGCGTGGGAACCGAGGCTCTCGAAGAACGAGTGACCCGTGACTGGTCGCCTCAACGAGCGTCGGACGTCACCGGGGTCCCCGTGGACGACATCGAACAACTCGCCAGGGAATACGGCACCACTCCACCGGCCGCGATCCGAGTCAATTACGGGATGCAACGGCACGCCGGAGGTGGAATGGCCGTCCGCACCATCAGCTGCCTGCCCGCGGTGATCGGTGCCTGGCGACACCGCGCCGGTGGCGTCCTGCTCTCGACCAGCGGCAATTACCCCTTCGCGCTCGATCGGCTCGCCCGACCCGACCTGGTTCCTCCCGGCACACGGGCGATCAACATGAACCAGTTGGCCGAGGCCCTGTCCGGGCAACTCGACGGGCCACCCGTCTCCCTGCTGTTCGTCTACAACGCCAACCCCGCTGCCATCGCACCCGGCCAGTGCGGCGTGATCGAGGGACTCGGCCGCAGCGACCTGTTCACCGTCGTCCACGAGCAGTTCCCCACCGACACGGTCGACTACGCCGACCTGGTCCTGCCGGCCAGCACGCAACTCGAACNCCTCGACCTCCACGGATCCTACGGNCANCTGCANGTCGCATTNAANACNCCNGCGACNACTCCTCCCGGCGAGTGNGTGTCGAACACCGAGTTGTTCCGGNGGCTGGCGGCAGCNATGGGATATGAANCCGAGTTGTTCNACGNCNNTGACGAGGACCTCGTCCGNGAGGCCCTGGGCGAATTCGCCGAACAGCAGCCGCCGGCACTGGAGGGCATCACGCTGGNCACNCTCCGCNAAGANGGGCCNCAGCGACTCCGACTCGACACCTCCCGAGGCCCCTACCAGGACGGGGGATTTGCCACCGANAGTGGCAAATGCGANTTCTTCAGCCAGGCACTGGCCGACCAGGGAATCGACCCCTTGCCCGGTTACACGCCACCNGCCGAAAGCGNAGCGTCGGCCCCAGAACTGGCCACNCGNTTCCCATTGCAGCTCGTCTCACCGCCATCGCCGCACTTCCTCAACTCGACCTTCGCCAACGTCCCATCTCTGAAATCGGCCGCCGGTGAACCCGAGATCGAAATCCATACCGACGATGCAGCATCGCGAGGGATCACCGATGGGGACCCGGTCAGAATCCACAACGACCGCGGCTGGTTCCGGGCGAAGGCCAGCGTGGGAGATTCGGTTCGCGACGGAGTGGTCGTGGCCACGGGGATCTGGTGGAACAAGCATGTCGAGGGCGGATGGAACGCCAACGCCACCACGCCGACGCGGCTGGCCGATCTCGGCGGCGGATCCACCCTGTTCGACAACCTGGTCGAAGTGGAGCCACTCGAATCGTGAACCATCGCAACGACGAAGACATCTGCCGCGAGCTGGAACTGGAAACCGGCAAGATCGACGGAACCTGGCGTCCGATCCTGGGGAGTGTGCTGCTGTCACTGGCCACGGTTCTCTGCTTCATCGCAGCAATCTCCGGTACGGAACTCGGCGATCTTCAGCTCATGTCCAACATGTCCCGGGCCTACAGCCTGATGGGAGCACTGATCCTGGCCGTCCTGGCCGTGATCCTGCTCCGCCAGCCACGCGAAGCCCGCGACCCGCAATGGCAACCCGACCAGCCCGGCCTGCGATTCGACTCGGTCATCCTGTACACCCGTACCGGCTGCCACCTCTGCCACCAGGCCCTCGACACGCTGCTGCTCCACTCGGAATTCCTCACGGCAATCTCGGAAGTTGACATCGACACTGATCCGGAACTGGTCGAGCGTTTCGGCAAGTCGGTTCCGGTGGTGGTGATTGACGGCCGCGAGCGATTCCGGGGCCAGGTCAACGTGCTGCTGCTGAGACGCCTGATCGATGCCACGGTGCCACACGCCCCTCCGCAGTAAATCTTTCCCCAACCCCGCTCGCCGACCGGCCCTCCGCGATGAACACCCTGGTGATCATGGCCAAGCACCCCGTGGCGGGGCAGGTGAAGACGCGACTGGCCAAGTCGGTCGGTGACACGACAGCCGCGGAATTGGCCACCGCGTTTCTCGTCGATCTTGTCGCACGTCTGAGGACTTGCGGACACCGACGGGTGCTGGCGACCTGGCCTCCCGGCGAAGCGGCCGAGGCGTTCTTCACCGACCTGGCCGGAGACCATTTCGAGCTGTGGACGCAACCTCCCGGAACGCTTGGCGATCGGCTGGCCGGCGTCGCCACCAACTTTCTCGACCACGACGATCGGATCGTTGTCATCGGGAGCGACAGCCCGACATTGCCGGCAAAGACCATCGAGACAGCTTTCGAGGCACTCGACACCGCCGACGTCGTACTCGTCCCGTCCGATGACGGAGGCTACGTGCTGGTCGGACAGCGACGCGAGGTTCCCGAACTGTTTGACCGAATCGACTGGAGCACCTCGCGGGTGTTCGAACAGACACGCCAGAGACTGGAGGCGGCCGGAACATCGTTCGTCGAGCTCTCCGGCTGGTACGACATCGACACGCTCGAGGACCTCAGTCGGCTCGACCGAGAACTCGCCATCGCAAGAGAACGCGAAGCGGACGGGGCAGGGGAGAGGCTGGCTCCGGCCACCAGCCGTCGGCTCGACGCCATGCCCGGGGAATGGGATTCCCGCCCACAGGACCGTTGACTATACTCACCGAGTTGCACCATCGTTTCCCCCTGTTTAGAGCGAAACCCACGTCCCCGTGTCTTCTTCGTCCTCGTCATCTGACCGGCCGGCGAGACTGCTGATCGCCGACGACAACCAGCAGAACCGCGAATTGCTCGAGGCGTATCTCGGCGATGAAGGGTACGAGATCGCGATGGCGACCGATGGCAAGGAGACCCTGGAGCAGGTCCAGGAGTTCACACCCGACCTGGTGCTGCTGGACATCATGATGCCGCGGTTGAGCGGCTACGAAGTCTGCCAGCAGCTAAAAGAAGACGAGGCGACCCAATCGATCCCGATCCTGATGGTCACGGCCCTCAGCGAGATGGGTGACATCGAACGAGCTGTCGAAGCCGGTTGTGACGACTTCCTCACCAAGCCGGTCAACCGGCTGGAGCTGACAACCCGGGTGAAGTCCCTGCTGAGAGTGCGGCAATTGACCGACGAGCGAGACCGTTTGCTGGCCTATCTGGCCGAGGTTGACGGGTTCAACGCGGGTTCGGTTCTCGAATAGCCGCCGCTCACTTCGACGATTTCTTCCGCTTCTCACGAATCAGGCGGATCAGAAGCTCGTCAAGCTGTTTCAGGCCTTCGTCGGCCTTGATCCGGTAGAAGCCCACCTTGTAATCGGCCACTTTGCCCTCCGCGTCGATCACAACCCACAACGGCAACTTGGCATCCAGCCGCCTCGGGTCGCCAAACGAATCGAGCACCTTGCCACTGTCGATAGCGACCGGGTAGTCCAGGTTCATGAATTCCCTGAGTTTCTTCACCGATCGCAGTGCGGCCCGCGCGGTCTGCGGATTCTCGAACGACGGATTGACCGCCACCCCGACCACCGCAACTCCCAATCGGCGACGCTTTCCGTGCAGGAAATCGAGGTAACCGACCTGACCGTAGGGCTCGACCAGTTGATCGCCTTTGTAGCTCCAGAAATGCAGCACGACGATCTTGCCGGAAAGGCTCTTTGAATCGATGGTCTTGCGATCGATGGTGGAGAGCTTGAACGGAGGAGCCGGCTTACCCATCTTCCGCCTGGCCATTTCTCCAACGCTGGCAGCCCGTTTGGACTGACCGGAAAGATCCTTCTGGATCGCAGCAACCAGGGACGCAAATGGGGTCGATCGGGCTTCGCCGCTCAGTTGTCCGATCTTCGCCTGGGCGGCCTTGATCTGGTCAGCGGTCAGTTCGGGACGGGTCGAATTGGGCTTTCGCTTCAGGGTCTTCTGAATGCCCAACAGAGTGGCCCAAGGCTTCGCGAGAGTCGCCAGGCGTTTCTCGTCGACCGGGTTCTGCGAGGCCAGCTCGATGTCGAGCACAAACTCGTCTCCCTGGCCCATCACGATCCGACGGGAAGCAGCGACCACCAATCCGGTCGACTTCTCGACCCACACCGACCCGCTGCGACCAAAACGGTTTGTCAGTTCAACTCGCCAACACTGACGATTCTTCTTTGATTGCGACCCGGCCACGTTGTACTTGATTCGCTCGACCGTCCAACTCGTACCGGGCTTGAGCTTTTCGGGGTACTCGAACACCGGTCGTTGCAGGACCTGGGGATAAAGCGTGCCATCGTGGTCGTAAAGCACGCGGATTCCCGGCTTGGTAGCTCCGACCAGTCCCACCCGACCGAAACGCTCCGGCCAGGCCCAGCGACCCGGCCCCTGTTCCTCGATCACATAATCCGCCGTGGCCGTCTTGCGGTCGACCAGACAGTAGAGAGTGAATTTCTTTTCCGGAGCCTTGAGCGTGGTACGACGGGGCCCCAGCGTTCCGGTGAACCTCAACTCCATCACCTCGGCCCGTGCGGCCGATCCCAGGACACAGCTGATCACTCCCAGGCACAGCAGTCGACTCTTCACGATTCACTCCTCGTCAATCCACGTCAGGACGCCGGCCGATTTGATGGCCCGCGCCGTTGGAGTGTCCATCATCGTAGAGTCCGGAGGTGTCCACAAGGCCGCTCGAGCACCTGTTGACACGTTTCCAGACCGCTCATAAGCTGGATTCTCGAACGGCCAAAGACCGATCCGACAGTGACTTAGGGCCGTTTTTTTGACTCCGACACGGCAGGGCAACCCAGTGTCCGACGACGTATTCAAGATCGACCAGTTCACCGTGGTCACCGACATTGCGCCCGGCCAGGTCAGCGATGTGTTCGAAGTGATCGAGGAAGGGAGCGGGAAGACCTTTGCGCTGAAACTGCTCCGTGACGAAGTCGTTACCGACCCGACCCATCCGGACAACAAGACGATCCTCACCCAGTTCAAGCAGGAATTCAAACTGGGCGAGATGCTGGACCACCCGAATCTTGTCCGCGTCCACGAGATGAAGTTCAAGGTCCAGACTCTCATGCCAGTCAAGGATCCCGTCGCCTACTTCACGATGGACTACTTCCGTTCGCAAAACCTCGGCACGGCCATGAACGCTGACCCGCTGGGAACGCAGCGGCGGATACAGAAAGTGCTCGAACAGATCTGCGAGGCGCTCGGATATGTTCATTCGAAGGGTTGGATCCACCGGGACATCAAGCCCGACAACCTGCTGATGACCAAATCCGGCGAAGCCCGGCTGATCGATTTCTCGTTGGCATGCAAGATCAAGAAGAAAAGCAAGATCATCCAGGGGACGCGGACCTACATCGCACCCGAGACGATCAAGAAGCAGAAGGCGGTTCCCCAGACGGACATGTACAGCCTGGGAGTGACTCTCTACGAGCTGCTTGCCGGTCAACCGCCATTCACAGGGGCCTCTCCCAACGACTTGCTGCGGAGACACATCTCCACCAAGCCGACCCCCCCCTCGGATTTCAACAGCAACGTGTCCCCGGAACTGGACCGCCTGGTGCTCAAGCTGATGGCCAAGACGCCGGGTGAAAGACACGAGAGCATGGAGGACCTGGTTGCCGATATCCGCAACACCCGGTTCTTCAAGGAAGAGATTGCCGACTCGTCTGAACAGGAGGACACCTCCGACCAACTCGGCGGAATCGTCAAGACGCTGGACAGTCGCGCCGACGCCGCGAGATCCAAGGAGTTCGAGGCCAACCCGGAATTGGCCAAGCAGTATGAAGAGCAAATGAAGACCGAGGCGGCGATTCGGGCGAAAAAGAAAGCCGACCGAGCCCGTGCTGTCCAGCAGGAATCGGGTGACTCAACGGACACACCCGAACCGCCACCTCCGGCCGCCGCGCCACAGCAACCCGCAGCAACGCCCGTCGCCCCGATGATGCCCGGCATGCCTGCGGCCCCGATGATGCCAGGCATGCCTGCGGCCCCGATGATGCCCGGCATGCCCGTCGCCCCGATGATGCCCGGCATGCCTGCGGCCCCGATGATGCCCGGCATGCCTGCGGCCCCGATGATGCCAGGCATGCCTGCGGCCCCGATGATGCCTGGCATGCCTGCGGCCCCGATGATGCCCGGCATGCCTGCGGCTCCACCAACGCCCGGCATGCCTCCAGCTCCACCAACGCCCGGCATGCCTCCAGCTCCACCGACGCCCGGCATGCCTCCAGCTCCACCGACGCCCGGCTCGCCTGCCCCGGGGGCTCCGGATGGGGCAGGGGGTGCAGCTCCCCCCGCCACTCCACCAGCCCCGTCGCCGGGACAACCACCTCCGGCCGCTCCTCCGCCGCAACAACCACAGTTGCCACCCGCCAGCAACACGCCACCAGAGGCCAACGATGATGATCTGCCCCTGATGGAGGAGTTGCCCGAGATCGAGTGATTCGACGGGCAGGTCACCCGACCCGCCGAGCCACCAGTTCTCCCCTCCGTTGTTTTCCCCTCACGCCCCACATCGCCAATGCCTCCCCTCAACCAACTCGTATTCGAACGCCCGATCTACGTGCTGGAGGATCGCCTGGCAGATCTCGAGCAACAGGACGATCCGTCTCCAGAGGTGCGGCAGGAGATTCGGGATTTGAGAGTCGAGATCACCCAGAAACGCCGTGAGATCTTTGCAGACCTCGATGCGTGGCAAATCACTCAGGTGGCCCGACATCCCGAACGTCCCCAGACACTGGATTATCTCGAGCTCTTATTCGACGAATTCGTTGAACTGCACGGCGATCGCGCCTTTCGCGACGATCCCGCGATGCTCACCGGCCTCGGCACCCTCGATTCTCTGAAGGTGCTCTTCGTCGGACAGCACAAGGGCCGCAACATCAAGGAACGCGAAAAGCACAACTACGGGATGGCCCATCCCGAAGGTTACCGAAAGGCCCTGGGCAAGATGCAGATGGCCGCCAAGTTCGGTCTGCCAATCGTCTGCTTCATCGACACGCCCGGAGCGTACCCGGGAATCGAAGCCGAGGAACGCGGCCAAGCCTACAACATCGCGTACAACCTTCGTGAGATCTCCAAGCTCGAGACTCCAATCATCTGCGTGGTGATCGGGGAAGGGGGGTCCGGCGGTGCCTTGGGAATTGGCATCGGCGATCACATCGCCATTCTTCAGTACGCCTATTACTCGGTCATCAGTCCGGAAGGATGTGCCGGGATCCTCTGGAAAGACGTGAAATTTCGCGACAAAGCGGCCAAGGCTCTGAAATTCACCTCTGACAATCTCCAGAATCTCGGCGTGGTCGATGAAGTGATCGAGGAACCACTCGGAGCCGCTCACCGTGACCATCGTCAGATGGCTCGTACGCTGAAGGCATCGTTGATGGAAGCGATTCGAGAATTGTCTGAGTTCTCTTCAGAGGAGCTGCTCGAACGGCGCTACGAGAAGATTCGCCAGTTGGGCGTCTTTGAAGAATCGGTCGATCTCGATTCTGGTTCCGGACAGGATTCCGATTCTTAGCGCAGGATGCAGCGGGAGCCGTTTTCGTGTTCGCCGCCAGGCTCTCAACGAAACGAGATCCGGCTCGAGTCGGTCCTGGGCTCCGTCGTCGCAAAATCGTCGATGAGCCTCCCGCGAGAGCCGTTTTCGTGCGAGCCGGTTCCGACGGCGCTGGTTCTCGATCACAGGAACGTCCGATAATGTCTGTTATGTTAAGCTGCCCATAGAAACCCGCGACCGGGGCCTTTCGCCGTTCTTCCCGTGGTTTTCCCCAGTTTTCAGACGGTCCGCAGCCATCAGCCCCCCTGCCGAGAATCCGAGCCGACGCATCGAGATCGTCCTGGCGGTCCTGGCCGTGGCGGTGCCGCTGGCCACGTGGTTCGCCTGGCCACGACTGCCCGCACTCGGATCGCTGCCGCAGTCCCAGGCCAACCCCGGTTCGATCTACCCGGCGAGCCGGCTCCCCTTCCAGAAGCAATCACCGGGACTGCCGATCAAGATCCCGCCGCGGATCAGTCACGTCCAGATCGTCGATCTCGACGGTGACTCAAAACCCGAACTCCTCGCCTGCGACGCCCTCGCCCACCGTCTGATCTCCTACCGTCGTGGAAGCAACGACACGTGGACCGAACATCCGATTTCGGTTCCCATGGCGGCGCCCGCCCATGCGACGGTCGTCGATATCGACGGTGACGGTGACCTCGACATCCTTGTTGCCATCCTGGGAAACGCGTTTCCCGACGACAGCCAGGTGGGTCGCGTGCTCCTGCTGGAGCGAAACGGCGACCATTACGACCGTCATATCCTGCTCGACGGCATCCGCCGCATCGCCGACATTCAGGCCGGCGATCTCGACGGAGATGGCGACCTGGACCTGGCGGTCGCCGAGTTCGGCTACGCTCGCGGCCGAGTGCTGTGGCTCGAAAACATCGGGCAACGACGGTTCAGGGACCACCAGCTGCTCTATGCCCCCGGCACCATCAACGTCCCCCTGGCTGACCTGGACGGTGACGGAGATCTCGATATCGCCGCCAATGTTTCGCAGGACGACGAAGAGATCTGGGCTTTCGAGAACCGGGGCGGAGGACGTTTTCAGAAACGACTACTCCACAAGTGGTTGAATTTCGACATCGGCGGCTCGGGGATGATCACCTCCGACCTCGACAACGATGGCGACGTCGACCTGCTGGTCACCGTCGGTGACAACCTCGAGTACGCCTACACCTACCCCCAGCCCTACCACGGTTGTTTCTGGTTCAGGAACGATGGCGACTGGTCTTTCAAGGTGCACCGCATCAGCAGCCTGGGTGGCACTCATGCGGCTTCGGTCAGCGACCTCGACAGCGATGGAGACAACGATGTCATCCTGGTCAGCATGTTCAATGCCTGGTATCGCGACGACACCGCCAGCCTGGTCTGGCTCGAAAACGACGGTCAGCAGCAGTTCACCCCCCAGCAAATCGCCTCCAGCCCGACACACCTTGTCACCGTCGCGACCGGAGACATCAACGGCGACGGGAAACCCGACATCGCCGCCGGTGGCTGGCACGTGATCCCTCCGTTTCGACGTCTGGGTGGTGTGACCACATGGCTCAACCGTGACGGAGACCGAAAATGAATCGGTTTCCCCCAAAATTGCTGCTCGTCATCGTGCTCGGAATCGAAACGGTCGTCTCCGGATGGGCCATCGTCGGACAGCTCAGACGCCCCGCCCCGCCCCGTCCGCCAGTGGCTTCGCTGGTCGATGCCGAGACGTCCAGACATTTCCGGGAACTTTGGTCTGCAGCGGACACCTCCGGACAGAATGAAGACTGGCTGGCCCTCGGTCAGGCTTTTGCCGTTTACGGGTTCTTTCCCGAAGCCGAACGTTGCCTGGGCCAGGCCAGGCAACTCGCTCCCCAATCGGTGGACACGTTGTTCTGGTCCGGACTCGTCATGAACCGCCTGGGACAGACAACCCGGTCCACCAAGTACCTGTCCGAGGCCGCCAGGCGGGACGCGACAAGGCGGGACGAATGCCACTACATTTCGGCGCGAAATCACCTTCGGGGCGACGCGACAGCCGACACGCAGAAGGCCGAGGCTGAACTCCGGCAGGTCAGCTCGAATCATCTCGCAGGGCAGTACCTGCTGGCTTACCTGCTGGTTCATTCGGACCGCCCTGGCGAAGCGATGCCGATTCTCGACCGACTGATCGCCGGCCACGGCGATATTCATCGGCTGTACCAGCTGCGAGCGAGAGCCGCGGAACAGCTGGGCGAGTTCGACAAGGCTCGCGACGATCGCGAATGGGCCGAGCGGGTCCCCGAGACAATCCCGACCGACGCTGTCGCCGACCGTCTCGGTGACCGGGGGCACCAATTCGGTCTCGACAACCGCATCCTCCGGGCCGGTCAACTGGCCTCTCAGAAAAATCTCGATGCGGTCGTCAAGGAACTCAACACCATTCTCAAGATCGCTTACCGGCCCCGCGTGGCCAGGCTGCTGGCTTCCATCGAACTGCGGCGAGGCCGATCGGCTTCAGCCGTCAAACTGCTGGAGACCCTCATCCGTCGAGATGGCTCGACCGCTGACACGTTGATCGAACTCGGACTCGCCCGCCAGTCTGCCATGGCAGACTCCGGAAAGATCCTGGGCACTTTCCAGCTGGCCCTGCGGCACAAACTCGATCCCGAGACCTGCCGATTGATGATCCGCCTGGTCAAGGAGACTGGCACCCCGGAGGAACTCGAACGTCTCGAGGCACTCCACAAACACGCCGAAGGCCTGCAAGCCTTCCGGGACAATCGGCTCGAGGAAGCCATCCCGCTTTTCAGACTGGCCACCACCGTCGCTCACCGGGAGCAAGCCGACTCGTTCTATTTTCTCGGTGAGTGCCTCAGACACCAGCGCCAACGCCGGCCGGCCGTCAATGCCTACCGCCGCTGCCTGGAACTGCGCCCCCAACACGGCCGGGCAGCCGATGCGGTCAATCGTCTCGGGGAAGGGTGATCAGCGGCGTTTGCGACTGTCGACCTGCAGCGTCACCGGACCGTCATTGATCAGTTCGACATCCATGTGCTGCTGAAACCGTCCTTCCTGCACCACGACCCCCTGCCCCGCCACCTCGGCGACGAAACTGCGGTACAGACCGTTGGCTTCCTCGGGCCGCGCAGCAGCCACAAAACTGGGGCGGCGGCCCTTTCGACAATCGCCAAGCAACGTGAACTGGCTGACCGCCAGGATCGCGCCCCCCACCTCACCGACATCCAGGTTCATCTTCCCCTCGGCGTCCTCAAAAACTCGCAGGCCCACCACCTTGTTGGCCATCCAGACCACGTCATCCTGGGTGTCACCCTGTTCGACTCCCAGCAATACCAGCAGCCCGCGTTCAATGCAGCCCACCACCTCGCCACCCACCGTGACGCTCGCCCGCGACACCCTCTGGATCACAGCCCGCATTTCCACCTCGCCTTACTTGCCGCCCACCGACCATCCGCGTCGGACCACTGAAGTCGTTGGCCCATTATGGCACCAACCCCACCCGGGGAACCAACTCATGCCCGGGCCTGAGCCGGCTGGCATCAATACCGTCCACACCGCCGCTCGCGAGACGGAAGAACCTCCAGGCACGTCGTCCACCACCCCGACTCGATCGTTGTCACGAACTCGTCCGGTAACCCCTCGCTCCGCATCTCGCCCGAGAGCCTGTGGAAATCGTAGTCCACTGGAACAAATTCGACTTCCACCTCGTGCCCGGTCAAATCGAGCACCGTGTACCAGACGTTGGTCCGCCCGTCGTTGGCCGGCCGCCCCAGCACACCAACGTTGACGAAACGCCGGCCTCGCGGTGTCGTCCGGGTCCAATGCAGCCCGGTGTGTGTCCCCAGCACAACGTCGGCACCGGTCGGATCCAGCACTCGGTCCAGAAACGCATCGCTGGTCGTCGACTCCCACAGGAACTCGTTGGTCTGACGCGGGCTGCCATGACACAGGTGCATTCGAACACCCGAATGTTCGAGGTCCAGTGACGTGGGCAACGCTCGCAGCCAGCGACGGTGAACCGGACTGGTTTTCTCCAGCGTGTAGTCGTAACTGATCTGGGCAAACCGGTTGTCACTCGGATCGGTGTAGCCGCATTGGCAGTCGGCCAACTCATTGCCGATGCTGTCGTCGTAATTTCCCTGGACACAGGTCACCCCCGCGTCGCGGAGCAGGGACACAACCCGGTCGGGATGCGGCCCGAATGCCCCCATGTCACCCAGGCAAAACAGTTGCTGCACATCCCGTCGGCTCGCATCGGCGAGGGCCGCTTCCAGTGCCAGGTAGTTGCTGTACAGGCCTCCGAAAAACGCCAGCTTCACGTGTGCACCTCCCCCGCCCCGTCTCCGGTCTGTTCGAAAACCTGGCCGGACGGATTGGTGCAAATGGCACCGAACTGGTAACAGGTCACACACGCTCCCTGGTCGAGTGAAAAGGGCCGGTCAGCCTCGGCCAATGTCCCTCCCAACCTGGCCGACGGTTCCTCCAGCAGGATCGGACAAACAAACACCCCCTGGTCGGTCACAGTCCGACTGTGGCTGCAGATCAACTGATCGCTGTCGAAGCCATCGAGCATCCCGACCGACACGTGGTCGGTTTCGTCGTACCCACAGGTCCGGACGGCCTCAGCCCCGATCAACAGGCGGGGCAGGACCTTCAGCCTGGGACGATCGCACCCGTGGCGAGCAAGCACATCGCGAAACCGGCTCAGAATGCGGTGGTCTTCAGCGTCGGCCCACGTCCTGGTCATCGTGATGATGGGCAGCACTCCGTGCCGCACCAACGTCTCGACTCCGCGCATCGCCCGATCGAATGTGCCCTCACCGCGAATCGGATCGTTGGTCGCAGCATCGGGACCGTCGATCGACACCCGAAACTCCAGGCTGTACGGCCCTCGCTCCTCAGCATCGCGCAGACATTTCAGCCACTCGTCTTTCAACACCGTCGCGTTGGTCAGAACCGTCACCGGCCCATACTCCAGGGCCAACACCAGCATCTCGACCAGGTCAGGGTTCAGGAACGGTTCGCCACCCGTGAAGTAATACTCGCGGACCCCCCACTCGACCGACTCGATCAGCGCCTTCCTGACAACTTCCAGGGACAGGAAACCGAATGCATCGTTGTGTGGACTGCAGCTGATGAAGCAGTGTGTGCAGGTCAGGTTGCACCGCGTGCCGGCAACCTGGAACCAGAGTTCATCCAGGCCCGACAGGCTGACCTGCCCCGATTCGGTCGACGCAATGCTCATGCCGACGCCCGCCGGAGCTCACGACTCGCCGCCGGATGGACAACCACCAGGACGACCCGGGCGGCACCGATCACCGCCGCCCTCGTCGGCTCATTGACACCGTGTTTTTTCGCCACGCCCAAGCTCCCTGGCCAGTCGTGATTTTCGCGGCCGAACAACTCACCGGCACTCGGTGGAGGAAGCGATCTGGGTCAATGAGCTGACGGAATGGCCCCGGTGGCCTGGTCGACCCGATCGCAGCGAAACGGATCGACCGGCACCGACAGATCCTGGCCCAACACCATCTGCCGCACCAGCACGGCCGTGGCCGGCGACAACTGCAACCCGGCTCGGAAGTGACCAGCGGCAACCAGCAGGTTGTCGTGACCGGGAACCGGGCCCAGGTAAGGCATGCCGTCGGCGGACCCGGGTCGTAACCCCGACCAGCAACGCTCGAATCCGGCACCGGCCAAACCCGGCACCAGTTCCTCGGCAAACCGGATCAGTCCGGCAACGCCGTCGGCAGTGTTCTCTTTCTGAAAACCGACCCACTCCTCGGTCGATCCCACAAGGATCCGTCCGTCGGGACGAGGCACCAGGTACCGGGACCCCAGACCAATGACCCGTGTGAATGGCAACGGCCTGGCCGACAATTGCACGATCTGCCCTCGTACGGGCTCGATCGCCACGTCGGCACCACAGCCGGAAAGCAACCGGCGGGTCCAGGCTCCGGCAGCCATGACGAACTGGCCGCCGACATGCTCGGCATCCATCGTCCGCACTGCCACCACGTGTCCGTTTTCACGGACCAGGTCCACCACTGGAGCCCCCGACACCAGTTCAACCCCGGAGGCCGCAGCAGCGGCCATCAGCGCCTTGAAATGCCTTGGGTTGCGAACCTGGCACTTCTGTGGCAAGTGCAGCCCGACGACCGTCGATGGATTCAGCGCTGGTTCCAGCCCCAACAATTCGTCTCTCGCCAGCACTTCGGCCGTCACCTCTTCCTCTCGCCAGGCTTCGGCCAGATCATCCAACTGATCAGTGGGGCCGGCCAGGCGAATCTCCAGCCCTCCGCAGTTCCGGAAACCGTTGTCAATCCCGGTCAGTTCCCGCAGCTGAGCAGACCAATCGGGCCACAACCGACAGCTTTCACCTCTCAGGCGATCGTACGGGTGCGTCGCCGCATCGGCGTTTCCCGGCGGCAGGATTCCGGCCCCAGCCCACGACGCCTCGCGACCGAAGACCGATTGATCGAGCACCTTGACCGACACACCGTGCCGCGACAATTCCCAGGCGATCGACATCCCGATCACGCCACCGCCAACCACGACCACATCCGCCATGCTGCCATCCCTGTGCATTGCCCCAGTTGGCAGGCCCCCCCTGCCGACCCCGCGTCGGGGGCCCTGGTTCGTGTTGGCTAGTTACCGTTTCTTGCCCGAAAGGCTCCGGACGTAGGCGGAGGCCAGTCGCTTCAGGTCCGTCGGTGCGTAGATCGCCTTGACCGAACCGGCCACTCCGGTTCCGTTCTGGAGATTGCCGACGAACTTGACGAACCGATTGCCTCCGCCGGCCTTGATCATGAATGTCACCAGCGTGTAACCGACGGCTCCAACCTGCTGAGGAGAGAAGGTTCCGTCGGCAAACAGGTCCTCGGGTTTCGACAGCCCCTGCAGTGCGTCGACTGCCGTACTCTTCAACCCCGCAATGTGCTCGTTCTTGGCATCCGCCTTGGCGGCCAGCGTCAGGCCAACGCCTCGGACAATCCACTGGGGCAGTTGGCTGCCCTTGCGCTTCAGGAACGCACCGGTCACGTGATCGATCAACTGGATCCTCATTCCGGCCGAGTCGGATGACACCACGTCACCGACATCCTGCAGCACGATGTAGGCATCTTCGAACGACGGCGTCACGACCGAGTGACCGGTCATCGCCCGTGGAGTCTGGCGGTTGTGGATCACCTGGTTCCATTCGGTGTAACCGAACCGTTCCTTGAAGACGACCACCGCCAGTCGCCCCTTGAACAACTGGCCGCTCTTCTCACCGAACATCGTCCGCAGCTGTTTGCCGTGGTCGTCAGCCCACTCGGCCAACTGCTGCAGCCGGGTGGCCGGAACATCGCCGTAGACGAAGAAATCCGACGTCTTGACGAACCGAGGACGGTCGTCGTTGGAAACCCGTTCCCAGAGTTGATCGACCCGCTGCTCCCGGAAGTCGTTGAACTCCTCGGCAGACAGCTTGGCCAGCATCTCGGCCTTCTTGTCCTCATCGGTCGGAACCAACGATCTCATGGCAACCGTCGCCGATTCGCCGTCGAACTTGGCCCCTTCCTGAATCCAGGTCTTCAGGCTGTTGAAGAATTCGCGAGTGATCCGGCGGTTGCCCGGCGGCATCTTCTGCTTGTCCTTGTCCAGTGCCGCCACCCGTCGCCAGATGATACTGCCGTCCAGGTTTCCCGGCAGGACAACCCGGCCGCTGTCGCTGCCTCGCATCAGCGATTCGAAGGTCGCCAGGGAAAAGCCTCCTCGCCCATTGCGGCCGCCGTGGCAGGTGGCACACAGCGTGGTCAGTGTCGGGGCCACGTCCTTGACGAACGAGACCTTCTCCTTGCCGGTCGCCTTGACGATCTTGACCGTCCCCGGCTTCGGCTTGTTCTTGGGTGCGCCTGCCGCCGCCGACTTCAGGCTCTTCAGTGCAGTGTTCATTCCGTTGCCGTCAAACTTCGCGCCCTGGCTGACCCAGGCGGCGATCGTGGTGATCTGCTCGCGGGTCAGGGCGGCACCGTTCTTGGGCATTCTCTGTGCGGCATTGGGAGCCGCAATCCTCAGCAACAGCGGGCTGGCCTTGACGTTGCCCGCCTTGACCGCCGGTCCACTGCGGCCCCCTTTGGCCAGGCCGGCAAAAGTGTCCAGCCGCAGGCGGCCGGAAGCGCGATTGCCGTGGCAGGTCCCACAACGCGACGCCAGGATCGGAGCAACGTCCTTGACGAAGCTCACCGCCTTGGCAGAAGCCGGTTTCGGCTTGTCCCCACGTTTCCGGGACAACTGCCGTTTCTGCAGTTCGAGGAATTTCAGCAGGCCGGCAACCGAGCGGTCGTTCGGCTTCAACTCGGCCGCTTCGATCACCTTCTTGATCGCCGCCTCTGCTTCACCCAGTAGCTTCTCCGCATCCTTGAACTTCTTGCGACGAATCAGGCCACTGGCCCGGGTGATCGTGCGGCGAGCGACGACCAACTGCCGCCGTTGTGCCGCGGTCGGCGCAGCTACCGCATGGTCGATCACGACCAACACCAACAGCGTGGTCACCACCAACGACACTCGAAATCCGGTCGCTCGTTCTGCCTTCATGGCACCGCAGCCCCGTATCACCCGTTGACCAGCAACGGCAGCCGTCTCGACGGATGCCGTCCATTCAAACAGCCCCCGACCGTCCCTGTCGGTGACTTCAGTATAGGCGATCACCCGGACCGGTAAAGACCGGCCCATCATCGTCCGCGGAATCGCCCCTGCCCGTGACCGGAAGTCGTTGAGCCGACCCTCGGGGCTGTGCTAGCATCGAGGTGAATCCGATCACAACAAGCACCGAGGTGGACCCTCGACCGATGACCGAGGCTCTCCCCCCTGCCCTGTACGAGAAGCTCGAGACGTTGCTGGCCACGTTGGCCAGCTACGGTCGGGTCGCGGTAGCCTTTTCGGCCGGCGTCGACAGCACCGTGGTGGCCCGGGCTGCCCAACAGGCCTGTGGTGACGACGCGGTAGCGGTGACGGCCGTCAGCCCCAGCCTGGCCAGCGGCGAACGGGAGCAGGCCGAACAATTGGCCCAGCAGATTGGGATTCGCCACGTCGTGATCGAAACCGAGGAGTTCGACAATCCCGACTACCTGAAGAACGAACCCAACCGCTGCTACTTCTGCAAGACCGAACTCTACACTCGCCTGGGGCATATCCTTCCCCAGCTCGACGTCGATGTCATCGCCAACGGCGCCAACGTCGACGACCAGGGGGACCACCGGCCCGGGATGGTTGCCGCCGGCGAACACGCCGTTCGCAGCCCACTGCTGGATGTCGGGATGACCAAGCAGGATGTTCGCGACCTGGCTCAGCACTGGGACCTGCCGGTCTGGGACAAACCGGCCATGCCCTGCCTGTCAAGCCGCATCGCCTACGGGGTCGGAGTGACAACCGAACGGGTCCGGCGAGTGGACGAAGCCGAAAAGTACCTCCGCGAGGAATTCGGACTGCTCGAATTTCGGGTCCGGCACGAAGCCAACGAGTTGGCTCGCATCGAGGTCTCCATCGACGAGTTGCCTCGGCTGCTCGAGACATCCAACCGCCTGGCGATCACCGCGAAGCTCCGTGAACTGGGCTTCGCCTTTGTGACCATCGACCTCGAGGGCTTCCGCTCGGGCAGCCTCAACTCGGTCATCGCGGTCGACGACCTGCAGGTACTGGGCAGTGACTGAGTCGACCGGCTAGGAAATTCCGGGCACCGGGAAATCGCCGCAGAAGGTCGCGATTTCGCCCCGCACCTTTTCGCCGACCGATTCGTCGTCAGCCGCACCGAGCACTTCGAGAATCCAGGCGCCGACCCGCTGCATCTCGTCGGTGCCCATTCCCCGGGTGGTCAACGCGGCGGTCCCGATCCGGACCCCACTGGGATCCAGTGGCTTCCGCTGGTCGAAGGGAATCATGTTCTTGTTGACCGTGATTCCAGCTCGGTCGAGTGACTCCTCGGCGATCTTCCCGGTCAATCCAACCGGCGTGACATCAGCCAGCATCAGGTGATTGTCGGTCCCCCCGCTGGCCAGCTGCAGTCCTCCGGCCACCAGCGTTTCGGCCAGCACCTGGGCATTGTCGATGACCGACTGGGCGTATTCGCGAAAGGCCGGCTCCAGCGCCTCGCCAAAACAGACGGCCTTGCCAGCCACGATGTGGCACAACGGCCCGCCCTGCATGCCCGGAAAGATCGAACGATCCAGGTTCCGGGCATTGGCCTCGCGGGTCAGCACGAACCCCGCACGCGGGCCACGGAGAGTCTTGTGAGAGGTCGACGTCACGTAGTCGGCCACCTCGACCGGATTGTTGTGCAGCCCGGCAGCCACCAAGCCGGCGTAGTGCGCCATGTCGACCATCAACAGGGCTCCCACTTCGCGAGCGATTTCGGCGAACTTCGGGTGGTCGATCTCCCGCGGATACGCACTGGCACCGGCCACGATCATCTTGGGCTTCAACTCACGGGCCATCGAGGCGACCTGGTCGTAATCGATCCGATGGTCATCCTCACGAACACCGTAATGAGCCACGTTGTACAGCTGGCCCGAGAAATTCAGGTGCATTCCGTGAGTCAGGTGCCCGCCGTGGGCCAGGTCCATCGCCAGGTAGGTGTCACCAGGTTCCAGTTCAGTCAGGTAGACCGACATGTTGGCCTGGCTGCCCGAGTGAGGCTGAACGTTGGCGTGCTCGGCACCGAACAACTCGCACGCCCGGTCCCTCGCCAGGCTCTCGACGTCGTCGACGTGCTCGCAGCCACCGTAGTACCGCCGCCCGGGATACCCCTCGGCGTACTTGTTGGTCAGCACGCTGCCGGCCGCCTCAATCACCGCAGCACTGGTGTAGTTCTCTGATGCGATCAACTCGAGCCCGTCGGTCTGCCGGACGCGTTCAGCCTGAATCGCATCCCAGACCGCCGAATCCTTCTGCTGAAGATCACTCATCGCTCGCCGGACTCCCTTCCCCGGCCGTCCTCCACGGGATCGGCCCGATCAACTTGAATTGCCGCACCGGATCTGCGAGCCTCGTCTCGCGCCCTCGACTTTCAGCTCCCCGCGACTCCATCCTTTCGCTCAAGACCGACTGTTTATAGACCTCGCCGCAGCGTTTTGCCACTATCGTCTCTCTTCCAACCCCTTCTCCGTCGCCCAGACAGTGACCGAACACAGGCCAGAGTCCGCCCCCTCGCCCTCCCCTGCCCCGCTGGCCGGCTCACCCTGCCTGCAAGCCGAGCAAGTGGCCTTCACCGGGGTCCTGGCGTCGATGACACACGCCGAAGCGATGGAATTGGTCAACAACCACGGCGGCACCTCGACGCAACACGTCAACCGCCAGACCACGATGCTGGTCGTCGGTGAGGAAGGTTGGCCACTGGAGGCCAACGGACAACCGTCGGTCAAGTGGCAGGACGCCAACAACCTGGCCCGCCAGGGGCTACCCCTGAGAACAATCACCGAGTCCGAGTGGTTGCATCTGCTCGGTCTGGATGAGACACGAACCGAGATCCACAAGGCCTACACGCCTGCGATGCTCAGCAACCTGCTGGGAGTGTCTGTTCACCTGATCCGTCGCTGGGACCGTGCCGGACTGATCACGCCGCTCCGACGAGTCCACCGGCTTCCGTATTTCTCGTTCCAGGATGTCGCCAGCGCCAGGCGGCTCAGTGAACTGCTGGCCCAAGGCGTACCACGGAGCGAGATCGAGAGAAGCCTCGGACAACTTGCCCCCCTTTTCCGCAACGGCCAACGCTCGATCGACCAGCTCGAGATGCTCGCCCACGACTCACGAATCGTCTTCCGAGACCAACACGGATTGATCGAACCGGCCAGCGGCCAGCGGCTGCTGGGATTCGATGACGATTCACCAACGACAACCGAACACGTGAGCGAGGCCCGCAGTCGGCTGCCAATGACCGACTGGAGTCCCAGTCGACCGCACGAGCACTGGGGGTTCCGTGACTGGTTCGACCAGGGCCGGGAATTGCTCGAAGAGGATGCGGCCGAGGAGTCGATCGAGGCATTCCGGATGTGCCTGATGGAACGTCCCGACGAAGCCGAGGCCCATTTCCATCTTGCCGAAGCGCTCTATCGCTGCGGACGGTCTCGGGCGGCCCTGGAACGCTACCATGCGGCGGTCGAACACGACCACGGTTACATCGAGGCCTGGACCCAACTGGGTTGCCTGCATGCCGAGCTGGGTGAACACGAGGCGGCACTCGACGCGTTCGAGGTGGCCCTCGAGGTGCATCCGGACTTCCCCGACGCACACTGGCACAAGGGCGAGATCCTGCACGGACTCGATCGTACCGACGAGGCGATCCCCCACTGGGAACGTTATCTCACCTTCGACAACCGCGGCCCGTGGGCCGAAACCGCACGGCAACGGCTCAACGGACCGGAACCGGTTCACGACATCGTCGCGGTCGACGAAGCCTAGTCAATCGTGCTTCGGAGTCGACTCGTGTTTCGGATCGGCGGCCGCATCAGCGCTCGCTGCCGCCTTGTCGTCGCTCACCACCGAGGAAGTGGTCCCGACCCCCAGCCAGAAACTGAGCATCAGGGGAACGAACAGGCTGAACAGGGCAGCCAGCATCAGGCCGATCGCCTTCCCTACGCTCTTGTCGGACTCTTCAAACGCTGCGACTTCGGCCGCGCTGAAGATGGGTTCGGTTGCGGTGGCGTCATCGGTCATCGTCGCTGTGCTCCATCCGTTTCGGTCGTCCAGCCGGACTGCCGACTTTCGACTTCGGCCCGATTCTGACCCATCACGTGGCCGATGTCGAGGTCACTCGGCTACCGCCGACAGCAGTTGGCTCAATCGGTCGTCACCGGGATAAGGATGACCACGATGCTGCCGGAACGCCTCACCGTAAGCCACGCCAATCTCCGCCCCTCTCTCGCCTCCCCACCTCCGGCAACTCTCCAGGTACTCGTCCATGCCGTGCTGTTTCAACAGCCAGCTCCGTTGAGACTCGTGACACGCCAGCATCTCGAGCTTCCGCTCAAACACTTCACTGACATCGACAACGATTCCCGCCGGCTGTGACTCACCGTACCAGTCCACCCCTTCCACCGCATCGACGTAGTACAGGTGAGGGATGCCGCCGATCGGATCCGCGGGGTCGTCCGCGCCGGTCAAGTAGTTGGGAATCGGGGCATTGAAACAGGCATCACGGACCAGCAGGCTGGTCACCTCGTGATCAGGCATGTAATCCACCGGCGGAGCCGTCAGCACGATGTCGGGGCGGACACACCTCAGGTATTCTGCCACCCGCCTCCGCGAGGGATTGTCGAAGCAGATCGAAAGGTCCCGAAACTCCAGGCAACGGTATTCGGCACCAAGCAGAGCAGCCGCTCGAGCCGCCTCGGACCGCCGCACATCGGCAATCTCGTCGGCCGACAACTCGGCGCTTCCGCAGTCCCCAGGAGTCATCGTCGCCACATGGACCTCGATCCCTCCCTCCGCCAGCCTCAACAGCGTACCGGCACACTGGAATTCGATGTCATCCGGGTGAGCGTGGATCGCCAGGACGGTGGTCATCGTCGGGCACCCAAATGGTCCAGCGTCAATCGGTCGAGACGATTTCCGACGACTCGCCGACGGCGCTGGCGTTGTACTGGTTCAACTTGTTGTACATCGTCTTCAAGGCGATGCCGAGTTCCTCGGCGGCCATCCGCTTGTCACCGCCGTGCTTGTCGAGCACGCCAAGCACGACCTGCCGTTCGACCTCGCGCAGGGTCATCGCCCCGCTCGGCATGACAAAGGTCGAGATGATCCCGGGCCGACTGGTGGCCAGTTGCTGCGGCAGGTGTTCGACGGAGACCGGGCGGTCACCCGCCATGATCACCGCGTGTTCAATCGCATTGGCCAGTTCACGAACATTGCCCGGCCAGTCATGGTCCGCCAATCCGGCCAACACCTCAGCCGACAACTCCTCGTCGTCGTCGACCGGACGTTTCCTGGCCCGCGTCAACAACGCGGCAGCCAGCAGCGGCAGGTCCGGCTTGCGGTCTCGCAACGGCGGCAGAGGAATCTCGAACGTGTTGACCCGGAAATAAAGGTCCTCGCGAAACCCGCCGTCGGCAACCATTTCGGCCAGGTCACCATTGGTCGCACAGACGATTCGCACATCAACATGAATCGGCTCGTTCTCACCCACGCGCCGAATCTCGCCCGACTCGAGAAATCTCAGCAACTTGACCTGCATCGGCTTGTCGAGTTCCCCGAGCTCATCGAGGAACAACGTGCCACCGTGAGCAACCTCGAACAACCCTGTCCGCGATCGGTCGGCGCCGGTGAAGGCTCCCTTGCGGTGCCCGAAGAACTCGCTCTCTACGAGGTGTTCGGGCAACGCTCCACAGTTGACCGGAACGAAGGGCATCTCGCTCCGCGCGCTCAATTCGTGGACCCGGCGGGCGACCAGCTCCTTTCCGGTCCCGGTCTCGCCCAGCACCAGAACACTCGAGTCGGTTGGAGCCACGCGTTCGATCAGCGTGGCAACCTGTTGCATCGCCGGGGTTTGGCCCACCAGCTCGGTCGAGCCTTCGATCGCCTTCAACCGGGTTTCCAGTGCCTGTGTCTTGCGGCTCTGCTGTCGCCACTCGGCAGCCCGGGCCAAGGCCCGCTGGATGTCGACCAGCTTGCAGGGCTTGTTGAGAAAATCGTTGGCGCGGTGGCGAACAGCTTCGATCGCCTGGTGCATGTCACCGTGACCGGTGTGGATGACCACAAACGTTTCGGGCGAGACCTGCTTGATGTGGTCGGTGACTTCCCAGCCAGAGATTCCCGGCATCTTCAGGTCGACGATGGCCGCATCAAAATGGTGTTCGGCCAGCACCTCGAGAGCCGTCTCGCCGTCCTCGCAAACGGTCACCTCGTGCCCCATCCGCGGCAACTCGATCCGCATCACCTCTCGGATCGGTGCCTCGTCGTCGACAAACAGCACCCGCAACGGGTTCACCACTGCTTGTTCACCAGCGTCCTTGCTGTCCACGCCGTTGCCCACTCCCTGGTTTCGTGGATTCCGATGCTCGAGGTCCACCGTGACCGCGTCAAGGCGTTCCTCTTACCAGAATTCCCCACCGGTCTCAATTGTTCTTGCCGACGCTTTTGTGATCGCGCTGGCTCGCCTCTCTCACCGGAGCTCCGACCCAGTCGGATTCGCCTCCCTCGGGCCGACGTGGCAGTTGCAGTCGGAACTGGCTGCCCAAGTCCAGCCCCGCACTGGTTGCCTCGATCGTCCCACCGTGATCGCTGATGATCCGATGGCTGATGGAAAGGCCCAGGCCGGTCCCCTGCCCCGTGGACTTCGTCGTGTAAAACGGCTCGAACAGGTTCTCGATGGTCTCGGTTGTCATCCCACATCCGTCGTCGGAAAAATTCAGGACGACGTGATCGGTCTGGTTGACCAGGTCGATGTCCAATCGCCCGGTTTCGCCTGTCGATTCAAGCGCGTTGGCAACCAGGTTGAGCACCACCTGCTTGATCTGCGGTCCGTTGATCTCCAGCGGGCACGGTCCGCGGGCGTTGAAGGTGATCGTGCGATTGCGGAACCGGCTCATGTGCCCCACCAGGGCAAGTACCTCGTTGACCAGTTTGACCAGGTCGTGGGGAGCCCGGGAGGTATCCTGTCCTCTCGAGAAGTCCAACAGCCGGGCGGTGATCTCCTGGCACCGGAACGCCTCGCGACCGATCATCTCGGCATACTGCCGGATCACCGACTGCTCGTCCGGTGCGGCCTGCCCCAGCAGTGCCTCAAGCCGCTCCTGCAGGCTCTCGCCGGCCATCGCAATTGCCGCCAGCGGATTGTTGATCTCGTGAGCCACACCCGCGGCCAGGAACCCCACGCCGGCGAGTCGTTCCGAACGGACCAACTGACGCGAGCGATCACGAACCTGTCCGTCCAGGTCGTCTCGAATATCGCGGAACCGGTCGGTCATCTGGTTGAAAGATTCGGCCAGTTCGGCCATCTCGTCCCGTGTGGACAACTCGACGCGGTAATCCAGGTCTCCCTGCGCCACCCGACGTGCCCCTTCGTGCAACGCCCGGATCGGCTGGAAGACCCAGCGGTATCCGGCATGGACAAAGGTGACAAACAACAGTGCCGCAGCAATGGTCGACCCAACCAGCCACCGAGTCCGCGAGGCCAGTTCCCGGTCAGCGGCCCGCAATCGACCAGTCAAACCCGTCCGTGGATCCGGCAACGACCTGGCCGTCCTCAGGCTCCCTGCCACCTGAACCCGAAGAAGTCGCCTCTCGGCTGCCTCCAGCCTCCCGGTTCCCGACAGTGTCCGGCCCATCTCCTCCAGTTGGCGCTGAAGCTGTCCCAGCAACTGCTGCGACACCGACCGGTTGGCCAGCGTCGTCGGGGACGGGGTCAACCGCCCCCAACGCATCCGGTACACCGACAACGCCTCGACCGCCTCCCGATGACGTTCGGCGAGAACCTGTCGCGAGACGGCCAGTCCGTCATCGAGCAACGGGGTCGCCAGCACCGCGATTTCGGCTTCGAGCCGTTCACGGTCGGGAGCTTCGAAGACGCTGAAGTTCAGTTCGCGAACCGCCTGCCGGTAGGACCACAGTCCTCCCAGCCCGCTGATCGACAGCGTGGCCATCATCACCAGCACGAGGGCGAGCCCCACGATCAGCTTGCGCCGAATCGATCGGGCCAAAACCATCGTGACCTCCTTGTTCACGGGCGGCGGGGCGGAACTGCCGGGCGAGTCTATCATCCGGTTAAAGGTGGCGGCAAGAGGTCAGCCGCGGCCGCCGAACGGTCTTGCCGCATCACGGGGTCCCGCACTATCATCCCGCCCCGCACGGAAACGCTGGAGCCCGGCTCGTGACGCCGTTCTGCCGAAATGTCCTGCTGCTAGTCTCCCTGGGCATCATCGCCTCGTCCGGATGCGTTCATCGCCGGTTGACGATCCGCAGCCAGCCAACCGGCGCGCAGGTGTTTGTTGACGGCAAGGAAGCCGGATTCACCCCCACAGCGGTCGACTTCACCTACTACGCCACCCGCGAGGTCCGCCTGGTCAAGCCGGGTTTCGAGACACAGACATTCAAGGTTCCCCTGGCACCGCCGTGGTACCAACTGCCTCCGCTCGACTTCTTCTCCGACAACCTTTCGCCGGGCAGTGTGTCGGATCGTCGCGAGATGAGGTTCACACTTCAGCCGCAGGTGGTCGTTCCTCAGAACGAGCTCATCGATCGAGCCAACTCGCTGCGAAACGAGGCGAGAATCGGGAACTGACTCACCGCTTCGGTCGAGTCGGCGACTGTGCCGATCGGGGCACTTCCTTGACCCCGGCGCTGCCCTTCAACACCCCCCGAACACCAAGCAACTCGGGGTGACGCGCCACCTTGTCACTGAAGATCCTCAGGTCGCGAATGACCGGTTCGAGGTTCTTCAGAAGCACCGACAACGAACTGGCCGAGCCGTTGAGATTGCGATACAGCGAGGGATCACGAGCCAGGCGAGTCAACGATCCGTCGGGAGTGTTGACCGTCCGAGAGAATCTCGCCAGGTCGGTGGTGAGCAATTCGAGATTGCCGAGGGTCTTGTCGAGACGCCCCACAATCGATCCTCCCCGCCTCGCCAGTGGATCGGTCACCCCCTGGAGGTTCTCGAGATTCGTGTTCACTGTCAGCACGGTCTTGCGGACGGTGCGCAAGGTCATCTCGGTCTCCCCGACCAGTCGTGGCAACGCGTCGAGCGAGCGACGGAGATTCTGCTGCTGCTTCGGGTCGCCAATCACCTGGTTGGCACTGGAGAACAGGTCGTTGGCCGTGGACATCGTCCGCGAGAACTGCTGAAGCGCCTCGGCCGACTGCCTGACGGCCCGCTCCAACTCGCCCCGCCGTCCACCAACCAGGCCGTTGATGTTCTTGGCCACCTCCGACCACTGGCCACTGGTTTCCGCGAACGAGGCCATCGTCTGTCGGAGCTGTTCGTCGAGCTTCGCGACCATCTGCAGGGGATCAACCGGGAGGTCTCCCTCCAGTCGGTCACCGGTGCGGACCGGCCTCCCTCGCCCACCGGCCGTGAACTCCACCGTCGTGTCGCCAAACAATGACTGGACCAGGCGTGGCCGAGCATCGGTGCGGATGTCGAATTTCGGCTCGAGATCCACGATCACCCGAGCTCCGCCTCGCTTGCGATCGATTGACACGTTTCGGACCGACCCGATGGTCACTCCGTTCATCTCGACAGGCCCGCCCGGCTGCACACCCGCAGCCGAACTGAAATGCACAGCCACGGTGACCGGTTTCCGCCAGAACGCCCCAAATTCGCCGAACTGGAGAATCATCACCGCCGCACAGACACCGGCGATGATCACCACCAGTCCAACCCGAAACTGCAATTGTCGCTCGGTCATCCGACCTCCCTTTCCCACGACGCATCACCGCCCTGCATGAAGGCCGCCACCCGCGAGTCATTCGACGCGAAGGCCTCGGCAACCGTCCCCGAGAAAATGGCCTGTGGTTCGTCGGGTGCCAGTCGCGAGACCGGCTCGAGCATCACCACCCGATCGGCCACGGCCCGTACCGTCGAGAGATCATGTGTCACGACGACACTGGTCACCGAACGACGCCCGCGAACCTGGCAGATCAGGCGGTTGATCACGCCGGTCATCACCGGGTCGAGCCCCGTGGTCGGTTCGTCGTAGAGCATCACCGCCGGCTCCAGCGCCAGCGCCCGGGCCAGCGCCACCCGCTTCCGCATTCCGCCCGAGAGTTCGGCCGGCTTCTTCGAACAGATCCCGGCATCCAGCCCCACCTCTTCCAACCGCTCGACCACCACTGCGCGGATCTCCGCCTCGCTCCGGTCCGCGGACTCTCGCAAACCGTAAGCGACGTTCTCGAACACATCAAAACTGTCGAACAGGGCCGAGTTCTGGAACAGGTACCCGAACCGCAGGCGATGACGATCGCGTTCGGTTCGAGACAACCCGGCCACATCGTGCCCCTCCCAGCACACTTCACCGGACGTCGCATCCAGCAGAGAGATCATCAATTTCAACGTGACGCTTTTCCCGCAGCCACTCTCGCCGATCACCACCAGCGTCTCGCCGCTGCGCACGCTCAGCGTCAGGTTCCGCAACACTTCCTGGCTGCCAAATCGCCGTCCGACAGCACGCAACGACACCGGTTCGACGACCGTCGGCGAGCCGGGATCCGGACCTGGGTTCAAGGCGAGAGTCGACACGCGGTGATTCTCATGGAACACGTTCGATTCGGCCGGCGCTTACAGCAACGACGGCAACTGCGGATAGGCAAGTCGGTAGCTGGTGTTGAGCAACAGGCCGAGAAAGAAATCCAGGGCCAGGATCGCGACAAACGAAACGACGAACGAAACGGTCGCCGCCCGGCCGACTCCCTTGGCACCGGCTCGGCAGTGAAATCCGTGGTAACAGGCGACCAGTGCGATCGCCCCGCCGAAGAAAACACTCTTGAT
Organism: Planctomycetaceae bacterium; assembly: GCA_002724315.1. Lineage (GTDB taxonomy): Bacteria > Planctomycetota > Planctomycetia > Planctomycetales > Planctomycetaceae > UBA8437. Next base: position 7,939 of record PBOJ01000030.1, on the reverse strand, counting down.
CAAACCGGTGGCCACATCGAAAGCGGTCACGAAGGCGCGGCTGTGGGCCCAGTAGAAGTGGCTGTTGACGTCCAGGGCCTGCGTCGAAAACAGCCAGCCACCGACAATCCCGACGGTGTCGGCCACGATGGTCAAAACGGGAATCAACAGGAAGCAGGCCAGAAAACGCGGTACGACAAGCTGCCCGACCGGATTGGCGCCCAGGGCGCGGATCGCATCGATCTGCTCGGTCACCCGCATCGTGCCCAGTTCAGCAGCCATCGCACTGCCCACTCGACCGGCCAGCATGGTCGCGGCCAACACCGGGCCGAGTTCCTTGACCAGCGAGACATTGATCACCGAACCGATCCGGGTCTCCATGCCCAGGTGATGGAAGGAATCGTAGCCCTGGACCGCCAGGACCATTCCGATGAACACACCGGTGACAACCACCACCGGAATACTGCCCACTCCGACGACGTACATCGTCTCCAGCAGCACACGGCGACGCGGCCGCCCTGATACCAGTTGGCCCAGGACACCGATGGCAAACAGGGAAAAGTCGCCAACCGATTCGACCCAGTCCAGAACCAGGGCGCCCAGCCGATGAATCGGCGAAAAAGTCGGTCGAGAAACGGAAACCGTCGACATCGGGCGAACTCGAAACGGCTGCGGGAGGCGGAAAGGTAGTCCATTGCACCAACCGGGGCGAGACCAGATCCGAGTCTCTGGCGATGGCCGCTTGCTTTCCGTACTGGCCACCGTGGTGGTACAATCCAGCACGTCGTCGCGGGCCACGCCCGCACGCCGACGACTCATGGAAACACCACAAACATCTTCGGGATGATCGCGAAGGAGACTGGCATGCGGAGCTTGATCGCACTCTTGACACTGGCACTTTTGGCTGGCGGACCGCTGGCTGCCGTGGCCCAGGACGCCAAGAAGGACGCCAAGAAGGCTGAAAAGAAAACCGAGAAGAAGGAAGAGAAGGCTCCGCCAAAGGTCGTGCTCAGTGCCGCCGAAAAGGCCGCTGTCGCAGCGATCAAGAAGCTGGGCGGCTCGGTGCTCGAAGTCGCTCAGAACGACGGCCGCCTCGATGTCGCCTACCATCTCGCCGACGGCAAGATCGGTGACAAGCAGCTCGAACCTCTCAAGAAGATCAAGCACATTCACTCGCTGAACCTGCGGGGGACCGAGGTGACCGACGCGGGCCTGGCGGCGATCGCCGGCCTGGGAAGCCTCGAACGACTGCACCTCGAGAAGACCAAGGTCACCGACGCCGGCCTGGCCCATCTCAAGGGGCTCGCCAACCTCCAGTATCTCAACGTCTACGGCACTGCCGTGACCGACGCGGGACTCAAGCACCTCGCCGGACTCAAGAAGCTCAAGAAGCTCTACATCTGGGAAACCAAGATCAGCGAGGGCGGGATCAAGACGATCAAGACGGCCGTGGCCGGACTGCGAGTGATCCCTGACCCGGAGATCGAAAAACGGCGGGCGGCGATCGATGCCAAGCGAGCTCTCGCAGCGTTGAAGACCGAATCCGAAACCGCGGCCAAGAAGGTGCCCGAGGCCAAGAAGGCCGCCGACACCGCTGCCAAGGCTGCTGCCGACACCAAGACCAAGGCTGACGCCGCCAAGAAGGTCGCTGACACCACGGCCAAGGATGCCGCCGGGGCCAAGACCAAGGCTGATGCCGCGGCCAAGGCACTGACCGACGCCCAGGCCAAGGCCAAGGACGCCAAGACCGACGACGACAAGAAGAAGACCGCCGAGGCGGTGAAGAAGGCCACCACGGCCAAGGCGGCTGCCGACAAGGCCAACGGCGAAGCCAAGAAGAAGGCCGACGCCGCGAAGAAGGCCTCCGACGCAGCTGCCAAGGCCGCTGCTGACGCCAAGAAGAAGGGCGACGATTCGAAGAAAGCCTTCGACGCCGCCACCAAGGCCGCTGCTGATGCCAAGGCCAAGTTCGAGAAGGCCAGCAAGCCTCCGGCAAAGAAGAAGGCTGCCAAGAAAGACGACAAGAAGAAAAAGAAGGACGACAAGAAGAAGAAAAAGAAGAAGTAGGCCCACGGCCGCTTCCCAGCTCGTCCTTCCAGACGTGTTTTCCGGCCCGGCGGTCACTTCGACCGCCGGGCCGTTTTTCTGATTCCTCACACTCGCCCCGTGCCATCCAGACGAGGGACCTTCACGATGTCGACATACCCCCTGCTGTCCCGGACGCTTGTCCCGGCCCTCATCGTCGCCACCACGCTCGTCCCCCGACTGGCCTCCGCCGCAGAACTGGTTCAACTCAACCCCGGCGCGCACATCGCGATCATCGGCAACAACCTGGCCGACCGCATGCAGCACCACGGGTGGCTGGAAACCTATCTGCAGGCCGAGTTCCCGCAGCACCGCCTGTCGATCCGGAATCTCGGCTTCACCGGTGACGAGGTAAAAACCCGCCCGCGATCGGCCAACTTCGGCAGCACCGACCAGTGGTTGACCAAGGTCAAGGCCGACGTCGTGTTCTGCTTCTTCGGATACAACGAGGCGCTCCGTGGTGAACCCGGACTTGCCGGATTCCGCAAGGATCTCGGTGACATGCTCTCGGGCATGAAAGGCCAGAAATACAACGGCAAGTCCGCACCTCAAGTCATCGTCTTCTCACCCATCGCCCACGAAGATCTCAAGAGCCCCAACCTTCCCGACGGCAGCCACAACAACCGGCACCTGGCCATGTACACCAAGGCGATGAAGGAAGTCTGTGCTGCCAGCAAGACCCCCTTCGTGGACCTCTTCGCCCCCTCGCAGAAGCTCTACCGGGAAAACGCCACCCCGCTGACCCTCAACGGGATCCACCTGCTCGATCACGGCAACCGGATGTTGGCCGACGTGATCATGCAGCAGGTCTTTGGGAACGCGAAGAGTTCTCTGCGGGAGAGCGCCGAGATCGGAAAGCTGCGGACCGCGGTTCTCGACAAGAGCTACTACTGGTTCAGCCGTTACCGGGTCGTCGACGGCTACAACGTCTTCGGAGGCCGTTCGCGACTGGCCTGGTTCGGCCAGTCCAACGCCGACGTGATGCAGCGCGAGATGCAGATCTTCGACGTGATGACCGGCAACCGGGACGAAAAGATCTGGGCGGTCGCCGCCGGGCGGAAACACAAGGTCGTCGACAACAACATCCCCGGACTCCTGGTGGTCAAGACGAACAAGCCGGGATCACTGGCCGGCGGTCGACATCCCTACCTGGGTGGCCGCAAGGCCATCGAGCGAATGCGGGTGGCCAAGGGAATGGAGGTCAACCTGTTCGCCTCCGAGGAGAAATTCCCCGAGCTGATCAACCCGGTACAGATGGCCGTCGACACCGACGGCCGCCTGTTCGCCTCGGTCTGGCCGTCCTACCCTCACTGGAACCCCACCAAGCCTCGCACCGACCGGATTCTCTGCCTGCCCGATGATGACCGTGACGGCGTGGCTGACCGCTGCGTGGTTTTTGCCGACAAGCTCAACAGCGTGACCGGTTTCGAGTTCTGGGGCGGTGGCATGCTGGTGGCCGCCGCGCCGGAGATCTGGTTCCTCAAGGACACCGATGGGGACGACAAGGCCGACGTGAAGATCCGCATGCTCCAGGGCATCTCCAGTGCCGACACCCACCACTCGGCCAACGCCCTGGTGATCGGCCCTGATGGCTGGCTGTACTGGTCGCGAGGCATCTTCAACATCGCCAACATGGAAACCCCCACCCGCACCTACCGATCGGCCCAGTCGGGTGTGCACCGCTTCAACCCGAGGACGTTCGAGGTCGAGTTTCACTTCCCAATCGGCCCCAACCCGCACGGCGACGCCTTTGACCGATGGGGATTCCAGTTCGCCAACGACGGTACCGGCGGCACCGGAAGCTACGTCAATATCGGCAAGGGCCGAGGGAACAAGAAGTGGTTCCCGAAGCGCGTCCGCCCGGTGGCCGCCACAGGTTTCCTCTCCAGCCCCCACTTCCCCGAGAACACCAACGGCAACTTCCTGATCTGCAACACGATCGGGTTCCAGGGCGTCCTGCAACACGAGGTCAGCTTCAACGGGGCCGACATCACCGCGAAAGAGATCGAGCCAATCCTCGTTTCCTCGGACCCCAACTTCCGTCCGACCGACATCGAGATCGGGGGCGACGGCGCCCTGTATGTCTCCGACTGGTGCAACGTCCTGATCGGACACATGCAGCACAACATGCGAGACCCGAACCGGGATGCGGCCCATGGACGAATCTACCGTGTCAGCTATCCCGGCCGGCCACTGATGCCGGCCGTCAAGATGAAGGGCAAGCCGATCGCACAGGTTTGCGAGAACCTGTTCTCGACGGCCAACAGCGTCCGCTACCGTGCCCGACTGGAACTCAGCGGACGCAAGACCGAAGACGTGGTGACCCAGGTCGGCGCCTTCGCCAAGACGCTGGACGTCAACAAGGTCTCCCTGAAACGCGACGAGGCCCAGGCCCTGCTCGAGTGCCTGTGGGTCTTCGAAGAGCACCGCGTGGCTGACGAAGCGTTGCTGAAGCGAGTCCTGGAAGCCGACGAACAGAAGATCCGCGCAGCGGCCATCCGCACACTCGGACACTGGGGCGAGAAAGTTCCCGGTTGGCAGAAATTGCTGGTTGCCGGTTCCCGTGACAAGTCGCCACTGGTACGTGCCGAAGCGGTCAAGGCCGCCGTGTCGTTCGAACGCCTGGCAGCCGCCGAAGCAGTTTTCGAAGCGGCGACCCGGCCCACCGACGCCGAACTCAACGCCGTCCTCAACTTCGCTCGCAGCGAGTTGGCTGTTGACAAGATCGTCCAGGAAGCCGTCTCGACCGGAAAACCACTTTCCCGGGCTGCCCAGGCCTACGTTCTCCGCAACGCCAGTGTCCCCGACCTGCTGAAGCTCAAGCCGACCGAGGCCGTGCACGAGGCGATCCTCTCGAGGCCCAATGTCCCGGCTGCCAGTCTCAGGAAATCGCTGGTCGCGCTGGCGGCAATCCGCAAGACGGCCCCAACCGGGCTGCTGCTGGACCTGCTCGAAGAACGTGACGGAAACAAGTCGACCGGGCTGGCGACGATCGGATCCCTGCTGGCCTCTCAACCGAAAAAGGACCTGGCAACCGTCGCCGGCCGGATCGAGAAGCTTGCCGTTTCGGCCAAGAACGATGCGATCCGACGGCTGGCGCTGGTCGCCTGGATCACCGCCGACGGCAATGGTGACGACGCCTTGCTGGCCACTTCGACCAGCAAGGCCCGGCTGCGAGACTTCCTGGACGCCGTGCCGGCCATCGCCAACACAAAACTCCGCAGCCAGCTCTACGAGAAGGTCCAGCCGCTGACGGTGGACCTGCCGAGTGCGCTCAAGGCCGAACAGTCCGGCTCGGCGCTCGAACAACAGGGCATCAAGGTCGACTACTTCTTCCCCAGTGCTGGCAACGTCGCGATTGAAACGCTCGCCGCGATGACACCCAAGGCCAGCGGGGTGGTCCCGGCCATCATCAAGAACGTGCCGCAAAAAAAGCAGAACGACAAGTTCGCGCTGCGGTTCACCGGCTCGATCCACATCCCCAAGTCAGGCCGTTACGTCTTCTTTGCCAATTCGGATGACGGCTCCCGGATCTATGTCGGAAACAAACTGGTTGTCAACAACGACGGCCTGCACGGCATGGTCGAGAAATCCGGGGCCATCAACCTGCCTGCCGGAGCCCATCCGCTGGTGGTCACCTACTTCGACAACGGCGGAAGTGACGGTCTGCGGATCAACTGGCGAGGCCCGGGGTTCGGCAAGCGGCCCATTCCCACAACGTCGCTGTCGGTCGGTGGCGGTGAAACGCTGCACGACGTGGCCATCGGAGCCCTGGCCTCCATCTCCGGACACGACGCCCGCAAGGTCGCTGACCTGGCGGCGCTGATCAAGGCCGGTCGCAACCGGCCCGCGGCCATCCGCGCCCTGCGAGGCGTGCCGGTCAAGAACTGGCCCGCCACCGAAATCGGCCCGGTGGTCGACAACATTGTCGGCTATCTCAGCGGCATGCCCGCCAGCTTCCGCACCGGTCCGGCCGCGACCGACGCCATGGCACTGGCCCGAGCCCTCTCGACACGACTCAAGCCCGACCAGGCCAAGGCCCTCAACCTCCGGCTCAAGAACCTCAACGTCCGCGTGATCGCCATCGGCACGGTGCCGCACCGGATGATCTTCGACAAGGAACGGATCGCCGTGCAGGCGGGCAAGCCGGTCGAGTTTCGGTTTACCAACACCGACAACATGCCGCACAACTTCGCCATCGGTCTCCCCGGCTCGCTCGAGGAACTCGGCCTGCTGGCCGAAAAGACCGCCCGTGACCCCGATGCGATGGCCCGCCACTACATTCCCAAAAGCGACAAGGTGATGCTGGGCAGCCGGCTGCTGCAGACCGGACAGACCCAGGCCCTGAGCTTCAAAGCGCCCACCATGCCGGGTGTCTACCCTTACGTCTGCACCTACCCCGGACACTGGCGACGCATGTACGGCACCCTTTACGTCGTGGCCAACCTCGCCGAGTACCAGGCCAATCCCGGCTCCTATCTCGCCCAGGCCAAGTTGCCGATCCGTGACGAACTGCTGAAGTTCAGCACGCGGGGCCGCGAGTGGAAGCTGTCGGAACTGGCTTCGGCCGTCCAGCCGCTGCCAGAAGGCCGTGCCTTCATGGTCGGCAAACAGTTGTTCAAGGTCGCCAACTGCGTGGCCTGCCACAAGCTGAACAACGAGGGCCGTGTCTTCGGCCCCGACCTGGCCAAGCTCGGCTCTGTCGACAAGAAGAAACACACACCGCAGTACATTCTCGAATCGATCCTCAACCCGTCCAAGGACATTGACAAGAAGTTCCAGTCACAGGTCTTTGCTCTCGATTCGGGCAAGGTGGTCACCGGGATGGTCGTCAAGGAAACCCCCGACACGGTCGAGATCGTCATCGATCCACTCGCCAAGGGACGCCCCACGGTGATCAAGAAATCATCGATCGATGACCGGGCCGCTTCCAAGACGTCGATCATGCCACTGGGACTGCTGAACAAGCTCTCGCGAGAGGAGATCCTCGACCTGATCGCCTATGTCTATGCCAGGGGTGACAAGTCGAATCCGCTGTTCATGCACGAGCATGCCGAGAAGAAGTGAGCCGCGTGATCACGGTCGCAAACGGATCACGCAGTAGACCAGGAACTCCGGGACCTCAAACTGCACCCGGTTCCCTGTCCGCTGGAATTTCACAGCCACCGGCTCCTTCCGCTCGGGCACCAGGATTTCGACCCGCCCCACCTGCAATCCGGCCGGCAACAGCACATCAGCTTTCACACCGGCGACGGCAATCGGTTTCTCGTCCTTCAACCCGCCACCGGCACTCGGCTTGCCGTCGCCACCCCTGGGTGGCTCGGTCCGGTTGTAGTTGACCAGGTGCAGGTCCAGTTCGTTCCCGCCGGCCGGCCGACTGGCCGAAACGCGAACCGTGTACGGGGCTTCAAACCGGCTCGGCTTCGTATCCGGCATCGACAATTCTCCACCGACCCGCAGCACCCGTCCGTACGGCTTCAACCGCTCCGGCGTTGACGCGGCCAGGTCATCAGGCAGCACATCGAACAGCACATGGTCGTCCAGGAGTTTCCGCCCCAGACGCTTGAACGCTTCGACCGATTCAACTCGGCCCCGGCGGACGTCCTGCCGGGGAAACAGCAGCACGGTCTCGGCATGCGAGCGGTTCCCGCGAAACAATGCGTCGTGCTGACCCAGGAACCGGTAATAGCGAACGATCTCACCGCGGGCCGCCGAATCGGTGAACCGCGTGTAGAACCCCATCGGCGCACCACCGTTGGCAGCCAACTCGGCGATGGCCACACGGATCCGGGTGCTCTCGTATTTCCCGAGTGTGAACGGCTTGTCGTCGAACGCCCCGCGAATGTACCTCGCCTGCAACGTGCCTTCCCCCAGG
>PBOJ01000029.1 GCA_002724315.1 Planctomycetaceae bacterium | reverse complement strand
TGGGATTACCACTGCACGTGGCGAGTTGCTAGTCTGTGGCGTCGCGTGATTCGAGATGGACAGGGAGAAGCGGTGATGTCGAAGCGATTCCTTTGTGGCGGAGGTCTTGTCCTGGTTGGGTTGCTGGCGATGTGTGCCGAGACGCTGGTGGCGGCTCCACCGGGCTGGCCCAGTTGGAGGGGACCTCGGGGCGACGGACATTCGACCGAAACCAATCTGCCCACCCGGTGGTCCAACGACTCGATCAAGTGGTCGGTCGCCCTGCCCGGCCAGGGCCAGTCGTCTCCGACGATCTGGGGCAAACGGATTTTCCTGACGACGGCTCTGGAGAAGGGCAAGCGACGGGTGGTGTTGTGCGTGGACCGGGAGACGCACAAGATCGTCTGGCAGCACACCGCGTTCACCGGGCCCGCCCTGCCGACCCACAACATGAACGGGTACGCGTCGGCCAGTTGTGTGACCGACGGCGAATTTGTCTACGCCTTTTTCGGTGAGGGTGGCGGGATTCACTGTTACCGGGTTGATGGGTCCCCGGCCTGGCAGAAACCGATTGGAGTTTTCGACAATCGCTGGGGGTCGGCATCGTGCCCGGTGCTGGTGGGCAACTCGGTGATTCAACTGGTCGATTCGGACAAGGAGGCCTACATCGCCGCGTTTGACCGGAAAACCGGTCGGCCGCTGTGGAAAACCGATCGGGACAACTTTCGCGGCTGGAGCACCCCGGTACTGATCCGGGCCGGGGGCCACGACGAACTGGTCGTCAACGGGCACGCGGCCGTGTGTGCGTACGACCCGGCGACCGGCAAGGAACTGTGGCGGGTCAAGAACCCGTCGGGGCGTGGCACTCCCACGGTCACTCCTGCCGGAGGGCTGTTGTTTTCGACCAACGGGACCAGGCCGTTTCTGACGGCCATCCGCCCCGGTGGCAGCGGAGACGTGACTGGCAGCCACGTGGCATGGCAGGTCAAGCGGCAGGGCCGTGACATCCCCTCGCCCATTGTCGTGGGCGAGCATGTGCTGGTGGTCGGCCTGCGGGGCGGCATCCTGGGCTGTTACGACACCAAGACCGGCAAGCAGCACTGGCTCGAACGGCTTGGCACAAACTTCTCGGCTTCGCCGGTCGCCTGGAGCGGGCTGGCGTTTTTCCTCAACGAGGCGGGAGAGACCTTCGTGGTCAAGCCTGGTCCCAAGCCGCAGGTCGTGGCAAAAAACCGGATCAAGGCACCCGCGGAGGCGACATTCCGGGCGTCGATCACACCGCTCGAAGGTCAGCTCTATTTCCGCTCGACCAACCGGCTGTACTGCGTCGGTTCCGCAGCCGCTGGCCCCTAGCGGAATTCTCAGCGACCGGGGGATTGCTGGGATCGGGTCCGTGTGGGCAGAAGCCCGACCAGCATCCCGGTGGCCAGGCCGAAAGTGTGGGCCCAGTTGGCGATTGGTCCCGCCAGCCCGGTCCAGCAGAATACGAACCAGCCGATCATCCAGAGGGCGGTACTGGGGGGCAGAGACATTCCGGAGGACGGTTCGTATCTCTCCTTCATCCACAGATAACCAAAGACGCCATAGACCACTCCTGACATGCCTCCAAACACCGGCGAGCCGTTGACAGCGTATTGTCCGACGTTCGAGACGACCGCGATCAGCAAGACCAGGCCCAGGTAACGGGGACCTCCTCGCCGTGCTTCGATCTCGCAGCCCATCATTCTCATCCACATCAAGTTGAACACGATGTGAAAGATGCCGAAGTGCAGGAAGATCGGCGTCACCAGTCTCCAGTACTCGCCGCGGACGATTCTGCCCACACCGTGATCGGGCAACTGGTAGGCCTGCCCCTGGCTGATTGAATCACGGAGGTGAGTCCAGGCCCGCGAGAGGTTGTAGGTGGGGACCCAGAGTTCGTCGCCCCGCTGCTCGACCTCAACGATCAGCAACCGGCTCAACACCGGCTCGTAGTTCATGTCGAAGTCCATGCCTCCGTTCTTCAGACCGCGGACGCACACGGCAGTCAGGAGAACCGAGAGAACGATCAGGGCCACCGTGACCGGGCATTGTCTCCACGGGGTTATTGTCCAGTGACGCGGATCACGGCGAGGCGTCGGCCGCCTGCGGCGGGGCGGCCTCGCCTCGGCCCGCTGCTGTTGTTTCACAGCCTGTTCGGCCAGGCGGTACCGTTCGGCGTCCGGGTCGCTGTTGAACGTCAGGAATTCTTCCCTGGCCGCGTCGATGTGGTCTTCGTCGTGGATCCAGACACTCCACTGACCGTCCTCGGCTTCGACGTCACAGGCCATGTCACGGGTGAGCAGCCAGGCTTTGAGCCTCACCGCGGTGGCCTGGTCGGGGAGGAATCCGATATGTCTCATCTGGGCGTGGCCATGTCAGTTGGGTCGGGTCAGACGTGCAGTTCAACGAGATCCTTGTCAGACAGAACGTGTTCGCGTCCGACACTCTGGCCGTCGTGAACACCCTCGCCCCAGATCCGGGCGAACTTCAGGTTGGTGGCCAGTTCGCGGTGAACCTGCAAGGCCAGGTCTTCGATCGTTCCCTCCCGGGGCACAGTGAATGGTGCTTCGAAGTCAGCCGGCTTTCCCGGAGGCTTGGTGTAGACGCGGACGACCTCAAGAGTGTTGTAGATGGTGTCGCGAAGCGATTCGCACGAAGTGTCGTCGTCGAGTTCGACACGGATCACATCGAATGTCCGTCCGGCTGATTCCTCGAGCAACTCCAGTCTCAGGTCGGCATCGGGATCGGAAGCGCGGGTCAGGACCAGCAGTGTCCGGACGTGCACGATGCTGAAGTCGTCTTCGTCAAACCCGGTCCGATCCGAGAAGAGCGTTTTTCGTTGTGAGAACTGTTCGATGACGGCGGCCGTGTCGTCCGGGGCATCGTCGCTGCTGCCGTCGACAACCAGCAGGGCCAGGTCAGCGGCTCGGACCATTCCGGTCAGGTAGGACTCGACGTGCGTGTCGGTCACCGGGGGCGTGTCGACCAACTGCACGGTGACATCTTCCCAGGGCATCATTGCGGGGAGCGGTTCTCGAGTGCTGAACGGGTAGTCAGCCACGTCGGGACTGGCATTGGTCAATTCCTGGACGACGCGGCTCTTGCCGGCGTTGGGGCCGCCGACCAGGATGACCTGTCCGGCTCCCTGCCGCGGAATCTTGTAACTCTGGCTCTTTTTTCGCGAGGACTTTTCCTCGGCGAATTCGCTGCGGGTCTCCTTCAACCGCTTACGGAGGTCGGCTTGCAGTCTGTCCGTCCCCTTGTGCTTGGGGATGATCGAAAGCATCTCCTCCAGGCAGTTGATTCGCTCCTCGGCTGTCGCTGCCCGGCGGTAGGCGTCTTCGGCCTTCTGGTACTGCGGGGTGAGATTGGCGGGCATGGTGTGAGGTGACCAGGCTTCGAGAGACTCGACTGCCGGGCGGCGCCCAGCGGTCGACGGCGGCTCATTGTACCGCTGAGGTGTCCTGGCGGAAATGACCGAGGACGAGGACCGGCCAGCGGCTGATGCCGGAAACGAAACCCAGGTCGCTGTGGCGGTGGACCAGGACCAGTCCCTGGGAGTCCGGAAGTGATGAGAGGTCGACGTCCCCGGGATGCCGCCATTCTTCCTCGCGAGTCCAGTTCATTGGGTGTCGTCCTTGCGATCCTGTCGGTTGTTCGAACGGGTCGTCGCCTCGCAGGTCACCGGGAAGCCGGTAAACGACCGGGCGGGCTCCACGAGCAGCCAGCCAGTCTCGAGAAATCGCCAGTCCGTAAGGTTCGAAGTCCCATCGGCCGCGGTGACCGCGGAAGACACGTCGGGTGACAAGCTCTTCGAGAGGGCTGGCCGAGAAGCTGACCGCCGGAGGAAATCCGCGGACCGGTCGTGATACTGCCCTCAGCCGTCGCTCGACCAGAATCTTCCGCAACGTGGCCTGCACCGAGTGATCCGATGCGGAGCGGCCCAGGATCAGGTCGTCGAGATACTGGTCCTGTGACTGACCGGGCCATCGCCCGTCGCACTCGCGGGTGCAGTGCACCAGCCAGTCGCCGGACTTGACCATCCGGTTGGTGGCCAGGTGGACCGTCGCTTCCACGATCGGTGGATCCGAACGTCGGCGGCTGGCGGGATCGAATGGACGTGCTCCCAGTGTCGTCCACTTCTCGGTGATCTCGCGTGAAACCAGCGAAGTTGAGCGGGCAAACCACACCGGGGGACGGCCTTCCGATGGAGTCTCCAACACTTGCTGGATCAATGTCCGGGTTCGACTGCGGTTGCCAACGGCCAGCGCGATGATCACGTCGGCGTTGAAGACGGACAGTTGGTCGCGGTCTCCACGTGATACCCCTGTCGAATCGAGTGTTTCGACCCTGTGGCCGAACAATTCTCCACAACGGGTGAGGTACGGTGCCGTCGTGGTGCCGGCCACGAGCAGCAGCCGGCTGTTCTCATCAAGCAACTGGTTGCAGGCGGTCGACAGTGCAGCAAACCAGTCGGTGCGACGATGTGGCCAGCGACCCAGATGTGAACTGACGAACGCGACCCGAGGAAACGGGCGGACGCGAGAATCGTGAGGGAGCGACGAACCGGGCATCGGCTGTCTCGCGGACGGATGGCGATCGCCTCCCCTGCTCCCGTCTGACCATGGCGCGAGATGTTAATATAGCGAATCTGGTCGTCGAGATGTTCACGGTCTCCGAGTTGGACGATCGGGACAGCTTGTTGAGACTCTGTCACGGCGAGGGTATTATCGAGCCAACACGACGGATCAACCTCGAGTGATGTGTTGTCGCCTCGTTGAAGAATTCGTGTTGCGACGTGACAGCACACTGACATGAGGGGATGTTGAGTATGCGAGGCCGAGGAGAAGGCCGGCTGATGGCCGCGAAACTGGTTTGCGGGCTGTTGGCGGTGTTGTTGCTGGTGTCGAGTGGGCTGGCCCAGAAGACCGATGCCGAGAAGGCGGCTACCCGTGACTACGTCGTGGCGCAGGGGTTCCAGAAGAAACGTCTCTACGCCAATGCCGTGACGCATTGGAAGACGTTCCTGGCAGCTCATCCCAAGAGTGTCCGGGTGCCGGCGGTGCGGTTGAATCTCGCCGTCTGCCAATTGCAGCTCAAGCAGTATCCCGAGTCGGTTGCGACGTTGAAGCAGTTGCTGAAGTTGCATCCCCAGTACAAGCTGGCCGACCGGGTCCAATTCAACCTGGGGCTGGCGACCGAGAGGCTTGCCGGGGCCTCGGGTAAGGCGGCGGACTTCGAGGCGGCTGCTGTCGAGTACGGGAGGGTGCCCGAGCGATTCCCGAAGAGTCCTTTTGCGATCCAGGGACGGTTTCTCCAGGCCGAATGCCTGTTTTCGGCTGAGAAGCTTCAACCGGCCATTGCTGCCTATGGCAGCGCGTTGGCCCTGAAGCCTCCAGCGAGTCTCGAACCTGACATCCTGTACGGATTGGGGACGGCCCAGGAACAGTTCGAGAAGCACGCCGAAGCGGCGGTGACCTACCAGAGGTTCCTCAAGACACACGCCAAGCACCCCGACGCGGCAGAGATCACGTTGCGATTGGGGCTGTGCCTGTTCCGGCAGAAAAAGTATGCCGAGTCGCAACCGCTGTTTGCCCGGGCCGCTGCGGTTGCCAACTTTGCCCAGGCCGACCTGGCCCTGTTGCAGCAGGGACATGCGATGCGGCAGCAGCAGAAACTGGCCGAAGCGGCGGCGGTGTTCGAATCGCTTCCCAAGAAGTTCGCCAAGAGCGCGTTTGTTGCCGAATCGCGGGTGGCCGCGGGCAAGTGCCGGTTCGGCGTCAAGGAGTATGTGAAAGCCCAGCAGGTGCTGGCTCCGGTGGCGGCCGATCCGAAGGCGGTCGAGGGGGCCGAGGCGTCGGCCTGGCTGGGCCGTGCCCTGGTGAAGTTGAAGAAGCCGGCCGATGCAGTGGTGGTCTACGACAAGGCGATCGCAGCTCACGCCAAGAGTCCCCGGTTGCCCGAACTGGTGCATTTCCGGAACGAGGCGCTGTACGCCCAGCCGACGAAGCGAGTCGAATCGGCTGCCGGATTCCTGGCCTTTACGGGCAAGTATCCCGATCACGAACTGGCGGCCTCCGCGTTGTACATGTCGGCACTGTCGCACCTGCAGATCGAGAAGCCCGCCTTGTCGCTTTCATCAGCCGAGAAGTTCCTTGGCAACGCCAAGCTGGCCAAGCACGAGTTGCGTCCCGAGGTGTTCTACGTCGGGGGCCAGGCCTGCCTGTTGGGAGAAAAGCCCGACTGGGCCAAGGGCGAGACATTGTTTCGCGGGTTGATTGCCGGTTTCCCGAAACATGAGCATGTTCCAGCGGCCACGGTACGAATTGGCTACTGCCTGTACCGGGCTGAGAAATTTGAACCGGCTGTCGCACATCTGACAGCTGGAATTCCCCGCCTGGCTGACGTGTCACTGAAAGCCGAGGCGGGCTTGTTGCTGGGCCGTTCCCACCAGGCGGCCAAACGGTCGCCGCAGGCGATCGCCGCTTTCCGGGCCGCACTGGCCGCTGCACCCAAGTGGGAACGAGCCGACGAACTGTTGTACGTCCTCGGTGCGGCATTGAAGGACGACGGCAAACTCACCGAGGCGTCGGCAGAATTGACCAAGCTGCAGAGACAGTTCGCCAAGAGCGTGTTCCGGGACCGAACTCTCTATGAACTGGGTGACATTGCCCGGTTGCAGAAGAAACCCGATCCGGCCGTGGCACTGTTCCGACAGGTTGTGACCGGTTTCCCCAAGAGCGACGTGGCGCCGCTGGCCCAGTTTGGCATGGGAGCCGCGTTGTACGAGAAAGCGGATTTCAAGGCGGCTGCGGCCTCCCTGAAACAACTGGTCGACAAGTATCCCAAGCATGTGATTGTCGCGCAGGGACGACGCTTGCAGGGGTCGTGCCTGAGGGAGTTGAAGGACTTTGCCGCCGCGGCCGTGGTCCTGCAGGCCTACCTGGCCACCAAGCCGGCACCATCGGCCGAACTGGCGGCCGACGCGCGGTTTGAACTGGCGCTGTGCCAGGTCGGTCTCAAGCAGCACAAGCCGGCCATCACGACCTTCAATGCGGTGCTGCAGGCCCAGCCCAAGTTCGCCCAGAAGGACAACTTGCTCTACGAACTCGCCTTTGCCTACCAGGCCACCGATCAGCTTCCACAGGCCCTGGCCGCCTACCGGCGACTTGTCGCCGAGGTGCCCACCAGCCCGCTGGTGGCCGAGTCCTGGTTCCGGATCGGACAGGCCGTGGAAAAATCCGGAGACCAGAAGCTCCTTCCGGAGGCAGAGAAGGCCTACACCGAAGGACTCAAGACGGTCAAGAAACCGGCTGTCCGCGAGAGCCTCCTGTACCAGCTCGGCTGGGTCCAGTACCGGCAGGAACGGTACCCCGAGGCGGTCGCACAACTTGGCATACTGCTCAAGGAGTTCCCCAAGGGGGACCAGCGGGGCGAGGCGCTGTTGCTCTGCGGCGAGTGCCAGTACCTGGCCAAGAACTGGAAGGAAGCGGTGGTCCACTTCGAGCAAGTGGTGGGTGATCCCAAGGCGACCGAGCGGGCACGGGCCCTCTACCGTGCCGGAACCTGCCACCTGAACCTGCAGAGTTGGCCATTGGCCCAGCAGCGGTTTGAGACCCTGGTCAAGGACTTCGCCAAGTACCCGCAACTTCCGGCTGCCCGTTACGGTCTGGGATTGGCGTTGCAGAAGCAAAACCAACTGGACCGGGCTGTGCCGGTTTTCGAGCAGGTCACCAAGGAGACAAATACCGAGGCGGCGGCCAAGGCGAGGTTCATGATCGGTGAGATCGCCTTCTCGAGAAAACAGTACAAGGTGGCCTACGAGAACTTCCTTGTCGCGGCGTTCAAGTACCCGTACGAGGAATGGCAGGCGAAGGGGTATCTGGAGGCCGGCCGCTGCTTCAAGGAACTCAAGGACAACGACAAGGCTCGGGAGATGCTGGGGACGGTGATCAAGAAATTCCCGAAGCGGTCGGAAGCGAAGTCGGCCGCACAGGTGTTGGCCACCCTGCCGAAGTCGAAGTCGAAGTCGAAGTCGAAGTGAACCGGCGACGTTCGGACAGCACACAGACGACTACGAATGGGGATGAGGATGCAGGTGACAGAACGTGAGGCGGGTGTCAGCCGGCAGGTGCTGCTGTGGATGGCAGTGGTCGTGTTGATGGCTTCTCCGGTGTCGTTGAGGGCCCAGGACGATGCGGCCAAGGACGATGCGGCCAAGGATGCGGTCGAATTGGTGGCCGATGGACCGGAGGCAGATGACGAAAAAGACGAGTCTCTGTTGACGTTGATTGTCGGTACAGGTCCGACCGGCTGGTTGTTCATGGGGCTCCTGCTGGTCTTCTCGTTCTTCAGCGTCACCGTGGCGATCGAGCGAGCTGTGGCGACGCGACGGATCAACGTTCTCCCCGATGATTTTCTGTCCGGGATGGAAGAACTCACCTCGGCCTCGCGTCCCAGCCTGAAGGTGTTTCGCGAACTCTGTGGCACCTGCGATGCCCCGGTGGCCCGTGTCGTCGAAGCGGGCCTGGAGCGATGTGGACGACCGTTGCCGGAGATCGAGAAGTCGATGGAGGACAGGGCCGCGCGAGAGATCGCAAAATTGCGTGGCGGAATCCGCCCGCTGCAGACGGTTGGCAGCATTGCTCCGCTGATTGGGTTGCTGGGAACCGTCGTCGGCATGATCGTCGCCTTTCGCACGGCCAGCCAGGCGGGATTGGGGCGAGGAGAACGGATGGCCGAGGGCATTTACCTGGCTCTGACAACCACGGCTGCCGGGTTGACCATTGCCATTCCCACGCTGTTGCTCTCGGCGGTGTTCACCGCACGTGTCGAGAGGTTCTTTCGCGAGATGGCCGAGAAACTCGCACCGACGATCCTTTGTCTCGAGAACATCTCCTCCGATGGCGGCTCGCCGTCAGCCGGAAAGACCACCGAGACCACTTCCAAAGAATCGAGCGGATGAGCCGATGAGATTGCCGGAAGAAAACACGGGGAATGACGGCCCGGACCTGACGCCGGTCATTGATGTCGTGTTCCTGCTGCTGATTTTCTTCCTGGTGGCCACCGAGTACCACCAGGAGGAACGCGAGCTGGAAGTGGTGCTGCCGGAAGTGACTCAGGCACAGCCGCTGGCGATGTCCAAGGAGCTGATCGTCAACATCACCAAGGCGGGGATCTTCAAGGTCGCCGGCCGCGACTACAATGAACAGCAGCTCTACCAGGTCATTCGCGAGGCCAAGGAGAACAACCCGCAGATGACGGCCCTGATTCGGGGAGACGGCGAGAGTGCCCTGCGGTACGCGGTGCGGGTGATGGGGATGTGCAACAAGGTGGAGATGAAGTACCGGATTGCGGCACTTCAGGTCGCAGGAGGTGGATCATGACCGGGGTGGTGTACCGATGACCGTCTGGCGTGAATGGGCGGTGAATGCACGCGAGTGGTTCCGGGGTCCCCGGGGACTGTGGGCTACCGGTATCGTGGTCGTGTTGCTCCTGATGTTGTGGCTGATGCCACAACGTGTTTCCCGCCTGGTGACCATCGACGGGCAAGATATTGGTCCGGCACCGGCTGGATCTCCGACGCGGCAGGTGGGCTGGGAGCCGGCTGGGCCGATCGACGTCGAGGCTCCTGGTGGAGGGGAGGGAGTTGATCTGATTGCTCCGCGGCTGGTCGGTGACGGGCAACTGCTGTACCTCACTCGCCGTGGTCCCGACGGGAAAACGGACATCTTTCGCAGCCGATTGAGCGAAGGGAGCTGGAGCCCGGCCGTCCCGGTGGCAGAGATCAATTCCGATGCCGACGATATCGGCCCGGTTGTCTCCACCGACGGACTCACGCTGTATTTCTTCTCGAATCGTGCCGGGGGTTTCGGCGGGTATGACCTCTACGCCAGTCGGCGAGACGGGTCGAACTGGACCTCGCCGAAGAATCTCGGTGATGAGGTCAATTCGCCTGCCAACGAATTCGATCCGGCTGTGGCTCCGGATGGATTGGACCTGTTCTTCGCCTCGGACCGGGCCGGTGCCAATCCCGACCGGTTGCCAGGATGGACAGCGACGATCCGTCGACCGCTTGAAGGTCCGGACTTCGATCTTTATCGCGCCAGTCGCGGGTCGCTGGAGGATGCCTTCTCATCGGTAAGTCCACTGGATGAGCTCAATCGGTCTGACAGCCACGAGGGGGCCCCGTTTGTTTCACCCGACGGCGCGTTCCTGTACTTCGCCTCCAATCGTCCCGCCCGTCCGGGCGAAGAGGCCAATCTCGACCTCTTCCGCGCGCGGTGGAAGACCGACCGTTTCGGCGGGCCGGTGAATCTGGGGCCGATGATCAATACCGACAGCGACGAGACGGAGCCGGGGCTGTCGGCTGAGGGGTTCCGGCTGGTGTTTGCCACCAACCGGGATGGCCGGGAACGTCTCTACCAGAGTGTGGCTCGGGAGATCGAGTTGCGGGAGGAGTGGGATTCGAGCCGGTGGGATGGTCTGTGGCTGAGTGTTCGGGATCTCTGGGCCCGGGCTCTGCTGATCACCCTGATTGTGGCCGGGCTGGTGGCCGCGTTGCTGTGGAGCCGCGGTTGGCTTTGGCGAAGGGCGACGGCTTCCCGGTTTGTTTTCGGCAGCCTGGTGTTTCACGGGGTTGTGTTGCTGGCACTGTTCATGTGGAAACTTGATGTGGTGGTCGAGGTGCTGGCCGAGGTGGTCCAGGACTGGGAGGCTTCGACCGACCTGGCCGATGACAACCAGCACCAGTCGCACGAGGACGGCCGCGAGTCGTACGAGAAGGTGGACGAGCTGCAGTCGCTGGACGATTCGCCGACACCCGCGGTGACTCGCCAGGTGACCGAGGCGATGAGCGTTCCGCTGCGGTCCGAATCGGTGTTGCCCCAGATCTCGATGAGCCGGGCCCGGACACTTCCTCCAGAGATGGTATTGAGGGTCGCTCCGCAGGCGGCGCCGACCGAGACCCCGTCGAAACCGCTGGAATCGCTCAGCCGCCGCCAGCGGGCCCGCCCCGAATTGATGGCGAACCTGCCCGAGGCGCTGCGGGAGGAAACTCTGCCACCGGCCGAGACGGCGCCGCCGGAGAAGCAGTTGACGGTCCAGGACACGACGGTCACTCGCCAGGCATCACGCCGCGTGCTGCGACGAACCAGGTCGGCTGCTGCTCCCGCACCGGCGACCGAATCGGCGGCCGAAGCCCCTATGGCGGTCAGCAAGACACCGAGCCTTCCCGATTCGGCTCCTCGTGACGTGCGGGTTGATCGCAACAACCGAGTGGCCTCGGCCACCTCGGTTCCGGCGACGGTGGTCGGGACCGCCGAGACTCCCGAAGCGGTGGCGGCACCACAGGAACAGAGGCTGGTTGCTCCTGATGGCCAGTTGCCGAGGGAATCGACAACCGTGCAGACCCAGGGGCTGACCGGTCAGAAGGTCGATCGTCCGGCGGCCCGGATGGCCGAGGCCCCGATGACCGACCAGGCGATCCGGGCGATTGCCGCGACACCGAAGGTGGCGACAGCCCCCCCTCGTCGCAAGGTCCAGTCCAAGCGCAGCCGCCTGCTGGCCAGCAGGACCGCCGCCGGTGTCGAGAGCGATGTGGCATTGGACAAGTCCACGACGGCGAAATCGGTGGCCGACAGTGGTGTGCAGGTGGCGGACGCATCGTTGTCCAGGAATGTTCCTCGTCGCCGCCGTCGCGTGGCGGCTGCGGTTCCCGGGGCCGATGCCCCGGACACCTCGACGCCCAGTCCCGACGGGATTGCCGCGGCCGAGTCCACCGACGTGACCGCTTCGGTCTCCAGGAGTCGGACGACTACGCGGTCGGTGGATCGCCGTCGCCGCCGTCCGGCCGGGGCGACCTCCGAAGTCGCACCGGGTGCCGAGTCTCTCGACCAGGCTCCGGCTGGTGAACAGGCCGTCGCCGTCGGAAACCTGCAGGCCTCCAACACTCGGCCGCTGGATCGGGCATCTCCCGCCGCGGCGGTGGCGGTCCGCACTCCCAGGTCCGTATCCGGGCCGGTTCGTCGAGTGCCCGACCGTGTGATCATTGGTGAGCGGGGACCGGTCGAGAACAACAAGGCACCCGATTTCGGTCCACTTGTTTCGCGACTGGATCGTCGCCGTGCCCGTGCGCCGCGGGTAGCATTGGCCGAGGACAACGTCGGTCTCAGGGCCCTGTTCACGTTGCGGCAGGGAGATACCCGCCGAAAATACATCAAGCTGTTTGGTGGCAGCGACAAGAGCGAGGAAGCGGTCAACCGGGGGCTGGTCTGGCTGGCGGCTCACCAGTCCCTCGACGGGCACTGGAGCCTCAACGGATTCCACGAACGCTGCAAGGGTCAGCACCCCAATTGCACGGGGACAGGCTCGGTGGTGTCCAACACCGCGGGCACCGGGTTGGCTCTGATGCCGTTCCTGGCCGCTGGCCACACGCACCAGTCAGGACGTCACAAGGAGGTGGTGGCCAAGGCGATCCAGTGGCTGGTCAAACAACAAAAACCCAACGGCGACCTGCTGAGTCCCGGCGACTCGGCCCATGCCCACATGTACAGCCACGGCATCGCGGCGATTTCTCTCTGCGAGGCGTATGGGATGACCGAGGATCCCGCCCTGAAGGCCGCGGCGGAAAAAGCCCTTGGCTACATCATCAACGCCCAGCACAAGTCGACCGGAGGCTGGAGGTACCAGCCCGGTGAAACCGGAGACACCTCGGTGGTTGGCTGGCAGATGATGGCCCTGAAGAGCGGCGAGATGGCCGGGCTGGCGATTCCCCCCAGGACCATCACCCTGCTCGACACGTGGTTGCGGAGTGTCGAAGCGAATCAACCGACCGGTGGACTGTTCGGGTACAACAATCGCGCCGTCAAGCCGGCCATGACGGCCGAGGGCCTGCTGTGCCTGCAGTTCATGGGAGTCAATCGGAATGATCCACGGATGCGAGCCGGGGCCGACTACCTGATGAAGAACCTGCCGAACCGCAACCAGCAGAAGACGTCCTACTACTGGTACTACGCCACCCAGGTGATGTACCACATGCAGGGCAAGTACTGGGCGGCCTGGAACGAGCCGCTGCGGGAGACACTGGTGTCGACCCAGGTCAATTCGGGCCAGATGGCCGGCACGTGGAATCCGGCAGACAACTGGGAGAGATCGGGCGGGCGGATCTACGCCACGGCGATCAAGCTGCTGGTGCTGGAGGTGTATTACCGGCACCTGCCGTTGTACGACCAGTTGGACGACGAGTAACCAGCGGCGCTGTCTAGCCGAAGAGTTCGCCGTACATCTCGTCGCTGTACCCGACTACCAGCGTCTTGCCGCGACGGAGAGTTGGAGCCCGCAACGTACCGCTGCGGCCGGTGACCAGTCCGGTCAACTCGGCGTTGCTCAGGCGTTCGGACTTCATGTTGACGTGTCGGAACGTGCGACCACGGGCGATGTAGAGGTGCGAGGACTGGCGGGCCAGCGTCACGGCGTGACGGGCGTCGACGGTCTCGGTGCGAGCATCGGCCTGCTCGCGGACCTGAGCTTCGTTCTTGGCAAGGAACCCTTGCGCTTTGACGCAGCTGGTTCACCCCTTGCGGTGGTAGTACCAGTCGATCCGTGCAGCCATGTCGCGTGATTCCTGTTGCTCGTCTTTGTGGTATGCCGTCGGAGGGCAATTCGCCGTGCGTTGGCCGTCAACCGCCCTCCACAGTATGCTCACCTTCTCCAAGTGTTGACGAGACTGCAACCGTACAGCGACGGAGATGAGAGACCGATGAAAGGAACACTCTTCGATATCACCGGCCGTGTGGCACTGGTCACCGGCGGCAGCAAGGGGCTGGGCCTGGCGATGGCCCGGGGATTTGCCGAGGCCGGTGCGGACGTGGTCATCTCCAGCCGTCACCAGGACGAGCTGGATGTTGCCCTGGCCCAGATCACCGATGGGCTCGACGTGAAAGGGCTGACCGTGGTGGCCGACATGACCAGCCGGGATGATGTCAAGCGGCTGGCCGAAACGGCCCTTTCGGAAATGGGACGCGTCGACGTGCTGGTCAACAATGCCGGGTCCAACGTCCCCGAAGAGATCGACGAGATCACCAACGAGAACTGGGATCGGATCATCGAATTGAATCTCAGCAGCTGCATGGCCCTGACGCGCGAGCTTGTGCCGCAGATGAAGGAACGTGGCTGGGGCCGAGTGATCCACATCTCGTCGATCATGGGACTGGTCAGCAAGGAAGGTCGCAACGCCTACTCGGCGACCAAGAGCGGGCTGCTGGGCCTGACCCGGGCCAGTGCACTGGACCTGGGCGGCAGCGGCATCACCGTCAACGCGATCTGTCCCGGGCCGTTCCTGACCGATCTGCCGCAGAGCGTGCTGAGCGCCGAGCAGGTCGCGTTCTTTGCCGAGCGGACCGCGTTGGGCCGCTGGGGCGATCCTCGCGAACTGGTCGGCACGGCGCTTCTGCTGGGCACCGACGCGGGGAGTTACATCACCGGGACGGAGATCACCGTCGACGGTGGAACCGTCGTCAAGTCGTTCTAGCCGCCATTCCCCGACACCCCTTCAAGGACCCTCATCATGGCCGGACGCGTTGTCTATTTCAGTGGTGATTTTGTTCCCGAACGCGATGCAAACGTCTCGATCTTCGACTGTGCCCTGATGTATGGAGACATGGCCTTCGAGATGACTCGCACGTTCGGCGGGCAGCCGTTCAAGCTCCGTGAACACCTCGACCGGCTTTACGGGTCGTTGCGACTGCTCGAAATCGACTGCGGGTTGAGCCAGGAGGAGATGGAGGAGCAGACGCTTTTGACGCTCGAGAAGAACCGGGCGACCGAGGAAGAGGGGATGGACTGGTGGGTGATGCATGACGTGTCGCGCGGGCCGCTGCCGGTTTACGGGTCGCTGTGGCCGGAGGGCACCAGGCCGACGGTGACGATCAGTACCTGGCCGCTCATCACGCACATGGGCACGTTTTCCGACAAGTACGACCACGGTGTCGACATTGTCGTTCCCGCCCAGCAGGCTTTGCCGGCCCACCTGGTTGACGCCAAGGCCAAGACCCGGAGCCGGATGCATTACAAGATGGCCGAACTGCAGGGACAACGAATCGGCGAAGGGGCCTGGCCGGTGCTGTTCGATCCCGACGGGTTCATGGCCGAGGGGCCCGGCTGGAACATCTTCCTGGTCAAAGACGGGACCATCTTTACGCCCGAACCGCGGAACATCCTGCAGGGAGTCAGTCGCGGGACTGTGTTCGAACTGGCCGAACAGGAGGGCATCCCGATGGTCGAGGCGAACCTGGGACGGTACGAGGCTCTGCAGGCTGATGAGATCTTCTGTACGTCGACCTCCTACTGCATCGTGCACGGCCGGTCATTCGAAGGCCAGGTGGTCGGTGACGGCCAACGGGGCCCGGTGGTCGAGCGATTGACCGAGGCCTGGCGGCAGCGAGTGGGGGTCGACATGGTCGCCCAGGCACGGGAATACGCCGAGGCGTTGCCGGGGTGGCTGGAGCAGGAGGTCGAGGCCAACAAGGCAGCGGTGGCGACTACCTGATCGGGTCGTCCTGCTTCCACGGAGCCGGGACGATCTCGTCGATCCGCGCGAAGTGTTCGCAGGGGATCTCGAGGTCGGCCGCGGCGACCGCGTCAGCCACCTGCTCGGATCGCTTGGCCCCGACCACCAGCGAGGACATCGCCGGTTGGGCCAGTGTCCAGGCCAGGGCGTAACGGGCCGGAGTGGTGTCGATCTCGGCGGCCAGGGCTTCCAGGGCCTCGAGCTTGTCGAACATCGCGTCGTCGCGAGCCCAGACCCACTCGGGCTTCTCGGCCGCGCGAGATCCCGAGGGCGGCTCTTCGCCACGACGGTACTTGCCGGTCAGCAGTCCTCCCTGCAGCGACTGGTAAGGAGTGACACCGATCGAGAATTCTTCGCAGAACGGCAGGTCGTGCTGGAACGCGCGTCGCAGGAAGCTGAAAGGGATCTGCGACGAGACCGGGCGGACCCAGTCGTGCTTCTCGGCCAACCACAGCAACTGGCACAGTTGGGCCGCCGAATGGTTCGAGACGCCGATGTAGCGGGCCTTGCCCTGGCGAACGACCCGGTCGAGGGCTTCGAGTGTCGATTCCAGCGGGGTATGGCGATCGGGCCAGTGGATGATGTAGAGATCGATGACATCGGTCCCCAGCCGCTTCAGGCTGGCTTCGATCTCGCGTTCGATGTGCAGTGGCGAGAGTCCCCGATCCTGGGGACCGGACCCCAGTGGGGCACCGACCTTGGTGGCCAGCACCACGCTGTCACGCCGGTCGGCAATCGCCTTGCCGGTGATCTCCTCTGCCACGCCACCGGCACTGCCCAGCACGCGGTCGTAACCCTCGTAGACGTTGGCGGTGTCGATGAAGTTGATCCCCATGTCGATCGACTCGTGGACCAGCCGGATCGCATCCGCTTCGGGGACCGGGGTGCCGAATGTCATCGTGCCGAGACAGATGGGGGAAACCAGCAGGCCGCTGGAGCCCAGGGGGCGCAGTTCCATGATGTGGTTCTCTGATGCTGGGGTCGATAGGGGAGCCGGTCGGGCCGGAATCGAGACACCCCGCGAGGAGTCTCTAGGCCAGGATGTCGTGGACCGGCTCGCCGTGCTGGGCGATGGGAAACGGGCGGTCGGCGGGGTCGTAGATCGACATCGTGGTGTCCAGGCCCATCGCGGCATAGACGGTCGAGATGAACGCTTCGGGACCGACCGGCCGATCGCTGGGGTAAGCTCCGATCCGGTCCGAACTGCCGTGGACGTATCCGTGTTTCACCCCGGCCCCGGTCATCAGGATGTTGCTGCAGTAGGACCAGTGGTCGCGGCCGCCCTTGGCGTTGATCTTGGGCGTCCGGCCCATCTCACCCATCACCAGCAGCAGGGTGTCGTCGAGCAGGCCGCGGTTGTCCAGGTCCTCGCAGAGTGCCGAATAGGCCTGGTCGAAGACCGGCAGGCGATGGTCACGGAGAATGTTGAAGTTGCGCTGGTGAGTGTCCCACCCGTCGTGATCGATATTGGCCTTCTCGAACACCTCCCACGTCACTGTCACGAATCTCACGCCCGACTCGACCAGCCGTCGGGCGGTGAGCATCGAGTGCCCGTAGAGATTGTCGCCGTAGCGAGCCTGCAGCCCGGGGGATTCCGACGAGACGTCAAAGGCCCGCCATGGGCTGTTGGGACGGTTGCTTGCGGTCAGCAGGTCAAACGCCCGACGCGTGTTGCGGTCAAATGCTTCGACGGCACCAGATTGTTCCAAACGGTTCACCTCTCGACCGAATTGTTCGGACAGGCTGCGGCGCCTGTTGAGACGGTCGAGTGTGAGTTGTTCGGGCAGAGTGACCTCGGGCAGCAGTACCTCACCCTTGACCCGCTCGGGGTACGCGTACTTGGCTTCCTTGCCGTGGACCCGGCACTTGGTGATGAAAGGATCGTACTGCCGTCCAAGAAATCCGCCGTAAAGGCCCGGACGGATCGAACTCTGCCCCCATCCTGTGTAGCAGGGCATCCAGACCGAGGCGGGCAGTTCACGTTGTTCGTGTCGCGAGAGGTACTCGATGACCGAGTTCATGCTCGGAGCCTGGGTCGGCAGGACGGGCACGGCTGGCTGGACCTTTGCGGCCGGTTTGCCGGTCATCGTGTAAAGCAGGCCGGCCGAATGGTCGTTGGTGTGGTGGCGGGCTGAGCGGATCAGGGTCGAGCGGCCCATCCATTTGGAAACCTGCGGGAGCAGATCACAGAAGTGGACACCCGGGACATCGGTTGACGTCGCTCCGAATTCGCCGCGGATCTCCTTCGGAGCACCGAACTTGGGATCGAAGGTGTCGTGCAGCGGCGGGCCACCGAAGAGGTAGACCAGGATCACGTTCTTGGCCGGACCCTGGCCAGGGAACCCGGCGGGCTGTCGCGATTCGGCTCCGACCAGTTCTGGCAACGACATGCCCAGCAGAGAAAGCCCACCGGCGGTGATCGCATCACGCCGTGTCACGCCGTTACAGGATCGCTTGCGGTTGCCGAGGACGTTGAGCATGTGTGTCGTTCCGTTGTGCGCTGTCGGTACAGACATCGTATCGGCGTCACAGGGCACGGATCAACAGCGGCTAATGTTGTCGCTCGGTGCGCAAAACCGTTCGCGGGGTTTTGCTCACATCATCCTGCGGTAAACGAATCCCCCCAGGGTGAAGCCGGTGGCAACGTCCCGGTCATCGATCTCGAAGACTGCCACCTCTCCAGCTCCGCGGCCGCCCCGGATCCGGAAGGCCAGCGGATTGTCAGTCGGCTCCAGCACGCCGCCGGTGTGCAACGGGTAGGGCCACAACGGCGAGATCTCCAGTCGCAACTGGCCTGCGCGGACCGCCACGTGGACCGGGACCCCCGGCTCGGCCACGTAGAGGCCGGCTCGGTCGTCGGTGCCATTTTCGGCATCGGCTGCGACGGGGCGTGAGGAATCGTGATCTGTCGGATTGAGTGCGGGCGGAGTCAGCGGCGGCGGATCGGGATTGCCCAGCAGCCGTTCCAGGATTCGCACGGTCAACGACTGGATCATGGGATAGGGCCAGAGATTGGCCAGGACGATGGCACCGATCCGGTGCGGACGGGAAAAGAGGATCTGGGAAGCGAACCCGAAGATCCCTCCACCGTGGCCGTGATAGACATTTTCGCCCACGCGGAGTGATCGCCATCCCAGGCATTGCGCCGCCGACCAGTCGGGTTCGGAGTACCGGGGCTGGTGGAAGTTGTCGAGAGTGTTCGGGGCGAGGACGTCGTTGGGAATGGCGTGTTCGCCGACGCGGAACTGCAACGAGATCCAGCGGGCGAGGTCCGCGACGCTCGAGTGCAACTGGCCACAGGCGGCGACACCTCCCAGGCCGACGTAAGGGGCCGGCTTCAGGCCGTCCCGGTACAGGTCGGGCGAATAGCCCACCGCCATCCGGTGCCGTTGGTCCTCGGGCAACCAGTACACGCTGTCGGTCATCCCGAGAGGTCCGAGCAGGTGCTCGGCGACATAGTCAAAGTAATCCTGGCCCGAGGCGCGGGTGATCACTTCGCCGAGCAGGCCGAAAGCGAGGTTCGAGTACTTGAAGGCATGGTCGGCCGGCAGCACGATCTCGGTCTGGGGCAGGGCCGCGAGCACTTCGTCCCGGGTGGGAAACTCTTCGGTCGACCATGTCGGCAACGGGGTTTCGGTGACCAGTCCGGCCCGGTGTGTCAGCAGTCTCAGCAGCGTGACCTGGTCCCGTTGTCCGGCAACTTCCTTGGCCTCGGCGAACTCGGGCAGGTGCCGTTCCAACGGATCTTCCAGGGACAGCTTGCCACGATCCCGCAATTGCAGCACCGCCGCGGTGGTCAGGGTCTTGGTGATCGAGGCCACACGGTGCAGCGTGTGCTCGTCGGCGGGTTCGCCGGTGGCCAGATCACGGGTGCCCAGGCCTCGCGACCAGGACAGTTCCTGGTCGACGACAATGCCGACACTCAGGCCTGGCAGTCGTTCGTCCTGGAGGACCTGTTCGAGTTCGTTCTCGATATCGGCGAGGATGTCGTTGCGTGATCGGCAGGATGTCATGTTCTAGGGTTCCAGTCGTCGTCCCTGTTCAAAGATCGTGTGCAGGAAAATGCCGGCCGCGACCGAGACATTGATCGAGTCGACCAGTCCGGTCATCGGAATGGTCCAGCGGTGATCACACAGGCCGGTCAACTCGTCGCTGAGTCCGCTGGTTTCGTTTCCCAGCATCAGGATCAATCGTCCCGGCCGCTTGACCTCCGACAGCGGGATCGCCGTCGTGTCCAGTATCGCACCGGCGGTCTCAAATCCCCACTCTCGTCGGAGTCGGTCGATGTCGGCGGCGAGGTCTTCGCAGTGCCGGATCGGCAACTTGAGAGCCGAACCGGTTGAAACGCGGAGTGCCCGCCTGGAGAACGGGTCGGCCGTGGCGTTGTCGGCCAGCAGTCCGTCGGCACCGAAGGCGGTTGCCAGGCGGACGATCACTCCCAGGTTCTGGGGGTCGGTGACGCCCGGGCACGCCACAAGGGTCTGCACCGCCCGGTCACTGTCGACGAGTTCGTCGAGCAGCGGTGAGGGAGGGCGGAGTGCACATCCCAGTAATCCGGCGTGAAAATCGAAGCCAACCAGTTGGCTGGCGTCGCTTTCGGAGAGCACGTAAACAGGCAGGTCGCGGGGGATCCAGCCAGTGCACTTCTCGAGCTTTCGGTCACTGACCAGCAGCGAGACCATCTCGCACTCGCTGTCGATCATCCGCCGCACCACCCGGTCGCTCTCGGCGACCATCATCCCCAGGTCGCGCGTGCGGTTGGTTGACCGGAGATTGCGGTAGATCTCGATCCGTGGGTCATCCAGCGATTCCACCGGGAAGACGGGCATCGGATCAGAAGGCAAGTACCCGCTGAGGGTTCTCCACCAGCATCGTGTGGATTTGCTTGTCGGTGATGCCCAGTTTCTTCATCTCCTGAACCAGTCCCGTGGTCACAACCGTGTAGTCGCTCTCGGTGATCTTCCACTCCTTGCCGGTGCCCTTGGCACCCGTGTAGTCATCGTTGAAGTAGGGCCCGTTGTCGTGGCTGAAGTAGACCTGCTTGACGTGTCCCGAATCGACCAGGGCCTTGACCTGCCGGGCGATCTTCTTGTTGCCGTACTTCTCGGCGTGACCCACGCGGTCGAACTGGACGTTGCAGCCCATGCCGACCAGCCGCCGATGGTACTCGTGGGATTCGCTCTCGGTGCGGTCATCGAGGTTGCCCTGGTGGCCGATGATGACCTTGCCGGGCTGGGCCCGGTGCTTGAGGAACAACTGGGCTTCTTCCAGGCCACCCCCGTCGGTGGTGTGCGTGGTGATCGGGCATCCGGTTTCGCGGCTGGCGATCGCCGCGGCGATGTGGCACCGCCGTTCGCTCGGACGCAGGTAGGTGCTGGTGGCACACTTGATGATTCCCACCGGAACTTTGGTGAAGTCCTCTCCCCAGTCGCCGTACGGATCCTCCATTCCTCGGGTGATCTCGCGGATATACAGCCTGGCGATCCGTTTGATTCCGTCCCGCTTGCGACCCAGGGCCAGTGCCCACGGGTGCTGCGGGGCCATGGCCTCGCACCAGAATCCCGTACAGGCGATCACGTGAACGGGAGTTTTCTTGGCGAGTTCGACCAGCAGTTTCGGGTACCGGCCGACCCGGATCGGCGTGCATTCGACGATCGCCCCGGGGCCCTGTCCGGTGCCCAGCGTCTGGTGGAAGCGATCCAGCAGTTTGACGGTGAAATCCAGCATCTGCTTGCGGACCGGTGCGATCGGGTTCGGGTCGATCTCGAACAACTCGGCCCAGTCGATGGCCGGGGCGTGCTCGTGCATCAACGTCACTCCCAGCTCGGAGGCGTCGACGGGGCCGAGCACCGTTCGCACCTTCGGTCCCGACTTGGGCTTGGCCGCCCCGGTGGTGGCGGTGACTGCGGTGGTGGCCGCGGCCACGGTCGAAGCCTGGAGAAACCGGCGGCGGGTGAGGGCGTTGTCAGATGCTGGTGACATGGTTGAAGCTCTTGGAGTGAGTAACCGGAGATGGTATGCGCCAAGTCGGCCGCACAGCTACAATGGTGCCGTGATGAAAACCGTCCTGCAAGCTGCCGCCTTGTGTTCGATCGTGCTGACGGTGTTCTGCATGTCGGTCCAGGCCGAGGAATCGAAGCGGGCAACCGGTCGGTCGGGTTCCCAGTCGTTGACCTGGTCTTTGGGACGGCAACTGCGGGCGGAAAAGGGATCGAAGAATCCCCAGCCGGATCTCTTCGGGCACTTGGCGGTCTGGCACTTGCTGCGGACCACTCGTTCGACCGGCCCGATTGCTTCACGGACTTGGCATCGTGACGGTCGGTATGCGCTGCTGAAGCTCCGAGGTGACCGGCTGTTCGATGCTCCGATCCACGCGTGGACCTTCAAGCTGAGACCTGCATTGGCACCGTTTGCCGGTCGCTACACAGCGGCCCAGAACGTCGGAGTCGAATTCCGGTCCGGTGACGTGGTTATCGCACCCGGTCCGGACCACGCGATTGTCATCGGCTGGCGAAGCCCCGTGTCGGGCCGACTGGAGATACGCGGTGAGTTTCAGCATGCCCAGACCTGCTGCGGCAAGAATTCCCAGATCAACTGGTATGTGCAGCGAGGAACGGCGCCGGATCTCGTGACGGGGTTCAAGGGCGTGTCGTTGGCCCATGGGCGATCGGACTTCGGGACTCCCAGCGAACACGGCCGGTTTCATCTCAAGGACCTGGTGGTCCGGCCAGGGGATTTCGTCTATTTCATCGCCGATTCGCTGGCCGACGGTTCCGGCACTCCGCACCACGGTGACGCCACGCGGCTGGTTGCCAACCTGACCGTTCACGGCGCCAAGGTGCCCGACGCGCCGAGTTACGAGAAGTCGATTCGGCCGTTGCTGGCGAAGCATTGTGTTGGCTGCCATGGCAAGGACTCGCCCGAATCTCGCCTCGATCTGCGGACACTGGCCGGTTTGCTCGCCGGCGGCGAGAGCGGACCGGCGATCGTCCGTGGGAAGCCGGAATTGAGCTTCCTGATGCACTTGGTCGATTCGGGTGAGATGCCTCCCAAGGGGGAAAAGAAACTGAGTGACACCGAGCGGGCGATGCTCAGGAGCTGGATTCTGTTCGGTGCGCCGGCCGACGTGGATCCCGGGGATGTGGCACCGCTGAGCCTGGTGACCGATGAAGACCGGAAGCACTGGGCGTTCCGGAAACCCAAACGGAGTCGGCCGCCGCAGGTGAAGGCTGCCCACCGTGTCCGGTCGCCGGTCGATGCGTTCGTCCTGGGCCGGCTCGAAGCCAGGCGGTTGGGGTTCGCCGACGATGCCGAAAAGTCGGCGTTGCTGCGACGTGCCAGTTTGGACCTGCTGGGGCTGCCGCCATCACCGCAAATGCTGCAGTCGTTCCTCTCCGATGATCGCCCCGGGGCGTTTGCCCGGTTGATCGACCGACTCCTGGCTCATCCCCAGTACGGCGAACGGTGGGGACGTCATTGGATGGACGCGGCCGGTTACGTGGACGTGCGACTCTTCGACGGGGATGCGGCGACGATCTACTTCAACGAGGGCATGTGGCGGTACCGGGATTACTGCATCTCGGCTCACAACCTGGACATGCCCTGGGACCAGTTCGTCACCGAGCAACTTGCCGGTGATGAACTGGTGGCGTGGGACAAGTTGAAGCGGTGGACGCCCGAGGTGCAGCAGAAATTGATCGCGACCGGGTTTCTCCGCAACGTCGAGGATCCGACCAGCGAGGCACAGTACGGGGTCAAGGAACGCTACGACGTCCTGTTTGACGTGATGAAAACCGTGTCCTCGAGCCTGTTGGGATTGACCCTGGAATGTGCTCGGTGTCACAGCCACAAGTATGACCCGATTCCGCAGCGTGATTTCTATCGCTTCATGGCCTGTTTCGAGCCCGCGATGAATGTCCACGACTGGAAGAAGCCCCAGGACCGGTTCCTGAACACGGTTTCGAGTGCGGAGAAGACCGAGATCGACACTCACAACGCGTCGGTCGCCGCTCGGCTCAAGGTGCTTGGCGACACGTTGAAGGGCGCCGAGGCGGCTGCGAAGAAGAGCCCCGGTCAGGCCGATGTGGTCGCTCGCGTGGCTGACTTGAAGCGGCAGGTGGCCGAACTGGGTGTGACCCGGAAGAGTTACGGGAAGATCCAGGCCCTGTGGGATGTGGGCACGGACTCGCCGTCGAGGATGTTGCGGCGGGGTGAGTGGAACAAGCCGGGGATATCGATCGTTCCGGGATTCCTCGAGGTGTTGTCGACCGACCGGGCCGAGTCAGCGACCCGTCCGAAGGATGCCCGATCGGGCAGCAGTGGCCGCCGACTGTCGCTGGCTCGCTGGATGACCCGCCCGGATCACCCGTTGACGGCTCGGGTGATCGTCAACCGTGCGTGGCACCACCACTTCGGTACCGGCATTGTCGCGACTCCGGGCAATTTCGGGCTCAATGGCGATCGACCCAGTCACCCGGAGTTGCTCGACTGGCTGAGCGTCGATTTCGTTGAGCACGGCTGGAGTCTCAAGCACCTGCACCGTCGCATCATGACGTCGACAACCTACCGCCAGGCGTCGTTCCGCGATCCGACCGATGAAGGCCGTGCGGTGGCCGTGGATCCGGCCAATCGTCTGTTGTGGAGAGCCAACCTGCGGCGGATCGAGGCGGAGATTGTTCGGGATTCGGTGCTGGCGGTTTCGGGCCGGCTCGATCCGACTCCGGGAGGCAAGCCGGTGATGCTGACGACTCCCACCAACGGCCTGTCGACGGTCAAGCCGGGGCCGATGCCGACCAGCGTCAACCGTCGCAGCGTCTACCTGCTGGCCCGCCGGGTCTACCCACTGAGGTTCCTGGAACTGTTCGATTCCCCGGTGGTTCCGGTCAATTGCACCAAGCGGCCCCAGTCGGCGACGGTGTTGCAGTCGCTGGCCCTGCTCAACAGCCAGTTCGTGGTCGACCAGGCCGCGGCCATGGCCGACAGGGTCCGACGACAGTCGAAGGGTGATCCCGTCGCGCAGATCCGTTGGGCTTATCGGTTGGCGTTGTCTCGCGAACCGGATGGCGGAGAACGGGATGCCTGCCGTCGTTTCCTGGCCGAGCAGTCGGCCGATGAGAGCGGAAAGGACGCATTACGAGATCTCTGTCAGATGCTGCTGTGCACCAACGAATTTCTGTATGTTCCCTGACCCCCTGTTGCTGCCAGGTTGTGGCGACCAAGCCGGAAGAAAGAGTGGTTCGATGGAGACGGCCGTGAGTGATTCACCGTCCTTGCCAGCCGTCCCGGGAACACGGCGGCGTATGCTGGCTGAAGCGGGGGCCGGTTTCGGCACCCTGGCCCTGGCCGGGATGCTGGATCGGGACGGGTTGCTGGCTGCCGGGGATGAACCCCGGGACCTGGTTCCTCGCCCGGGACACGCCCAACCCAGGGCCCGTGCGGTGATCCAGCTGTTCCAGAACGGGGGTCCGTCCCAGATGGACCTCTTCGACGAGAAGCCGGAACTGACCCGCCAGCACGGCAAGGTCCCCAGCCAGGAGATCGAGACCTTCCAACTGGACAACAACAACGTCCTGTTGAAATCGCCGTATGCGTTTTACGAGGCGGGGGAGTGCGGGATGCGGCTGGGCGAGCTGATTCCACACACCTCCTCGATCGCCGACGACATCTGCCTGGTCCGTTCGATGCACACCGGGCACAACAACCACCCGTTTGCGATCAACATGTTCCAGACAGGGAAGACCTTTCCCGGGCGACCGGCGATGGGGTCGTGGATTTGCTACGGACTGGGTACCGAACGGGATGACCTGCCCGGCTACGTCGTGCTGAGGAGTCCCAAGGGCTACAACACGTCCGGAAAGATGGTCTGGTCCAGCGGCTGGCTGCCGGCGGTTTACCAGGGAACCGAGTTCAACAGCACCGGTGACGTGGTGCATTACCTGTCCCCGCAGTCCGGAACCAGCCCGTCGGGTCGACGTCGTTCGCTGGATCTGTTGGCGAAGCTGAACCGCCGTCACCAGCGACGCTATCCCCGAGAGAGTGAACTGGAGGCGAGGATCCAGAATTATGAACTGGCCGCCAGGATGCAGTTGGCCGCTTCCTCGGCACTGGACCTGAAGCAGGAGTCACAGGAGACACGGTCGTTGTACGGCCTGGACAACCCGGTCACCGCGGCCTACGGATCGCGGGTGCTGATGGCCCGGCGGCTGGTCGAGGCCGGTGTCCGGTTCGTGCAGGTGTTTCCGCCGGTCTCTCCCAGTTTCCAGCCGTGGGACA
Organism: Planctomycetaceae bacterium; assembly: GCA_002724315.1. Classification (GTDB taxonomy): domain Bacteria; phylum Planctomycetota; class Planctomycetia; order Planctomycetales; family Planctomycetaceae; genus UBA8437. Next base: position 14,969 of record PBOJ01000029.1, on the reverse strand, counting down.
ACCACAACAACCTGCCCAGGGACCTGCCCAGCATCTGCCGACAGACCGACCAGCCCAGCGCGGCGCTGGTCAAGGACCTGAAGCGGCGAGGGCTGCTCGATGACGTGATCGTGATGTGGGCCGGCGAGTTTGGTCGGTTGCCGATCTCGGAGGCGAAGGACGGGCGGGACCACAACCGGAACGCGTTCAGCCTGTGGATGGCCGGCGGCGGATTTCGCGGCGGTCACGTTCACGGCGGGACCGACGACTTCGGGTACGCGGCGGTCGAGGATCGTGTCAGCGTGGCTGACCTGCATGCGACCGTGTTGCAACAGCTGGGCCTGGATCACCATCGTCTCACGTTTCGTCACAGCGGACGTCCCGAGCGACTGACCGATCCGGAAGTGACCGGGGCTCGCGTGGTGGACGAACTGCTGTCCTAGCCAGGGGGCAGGTCAGCATCTCGGACATCACGTTGCCGTGCGGCACGGTCCGCCGCTGATCAGGCCCGCGGCGGAATCGCCATGTCGGGTTCCTCGCAGGTGATGAACTCGAGCAACGCCGGTTGTCCTTCCCGTGTGGCCGCGATGGCTCGTTCGTAGGCCGCACGGATGTCGCCGGGCTGCTCGACCCGTTCTCCGTGGGCCCCCAGTGACCGGGCGAGGTCGGCGTAGTCACCGGTCAGGTACTTGGTGCCGTATTTCTCGACCGAGATCGGGATGTGTTTCTCGTAGTTGCCCATCGCCGAATTCTTCAGCACCACCGTCAGGATCGGGATCTCCTCGCGAACGGCCGTCTCGATGTCCATCCCCACCATCCCGATCGCCGCGTCGCCCATGAAGTTGGCGCAGAGCTTTCCGGGTTCAGCCAGCTTGGCGCCCATGATTGCTCCGAGCCCGAATCCCAGTTGGGTCGAGTGACCCCAGCCCAGGTAGCCGCGGGGGGTGGTCGACTTGTAGATCGGCATCAGCTGATCACGGGGGTTGCCCGAATCGTGAGTGACGATCGTCTGGGCCGGATCGGTGACCGCGATGAAATCGGCCATCACCCGGTAGGGGTTCAGCGGGGTGTCGTCGGTGGTGAACTTTGCGGCGTAACGAGCGTCCCAGGCGGCGGTCGTTCCCGCCACGTGCGCTTCGACCTCGGCACGTTCGGGTCGTCCGTCCTCGTTGCCCAACTGGCTCTTGAGTTCTTCGAGCAGGGCGACGGCCGCCAGTCGGCAGTCTCCCAGCAGCGGAACATCGGCGATGTAGTGCTTGTTGAGGTCCCGGGGATCGACCGTGTTGTGGACGATTCGCTTGCCGGTCGGGATGTCTGGGGCAAAGACCGAGCGTGTGAGGCTGCTGCCCAGGGCCAGGATCGCGTCACAGCGATCCAGGTAGTCCAGCGACATGTCGGTGCAACTGTGGGACCCGGCACCCAGTGCCAGGGGATGGGTCTCGTCGAAAGCACTTTTGCCCAGCAGGGTGGTCATCACCGGTGCGCCCAGGAACTCGGCCACGGCGGTCATTTCCGTGGTCGCCTCGCCATAGAGCACGCCCTGTCCGGCCCAGATCATCGGTCTCTCGGCAGCCAGCAGCAACTTCGCCGCATCGCGAACCGCGTCAGGATCGACACCGGCCCGGGCCGCGGGGACGGGAGTGTAGTCGAGTTCGCCGGAGATCTCCTCGACGGCCACGTCGGTGGGGATCTCGAGCATCACGGGGCCCGGCCGTCCGGTTCTCAGCGCGGTGAACGCCCGCCGCATGCGTTGTGTCAGCGAATCGGCCGTCAGCAGCTGGTCGGCCCACTTGGTGGTGGCCTGGAAATTGGGAACGGCGTTGAAGCTGGGAGGTGTCCCCGACTCCATTCTGTTCATGCCGCCGGGCAGAAACAGGACGGGGCTCGAATCGGTGTAGGCGTGAGCGATGCCGGCGAACGCGTTCTCGGCTCCGGCGGCCTGCTGCACGGTGATCGTGCCGATCTTCTTTCCGTTGCTGACCCGCGAGAATCCGTCGGCCATGTTCTCGGCCACCCGTTCCTGTCGGGCGACGATCGGACGGATGCCGGCTTCCGAAACGGCCTCGAGAATGGGTGTGAAGGGGAACAGGAAAATCTGTTCAACGCCCTCGCGCTTGAGGATCTCGGCGATGGCCTGGTCGACTCGCATGATGGTGGATTCCTGTTGAGGGGACGAGCACCCGTACGGTTTGCCGGGTGTCGGCACGTGCTGTTTCTGTCAATTGTGGTCCCGGCAGGCATTCTCACGTGATCCGTCGTCGATCTCAACGCAGCGGGCATTCGTATCCCCGGCGCAGACCGATTTTGACTTTCAAGCCACGAGGCGTTACAAAGTGGCATCGTTGTGGCCGCGGGATCACCAGGAGCGGTCAGACGCCAAATCGGGAGGAGGTCATTCGATGACCATGATGCTGAATATCGTGCCCAACCGGTGCACCGGTTGTATGCAGTGCGAACTCGCCTGTTCGTGGGTCCAGACCGGGACGTTTCAACCGTCGCGGTCGTTGATTCGCGTCAACGTGTTCGATGAAGAGGCCAGCTACGCTCCGTTCACCTGCCTGCAGTGTGATGAGGCGTGGTGCATGAACGCCTGCCCGGTCAATGCGATCGGGGTCGATGGGGACAGCGGTGCAAAGATCATCAGCGAGTCCCTGTGTATCGGTTGCCACCTGTGCACGATCGCCTGTCCGTTCGGCACCGTTTACACGCTGCCGGTGACCGACACGGCCAGCAAGTGCAATCTCTGCGGCGGCCAACCTGCCTGTGAGGCGGCCTGTCCGACAGCGGCGATCGAGTTTGTCGATGCTGACCAGGGCGGCGAATGGCTCGAACCGTGGGCGGAAACGGTCAATTCGAAATACGTCGCGGCGTCGAGCTAGGCGTTCCGGTTCACGGATTCAGATTACCACGACGCCTGCGGGCGTTTTCACGAGCGGAGAGAAGACGATGGGTGGTTGGACTGGCAAGTTGCTGCGAGTCGACATGACGGCCGGCACGGCGGCGTCCGAGGACATTCCCCAGGAGTGGATGGAGGACTACATTGGCGGCCGCGGGCTCGCCGACCGGTACCTCTACGAGGAAATGGATCCCACCGTCGATCCACTTTCCCCGGACAACGTCCTGATCTTCGCCGCCGGTCCTTTGACGGGCACCTGTGCTCCGTGTGGGTCGCGGTACATGGTGATCACCAAGGGGGCGTTGACCAACTGCATCACCACGTCCAACTCGGGAGGGTTCTGGGGTCCGGAGTTGAAGTTCGCCGGCTATGACATGGTGCTGATCAAGGGCGCGTCCGAGACACCCAAATACCTGTTCATCTACGACGACCGCGTTGAATTGCGAGACGCCTCGCACCTGTGGGGCAAGACCGTGGGTGACACCGAGGACGGATTGCGAGAGGAACTGGGCATCCCCGGGCTGCGGACCTGCTGCATTGGTCCGGCCGGTGAGAATCTGGTGAAGTTCGCCTGCATCATGAACGACAAACACCGTGCCGCCGGACGCAGCGGAGTGGGCACGGTGATGGGATCCAAGGGGCTCAAGGCGATCGCGGTGCGTGGCACCGGTGGCGTTGAACTCTCCGACGGCGACGCTTTCATGAAGGCGCTGTGGGACATGCGGGGCGAGATGGTCGTCAACCCGACCTACGAGGCCTTCGGCATGTTCGGGACCGCCTCGACGATCGACCTGACCCAGACCTTTGGCGGACTGCCGACCCGCAACTTCCAGCAGGGGCAGTTCGAGGAAGCCGAGAACCTCAATGGGAACACCATCCGGGACACGCGGTTGACGACCAACAAGGCGTGCTTCGCCTGCACGATCGCCTGCGGTCGTGTCTGCGAACTGGGGGAACACTCCGACAAGTTCCTGGTCAACACGCACCCGAAGAACTGGAAACAGGCCGGCGAGGGGCCCGAGTACGAAGCGGCGTGGGCACTGGGAGCCGACACCGGTGTCGGTGATCTCGACGCAGTGCTGAAAGCCAACTGGCTCTGCAACGACCTGGGCATGGATCCGATCTCGATGGGATCGACGCTGGCCAGTGCGATGGAGTTGTACCAGGAGGGGACGGTGACCGACGAGCATGTCGAGATGCCCCTGGAGTTCGGATCGGCTGAGGCGCTGGTGCGGATGACCGAGGCGACCGCCTACCGCGAAGGCTTCGGTGACGACCTGGCCGAAGGGGCCAAGTTGATGGGTGAGAAATGGGAAAACCCCGACGTGTTCATGGGGGTCAAGGGACAGGAATTCCCGGCCTACGACCCGCGCGGCTTCGTTGGCATGGGCGTGGCTTATGCCACCTGCAACCGCGGCGCCTGTCACCTCAGGGCCTGGACACCCGGATTCGAGACATCGGAAAGCACGCCGCACACGACCGATGGCAAGAGCGAGTGGGTGGTGCACGAACAGCACCGTTCGACCGCTCACGATGCCACCGGGTTGTGCCTGTTCACCGGATTTGCCGGTGGCGTTCTCGAGACGTTTGTTCCGCTGGTTGCCGCCGCCACGGGGGTTGACTACACGGTGGACGACTTCGAGACGATTGGCGAAAAGACCTGGAACCTCGAGCGGTTGTGGAATCTCAAGGCCGGCCTGACCAAGGCCGACGACAACCTGCCCAAACGACTGCTCAGTGAACCTCACACCGACGGACCTTCAGCGGGCGTGACCGTGGACCTGGACGCGATGTTGCCGGTCTACTACAGCGAACGAGGCTGGGACGAAGAGGGTGTGCCGACCGAGGAGAAGCTGGCCGAACTCGGCCTGGCGTCGATGTAAGGCCCGCCGGGCCGACAGACACCGGCGGCCGTGAGGGTCGCCGCGAGCAAGGAAACGACTGACCATGACGAAGCATGTCATCATCGGCGGTGGCCCGGTCGCCACCAACGCGATCGAGACGATCCGGCAGTACGGGGACGGCGAAGCGTCGATCACGCTGATCAGCGACGAGCCGGCCCATTCGCGGATGGCCCTGCCCTACTGGCTGGCGGGCAAGGTTCCCCGCGAACACACTCACACCGCCGATGACGATTACTTCGGCCGGTTGGGTGTCGATGCGAAGATCGGCCAGCGGGCCAGCGGAATCGACACTGCTGCCCGCACCGTGACATTGGCCGACGGCAGCACGGTCGAATACGACAACCTGCTGATTGCCACCGGTGCCGCTCCCGCCGGACTGCCGGTGCCTGGCGCGGACCTGCCCGGTGTTCAGCCGCTGTGGACCCTCGAACACACCGCCAGCCTGCTGGCCGCTGCCGAAGGGAACGAGTCGCCCCGGGTGACCATGATCGGAGCCGGGTTTATCGGTTTCATCATGCTCAACGCGATGCACAAGCGGGGCTGGAACCTGACAGTCGTCGAACGGGAAGACCACGTGCTGCCACGGATGCTCGATGCCAACGCCGCCGGCCTGGTCGAGAGTTGGCTGGCCGCGAAGGGCGTCACCGTGCATGCCGGGGCAGGGGTCGAATCGATCGCCGACGGCGAGGGGGGCAAGATCGTGTCCCTGAGCGGCGGGGCAACCGTCGATGCCGACGTGGTGATCGTGGCGACCGGGATCCGTCCCAACACCGACCTGGCGTCGGAGGCGGGGATCGAGACCGACCAGGGGATCATTGTCAACTCGCGGTGCCAGACAAGTGCCGAGGGCGTCTACGCCGGCGGCGATGTGGCCCAGGGGCCGGTGCTCGGAGGCGGTGCCAACGAGATCCATTCGATCCAGCCGACGGCCGTCGACCATGGACGGATCGCCGGGGCGAACATGGCCGGGCACGACGCCGAATATCCCGGCAGCCTGTCGCTGAACATCCTGGATGTCTGCGGCCTGCAGAATGCGAGCTTCGGCAACTGGGGTGACACGTCCGAGGATGCCGTGACGATCTCCAACGCCGCCGATCACATCTACCGCAAGTTCATCTTTACCGGCGACCAGATGACCGGTGCGGTCTTTGTCGGTGAGGCGAATGACCTGGGAATGCTGACCGACGTCGGCATGGTCAAGGGGATCATGCAGACCGAGACCGACCTCGGGGCCTGGAAGGGATTCCTCAAGGAGAACCCCTTCGATGTCCGCCGCGCCTACATCGCCACCGGCGTGGCGGCGACGCTGGCCAAGACAACGCTGCTGGGACAGAAGGCTCAGCCTCGCGGATTCCACTTCGGCGGCCAGGCTCCGCAATCCGCCGTCGACGGCTCGCACGCGCAGCTGGTCTCTCCCAAGGCCGCCGCAATGGAAAAGGCGGCCGAGGTGGCCAGGGCCATGGCCGCGGAGGCCGAGGCAGCCGGCAACGATGGCGCTGCGGAAGCGGAGTCAGCTGAGTGATGCGAATTCGCGTGAAGCTGATGGCAGCGTTGAAGGAAAAGTCGCCCGAGGGGGACGTGTTGGAGCTCTCCGAGGGGGCGACGATCAACGAGGCGTTGGCCGCGATGAAGGTGCCGGGCAACTTCGTCCACCTGGTGATGGTCAACAACCAGATGGAACGGGACCGCGCTCGCGAACTGGTCGACGACGACGAACTGATGGTGATGCCGCCGGTTGGTGCCGGCTAGCACCTACGCCAGCATTCCCTCGATCGGATTGCCGTGATAAACGGCGTGCGGCCGCTTGAGGTTGTCGTCCCAGGTGGCATGTCGGTCGATGCCCAGGGCGTCGTAAATCGTTGCCGCCATGCTCTCGGGCGTCTGCTTGTTGTCCTTGGGCTGTCCGCCGTCGGCGTCGGAGGATCCAATCACCTTGCCGCCGCTGGCACCGGCCCCGGCAAAGAAGACACTCTGCACGGCTCCCCAGTGGTCTCGCCCGGGCAGTTCGTAGTACTGGGGCAGGTTGAACACCCGCGGGGTGCGGCCGAACTCGCCGGCCGCGACGACCAGCGTGTCTTCCAGCAGGCCCCGCTCGTCCAGGTCGTCCAGCAGAGCCGAGAGAGCCTGGTCGGTGGGTGGCAGCATGAGATTCTTGAGATGGTCGAAGGCGTTGCCGTGGGTGTCGAAGCCACCACGTCCGAGGTTGACCTGCACCATGCTGACTCCGACCTCGACCAGCCGGGCAGCCATCAGCAGCGAGTAGCCGAAGAGATTGCGACCATAGCGGTCCAGCGCTTTCGGGTCCGCGTTCTCGATGTCGAACGCCCGGCGGACACGCCCGGAGGTCAGCAGGCTGAGTGCCCCGGTGCGGTAGCGGTCCAGGCTGTTGACCGTGGCGTAGCCATCCAGGAACTGCTGCTGGCGTTCGATGGTTCCCAGCAGGGCCTTGCGGTTGTCGATCCGGCCCTGCGAGAGGCCGTCGGCGAGTGTGAGGTTGGGAGCGCGGAAGACCGGGTAGCCGGTGTGCCGCGCCTCGGGACGTCGTTGGTGATCCCAGCAGTTGGGGCAGGCGCCCGACCACTTGCAGTTGCTGGCCGCGTTGAGCATCCAGGGGTCGAACCGGGGACCCATTCTCCCGGCCAGGGTTCCGGGTTGCTTGATCGGGTAGGGCAGGACGGCCGCGCCGGGCAGGCCGTTGCGGCCCGGCGCCATGCGTCCACCCATCGCCGTGATGCCCGGGAAGTCCGACGGCTTGGGCGTGTTGCTGAAACTGGGCGGCAACTGGCTGCGGCCGGTCAGCATCAGGCAGGTGCCCTGCGAGTGCTCGTTCCAGCTGTGCGAGACGCTGCGGCACAGGGCCCACTTGTCGCTGCGATCGGCCAGCAGCGGCAGGTGCTCGCAGATCTGCAATCCGGGGGTGCGGGTGGGAATCGGGGTGAACTCGCCCCGAACGTTCTCGGTGGCATTCGGCTTGGGATCAAAGCTCTCGTGCTGGGCCAACCCGCCGGTCAGGAAGACGTAGATGACCGCACGGGGACGACGGAGCGAACCCGACTCGGCTCGCAGCCGCTCGACGTCGGACATCGACAGGCCCATCAATCCCAGTGTGCCTGCCTGGAGGATCTCGCGACGAGACCAGCCGGAGTGGTGGAGTGTGGGAGGGCCGGTTGGGGACATGGAGGAAGCCTCAAACGCCGGTGCGTGGCAGGAGACCGCTTTCGCAGGGTTATCCTAGCACGTTATATTCCGGTCAGCCAACTTTGATGTGTCGGTTGCTTCCTGGAAGTCCAATGAAGACCAAAACCGCTTTGTTCCTGGTGGTCCTGTCGGCCAATCTGGTGGCCCAGGCTCCCAAGCCGATCGAGTTTTCCGGGCACACCAACAGCGTGTCCCAGGTTGCGATTGCTCCCGGCGGTGGACAGTTGGCCAGTGGGGGCTGGGACGAGACGGTCCGGCTGTGGAATCCGACCGGTGGTCCGGCTCGACTGACACTGACCGGCCACACCGACTGGGTGCTGGCCATCCGGTTCACACCCGATGGCAAGACCTTGCTGACAGCCAGCCAGCGGAGCGTGAAGGCCTGGGATCCGACGACGGGCCAATTGCAGCAGTCTTGGGATGGTTTGCCCGGTCAGCGGATCAGCATGGTGACGATTTCTCCCGACGGCCGCCAACTGGGGTGCGGATTTCGGGACGGTGGTGTGCGGTTGTACCGCCTGGACAAGACTGCCGGGTCGAAACTGGTGGCCACACGAAAGTGGCCGGGACACAAGAGCTGGATCGACACGATCGTTTTCGACCGCAGCGGTCGCCGGTTGGCAACCGGCTGTCGTACCGGTGAGATCACCATCTGGGATACCGCAACTGCCAAGGCGGTGTCGAAACCGGCCGGCCACGGAGGCCAGCAGGTCTCGGCGCTGGCCTTTGCGCCCAAGGGTGATCGGCTGGCTTCCGGCGGGTTCGATACGATCGTGAGGACCTGGTCGGTCACGGACGGCAAGCCACAGGCAGTCCTCAAGGGGCACAAGGGACTGGTGCTGTCGCTGGGCTATTCGCCCGACGGTCTGCTGCTGGCCTCAGGAGAACGCCACGGTCCGATCAAGCTCTGGTCGACCACCGACGGAGCCCTCAAGACGACCCTGCCGGGGCACTCGGGTGGGCAACTGGGTTTCAGCGTTCATTCGCTCGAATTCTCTACCGACGGCAAACGGCTGGCCTCGGCCGGACGTGACAAGAAAGTCCGGTTGTGGCAGGTGCCCGACTGAATCGGGGCTGGTGTTTCCGGAAAATGTCGTCGGCGATCAGTGGGGAACCGCAGTTCGGGCAATCGCTGAGATTCGGCTTGCATCCAGGCGGCGAGTCGATTGAATGAACCGTGTNANNTGCTCGGGACTTGGTCNCCGGTTTTGACCGTCGTTCCGGTTATGTGGTTTGTCGCAGTTGTCAGNGTGGCTGTTTGTCCGTTCCTTAATACCAGTATCCTGCAGCGTTCAATTGGGGGAGTGTCATGCGGTTCAGTTCCTGGCTGAAGACGGTTCGTACTCACCTTGGTCGATCTCACCGTCGCGGAATCCAGCGGCTGCGTCGTCGCACGATGCGTCCCGCCGTCGAACCACTCGAATCCCGAACGCTGTTGAGTGTCACGTCGGTCTTCAATCCGATGACCGGTGATTTGGACATCGATTCGGACGCTGCCGATACGATCGTCGTGTCGATGGATGCCGAGACCACCGAGGTGCTGGTCAATGATGCGGTGGTCGACGACCAGCAGGGCGGTACGGTGACCGCAGACGAGTTGACCTCGGTTACCATCGAAGCCGGTCCTGCCGATGACGTGGTGGACCTGTCGGCCCTGGATCCCGGAACCTTTCCCGATTTGATCGACACCGACATTTCGGTCAACGGAGGTGACGGAAACGACCTGATCACCGGAAGCGGCCTCGACGACCAGATCGTGGGAGATGCGGGCGACGACACGTTGATCGGTCGACAGGGTGACGACACGATCCACGGCGCCTCGGGTGATGACAAGCTCAACGGCGGCGGTGGTGACGACCACATGCTCGGTGGCGACGACAACGACACGCTCAGCGGTGGAGGTGGGGCCGACTTCCTGGGTGGCGAGCAGGGCGACGACATGCTCCGAGGCCAGGGCAGCAGCGGGGACACCCTCAGCGGTGGATCTGGCAACGACGAACTGGATGGTGGCGATGGTCACGACATGCTGTGGGAGAGTGGCGACGCTGACTACACGCTCGACGACACGACGCTGGTTTCCCAAGAGGATGGCTCGAGTGAAACCGACCAGTTGAGCAACCTGCAGGAAGCGACTCTCTACGGTGGATCCACCGCCAACACGATCGACGGTTCCGACTGGTCGGGCCGGTTGCATGCCAACGGGGCTGGAGGGCATGACACGATCATTGGTGGTGACGCCGCCGACAGGCTCTATGGCGGAGCGGGCCAGGATGACATCAGCGGTGGCGGCGGAAACGACGTGTTGCGCGGCCAGGGTGGAAACAACGACGTGCTCGTTGGCGGTGACGGAAACGACAAGCTCGATGGCGGCATCGGAAATGACAACCTCGATGGCGGGGCCGGTGACGATCGACTGACCGGCGGCATTGGCAATGACGTGCTCGACGGTGGCGACGGCACCGATGTGATCTACGAGCGGGGCGACGGGGACTTCGATCTCGGTGACTCCCAGTTGGTTGCCGACAATGGTACCGACGACCTGGTCTCGATTGACCAGGCCTTCATCAAGGGGGGTGACGGTGATGACAACCTCGATGCCAGCGATTTTATGGGACCGGTGACGCTGATCGGCGTGGACGGTGACGACACCCTGAGGGGTGGCCCGGCCGACGACCGGTTGATAGGTCGTGCCGGCGATGACAATCTCTTCGGCGGCGACGGTGCCGATGTTCTGACGGGTCTCTCCGGCAACGACATGCTCGATGGTGGTGACGGCGACGACAACCTGACCGGGAACCACGGTGACGACGTACTGGACGGCGGAGCAGGTGCCGACGATCTCGCCGGTGGTGGCGGGGCGGACGATCTCGATGGCGGCGATGGCGACGATCAACTCTCCGGCGGGACCGGTGCCGACGTGATCGACGGGGGAGCCGGCGAGGATCAGCTTTTCGAGAGCGGTGATGTCGACTTTGCTCTCAACGACGAACAACTGGTAACGACTGACGGAGAAGAGTCTGTCACCGACGTGATCAGCTTCATGGAACTTGCGGATCTCATCGGAGGTGTCGGCAACAACACTCTTGATGCTGCCGATTTCACCGGGATTGTCACGCTCTCCGGCGGTGACGGGGACGATGTGATCAGTGGAGGATCGGGCAACGATGACCTCGATGGTGGTGGCGGAAACGACCAGCTTGACGGTGGTGCCGGCGACGATGCACTCGATGGCGGATCCGGTGACGACGTGATGTCCGGCCAGGCGGGCATGGACAGTCTCCACGGCGGATCCGGCGACGATGATCTCGACGGCGGTTCCGGCGACGACGCGATGTTCGGGCAGGAAGGGATGGACGAACTGACCGGCGGTGACGGCAACGACCAGATTGACGGCGGGGCCGACGCCGACCAGATCGTCGAAGCCACCGATGCCGACTTTGATCTCGGTGACGGTGAACTCGTGATCGACAATGGCAACGGCACGCCCGAAACCGATTCGCTGACGGGAATTGAAGACGCCAATCTTTCCGGCGGTGACGGAGACAACACGATCGACGCGGTGGATTTCAGTGGTGACGTGACCCTCGGTGGCGGAGCCGGCGACGACGAGCTGCTGGGCGGATCGGGTAACGATGCACTCGACGGTGGTGCGGGCGACGACGAGATCGACGGACGGGGTGGCAACGACACCATGACCGGTGGCGACGGTGCCGACAGCATGACCGGTGGTATTGGCGAGGACGCGATCCTGGAGTCGGGTGATGCCAACTTCACGTTGTCCGACGACAGCCTGATCACCGACGACGGATCCCCGGAGACCGACCAGCTGGTTGGCGTGGAGAATGCTGATCTGGCCGGTGGCGAGAGTGACAACACGATCGACGCCAGCGAGTTCGACGGTGACACGACGATCAGTGGCGGTGCGGGCGACGACCAGTTGACCGGTGGTGGCGGAGCCGATGTGATCGACGGCGGCGACGGGGCCGACATCATGAACGGCGGTGACGGCAACGACAGCCTGCATGGTGGCGGTGGTGCCGACAACCTGCAGGGGGCCGGTGGCGACGACATGATCAACGCCGGTGGCGATGCTGACATGATCGACGGCGGTGATGGTGACGATGCGTTGTTTGGCGGATCTGGCAATGACCAGTTCGCCGGTGGTACCGGGGCTGACGAGATCGACGGACAGGGTGGCAACGACACCATGACCGGTGGCGACGGTGCCGACAGCGTGACCGGTGGTATCGGCGAGGACGTGATCCTGGAGTCGGGCGATGTCAACTTCACGTTGTCCGACGACAGCCTGGTCACCGACGACGGGAGTCCGGAGACCGACCAGCTGGTTGGCGTGGAGAACGCTGATCTGACCGGTGGAGAGAGTGGCAACACGATCGATGCCAGCGAGTTTGGCGGCGACGCGACCATCAGCGGTGGCGGGGGGGACGACCAGTTGACCGGTGGCGGTGGAGCCGACGTGATCGACGGTGGTGACGGGGCCGACGTGATTGATGGCTCTGGCGGTGACGACTCGATGTACGGCGGTGCCGGCAACGACACCATGGACGGTGGCCTGGGTGACGATGACCTCAACGGCGAGGGCGACGACGACAGCCTGTTGGGTGGTGACGGGACCGATCACCTCGATGGGGGGATTGGTGGCGATGCACTCGATGGCCAGGATGGTGATGACAGCCTGATTGGTGGTGGTGGTGATGACATGATGTTGGGAGGTTCCGGAAACGACTTCATGAATGCCGGCGGCGGCAATGATTCGATCGCAGGTGGTGATGGAAACGACAGCATGTACGGCGGATCCGGAGCCGACGAGATGACCGGCGAGGGTGGCGATGACTTCGTCAACGGCCAGGGAGGAATCGACACGATCGCCGGTGGTGGTGGTGATGACAGTTTCCCGATTGGCACCACCGAAATGGACGAAGAGTTCAACTTTGAATTCGACGGCATGGATCCCGGATTCGGCCAATGACACCCGTTTGCTTGCCCGGTTGAGAATTGCGAAACCGGCCACCGGTTGCCCTGTGGCAGTCAGTGGCCGGTTTTTTCTGTGCAACAGGTTCCCGGCGCGTCCTATAATGGGGTTGGCGGGCTAGAGACCAGCGGGAACCGGGATTGACCACATGCTGTTTCGCTCGCTCGAGGTACGCCCTCGGAAAGGCCGCAGTGTCGTCGGACGCCGAACACGGCGCCGCAGAGAATCTGCGGTCGTTCCCGTCGCCGGATTGATCGAGACGCTCGAGGATCGGACGCTGTTGAGCGTTCAGTTCGTGTTCGATTACAGCTATGACACGGCCGGGTTCTTCGATGACCAGGCTCGTCGAGACGTCCTCGAACAGGCCGGTGCGGATCTGGGCCGCCGACTCTATGACGAACTCGATGACCTGACGGCCAGCGGTGCGAATTCCTGGTCGGCGACCTTCATCAACCCCGAGACCGGGGTGACCGCCAGCGAAAGTGACCTGGTCGTTGCCGCCGACACGCTGTACGTCTTTGCCGGTGCCCGTGACCTGGACGGGGATGACGTGGGACGAGGTGGCTATGGAGGTTTCTCGGCCACCGGCGATCCGGACTGGCTGGATCGGGTCAGGGCCCGAGGCCAGGACGGTGCGCTGTTGCCGGCTCCGACCGATTTTGGGCCGTGGGGAGGATCGATCACGTTCGATTCCCTGACCACCTGGCACTTCGGCCCGTCCACGACCGGACTCGACCTCGCTGAAATCGATTTCTATTCGGTCGCGGTTCACGAACTTGGACACTTGCTGGGGATCTCGAACGCGAACCCGTCCTGGACCCAGTGGATAAACGAGGGGGAATTCGAGGGCCCGGCAGCCCTGGCCGAATTCGACGGACTGGCCAACGTGCCATTGGCTGCCGACGACGGGCACTGGGGCGAGGGGGTTACCGACGATGGGCAGGAAGCGGCGATGGATCCCTCGTTGGCCAGCGGGGAACGCAAGGAATTCACCGAGCTGGATTTTGCCGGACTGGTCGACCTGGGCTGGGCCCTGCTGCCCGAGACGTACACGATTGATGTGGCCGATGGTTCCGGGCACAGCATCCTGATCGAGGACGACACGATCGCATCCGATTATCGGTCGCGGGTGACGATTGACGGCTCCGAAACGGTCACGTTCCTGGTTCCGGCTGACGTGTTGACGATCAACGGTGCCGACGGAGATGACACGATCACGCTGGCGGGAATGGATGCCGAGTTCACGGCCCGGATTGTTGTCAACGGACAGGATGGTGACGACACGATCAGTGCACTGCCGGCATTCGACTGGGACTTTGAAGCCCGCGGGGGCAACGGAAACGATTCTCTGGCCGGTGGTGATGGTGACGACACGCTCAACGGGGACGCGGGCGCGGACGTGTTGAGCGGTGGTGAGGGGGATGACGAACTCAACGGAGGTGATGCTGCCGACCACCTGGCCGGAGGCCCCGGTGCCGATGTCCTGGATGGGGGTGACGGCGACGGTGACACGCTGATCGCTGACGGTGGTGACGACACACTGGACGGGGGAGCCGGAATTGACCAGGTCGAGGCCGAAAGCGACGCGGATTTCACGCTCAGCGACAATTCGCTCGACGGACTCGGTACTGACGTGCTGACCGATGTCGAGGAAGTGAAGATCACGGCCGGGCCGGGTGCCAACCTGCTGGATGCCACCGCCTTCAGCGGGACGGCGACGTTGTTCGGAGCCGGTGGCGAGGACACGTTGAAGGGAGGCAGCGGGGCGGACCTGTTGGTCGGCAACTCCGGCCAGGACACTCTCGAGGGTGGCGGTGGCGACGACCGGTTGCTGGGCGGCAGCGGTACCGATTGGCTCGACGGCGGCTCGGGCGACGACCTGGTCAACGGACAGGGCGGACAACGCGACTCGCTGATCGGTGGCGACGGTGACGACACGCTGGATGGTGGTGCGGGTATCGACTGGGTGGTCGGTCCCGGTGGTGTCGACTGGGTGCTT
>PBOJ01000028.1 GCA_002724315.1 Planctomycetaceae bacterium | reverse complement strand
CTTCCTGCACGGCGCAGCAGAATGGGAGTGGTCGGTGCACGGTGTCCGGACAATCGTGCTGGTTCGTGTGAATCTCCCGGGGCCTTCAGCTCACGCTCCTTGACACTCGCAAACTCCCCCACCCGATTGTTCCCCCCGACCTCATCACGAGACACCGCGGAGTGCCCTCATGTCTGCCCTGTCCCGACCCACTTCCCACTCCCGGATCACGCTCGCCTTGCTGTTCGGCGCTGTCGCATGCCTGGGAATGACATCGCCCCCGCCACCGGTCGGTCACCCCCAGAAGCTTTCCACGACCATCTCAATCCCGGATCTCCAGGATGAAGCCTTTCTCCAATTATCTCTCGTCAATAAGTACCTGGACACCAGGAAGTCCTACGCGAACTCGGCCAAGCACGAACTGCCTCGAGCCGCTGGCATGTTGGCGGTGATCGGACAGGCACTGGCCGTGCACGACGGCAAACGGACCGCGGCAGAAAAAGCGGACCGGCCACCAATCCACGGGCCGACATTACGAGATGCCGCCCTGAAGCTATCCGGGACCAAAACGCTTGCTGAAGCACTCGCAACAGTCCCCAACCTCACCACAGCGGTTCTCGGCCAGGCCAAACCGGCCGGCTCAATCAAACACCCTTGGACCGGACTGATTTCGCTCCATCACATCATGGAGGAACTCAACTCTCGCAACAGCCGCCTGAGGCGTGCTGTCCGACGAACTCGGGACCCCGACCTTGCCGCTCGCAATGCCGCGACAATGGGACTGCTGGGCCTGGTCATCCTCTCCGACACTCACGACGTCAAACAAAAGACTCAGCTGGCCGCATGGCGGCAATTCAGCTCGGACTTCCAGACAAATGCCGCCGCCACCGCCAGGGCGTTTCGGGCCGGCGACAAGACGAAGATCAAACCACTGTACCTCCAGGCCGCCAAAGCCTGTGCCGGCTGCCACTCGACCTTTCGCAGCGAGTGAGTCCCGGCGACCGTCATACGACGATGATCACTTGGGGCCGGCAATACAGAACAGGCTGCTGTGCGTTCTCAGAAAGATCTCACCATCAGAGAAGGCCGGAGTCGAATTGCTTTTCTCGCCCGGTCCCAGGCCGTTGCTGGCGACCAGTTCGAACTTCTTCGGTGACGGGCGGAACACGTGTGTGGTCGCCCCTTGGTCGGTCACGTACAGGTGATCACCGGCTCGCACCGTTGACCCCCAGGCATTGCCTGACGGCAGGCGATCCTTCCACGCCACCTTGCCGGTCTTCACCGAGATGCACTCGATGGTTCCCGGTCCGGCATTGGCGATGTAGACGTGATCTCCCACGACCACACCCGACCCGATCCTCTGGGGTTGTTTTTCTTCAACCCGCCACAAGCGATGTGTCTTGGTCACGTCGCCACTTCCACCGAGCCGGAAGCCCATCCGCGGCCCCTGGTATCCCCCCATCGCAACCCCGACGTTTCCGGCAATCAACGGAGACGTGTACACCAGGTCACCTCGTGGTGACGGGAGACCGGCAATACTCCACAACACCTCGCCCGTCCCCGGATCAAATCCAGCCACCCTGGTCGGCATGCTGCAAATCAACTGATCGACACCTCCCACGCTGGCAATCACCGGTGTGCTGAATGATGCCACCATCCGCGGATTCCGATCGTTGGCTCCACCAGCCTCCTTGGTCTTCCACAGGACCTTCCCGGTGGACAGCTCCAGGGAGATCATGAACGACTCCACCCCCGGCCCGTGATGCAAGAACACCCGATCGTTGTAGATCACCGGAGACGACGCGTACCCCCAGATGTGCAACACATCGCCGGGATCGTGCTTCCACAACAACTTGCCAGCGTGGTCGTAACAGAACAGGCCAGCGGAACCGTGCCACACAACCACCCGCTTGCCATCAGTGACCGGGGACGACGCACCGTAGGGGTTGGTCTTGTGCGTCGGCTCAACTTTGCCAAACGACACGATCCGCTTCCAGGTCTCCTTGCCCGTCTGGCGGTCGAAACAGTAAAGGCCACGCTGCTTTCCATTCACGCTGGCACAGGTCAAGAACACCCGTCCACGTGAAATGACCGGAGTGCTGTGACCGGGGAATGGCAACGCAATTCGCCACTTGACGTTCTGCTCAGCGCTCCACTTGACCGGCACCTGCTCGTCGGAATGGCCGTCGCCGCGGACTCCACGGAACGCCGGGGAGTCGGCCGCCCCGACCTCGCCCGCCAGGACTCCGGCGACCAGCACGCAAACACACAATTCAAGACTCGCAGACAGACGCATTGATGGGGCTCCCGTTTCGACGTGATATAGTCACTCTACGCACCCGCCGCCGGACGAACAACACACCCCCCGTCTCCAGTTCATCCATGTTGCTCTCGCTCGCCCTGGATCTTGGAACCACTTCGATCGCAGCCATTGCCGTCGATCCCGACGGCCGCGTCGTCACACGCGTCCAGCGGCCGAACACCGCCACTCTGCCGGANCTGCCTGCCGGNCATGCCGAACAGGACCCGCAGACNATTCGCANCATCGTGGTTGAGGTNCTNTCNGAACTGGCACGCGACCTGCCTGGAACCCCGGCAGGACTGGGATTGACCGGNCAGATGCACGGCGTGCTTCTGACCGACTCCGCACGTTNCCCGCTGACCCCCTTGATCACNTGGCAGGATCGCCGCGCCAACGAATCGGCCGGGACGGACTCAAACGGTNACCCCGCCCCGAGTTGGCTGGAGACGTANCTGGCCGCCTGCAAAGACGTGGACCTGGCAAAGACCGGCTGCAAACCGGCCCCCGGTTACCTGGCGGTCACCCTGGCAACGCTCATCGGGAGTGACTCAATCCCCCAGGACGCAACGTCCGCCACATTCCTTGCCGACTGGGTGGCAGCCGAGTTGACGGACACGTCGATCGTGACCGACCGCAGCAACGCAGCGGCCTCGGGCGTCTTCAACCTGATGGAAGACTGCTGGAGTGAGCCGCTGCTGGACAACGGCCGCATTCCCCAAGAGTGGATGCCCGAGGTGGTCGAGAGCGGTTCTGTGATCGGCACACTGGTCCCCGAATGGGCAGCAGAGACCGGCCTGCCCGCCGGGCTGCCGATCTGTGGAGCAATTGGCGACAACCAGGCGGCCGTGCTGGGCAGCCTCCCGGTTGGCGAACCGGCACTCCAGATCAACGTTGGGACCGGCGGCCAGATCAACTGGCCCGTCCCGGAATTCTGCCACGTGTCATCAATGGACACCCGTTACCTGCCTCAAGATCGCTTCATGCTGGTCGGAGCCGGCCTGGCCGGCGGCGACGCCTACGCGTGGGTGAACCAAGCGGTTTCCGGCTGGCTGGACGCCTTCGGAACACCAACATCGGCCGACGCCATTTATTCGCAGCTTGCCGACTCGGCCGCTTCCGTGCCGCCCGACGCCGATGGCCTGGTCTGCGAACCGTTGTTTCGCGGAACGCGGCGTCAACCAACGGCACGGGGCCGGCTAGAAGGAATCACCTTCGAGAATTTCACACCCGGACATGTCGCCCGCGCAGTGCTCAACGGCATCGCTGAGGGATTCGCATGGTTCTACGAGAATGCCGGACACGCACGTCCGGCCGACTGTGTGCGAATCGTCGGGTCCGGGAACGGAATCCGGCAGAACCCGTTGCTGGTGGAGAGCATCGAACGGCGATTCGGGTTGCCGGTGGTGCTGGCCGCACACGACCAGGAGGCGGCGTTCGGCACGGCGTTGCTGGCCGGAAGCCAATGCGGCGTCTGGCCTGACCTCGCAACCGCAGGGAGCGCGATCAGATTGCTGAGTTGACAGACACGTCCTAAGCCACTTTCGGCCGTACGATCGCGGGAACGACGCCAAGCAACCGATCCAGCCCCTCGCAGGCTTCGGCAGCTGACACATCCTGCAGGCAGGCCAGGTGACGGTCTCCGCGATGGGGACACCGCTTGTGGTAACTGCCACCGCAGGTGACAGAAGTCTCGATCAGAACGTGCCGGCCTCCGGGTGGCCCGGACCGGCGGGCCGTGGTGCAAGTAAAAACACCGATCACGGGAGTTTCCATCGCGGCGGCCAGGTGCATTGGCCCGCTGTCGTTTGTCACCACGACGTCGACCGCGGCCAGCACCGCCGCGAGTTTCTTCAATCCGGTCTGTCCCGCCAGGTTCTCGACACGTCCACCAGTCGCCTGCCGGAGAATCAGTTCCTTCAGCCTGGCGGCCGCCATCCGTTCGTCAGGTGACCCCACCAAAAGCAACGATGCGTCATGTTCGCGGATCGCGTGTACACCAACGGCCGCAAAGTGTTCGATCGGCCACCGCTTCGTCTCCCAGCGGGCACCAGGATGGATCGCCACCACCCGTCCTCCGAGTTGACGGATCAGCGCGTCAGCCCAGGCGTGTTCGGAGCGGGAATTCTCCAGACCGGCCCGTGGTGCCAGGTCTCCCACTCCCAGAAACTCGGCAACCCGCCAGTAACGGCGATGGGCTGGCACCTGTCGACCGGTATCCTCGAGCAATCCATGGCAGGCCAATCCCGAGCCTTCACGCGCAGTCTCCAGTCCAATTCGCAATGGCGCTGCCGTGGCACGCGTCATCACTGCGGTCCGCAGCAGACCTTGCAAGTCGAAGACCAGATCGAAGCGTCGGCTTCGCAGGGTGGCCAGCAACTTCCGCCATTGCCTCCAGCCCCCCCTCCGGCGGTAGGTGATCCATTCATCAAGAAGAGGATGACCCGACACCAGTTCGGACAGGGGCTCACTGATCACCCACGACACTCGTGCCGCGGGAAATCGTTCCGCCAGCGCCCCGAGAATCGGCAACGACTGGACCACGTCGCCGAAGGCGGTGGGCTTGATGACCGCGATCCTCTGGACCTCGGTCTCATCCAGTCGCCTGGCGACGCGATCAGGAAACATGTGGGCCGACTGAAAGCAAAAATAACGGATCGAGACTCGACACTTGGCGAGGAATAATACCGGCCAGACAAGACGCTCAACAAGACCAGTTCTCCGCGAGATTCCGTCGCCTCATTCTCCTCGGCGGTAGTACCGACTCAGAACTCGGACACGGAAGACCTGGTAGGCAATCACCATCCCCAGCACAGCCAGAACCACCGCAAAAAGGACCGGGTATTGCCAAGGCAGATCCTCGTCCACGCCGACAGCGTGCAATCGTCGTCGCACCCCCAACAGCGCGGCGTAACCGAGAACACAGGACAGGGTCATGAACCACACCAGCCGGACCCGGAAAAACAAACCCGAGGCCGCAATCAGCAGGGCATACCCGACCAGCAACGGACCCGGTGGAGCCGAACTTTGCGCCAGCACGCACGTCAAAAGTGCCGCATCGGCGGCGCACCAGAAAAACCGGGACACCGCCTGCCACCGTAGCCGTTTCATCAAGCCCTGGCAGGCCATCGAGACAACCAGCCACACCGCCAGAACCGCCATCACCCGCTGGTGCACCTCCGGATGCTCGGCATCACCACCAAAGAGAAACCCCAGCTGGTTGATGAGAGCCACCAGCCCCAGGGCCACCGTGTGAGCCATCAACACCGGCTGCCGACGTCCCCATCTTCGCACTCGGTGAACCACTCCGGCCGGTCGGGCCTGAACATTCTCCCGCCTCAGGTACCGCTCGAGATCGTCGGCCAGTTCTCTTGCCGAGGAATAGCGGTTGCCGGGGTCCTTCTCGAGACACTTCAGGCAAATGTGTTCCAGTTCGTGTGACAACCATGGCTGAATGGCCGTGGGGGGTTCAGGATCGGCTTCGATCACGCGGACCAGGGTATCGAGAGGATTGTCGACCAGGAACGGCGGACGGCCGGTCAACAATTCATAGAGCATGACTCCGAGACTGAAAATATCGCTCCTTGGAGAGATCGCCTCCACATCTCCGGTCGCCTGTTCCGGAGCCATGTAGGCTGGCGTCCCCACGATGGCGCCAGCACGTGTCTTGGTCGCCTCGTCCCCGTAGACCAATGCCAATCCAAAGTCGGTCACCAAGGGGCGTTGATCCTCGTCCAGAAGAATGTTGCCCAGCTTGAGGTCGCGGTGAATGACGTCGTGATTGTGCAAATAATCCACAGCCCTCGAAATATCCACCAGCCAGCCGGCTGCGGTATCTGGTTCGACAGTTGTCCCCGAACTGGACTTCCGCCACAGGCCCGTTGGAGAAGTCAGCAACAACACCGAATCGTCGGCGTGGGAGCTCTTCCCTTCGCTGCCAGGTGTTTCGTTTCTGACGAATTCGGAGAGATTGCCCCCGGAGACGTAGTCCATGGCGATGAAATGCTGGCCGTCCACGTCTCCGACCTCCAGCACTCCCACGATGCCTGGATGCCTGAGCCGAGCCGCCGCCCGAGCCTCGCTGTAAAATCTCTCCACATCTGCTTCAGCGCCCACGCGCCCCGGGGTGATCAATTTCAGGGCCACGGTGCGATCCAGATCTGTCTGGCGAGCCAGGTAAACGACCCCCATGGCACCGTGGCCGATCCGTTCGAGCAACTCGTAGCGACCGAATCGTGTTCCAGCCCGATCGCCGTCATCCCGAGAGGAACCGGTCGGCCCCACGTGCAGAGGATCCGAGTGACTGGCCCCGGCCACCGCCGACGCCGGTAGCAGCGCATCCAGGCGAATCAGGCACTCGGTGTACTCTGCCAGCTCGGGCCGAGCCGTCAACAACACGGTACGGGCCTGGGCGTCTTCGGCCTGCAACGCATCAACCATCTGGTCCAGCGCGTCGACCAGGTTGCTGTC
>PBOJ01000027.1 GCA_002724315.1 Planctomycetaceae bacterium | reverse complement strand
TCCCGACCTGCACGCCACCTGCCTGCACCTGCTGGGCCTGGATCACGAGGCACTGACCTATCACCACCGTGGCCGTGACATGCGGTTGACCGATGTCAGTGGACGGGTGATTGACGACATCCTGGCATAACACCGGACCGAACCGACTCGGTCTCAGCGGCGGATCTTGTCAACGGCTCGCATCGGACGGTTTTCGGGGCCCATGCGGTCGGTGACGCCCATGCCGGCCAGCATCGTGTTGTAGACGTCCAGGCCCTCGGCTCCCACGTCGAGGATCTCGCCGGTCTTGAACCGGCCACCGGCCCCGGTGATGGCGTGGAAGACGCCCGAAAGTTCCCGCTTCGGGTCGTTGTGTCGTCCGTCGCCCGATTCGGTCGAGATGGTGATCATCGAGTTGTCGAGGATCGTCCGTCCGTTGACGTCTCGCGACTCCGCATCGTCCAGTCGTCCGAGGAAGTACGCCACCTCGCGCATCTTCATGTGAGCGTGGGCCCTCAGGGCTTCGTTCTTTCGTTTCTCGTTGAACTTGTGCCACCATTCGTGGCTGCAGCCCTTGTCGCCCGCAGCGTTCTGCTGGGCGGCATCGTCGAATTTCCAGATCTTGCGGTCACCGTACCGGTAATCACCGGTCATCCGGATTCGCTCCCCGGCGGCCAGGAACGTCAGCGAGCCGAAGCGGGTGCGGTCGGTCTGGATGGCCAGGGCGTAGAGATCGGCCATCAGTCTCCACTCGGTCGAGAGCTCGGCCAGGGTGATGTCGATGCCCTGTCCGCCCGGATCGGCCGGTCCCCCGTGGGGAATCATCGATCGCCGTGGCAGGGGGGGGGAATCTTTCTTCTTGTGTTTCATCGCGAACGCCCGCTGTTCGTATTCGCGGATACGATCGAGATGGTCGGCCACACGGCGGCGGGACAGACCGCCCAGGGGCGATCTTTTCCCCGTGTAGAATCGGTAGTCTTCGAGGACCGAATCGAGGATGCTCCGCCGGAGTCGCCGTCGGCGTGCATCGGCACCACCGCCGGCCACGGTGACGGCACCGAAGACCCGTTCGAACAGATCCCGGGGTTTTTCCTGGATGGTGGCGGCTACGGTCCCGTCGGGATTGAAGCTGTGCACATACCGGCCGACGCGGCTGCGGCGGAAAAACGTTCCACCGATCAGCGTGGGGACCATGCCCCGGGGGAGCCCTTGCGGATAATGGCCACGTCGGACCATCTGTTCGATCGAACCGCCTCCCGCCCGGGCCTCACCGTCAGGAGGCTCGGCCGTAAAGGCACCGGTGGCGCCGTCGTAGTGCGCGTTGATGCCCTTCTCGTCGCACCGTACCTGGTCGACGTTCCGCATGATCAGCAGTTTCCGGGCCAGCGGCTTGAGTGGCTCGAGCACGCCGTCGAATCCCTCGGCCTGCAGGGGGGCGGGGATTCCCAGCCCGAAGAACACGTTGAAAGCCCGCACTGGAGCCGCAGCCGGGGCCGCGTGGGCCGGTGTCGAGATCATTTCTTCCAGCAGCGGGAAACCGATCGTTGCCGTTCCGGTTCCCCGGAGCATGGTACGGCGGCTGATACGTGTCACGGGCATATCAGTATCGTGGTGAAATCTGCCGGGGGTCGGTTGGTCACTTCGAGTCGTCGTCCCGCTGCCGTTTCCCGCCTTTGTCGATGTCGGGCTGGGTACGGGTCATCATAACAAGGTCGCTGGACACCAGGGCGGTGACCAGGTCGGTCCACCGACCGCCGGCTTTCCAGGCCGCCTGGTGAATCGAACGCACGGTCCCGGCGTCGGCCGCGTCCAGCGGACGACCAACGGCGAACTGTGCGAGTTTCCATGTGATCGTCTGCCTCACCCGGTCGTTCCCGGCCAGCAGGTCCATCAGTTCTGCGGAGGTCTTGAAGGATTGGGGGCGAGCGTCGCCGGGGATCAGCATCGTGCCGTCTTCACGGAGCCGGTTTCCGTGCTCGTCGACCTGCTGAAAACGGCCCAGTCCATCGAATTTCTCGAGTCCGAATGCGATGGTCTCGAACCGCCGGTGGCACCCCGCACAGGCCACGTTGGAGAGGCGTTGTTCGGAGACGACCCGTTGAGAGAGACCGGCTTTGAGAGGCACCGGGGTGGTGTCGACACCCGGAGGCGGCTCCTTGATCCGGCCGCGGAGAAAGTCCTGCAGTATGAACAGGCCGCGCGTGACCATCGAAGCGTCGTCACCTCCGATGCTCAGGGTGGCGCCCTGGGTCAGCAGGCCTCCGCGGGAAGCGACCGAACTGAGGTCGTATTTTCGGAGTCCCGGACCCTGTGGCTTCAGACCGTAATGGCGGGCCAGCCGGGGCGTGGCAAAAGTGAACTGGGCGTTGAGCAGTTCCGAGAGCGGACGCTTCTGTTTCCAGGCGACCTCGTTGAAGAATGCCAGGGTCTCGCGTCGCATGTCGCCGGCCAGCACGGAATCGAAACCGGAGAACCGACCGGGATCAGGCTTGAGATTGGCCAGGCGGTCGAGATCGAGCCACTGGGTGACGAAGCGGGCCGACTGGGAGACGGCCCGTGGGTCGGTGAGCATCCGCGTGGCCTCAGCGGTGACGCGTTCTCGTGTGCCCAACTGCCCGAGGTCGGCGGCCTGCATCAGCCGCTGGTCCGGCGGACCTCCCCAGATGATGTAGCTCAGCCGCGTGGCCAATTCGTGATCATTGACCGGCCACGGGGAACCGTCTCCTCTCTGGTATTCAATCCGGTATATGAACCGCGGCGACTGCAGCATGGCCTCGATGAGGAAACTGGCTGCTTCACGAAAATCTCCGCCACCGCTGGCGACGGTCGTGGCGATGCCGCTGTAGTTGGTCACTTCTCGTTCCTCGAGCGGACCGCGTAACAGCCACTTGCCCATCTTCTCGACCAGTTGTCGCATGGTGTCGTCGGTCGAGAGCTTGCGACTCCTGGAAAAACGGGCCGTGAACTTCAGGACGTTCATCCGTTCAACGGTGAGCGCCGCCAGTTTTGCGTAGGCCTCGATATGCTTGAGGTCGACTCCGAGGTTGTAGGCGGTGTTGCTGAACCCGTCGGCCCTCACGTCTTGCGGGAGCAGCCGGCGAGCCGGTTCTGAGATGTCGACACCCACCGCACTGCGAACCGTCTCGATGTACTCGTCGACGGTCAGTCGCTGGACCCAGATGCCCTGTGCCCCACGAGCGTAGACTACCGGGTCGATCAGGTCTCCGGACCAGGTGGCCCCGTCATCGATCCATTGCCTGAGCAGCTTCTTGTCTGCGGCCGACAGCGGTTTGCCCTGCCTGGGCATTTCATCGGCGGCCACCCGTTTCCAGAGCCGGCTGCCGGCCGACCGGCCCGCGACGATCACCCGGCCACTCTTGCCACCTTTCATCGCAGAGGCCTTGCGCGACAGGTCGAGCCCTCCCTTGCCGGCGATCGAGTCGTGGCAGTCGAGGCAATGCCGTGAGAGCAGGGGGGCAATACGCTTTTCGAAGAACTGTTGCCGCTTCTGCATGACCAACTCGGCCGAGGGACGCTGTCCGGCGGTGGATCCGGCGCGATGGTTGCGTGCCACTTCCTGGGCCGTGAGGGCCCGGCTGTAGATGGCCACCAGGTGGATCGTCCCCAACCACGGACGATCGTTGGACCCTTCGTTACCCAGCAGCAGCCGGAAGCGGGAGTCCCAGTTGGTCAGATGGCCACTCAACGTGCGTGAGCCAGACGGTTTGCCGTCGACGTAGATCACAGCGGCACCCGACGAGGTACGGGTGTAGACGACATGCGCCAGGGCCATTCCGGCGGTGCCCGGCTGAGTCGACAGCGAGGGGATTCCGTTGACCGTGGTGGTGGAGGTGCGGAGCCGGGCGTCGTACTGCCCGAGTTCCTGTCCGAGCGTGAGATTGCGGACCCTGGCGTTCGACGAGATCGTGACGATACGGGCCGGACCTTCCTGGCGGGCATGGGCCGGCCGGATCCACGCCTCGACGGTGACCGCCCGGGTCCTCTTGAGTGCGTCGATCAGCTTGGTGGCCGGACCCCGCGAGGAGATTCGGGTCGCGGCACGGATCTGCAGGGCGTTTTTCAGCCACCGCACGGCCGAAGGTTTTTCGATTGTCAGGTTCAGCGGACGGCCGTTTCCCGAACGATCGAGTACCTGTTTTCCCCGGCCGGCTTCGAAGGTGTAGAGCGCCCGCAGATCGTTGGTGACACGCTGGGCACGGACTCTTGTCCTCGATGCCGCCACCAGGACGATGGCCAACAGGAATACCCACGTCGGTGGGACCCGCGAAGGCTGCACTCCTCGACAACAAACTGATCGCACGGCCACACCCCGGTTGATCGTCGAATGCCTGTTTTCGTCAACGACGATCCTCCCCGATCAGGATGGCTGCGGCAAGGCGCGCCGGGGATCATGTCACCGGATCCCTGTTTCGGAGTATCATCGGAGCTCATGGTTTGGTCTCGAAGTTCATTGATGCGGCAGCCACTGGTCTTGCTGGTGGCCTGCCTGGCTGCTGCCGACGGATCGAACCTGGTCCAGGCTGCCGAGGCACCTCTGCACCAGGTGATTGACCGCCTGGTGGAATCCCGGGCCGGCAAGCAACCCCTGGCCCCGATGTCCGATGATGCGGAGTTCCTGAGACGGGTGATGCTCGACCTGGCCGGCCGCATACCGACGGTTGCCGAGGCCAGACGGTTTCTTGGCGAAACCGCAGCGGACAAACGGTTTACTTTGATCGATTCGCTGCTCTCAGGCGACGACTATCCGCGACGGATGCAGGAACTGTTCCACGTGATGTTGATGGAGCGGCGGGGCGAACATGCCGAGTGGACGAAGTTCCTGCGGTACGCCTTCAACCAGAACCTGCCATGGGATCGAGTGGCCCGGGCGATGCTCTCGCCGGACGCCACCGACGAGAATCTCCGCGGTGCCGCCTATTTTCTCACGGCGCGGTTGACCAAGGAGGGGGCGATGGCCCCTGTCGACGTGCCGGGCTTGACCAGGGATGTCGGCCGACTGATGGCCGGTGTTGATTTTGGCTGTGCCCAGTGTCACGACCATGTCAGCATCGAGGACTACAAGCAGGTCGATTTCCAGGGCCTGCACATGATTTTCGAGAACATGCAGTCGCGAGGAGGTGAGTTTCCGGCGGTGACCGAGAAGGTGATGACCAAGCCCAGGGAGTTCAAGTCGGTCTTCACTCGTGATCCTCGGACGACGCCGTTACGGATTCCGGGAGCCGGCGACGTGTCGATCCGGACCTTTCCCAAGGGAGAGGAGTACTTGGTGGCTCCGGATCGAAAGGCCAAGCGGACGGGTGTGCTGAAGTTCAGCCCCTTGAGAGAACTGGCCGGCGGGTTGGCGACCGGAAAAAATCCGCTGTTCGCCCGGAACATCGTCAACAGGTTGTGGTTCGTGATGATGGGGCGCGGACTGGTCGAACCCCTGGACCTGTTTCATTCGGCCAATCCTCCCACGCACCCCGAACTGCTCGATCGGCTCGCTGGCGAATTCGTCTTGCACAAGTTTGATATCAAATGGCTGCTGGGCCAACTGGCCCGGACCCGTTGTTACCAGCGGAGCTCTCGGCTGCCCGGAGACCAGCCGTTGCCCCCGCGCAGCTCCTATACCGTGGCGAACCAGAAACGGCTTTCGGCCGAACAGCTCTTCTGGAGTACCCTGGTCGCCACCGGCGAGATCGATCGAGTGAAACCGGCAACCGATGACACGCTCGAGAAGGTGGTGGCCCGGACCGAGTCACTCGTCGAGTTGCAGAAGCAGTTCCTGAAGACGTTCTCGAATCCTCCGAAAGAGCCGGAGGTCGATTTCGCGCCAACCGTCAAGGGGGCGTTGTACCTGATGCACGACCAGGCAGTGCTGGAGCTGGTTAAGCCCCGGCCGGGAAACCTGGTCACGAAACTGGCAGCCGAACCGGATACGGGGAAACTCAGCGAGGCACTGTTCTTGGCTGTTGTCAGCCGTGGTCCGACGACGGCGGACGTCCAGGTGGTGGCGAAGTTGTTGGAGAACAAGACCGGGGCGGCCCGGATCGAAGCAATCGGGCAGTTGGCCTGGGCCCTGTTGGCGTCGACGGAATTCTGCTTGAACCACTGACCGCGTTGTCGGATCGAGAGCATTCGGAGAAACCAGATGAACCACTGCCGTTCGTGGGAACACGGCTGGTCGAGACGTCGCATGCTGGGTGCGGTGGCTGGTGGGGCCGGGGTGGCCGGGCTGGGTGGGATATTGCAACCGGCGGCCGCCGAGGAGATGGCCCGCAATGACAAGCAGATCCTGCTGATCTGGCTCGATGGCGGCATGAGCCAACTGGAGAGCTGGGATCCGAAGCCGAACACACCTTTTGGGGGCCCGTTCCGTTCGATTCCGACCACGCTCCCGGGCATACATGTCAGCGAGTTGATGCCAAAGCTCTCGCGTCAGATGAAGCGGTTGGCGGTGGTCCGGTCGATGAAGACCGAGGACGCGAATCACTCCTCGGGTGTTCCCAAGATCCTCAGGGGTCAGCCTCGCAACCGTGGTGTGACTTACCCCTACCTGGGCTCGGCGGTGGCCAAGTTGATGGGACCGACCGAGAGCGGCCTGCCACCCTACGTGTGGGTCAAGCCGGGCAACGGTGGGTTCATCGCCAAGCACGCCGGGTTCCTGGGGGCCAAGTACGGAGCACTGGCCCTGGGAGACGGCAAGCCTCCGGCCAACCTGGTGCGGCCCGATTCGATCAGTGCGGCCGCGGATGCGGCCCGGCAGGAGCTGCGACGGAAATTCAACCGGCAGTTCGCCGACCGCCGTCGGGCCAACTTCAACGAGGCCAACAGCTACGTCTACGACGTGGCCGGAACGCTGATGAAGCACGTCGAGCTGTTCGACGAGGCGAAACTTTCGGAAAAGGACCGCCGGCGTTACGGGACTCATGATCTCGGTCGCCACGCCCTGCTGGCTCGACGGTTGATCGAGGCCGGAGTCCGGTTCGTCCAGGTCACCTCCTACGGCTGGGACACCCACGGAGACAACTTCAACTCGCATGCCAGCCGGATGCCCAAGGTGGACCAGTCGGTGACGGCGTTGATTGAGGATCTCTACGACCGAGGTCTCGACGAACGGGTGCTGGTGGTGATGATGGCCGAGTTTGGCCGCACGCCGCGGATCAATGGCTCGGTTGGTCGGGATCACTGGCCCAATGCCTGGAGCGTGGCGATGGCCGGTTGCGGGATTCGTCCGGGAACGGTTGTCGGAGAGACATTGCCCGACGGGACCGACGTCAAAACCACTCCCTACGATATCGGTCACATGTTTCACACCTGGTTCTCGGCGGTCGGTCTCGATTCGGCCGAGGCCGAGTACATGAACGGAACCCAACCGTTGCCGATCGCCCACGATGACATGCACAAGGTCGACGAGTTGTTGATTTGAGGCCCGTGGGGCCGGAGACACACAGATGGCCGACGCGCCAAAGCCCACCGAGAAGAAGCCGCCCGAGCCGCGGGAGCTGTTCAAGCTCGACTGCGATCGTCAACTGATGGTCGCCCGTTTCACCGCGTGCGGGCGGATGCTGGTGGCCGGTGGTTATGACGCGTCGATTCGGCGATGGGACCTGTGTGCTGAACAGACTGTCGAGGTGGACCGTGTCGAGGGACACCACGGGTGGATTTCGTGGCTGGAGGTTCAGCCGGGTGGTGACCTGGTCTTCAGTGCGGACACCTGGGGCCGGCTGCAGGCGACGCGCGGGATTGCCGGAACACCGGAGATTGCCTGGCATCACGAACAGGCTCACGATGGCTGGATCCGATCGCTGTCGGTTTCCGACGACGGCCAGGCGTTGGTGACTGCCGGCCGCGACGGGGCGGTCCGGGTGTGGTCGGCTGTCGACGGAAGGCTGTTGCACGAGGTGAAGGATCATCCGTCGGAGGTGTTTGCCGTGGCGATCCATCCGGCAAAGCAGGCGATCGTGACCGGAGACCTGTTCGGTGTCCTCAGGCGGTTCGAGCTGCCTGGCGGAAAATGTGTTGGCGAGACGACACTGGCGGGGATGCACTTCTACAAGCGGATCCAGGATGTCGGTGGTCTGCGGCTGTTGCGGTTCCACGACAAGGGACGCACGTTGATCTGCGCCGGCGGAGAGCCCCAGGCGACCGGTCGATCCATTGCCATCCCCACGATTCACTGGCTGGATTGGCCGAAATGCCGGATCGCACACACGGCTCGCCTGGGAGCCAAGAATCACGGGTTCGTTTTTGACCTGGCGTGGCATCCCGATGGATTCTGGGCGGTGGTCACCAGCGGACAGCCGGGTTCCGGCCAGTTCCTGCTGTTGAAGCCGGGCCAGGAGAAACCGTTCTTCAACTCGACCAAGATGTCCAACTGCCACAGCCTGGCGGTTCATGGGGACGGACGGATCGTGGTGACCGCATCCAACCGGAACAGCCAAGGCAATGGAGCGGTACGGGACAAGCAGGGCAATTACGTCGCCAATTTCTCTCCACTGCACGTCTTCGCGCCGCCGGGATCCGAGGAGAAGCCGGTGGCTGGTTGACGGATCGTCCACGAGGAATCGGTCTGTTGTCTTTGAGGGTCCGGAATCGGGAATCCCCGATATAGAGCAATGGGGCGTGGAGGAGTGATGTGATGGGAAGGATTTCACGGCGAGTGGTTTTGAGTCGCATGGCGGCAGCGGCCGGGGCTGCGGTCTTCCCGCATTCGGTTCGTTCCGAACCGGCAGCGAAGCGGGGAATTGTTTCCGTCAGTCGAGGCCCGGCTGACCTGGTCGTGCCCGCCGATGGTGATGGCTTCCGGTACGGAACCGGGTACCTGTTCCAGGCCGGACCCACCCAGGCGGGGTTGATGTGCAACCTGCGGACCGAGGGGTTTCCGGTGGGCGACTTTGAAGCCGGCATGGACGTGGTGGTCTTCGACGATGCCGCGAAGATCAACCAGGCCAAGCCGGTGCCCGTGACGCGGACGACCCGGTACGCCGATCGGATCACCGGAAAGTGGCGGGTCGTGCTCAAGCACGGTGTGAAAGGAGGATTTGTTCCCTTCGGTGCCCGTCGCGCCGATGGCAGCCCTCATCCTCACGCCGGCACCGGGGTGGGTTTCTGCGAGGCTCTGGATTTTCCGATGAAGCCTGACGGATCGTACGACAAGCGGGAGAAGACCAGGGGAATGGTTCGTACGACCGAACTGCAGCACCTGGCGTTTGATGGCAAGCGGTTCTCGGTGACCGGAACCGAGACGTTCACCGAGGCGAATCCTCTGAAGGTGGCCGGTACGAAATGGAAGATCTACTGCCCCAGCCTGCGGATGGGGATTCCTGACGGGGATGACCTGTTGATGGCCGTCGCGGCGACGACCGGTGACACCCGGGCGTGGTTTGCCAAGCCCCACGTGGTCGGCGTGTCCCGCTGGAAGTGCGTGGACGGTCGTTGGCGGCCGGTCGCATTTTCTCCGGTTATGGCCGATCGCAAGACCTCCAAAAAGCAGGTGGTCTATGACGTCGAGGTGAGACTGGTGGCGATCGAGCCCACGCTGATCCGGGATATCGACGGATCGCTGTTGTTCTCGGCGCGGTTTGCCTACGAGTCCTACGACGAACACGTACTGCGGGTTTGGCGATCGACCGACGGAGGAGACTGGAAGCGGATCCTCGAGTGTCCCGAGACCAAGGGGCAGGCTCCGGTGTCGCTCAACCAGGCGGCTGACGGGACTCCCTACCTGGTGTCGAATCCTCTCGGGCGAGAGCGGGACCGGTTGGTGCTTTGGCCGCTCAACGAGGACCGAAACGGAGTCCTCGACCCGGTACTGGCCCGTGACGCGCTGGAACAGTTCGGGCCCACCCCCAGCAGAAAGCCCTGGTTCATGGATCACCCCAATGCGGCGGTAGTCCGACTGGCCGACGGTCACTGGCACAACCTGCTGGTCTACCGAATCATGGACCGGGGAGAACACTCCGGGCGGGCCCCGGCGAAACAGACGGGGCTGTATGTCGAGACGGTTCGCTCGACCGGAGCCGAGCACCCGGCCTGGCGATTCTGAACGGCTGGAGTTCCGACGCGTGAGTGACGACCGTTCAGAGCAGTTGCTGGAGGCCTATCGTGCCACGGCTTACCGGGCCGACGTGGGGGGCACGACCGTCGAGCTGAGGATCGGCGAACCGGCCGATGACTTGAGCGACCGGACCGGCGGTCAATCGGGCATCGCGTGGGCATTCATTTCCGCAGCCAATCCCGGGTCGGAGCAACTGCCGCAGGAGGTCAATCTCTCGCGGCACCAGTCCCTGGAGGCGGAACTTGCCGGCCGGGGCTTCGATGTCTTTTCGGGATGGGGTGTTCCCGACGGCGACGACTGGGAGCCGGAGGTCAGCCTGCTGGTGCTGGGGATCGAACGTGACGACGCGGTGGCGATCGGCCGCAGGTTCGATCAGGTGGCAATCGTCTGTGGGCGAACCGGTGGCGTCGCCGAACTGGTGCGGTGCCTGGCGGAGGCGGACTAGTCGGTGATCCATCAACGGGACTCCGGGTTGTGTGCAGCCACAGGATCTCGGGACAGTTTTTCGGTCCTCTGCTACGGCGAGAGGTCGACACTGGTTTGGTAAGCTGGGGGGACGAGAAAACACGGCAATCGACTGACACCCACGATGAGAACAGGAAGCAAAGATGTCCGACCGATGGAAAAGCTCCGCGATGGCACTGGGATTGATCTGTAGCGTGATGGCGATGCCACTGGCCGCAGATGATGGGTTGCTGGTTTTCGTGTCGGCCTTCGGCAAGGGCGACGCGGGAGCGATCCACGCTTTGCGGGTCGACTCGAAAAGCGGGCAGGTGAAACCGGTCCACCGAACGACGAACGTCGAGAATCCGTTCTTCCTGGCCCTCTCTCCGGACCGCAAGTTCCTCTATTCGATCCACGCCGACAATTTCAGTGACGATGTCAATGACGAGATCGCGGCGTTTCGGCTCGAGGGAGATTCCGGTCGCATGAAGCTGATCAATCGCCAGTCGGCCCTGGGCACCACGGCCTGCTACCTGGATGTCGACGCCACCGGTCGCACACTGGTCGTCGCCAACTACTCTTCCGGCAGTGTCGCTTCACTGCCGATCGGCAAGGATGGCTCGCTGGGGAAGGCGGCCACCTTCGTGCAGCACAAGGGCGGCAGCGTCAATCCCACTCGACAGGCCGGACCACACGCCCACTGTTTTGTCATCAGCCCGGACAACCGTTTCGTGCTCTCGGCCGATCTCGGACTCGACCAGGTTCTCAGTTACCGGCTCGATGCCGACGACGCCAAGTTGACCATTCCACGACAGCCCTTCGTACGGACTCCGGCCGGTGCCGGCCCGCGTCACCTGACGTTTCACCCCAACGGTCGCTGGGTGTACGTGATTCACGAACTCTCCAACGCGGTGTCCGTACTGGACTACAACAAGAGAAGCGGGGTGTTGATTGAACGCCAGACGCTTTCGACGCTGCCGGCTGACTTCGATGGCACCAGTTACTGTGCCGACGTGAAGGTGACCCCGGACGGGCGTTTCGTCTACGGGACCAACCGTGGTCACGATTCGATCGCCATCTACCGTGTCGGCAAGTCCGGCAAGCTGACGACGGTGGCGATCGTGCCCAGCCTGGGCAAGGGGCCGCAGAACCTGGCGATCACTCCCGATGGGCGATTGCTCTTGTGCGCCAACATGCCCGGCGGCAACGTGGCCGTGTTCCGGATCGACAGCAAGAGTGGTGGACTGAAGTCGGTGGGCGATCCGATCAAGATTCCCAGTCCCTCGTGCATCATGATCCGCTAGTCCCGGGACGAATCCGTGCTTGCCGTGACCCGGTGATCGGATGACAATGCGTACCTGTCGCCACAACCTGAGTCCCCACAGGATGATCGACACGCGATGCTGAGGATCCAGGGAAATCCCCGCACGCTCTGCGACGGACTGACCCGTCGCGACCTGCTCCAGGTCGGGGCGCTGGGACCGCTGGGCATCGGGTTGGGCGACGTGATGGCGGCCGAATCGGCCGCACCGCAATCGCCCGGGTTGGGTTCGGCCAAGTCGTGCATTCTGCTGTTTCCCTACGGATCACCTCCCACCCACGAGACGTTCGACCCGAAGCCCGACGCGCCGGTCGAGATCCGGGGCGAACTGGGTTCGATCGAATCGAACCTGCCGGGGTTGAGGGTCTGTGAGTTGCTGCCACGGGTTGCCGGCGTGATGGACAAGGTGACCGTCGCCCGTTCGCTGACCCACCAGTACCCACTCCACGGTGTGGCGTACGCCGTGACGGGGATCCCGACCTACACGCCGGCCCTGGAGACCAAGGCCCGGGACCTGAAGCACTGGCCCTATGTCGGCTCGGTTGTCGAATACCTCGACAGCCAGCGGGGTCTGCATCCGCCGAGCGGCATGCCGGGCAATCTCGGCCTGCCTTGGCTGATGAACTCGCAGACCGACAATCCGGCGGTCAACGCCGGTGTCTTTTCGGGGTTCCTCAACAACCGCTACGACCCGGTCTGGACCGATTTCGACGGCCCGGGGCTGCACGTCGCTCCCAAGAACACGGTGCCACAGACCAAGAGATTCAAGAACCCTTTCGGTGGCACGACGCCCGAAGGGCGGTTCCGCATGTCGCCGGCAGCACGGCTGTCCAAGGACCTGTCGATCGAGCGGCTGGGCCTGAGACGATCATTGCTGGAACAGTTCGAACGCGGACGCCGCGACCTGGATGCCAGCCTGGGGGTCCAGGCGATGGACCGGCAGCGGGAGGTGGCGATGTCGTTGCTGACATCCAGCCGGGTTCTGGATGCCCTGGACATTGACCGTGAGCCACGGGCATTGCGTGAGCGGTACGGCATGACGCTGTTTGGCCAGACCTGCCTGGCAGCACGGCGGCTGATCGAATCGGGAGCGAGATTCGTGACGGTGCTGTGGGATTGTTTCGGCCAGTTTGCCAACGGGGCCTGGGACACTCACCAGTACCACTACCCCCGCCTGAAAGAACTGCTGCTGCCCGGTTTTGACCTGGCGTATTCGGCACTGATCGAGGACATGTCGTCCCGGGGGCTGCTCGACGAGACGCTGGTGATGTGGATGAGCGAACACGGGCGGACGCCCAAGATCAATTCGAAGCCCGGAGGTGGTCGGGATCACTGGTCGCGGGCCTACACGGCGGTCGTCGCCGGTGGTGGCACGGCGGCCGGACGCGTTGTCGGTCGGACCACCCCGGACGGGGGTGACGTTCGCGAGACGCCGATTTCTCCCAAGGACATGCAGGCCACGCTGTATCACCTGCTGGGTTACGATTCGCAGATGACGATGCCCGATCGCAACGGGCAGCCGCATCCGATCGCCGGTACCGGCAGCCTGAGGCCGGAACTGTTGAGCTGACGACCCCGGGGATCCGGTGTCCTCGCTCCCGTGTTATACTGTCGAACCGAGCCCGCGTGTTCGGCCTGGCCCCCGGAATTTCCGCTGTGATCATCAGCTCATCGAATCCTCGAATCAGCCGTCGCCGGGCGATGACATCGTTGGCCGGTGGGGGATTGGGACTCTCGCTCGGCGGGCTGCTGCAGGCTCGCGAGATCGCCGCGATCGGTCAACCGGCGATCCGATCGTGCATCATCGTTTTCTACTACGGTGGGCCGAGTCATCTTGAGACCTACGACATGAAGCCCCAGGGGCCGATGGCCATCCGGGGCGAGTTCCGTCCCGTGGCCTCGAACGTCCCCGGCATGCCCGTGTGTGAACACCTGCCGCACATGGCCAGGGTCATGGATCGGTGTGCGGTGGTTCGCAGCATGCACCACACCAACAGGCTGCACGATTCGGCTTCGACCGAATCGCTGACTGGTCGGCAGGCTCCGATGGGAGATCGCGAGGAGTTCGCCCCGATCGACCAGTTCTTCCCCTGCTACGGTGCGGTGGTCAACTACTTCAACCAGCACCGAGATATCGACATTCCGCACGCGGCGTTGCCGTGGGTTTTCCACAATGTCGTGCCCACGCCTTGCCAGGGTGGGGGGTTCTTGGGCAAGGCTTTCGACCCGTTCCAGATCACCGGCGACCCGAAGACGCTGACCTATCGCAACAAGGCGTTGAAGTCGCCCGAGACGCTGCCGTCGGCACGACTGGCTGACCGCCGTGTCCTGCTCGAACAGATCGACGCGGGACTCGCGCCGGACGTCCTCACTCCCGCGATGACCGAGTTGAGGTCGTTTTACGAGCGGGCTTACGAGTTAATCGGGTCGCCGATGGTCTCGCGTGCACTGGACATTGACAGGGAGGCGAAGTCGCTGCGTGAGCGATACGGGATGATGAAGGAAATTCCCCGGGGGGGAGGTAACGGGGCCGAGAAGGGCTACGGCCGCAACATGCGGGGCCAGAACCTGTTGCTGGCGCGTCGTCTGGTGGAGGCCGGTGTGCCGTTCGTCAACATCTACGACTTCATCCAGCAGGGCCAGAACTGGGACTCGCACAAAGACAACTTCAACCAGCACAAGAAGTACCTCCTGCCCCAGGCTGACCAGGCCCTGTCGGCCCTGATCGAGGACCTCGAAGATCGAGGTCTGCTCGAGACGACTCTGGTCGTGGCGCTGGGAGAATTCGGACGGACTCCCAAGATCAACTCCAATGCCGGTCGCGATCACTGGCCCGACTGCTATTCGGTCCTGCTGGCCGGCGGCGGTGTCCGCGGCGGAAGTTACTACGGGGCCAGTGATGCCTCGGGGGCCTACCCGGCCGACCTTCCGGTGACGCCCGCGGACCTGGCCGCGACGATCTTCTGGCGGTTCGGGATTGATCCCAGGGGAGAAGTCCACGATCGGGGCGGTCGGCCATGGCGGCTGGCCGACGGGAAGCCGATGCGTGACCTGTTCGAGCAATCCTGAGGCACGGAATGGTTGGATTGCTGAGAAGGTGCTGGTTCAGGAACGGGGTGATCCTGGTCGCGATGGCGTGCTGTGTGCCGTCGGCCGAATTGTGTCGTGCCGAACAACCGCACTGGGCTTTTCGGCCCATCGCCAAACCCGAAGTGCCCGACGTGGCCAGGCCGGGACAGGTTCTCAACGGCATCGATCGCTTCATCCTCAAGCGGCTGGCCGTCGAAAATGTTCGCCCCGCACCGCCGGCTGATCCGGCCACGCTGCTCAGGCGGATTCACCTGGATCTGACCGGCTTGCCACCACAGCCGGGTCTGGTGAAGTCGTTTCTGGCAGATCCGACACGAGAGGCCTACCGCGAGATCGTCCGTCGGCTGCTGGCCTCATCGCATTACGGTGAGCGGTGGGGGCGATTCTGGCTGGACATGGCCCGTTACGGCGACAGCAACGGTTACGAATCCGACGGGATCCGGCCCCACGCCTGGCGGTACCGCCAGTGGGTCATTGAGGCTCTCAACCGTGATCTGCCGTTCGACCGGTTCACCGTTGAACAACTGGCCGGGGACCTGCTGCCGGATGCAACCAGAGATCAACGGATCGCCACCGGGTTCCATCGCAACACGCTGGTGAACACCGAGGGGGGCGTGGATCGCGAAGAGGATCGGGTCAAGAGAACCGTTGACCGCACCAACACGCTGGGAAAGGTCTGGCTGGGGATCACGTTGGGATGCTGCCAGTGCCATGACCACAAGTTCGATGTGTTCAGCCAGGACGACTATTTCGGCGTCTACGCCTTCTTCAACAGCCTCGACGAACCGCTGATCACGGTCCAGACCGAACAGGAGTCCGCGATTTTTCGTGAGCAATTGGAGGCCTACCGGGTTCGACGAGCGAAATTGCTGAAAGCCGTGGCCGCATTCCGCAGCGAAACTTTCACACGGTGGGAGAAGCATGTCCTGAGACCCCAGGCCGGTTGGGAAGTCCTGCGGCCCCGGGAACTCGTGGGGTCGGCGGGAAGCAAACTGACCGTCGAGGAGGATTTTTCGGTGCTCGCCACCGGGCCCAACAGCCAGGCCGAAACCTACACCATCCGGGCCACCGCCGACACGAAGACGATCCGGGCCATCAGGTTGCAGGTCCTGGCCGATGAACGCTTGCCGAGCCGAGGGCCAGGGCGAGCCTCCAACGGCAACTTCGTATTGTCCAGCCTGAGGATCTTCGTCGAGTCACAGAAGGCAAATTCGGTTGCCAGGCGTCACCGGCTGGCCTCGGCCCGCGCTGACTTCTCTCAGAACAGTCGCCAGGTCACCTCGGTACTCGGTGATGATGCGACAGACGGCTGGGCCATTCATCCCAGGGTGGGCCAGGATCACGTTGCGGTCTTCTCGCTGCGTCAACCGATCGTGGCCAACGGTGGCCCGGTGCGGTTGCGGGTCGAACTGGATCACCGGGTGCACGAGGATCACAACATCGGGCGGTTTCAACTGTCGGTCTCGAGTGCCCAGGTTCCGCTGCTGCAGAAAGTTCCCGATACGGGTCTGCTCACGACTCTCAAGACTCCGCCTGGGAAGCGGACGGGCGAACAGGTGTTGAAACTGATCCGGTTCTTCGGTTACCGGGAGCCGGAACTCGACACCCGTGTCGCCGCTGTGGATCGGAATGACAAAACGAAGCCGTCCGTAGGGGAATTGCCCAAGGCGAGGGCAGTTGTCGAGCGTCGTCCGCTCCGCGAGACCCGTTTGCACCATCGAGGCGACTTTCTCGACAAGGGGCATGTTGTGCGTCGAGCCACGCCGGCCGATCTTCCTCCGTTGACTTCCCGTGGACAGGTTCCCGACCGGCTTGATCTTGCTCGCTGGCTGGTCTCTCGGGACAACCCACTGACTGCCCGCGTGATCGTCAACCGTGTCTGGCAGCAGTATTTTGGCCGAGGGATCGTCCCCACCGATGATGATTTCGGCAGTCAGGGGCAACGTCCCTCCCATCCCCGGTTGCTCGATTGGCTCGCCTTCCGTTTCGCTGACCCCGATGACGGTGCCTGGCGACTGAAGTGGTTGCACGAGTTGATTGTGACTTCGTCGACCTACCGGCAGTCGTCGAAGACCCGTCCCGAACTCGGAGAACGGGATCCCTACAATTCGTGGTTGGCCCGGCAGAACCGTCTGAGAGTCGAGGGAGAAATCGTCCGAGACCTGGCCCTGTCGGTCAGTGGATTGCTGGATCCCCGCATCGGCGGGCCCAGTGTCCGTCCTCCGCAGCCGGCCGACCTGGTCAAGCTCGGTTTCCAGAACAGCCTGGCATGGAAGGTGAGCACCGGAGGCGATCGTTACCGGCGGGGACTGTACACGTTCTTTCAGCGAACCGTTCCTTACCCGATGCTCGTGACGTTCGACGTGCCCGACTCCAATTCGGCCTGCACCCATCGCGAGCGATCCAACACGCCATTGCAGGCACTGACGTTGTGGAACGATCCGGTGTTTGTCGAGTGCGCGCAACGGCTGGGACGACGCCTGGTGGATTCGGTGCCGATGGTCGCCGGGATTGATCAGAGAACGCGACTGGTGGTTGACCGAGCAGTACGGCTCGGGCTGGGTCGGGAAGCTGGTCGGATTGAGCACCGGGTCCTGGGCGACCTGTTCCGGGACAACCTGGAACGGTACTGGGCCGATGAGTTGTCGGCTCGCCAGGTTGCCGGTCCCGGCAAGTGGCCGCACACGGCGTCGTTGGCCGAGGTGGCTGCTGCGGTCGGTGTGGCCCGTGTCATTTTGAATCTCGATGAGTTCATCACTCGTGAGTGAGCCTGCCATGCAAAACCGGATTGGTGGCGACGCATTGCGACGCGACTTTCTGCTGACTTCGGCCAGCGGCCTGGGCGCATTGGCGTTTTCGTCGCTGCTTGGCCGGGATGGACTGATGGCTGCCGATCCTCCCACGGGGCATTCCAACCCGCTGGCCGTGCGGGGGGGCCACTTTCCTGCCACGGCCAAACAGTGCATTTTCATCTTCCTGGCCGGGGCTCCCAGCCAGATCGACCTGCTGGACCCGAAACCCGAACTGGTCAGACACCACGGTGAACCGTTACCCCGCGAACTGACCGAGGGTGTACGACTGGCCTTCACCAACGCGAAGACCGCGAGGTTGAAGGGCAGCCCCCGGATTTTCACTCCGGCGGGGGATTGTGGCACAGAATTTTCTGATCGTCTGCCGTTTATCGCTCGCAACGCGGATGACATCGCGGTGGTGCGTTCGATGCACACTGATGAGTTCAATCATCACCCGGCCCAGTTGATGATGCACACGGGGGTCGGACGACTGGGGCGGCCGAGCGTGGGGGCGTGGGTGACCTACGGGCTGGGCAGTGCCAGCGAGAACCTGCCCGGGTACGTCGTGCTCTCGGCCGGTGCCGGGGCCAGTGGCGGCACATCCAACTGGTCCAACGGGTTCCTGCCTTCGTCGTATCGTGGGGTGGTCTTCCGCAGCCAGGGGGATCCGGTGCTGAACCTCGGGAACCCCGGTGGGATCAACCGGTCGGACCAGTCTCGCAGCCTGGATGCCATCCGTCGGCTCAACCAGCAGCGACTCTCGCTGACCGGTGACCCGGAAATCGCCAGCCGCATTTCCGCCTACGAACTGGCGTTTCGCATGCAGTCGGCCGCCCCCGAACTGATGGATCTTTCGGGAGAGACCCGGCGGACGCTCGAGGCCTACGGTGTGGATCGACCCGAACCGTCCAACAACCGCCACCGGGGATACACCGGCAACGCGCACGCGACGTTCGGACGCAACTGCCTGCTGGCTCGGCGGTTGGTCGAGCGGGGTGTGCGGTTCATCAGCCTTTATCACGCCTCGTGGGATCATCACGACGCGCTGGACAAGGACCTGAAATACAACACCAGCGTGGTTGACCAACCGGTAGGGGCTCTGCTGAAAGACCTGAAACAACGTGGCCTGCTCGACTCGACACTGGTTGTCTTCAGCGGGGAATTCGGACGAACCCCCCTGGCCGATACTCACGAAGGCAAGGGACAGCAACCCGGACGCGACCACCATCGCTATGCCTACAGCCTGTGGATGGCCGGCGGGGGAGTGCGGGGCGGTCAGGTGGTGGGGCGCACCGATGACCTGGGCTGGGCTCCGGCCGAACGTCCGGTGCACGTCAACGACTTCCACGCCACGTTGCTGCGTCTGTTCGGTCTCGACCACTTGCAGCTTTCGC
This sequence comes from Planctomycetaceae bacterium, assembly GCA_002724315.1. GTDB lineage: Bacteria > Planctomycetota > Planctomycetia > Planctomycetales > Planctomycetaceae > UBA8437. The sequence goes on along the minus strand of PBOJ01000027.1, from coordinate 127,612 downwards.
AGAAGTTCGGAGGATTCGATCTCCGGCTGACAAACGTCGGCGGCGAGGTGGTGCCCGAGTTGCTCGGCTAGGCGGCCGGGTGGTTCATCTTGCACCGCGAGCCGTCAACCACCGGTCGAATGCGGCCAGCCAAGACGGGTTCTTGTTGAAGGCGGTTGGGCCATGGCTGCCTGACTCGAAGATCAACAGGGTGGCGGGAACCCCCTTGGTTACCAGTTGCCGGTAGTACCCCAGGCTGTTTTCGACCGGTACCGCGCGGTCGTCGGTGCAGTGCAAGAGGAATGTCGGAGGCGTCTGCCCGGTGACTCGAGACTCGTTGGAATATCGTTCCAGCAGCGTTGGCTTGGGGGCAGCCCCGACCAGGTTTCGTCGTGAACCCTTGTGGACGGCTCCGTCCTTCATCGTGATCACCGGGTAGAACAGCACCGAGAAGTCCGGTCGGCTGGAATGCCGTTCGACGGTGTCCCGGGCATCGGCTTTTCCCGAATCGAAAACGGTCGAGACGGTACTGGCCAGGTGTCCACCGGCCGAGAAGCCCCAGACTCCGACCCGCTTGGGATCGATGTTCCACCGGGCGGCGTTGTGCCGCACGGTGCGGATGGCTCGCCTGGCGTCGTTGGCCGGGATCAGGTGGTGTCCGTTGGGAAGACGGTACTTGCAGATGATGGCTGCGATGCCGCGCTGGATAAGCAATTCGGCGATCGGGTAACCCTCGGGCTCAACACACACCACGCCGTAACCTCCACCGGGAGTGATCACGACGGCCGCCGTCGGCTTGCGGCCGCCGTCGGGCAGGTAGACCAGCAGGGTTGGCTTGCTGATGTTGCCGACGCAGCGTGTGCCCTTTTCCGGTCCGGTGAGCCCGTTGGAATCGGGAGGCCCATCGGGCCACAGATCCATGACGGCCGTTGGCTTGGGAAGCTCGGCAGACGAGACGGCTGGGAACAGCAGCGTCCACATCAGCAAGGCAGGCAGAGTGCGGGTCATCATGGGAGTCTCGCCAGTTGGTCAATGTGTTCGGGGGTGCGGAAACCGTCGTGGACAACCAGCCGCAGGCGGCACGAGAGAGTGTCGCCGGTGGCGAGGTCGCGGGCCACCGTGCCAAGCGGGTTGACGTCGATGGTCCCCCACTCGTGGAGGCTCCACGGCATCTTGGCCGTTTCGGGGTCGCGGATGACCACGACACCCGCGGTGTGTCCGGCAACCACCTCGGCCGACACCTGGATCCAGGAGCCGGGTTGTCCCACGATGTCGGCGATGGCCTGGGGGCCGGAGAGATTGGCCAGTTGGCCTCCCAGCGATGGTCGCAATGGTTCGACCAGGCGGATGCCGAACCAGGCGTGACGGGTGGGTCCGATTCGCAGGGACCACTCGGTGGGGGTCAATGCGCAGGTGACGTCGATGAGAAACGCCGACGGGCCGTCGGATTGTCCGGCCAGGTGCCGGATGCTCGTCGTCCGAGTCTCGTGGGCGATCGTCCGACCGTCGGGGGCACCCCACTCGACCGGACCGATCCAGTCAATGGCCTGGATCAGTTGCAGGTGGTCGTCGGCCGGGCACCGGTGTTCGAACGACCCGGCGACGATGCGACCGGCAGCGCGGCCCTGGAAGGTCTGGTTGATGTAGAAACTGTAGGTGGCCTCTTCGAAGCGGTCCTCGGCGAACGGCAGAAGCGCGGTGACGTGATCTGCGCCAACCCAGACCGAGTTGTGGTGCGGGTGGTCGGTGGGCGATTCGCTGGTGACCGGTACGCCCGCGGGGGTGCAGACCGGGAACAGGTAGGCCCGGTGGTCGTTCTGACTGAGTCCGAGGACCGGACGGCCGCCCCAGGTCACGTAGGTCCGGGGAGCCTTGTGGAACGCCCCGCGGGGCAGGTCGACCTGTTCGCCCTGGACGCCAAAGCTGGTCATGCTGTCCCGGTGACGACTAGGCGAGCTCGGGCATCGGCTCGATACCCTGGGCGACCATGTACTGGGGTGTGCCCGAGGTGTCGAAGAACCGGGTGCTGGTGGAGTCGATGCCGACGTTCTTGTAGAGCGTGGCAAAGACTTCCTGGAACTTCACCGGGCGGTCGACGGGGTGCTCGGCCTTGCTGTTGGTCGATCCGATGACCTGTCCACCGGGCATGTGCCCGCCGGCCAGCATGGCACACGACGCACGGGGCCAGTGGTCGCGGCTGTTGTGCTTGTTGATCTTCGGCGTGCGGCCGAACTCGCCCCAGACCACGACCGACACGTCCCGGTCGAGACCCCGCTCGTGCAGATCGGTGACCAGTGCCGAGAGGCCCTGGTCCAGCAACGGGAACTCCTGGCGGCTGCGGGGAAAGTTCAACCCGTCGCTGCCGTGCCAGTCCCAGCGGCTGTAATTCATCGACACCACCCGGGCTCCGGCTTCGACGAGCCGGCGGGCGACACAGAAGTTGCGGACCATCTTCGGTGCCCCGTCCCGCTGGTAGGCCGGGTTGTTGACGCCGTAGCGGGCCAGCACCTTCGGGTCTTCCTTGGACAGGTCCAGGGCGTTGGAGAGCGCGGTGGTGGTCAGGATTCCCAGGGCCTGCTGGTGGTACACGTCCATGCTCTCGACCAGCCCCTTTGCGTCCGAGTCGCGACGGAACCGGTCGAAGGCGGCGCGGAGCTGTTCGCGATTGCCGAGCCGGTCGAGCGAAATGCCCTTGAGCACCATGTTGCCCGACTTCTTGTTCGGGTCCTTCTCGACCAGTCCGAAGGGCGCGTTGGCAGCCCCCAGGAACCCGCCGAACTGGGTCTCGCCCCACTCGCGGTGACCCGTCGGGTAGCACAGCGAGACGTTGGGTGGGACCGAGTTGTTGACGCGGCCCTGGCCGTGTGCGACCCAGGCGCCGAAGTTCGGACGTCCCTCGCGAGGCATCTGGTCGCTCTTCTTCCAGCCGGTCATGCACTGGAAGGCGTCGTGTCGGCCGTCGGCGTCGCTGATCGAACGGATCGGGATGAACTTGTCCATCATCTTGGCCATCCGCGGGAACAGCTCGCAGATCTCGATGCCCGGGACATTGGTTTCGATCGGACGGAATTCGCCCCGGATTTCCTTCGGAGCGTTGGGCTTCAGATCCCAGAGGTCAATGTGCGATGGACCGCCGGGCATGTAGACGTTGATGATCGCCCGGTGGTTCGAACCGGTGCCAGACTGCTTGTCGGCGGCCAGCATCTGTGCCAACGACAGGCCACCACAGGCCATTCCACCGACAGTGAGGAAATCTCGACGCGACAGGCCGTCGCAGAAACCGGTGGCCTGATCGCGGGAACGTCCGAGAATGCTGAACATGGGGTTCTGATTCCTGCCAGAAGGTTGGAGCCGTCGGAGCATCATGCTCCAACAACATCATGTCGCGAACTGTATAGATAGTATCGGTATTCGGCCAGTGATTCTATCACGTGGCTGCCAACAGGCGCCTCGCGGTGGGCCTCTCGGCTGCGGATTGTGACGCCGGACGCAGCCCGGGAAGGGAATTGGTATCATGCCGAATCCCGGCAGTGCCGGGGAAATCGCAACGGGATTCGCTTCAGCAGAAATGGGCTTTTCATGGACCAGCAACAACTCAGATCTCGGCTGCAGGGCTGTTACGTCACGATCCCCACGCTGTTTGATGACGACAGCCTGGAGGTCAACCTCGACGGGATCTCGCAGCATGTCGAGTTCCTGATCGCAGGCGGATTGCAGGAAGGTACCGGCTTGATTCTCTCCGGTGGCGGGGCCGGCGACTTCTCGACGATGTCGATTGCCGAACGGATCGAGGTGGCCCGAACGGTGGTCGAGGCGGCGGCGGGACGGATCCCGGTGACCGTGGGGGCCCAGACGACCAGTACGGTCGAGGTGGTCGAGTTGGCCACCGCTGCCCAGAACCTGGGGGCTGACTTTATCCAGGTGTCACCACCGTTCTACTTTTCTCACACCGAGGATGATTTTTTCGAGTACATCCAGGCCGCCTCGCAGGCCGCCCCGGAAGTAGGGCTGATCGTCTACAACACGCACTGGACCAGCATGGGGGTTTCGGAGGGAATGGTGGAACGCCTGGTCAACCTGCCCAATATGGTCGGCCTGAAATGGAGCAGTCCGGGGGACAATTTTTTCGGGTTCGAGAGAGTCATCGACACATTCGGCGAGAAACTGGCCGTGATCGACAACCAATTGCGGTTTGTCACCAGCCACATGCTGGGAGCCCGGTCGATCGAACTGCACATCTGCAACCACTGGCCCGAGTGGGGTGTGCGGTTGTTCGGCCTGCTGGAAGCCGGTGACTACGGGAGGGTGCAGCGAGACCTGATGGATGTGGTCGAGCCGTATTACCGGCTTTGGGCCGAGATGGAGACTTACACCAGTGGCGACGGGTACCTGGACAAGCTGTGTATGGAACTGGTCGGGTTGCCCTCGAGCCGTTGCCGACCCCCGACACGGGATGTGCGGGAACAGTTCCGTGACAAGGCCCGGCAGATGCTGATCAATTGTGGAACACCCAATGTGGTCTGACGCCCTGGATGCTCTCAGTGGTTCGCTGCAGACGCTCGACCTGATCGTCGTCGGCGGTTACCTGCTGCTGTCACTGGGGCTGGGCCTGGCGTTGGGCCGGCAGTCGAACCGCGACGAGTTCCTGACGGCGGGCGGTTCGATGGGCCGGATGACTGTCGGCCTGAGCGTGATGGCGACGCTGTTTTCGGCCAACAGTTTCGTGATGTATCCCTCGACGGCCTACGGCGACAGCCTGCGGATCATGCTGGCCAGCGTGGCCTTCCTGTCGACGACACCGCTGGTGATCTGGGTCTTCATCCCGGTCTATTCGAAACTCAAATGTGCTACCGCGTACGAGTATCTCGAACAACGATTCCACGTCTCGGTTCGCTGCCTGGCCAGCAGCCTGTTCGTCGTGTTGCGGATCGCGTGGATGGCAGCGGCCACATTCGCCGCCTCGGTGGCCATCTCGGGCATCTCGGGTCTGAACCAGTACCTGGTGATCATCGGGCTGGGTGTGGTGGCGATCGTCTACACGATGTTCGGTGGTCTGCGGGCAGTGATGTGGACCGACGTGATCCAGTTTTTCGTCTTTGTCGGCACCATCCTGTTTGCTGCCGTCCTGCTGGTGTCCGGCACCGAGGGAGGCGCGTCGCAGATCGTCGACACCTATTTCAGCGGCCGAGAGCGGATGGTGTTCGATTTCCGGCTGGACCCGACTATCCGTTTTGGGACCTTCGCCATCCTGATCGGCAGTTTCCTGGAAGGGTTGTCGGCCTATGGTGCCGACCAGGTGGCTGTCCAACGCTACATATCCGCCCGTGACGCCCGCACGTCGCAGACCGGTTTCCTGATTTCCCAGGCCGCCTCGTTGATTGTGATGCCCGGCCTGTTGGCGATCGGTATGGGCCTGTTCAGTTATTTCCACCACAACCCGGACATGCTCTCCGACGTGGCCATCGACGAGTTCTCGAATGTCGAAAACGCCAAGGTGCAGGTCGTTCGTCAGCGACTGTCCGATGCGGGGGCCGGCAGCAGCAACGAGACGATTGCCGAGTACTACAAGTCCCACCCCCGGGAACTCCACGCCGATGTCGTGGAACTGGGGCTCAATGACCAGGCGTTGCCCCGGTTCGTGCGGCTGAAATTCCCTGCCGGCGTGGTGGGATTGCTGGTGGCGGCGTTGATGGCGGCGACGATGTCGAGCGTCGACTCGGGGATCCATTCGATCACCACGGCGCTGATCGTCGACTTCCGTGATCGGCTGGTGCCTGCCTGGCGCCCGAAAACCGAAGCGGGAGAGATGCTGGTGGCGCGGGTGATGGTGGTCGTGATCGGCGCGATCGCAATCGTGCTGGCGTGTTTTGTGGGCCAGTTGGGTGACGTGTTTGCGGTGGCCAAGAAAACCGTCGGGGCGTTCGCAGCGCCTTTGTTGGCGGTTTTCGTGCTGGGGCTGTTTGTCCGCCGGGCGACGGCGGCCGGGGTCCTGCTGGGGACATTCGCCGGTGCGGTGGTCACCCTGTGGTTCACTTTCGCCGAGACCTTCTCGGACTGGTTCTCGATGTGGGTCTTCGTCGTCGGCTTCGTCAGCTCGGTCGTCTTCTCGCTTCTGTTCAGCTGCGTTCCGGGATTGTCCAGGACCTCCACAGCGGGACCGGACCGCACTTTCTGGGCTGTGATCAGGGCCGACGAGGAGGATTTCTCGGAGGCCGCGCCGTCCGAGAATCCGTGATGCGAACGCAGGGCGACCGGTTCCCGAACTTCAGCCGTCCGTTGGTGGTTGTTTGCAAACCGCGGCGGTTGCTGGTTTTCTGTTGATGAGGAACCGGGGAGAATTTCCGTGAGGCAGAACCGATGACAGGTCGAACGATCTGGGTGATGGTGGCTGGAGTGGTGTGGGTCGGATGGGTGTCGGCGGCCATTGCCGCTGATGGGAAGCGGTTGGATCCGGACAACCTGTTGCAGTTTCACGGGGCAGGCGGGGCCGTGAAAGCGGTGAAGACTGCTGCCGACTGGGCAAAGCGTCGGGCCGAAATCGTCGAGGGGATGCAGTCGGTGATGGGACGGTTTCCCGGCAGCGATCGACGCGGGCCGGTCGGGATGAAGGTGATCGAGGATGTCGACGCGGGAAGTTACCGGCGACAGTTGATCGGTTATACGGTCGACAAGGACATGCTGACTCCGGCCTACCTGTGCATTCCCAAGGACGTGCTGGCCGGCAAGCGGAAGGCAGCGGCGGTGCTGTGTCTGCACCCGACCGACAACCGCGTGGGACACAAGGTGGTGATGGGGCTGGGGGGCCGCAAGGGGCGGGCCTACGGCAAGGAACTGGCCGAGCGAGGATATGTCACGCTCTCGCCGGCCTACCCCCACCTGGCCAACTACTGGCCCAACCTCGGCGGCCAGGACTATGTCAGCGGTACGATGAAGGCCATCTGGGACAACTCCCGCGGTCTCGACCTGCTGACTTCGTTTGACTACGTCGACAGTTCCCGTGGGTTCGCAGCCATCGGTCATTCCCTGGGTGGTCACAACGCCATTTACACCGCGGTCTTCGACAAGCGGATCACCGTGGTCGCCAGCAGTTGCGGCTTCGATTCGTACCAGGACTATTACGACGGGGCCGAGCGGGTCTGGAAATTCGGAGCCGGCTGGTGCCAGATCCGTTACATGCCACGACTGTCCAACTACCGCGGCCGTTTGACCGAGATTCCCTTCGACTTTCAGGAACTGGTTGCCGCCTTGGCTCCCAGGCCGTTCTTCGTCAATGCTCCATTGCGAGATGGGAACTTCCGTCACAAGAGTGTCGATCGTTGTGCGAAGGCCGCGCGGCCGATCTACAAGTTGCTTGGAGGCGAAGGCCGCCTGGTGGTCCGTCACCCCGACAGTCAGCACAGCTTTCCGGACCCGATGAGAGAAGAGGCCTACCGGGTGATCGACAGGGTGTTGAAGGCGAAATAGTCTCCGGGAATTGGCAAGAACCTCGGGGACTCACATTGACACCGGCCCCCCGGCGGCGGGTCCAATGGTCGCAGACACGGTGGCCATTGTTTTCGGGAGGGAATCGAGAATCGTCGGGCCGCGGTCGGCCGTCCGCAGACCGCTGGAAAAGATCCCAATTGCCGAATGCGATCCCCACGGGGACGGACGTCGGTTTGGCACGGAGAGCCACAGGATGGATTCGAGACCAGATACTTGGGTTGATGAACAGCGACGGTCGTGGAGAGGACAGGTGGAGCCGGAATGGGAATCGTTTGACCCGGAGACCGAGGAGGGAGGGTGGATTTTCGATGAGGATGAGGACGGTCTCTCGACAGGTTGCGGCGATGAATTGACCAGTGGGCCGGGTGAAACGAGCGTCACGAATCCCGGATTGTCGAAATCGTTGGCGACGGCTTTCCTGATCGCCGACATCGGCATCCGCTTGACATGTATCGATCACCATCTGGACGGCGATCCACGCGGTCGGCCGGTCGCCGAGTCACTGGGGCGCTTCTACGAAATTCTGTGCCACGCGGTCGAAGAGGGTGACCCCTGGCGGGTTGAGACGGCGATGGGATGCCTGCGGGAGCGATTGTATCCGGTGGCGGATTTCAGTAACGAATGTGCAAGAATAACAGCCGAACTGGAATCGCTGTTCGGACGACTGCATGTTCGTTGTGTTCCTGTTGCAGCCGATGGAGCGAGTTGATTGTGTGTTCGCGGAGAGGGGAGCGAGGTGACCGGGGAAGATCCTGTTGAAGGCGGGCCACCGCAGTTGAAACGCCAGGTGGGCGTCGGTGGTGCGGTGGTGCTCGGGCTGGGTTCGATTGTCGGGACCGGCGTGTTTGTCAGCATCGGGATTGCTGCGGGGGTGATCGGTCCCGCGGTGATCGCTGCGATTGCCGTAGCGGCCGTGGTCGCCACCTGCAATGGACTCAGCAGCGCCCAACTGGCCGCCAACCATCCGCAAAGCGGCGGCACCTACGAGTACGGTCACAGGTGGCTGGTGCCCTGGGTGGGATTCGTCGCCGGATGGATGTTCCTGTGTGCCAAGAGTGCGTCGGCGGCCACCGCGGCACTCGGCGTGATCGCCTACGCCAGGAGGCTGGGAGTCGGCACCGACGCGATCGAGGATCGGTGGCTGGCACTGGCGGTGGTGCTGGGAACCACGTTGCTGGTGCTGTTTGGACTGAAGCGGTCCAACCGGATCAACACCGTGCTGGTGGTCTCAACGGTTTTTACTCTGCTGCTGTTCGTTACCTGTGGTCTCGGCATGGCGGTATCCGAGGCGAGCGAGTCGCTGGTACCGTTCTGGAGACCGGCCGAAGGCACCACGTCGCCGGCGGCGTTTGCCGAGGCGTGCGCACTGATGTTCGTCGCCTACACCGGTTACGGCCGGATCGCGACGATGGGCGAGGAGATCGAGGATCCTCGTCGGAAGATTCCCAGGGCGATGATCGCCACGCTGGTCATCTCGATGCTGCTCTATATCACCGTGGCAGTCGTTGGCGTGAGCGCTGCGGGGGTCGAGGCGTTTGCGATCACCGGGTCGGGAGCCCCCGCCCCGTTGGAACAGGCGGCCGGGCGATTCGGAGGGGCCGGCCTGGCGTGGGTGGTCGCCGGGGGAGCGGTGCTGGCGATGCTGGGGGTGTTGTTGAACCTGGTGCTCGGCCTGTCGCGGGTGGCCCTGGCGATGGGACGCCGAGGTGACCTGCCGTCACAGCTGGCGAAACTGGATGCCCGTGGCGAATCACCAACAGTGGCGGTGGTGGCCGTGGGCGTGTTGATCGCGGCGATGGCCGCCCTGGGTGATGTGCGGACGACCTGGTCGTTCAGCGCGTTCGCCGTCCTGGTCTACTATTCGTTGACCAACCTCGCGGCACTGAGGCTTTCGAAGGAGGAAAGGCTTTACCCGGCCTGGATCTCGGTTCTCGGGCTGGTCGCCTGCGGCTTCCTGGCCTTCTGGGTCGACCGCGAGGTGTGGATGACGGGCCTGGGCGTGATGGCCGGCGGGCTGGTGCTGCGGCCGATCATCCGGTCGGTCTACAGCAGGTCGTAGATCGGCTCGCCGTAGTAGATGTGGTGCGGCCGGTTCAACTCGTCGACCCACGCCGTGGTATCGGGCAGTCCGAGCGAATGGTAGATCGTGGCGGCGACGTTTTCGGGTCGCTGGGCGTTGGAGGCCGGGTAGGCGGCCTGGTCGTCCGAGGTGCCGACGGCCCGCCCGCCCTGGATGCCGCCTCCGGCGAAGAAGGCACTCTGCACCGCGCCCCAGTGGTCACGGCCGGGCAGCTTGGTGTTGATCTTGGGAGTGCGGCCCATTTCCCCGAGCATCACGATCAGGGTCTCGTCCAGCATCCCGCTCTCTTGGAGATCGTCGATCAGTGCCGAGAGACCCTGGTCGGTCGGGGGCAGCAGGCAGTCCTTGAGCAACGGGAACGCGTTGTCGTGAGTGTCCCAGGTCTCGTTGTTGCCCAGGTTGACCTGCACCAGGTTGACTCCGGCCTCGACCAGTCGACGAGCCATCAGCAAGGACCAGCCGAAGGCGTTCTTGCCGTATCGCTGCTGCACCTTCTCGGGAGCACGCGTGACGTCGAAAGCCTCCTGGACCGACTTGTCGGTCAGCAGGTTGATCGCTCCCTGGCGTGATCGGTTGAAGTTCTCGGTTGCGGCGAACGCGTCGAGGTCGCGACGCTGCGATTCGAGCACATCCAGCAACTGGGTGCGGTTGCCCAAACGTCCCTGGGTGATCCCTTCGGGAAGACTCAGGTTTGGGGCCTGGAACAGCAGGTTCTTGTTTCGCTCGCGGCCGCGGGTGAAATGAAACTCGTAATCGGGGTACGCACCGTAAGACCCGTTGTTGAATGGCGAGGCCTCGATGAACCACGGGTCGTGGCGATGACCCATCCGGCCGGCGAACTGGCCGGGGATCACGCGGCGCGTGCGGTGGACCAGCCGTTCGGGCAACACCGCAGCCGGGGGCAGGTTGTTGTTCCGCGGTGCGGTGACGGCTCCGACGATCGATGCGATCGACGGCCAGTCCTCGGGCATCGGCTTGTTGCCGTTGAATGTCGGAGGCAGCGGAGTGCGGCCCGAGAGGAACGCCATGTGGCCGGAGGAGTGGCCGTTGTAGGGTGAGGTCAGCGAGCGGAGTGCCGACCACTTGTGGCTCCGGGCGGCGAGCATCGGCAGGTGTTCGCAGATCTGGAAACCCGGCGTCGAGGTCGAGATCGGGTCGAAATCGCCGCGGATTCCCTGGGGCGCCTTCGGCTTGGGGTCAAAACTCTCGTGCTGGGTCAGCCCACCGGAAAGAAATACGAAGATGACCGACTTGGCTCGTCCCTTGCGGACCTTTTCTCCGGCCGTTGTGCCGGCGGCTTCGCTCCGCAACTCGGCGACGTGGTTCATTCCGAGTCCCAGCAGTCCGACCGAACCGGCCTGCAGAGCGGTGCGTCGCGAGAGCCTGGGGTGAGTTGGGACGGGGATCATTCGGGCCGGGCTCCTGGAGTGAATTGATCAGCCGTTACTGATGTTATCGGAGATTCCGGCCACGAACAAGATGCCAAGTCCCGTGGTGCTGGTGAGGGAACCCATCTCGATGGTAGTCTCGTTGCGAGGCTGTCCGGGGCCCGGATCCAGATTGACGTGGAGCGGTGACGTGGAAGGCGACGCACGGCTTTTTGCCGAAAAGACGATCGAGACGTTCTACTTCTGGACCGGCGTGTTGATGTGGCTGATCCACGCCGGGTTCATGATCTACGAGGCCGGCGTGGCCCGTCAGAAGAACGTGTTGATGACGATGATGAAGAACCTGCTCACCTGCGCGGTGATCACGCCGACGTTCTTCCTGTTCGGCTGGTGGATCTACTACGCCTTCCAGGGCGGCGTGGTGCCCGATACCGGGGCGGCTGCGGTGGCCGCGTTGCCATGGAGCGAGGTGATGGGCCCGAATCTTGATGACAACATCACCGGCGTTTTCTGGTTTGCCTTCCTGCTGTTCAGTTTCACCACCGGGTCGATCATGTCGGGCGCGGTGATCGAGCGAATCCGGCTGGGAGCCTACCTGTTGCTGGCGATGATCCTGGGGTCGGTGGTCTGGATCCTGGCCGCGGCGTGGGGATGGAGCAGTGGCGCGTGGCTCTACACCGAGTACGGGTTTCACGACTGGGGAGCCGGTGGCTGCGTGCACACCGTGGCGGCCGCTTTCACGCTGGGTGTGCTGTTGAATCTCGGTCCCCGAATCGGCAAGTACGACGACCAGGGGCGTCCGCTGGAGATCCCACCGCACAACCTGCCGATGACCATGCTGGGGCTGATGTTGATCTTCACCGGGTTCTACGCGTTCTACGCCGCCTGTGCGGTGTTTCAGGTTGCTGAACCGGGGGCCGATCCCGAACCGTGGAGAAGCATCTACGGAACGCCCATGACACTGGGGTCGCTGGCCTTCACGGTGACGATGGGATTTGCCGGTGGAGCAATGGGAGCTTTCATCACCTCCAAGGGAGATCCCTACTGGACGATCAGTGGAGGGTTGGCCGGGATGATCTCGATCGCCTCGGGAGTGGATGTCTACCATCCGGCCCTTGGCTACCTGATTGGTTTTGCCGGGGGGGCACTGGCGGTGTTTGTGGGCAACCGTCTCGAGCGACGAGGAATCGACGACGCCGTCGGGGCGATCGCCGTTCACGGTGGTGCCGGTGTCTGGTCGATGCTGGCGATGGGACTGTTCGCCAGCGGGTATCCCCAGCACGAGATCCTCAGTTCACTGAAGGGACAACTGGTTGGCATCGCCGTGATGATCGGGGTCGGATTCGTGCCGGGGTACCTGGTCAGCCTGGTGCTGGATCGATCGGGTTTGTTGCGGGTGTCGCGCGAGGTCGAACTGGCCGGGCTCGACGTCGCGGAACTGGGGATCGAGGGCGTGGTGCCGGCCGGGGTGATCGGCGAGAAGACCTGAGATTGCAGATGATCAACGCGCAGCAGATCCGGAGCCAGTGGCCATGAACTCCAGTCCCGTTTCGACCTGGGCCGAATTCGATTCGCGATCGACGGAGGCGATATATACCTTTGCCGACCAACCGGCGACGATCCACGGAATCTGCCTGCTGGCGGCCGTCGTCGTCGTATGGTTCCTGGTCTCGGCGTTCCGGTTCGACGGACACCGCGATGGCTGATCGCCCCTCCGCGGGGTGGTTCTCGCGGTGGAATGAGGAGAGACGACCGGGAAATGGCGGGCATTTCCCTACCGACCGGGCAGGGCAGGATCTTTGAGCTCTGTCATTCGCCCGAGGATCCTCTGGCCGAGTTGTTTCTTGATCTGCAAGTGTTCGGGACGGGTGCTCGACGCCAGGTTCCGGGTTTCATTCGGGTCTTTGGCCAGGTCATAGAGTTCTTCCCGACCGGGATTGGCGAAGTCTCTCATGTACTTCCAACCGGGAGTCCGCCAGACCCTCATGTGGGTCGTCGCACCATGGTGCATGCTGTACTCGGCGTAGAGATCGTTGTTCCAGGGCACGTCCCGGCCTTTCAGCAGCGGTGTGAAATCGCGACCGCGCAACGTGACCGACTTCGGCAGTTTGACCTTCGCCATCGCCAGCAGGGTGGGGAACCAGTCGAGGTTCGAGACGGTCTGGGGGATTTTCGTTCCGGGTTTGATGACTCCCGGCCAGCGGATCGCACAGGGAACCTTCAGACTGGTGTCCCACATGTTGGGTCGCCGAAGTGGTGCGATGTGCTTCCATTGGCGTGGCGGCAGTGGCTTGCGGACCCAATGCGCGTTGCCCTTGTACCACACACCATGGTCGCCGAGATTGTAGCCGTGGTCGCTGGTGAAGATGACGATGGTCGTTTCGGCCAGTTTCAGTTGGTCCAGCAGGTCCAGGACGCGGCCGACGTTGCGGTCGACACTCTTGACCGCAGCCAGGTACTCCCGGGTCCACTTCTTGACCCGCGGGACATCGATGTCGTCGTAGGCGGTCTTGGGGATCTCGGGGTCCAGGTCCTTGAATGGGGCCCAATCTTCAGGACGGACCGGCAACCACGCGGCGTGAGGTGCGCGGAAGTGCAGAGAGACGGCGAAGACCTGGCTCTGTGAGTGCTGTCGACGGATGAAGTCCAGGGCGTGGTCGGTGAACACGTCACAGGTGTAGCCCTCGACTTTGCGGATAGTTCCGTCGAGCATCTCCAGCCGGGCTCCCTTGGGAGGGCACCCGCCGGTCCGGATACCCATGAACTCGTGGTAGCCAAACCGTGTGGGATGGTAGCGGTCCTGGGTTCCCAGGTGCCACTTGCCGCACAATGCCGTCCGGTATCCCGCCTGGGCCAAAAGTCGCGGCCAGGTGGCTGTGCCTTCAGCCAGTCCCAGGCTTTTCTCGGCCCGGGGACTGATCCAGTCGGTCACGCCCAGTTCACTGCCGTAGCGGCTGGAGATCAGGCCAAGACGGCTGGGGCTGCAGACCGGGGTGGTCACAAAGGCGTTGGTCAGGTGGGCTCCCTGGTGGAAGATCTTGTCGATATGCGGAGTGATGAACCGCTTGTCACCGGCGGCAGCGACGGCACGCGGTGCCTGGTCATCGGTGTAGATGAAGACGATGTTGGGCCGAGCCGCCGTCGCGGCCAATGGGCACGTGAGACCGACCAGCAACACGAACAGGAAAAATGCACACGGTCGCCTCGACATGGTCGCTCCTGGCTGAGAAATGGGCCGAAAAGCCCTATCCCGGTATTCTAGCTCCGCCTCATTCGGTCGGCACGTCGACCAACGGTGCATCTCGGCGACGGATCTCTTATAGTGTGGCGGCGCGACGTTCGTTTTCTTCATGACACGGCGAGATTGACTGATGATGGCCGATAACTTGAGTTCCAGGTGGTCCGGGGTTGCCGGGCCGATTTTTGCGGGATTGGTTGCCGCGATGCTGACCGGGGGGGGGGCGCCAACGGTGATGGCGGCCGAAATGAAGTTGGTCGGTCCGGCCCAGGGCGTGTCCTACACCAAGCTGGGGTCGGCCACCCACCGGACGAAGTACCTGATCGAGAACGGTTTTGACGGTGTCAGGGCGGGACTCGAGGAGGATGAGTTCTTCGACGCGATCGCTGATCGCGAGAAGAAGACTGACACCGTTTTGCTGCTGAAGTCCGTTTCGAAGAAGCGGATCATCAAGTCGATTCTCAAGCAGTCCAAGAGTGTCCGCAAGGACCACAAGAAGAAGTACACCAAGCAGGATACGAAGAACATCGAGAAGTTCCTCGAGTCGGCGGAATTCGCCAAGGAATATCCCCGGGGGACCCGGTTCGTTTTCGAGACCGGCAAAGGGGACCGCAAGCCGGCCTACGTGATCCTGTCGGCTGATGGCAGGAAGTTGTCCCGGTCCGAAGTGACCGAAGCCGAACAGATCAAGTCGTTGCGGAAGTTCCTGGGGCTCCAGGAAGAATGGCTGAAGCACTACACGCGGTGAAAGGCTCGCGCTTCAATACACGTCGTGGTAGTGGTGCGCGTAGACCTCTTCGCACCGTGCTCGCAGAGTGACGTCGTCGACGAACTTGTCACCGAAGCGGTTGGCACCGAGGATCTCCGGGGCGATCCACTGATCACGTCCGGCCACGATGTCGGCCACGATACGACCGGCTCCCGGCGACCGATCGACTCCCCCGACCCCACAAGCGGTCAGCACGATCATTCCCTGGGCTCCGTCGGGCTCGGAAATGACCATCCGACCGTCCGGCGAGATTGTCGGCAGCCCGCGGCGGTCCTGAACCCGGACCGCGTTTTCCAGGACGGGGAAGAACGGTTCGGCTGCGGCCTGCAACTGGGCGTAGTAGACCTGGTCGGCCTCGAGCGCAGCGATCTCGAATCCGTCCTCGAACTCGTCCATGTCGAAACTCAGGGGCCGGTAACCGTATCCGCCCACCAGAAGGCCTCCGGCTTCGGGCCGCACGTAGAACTGGGGCTCGGTGATGCGGACAATCGGCTGGTCAGGCCGCGAGTCGGCCAGCCGGGCCGTGACGTAAGCCTGATGACGGACCGGGACGCTGCGAAGATTGACGCCCAGGGGTTGGGAGAGTTGTCGAGACCAGGCCCCGGCTGCCAGCACGACCCAGTCGGTCCTCAGGACACCCTCCGGCGTGGTGACGCCGCTGACTCGTTGGCCGTCGTGGACCAGGCCGGTGACGGGAACACCGGTGTGGATGCGGACCCCTCGATCGACCGCTGCTGCCGCGAAGGCCACCGCCA
Organism: Planctomycetaceae bacterium; assembly: GCA_002724315.1. Taxonomy (GTDB): domain Bacteria; phylum Planctomycetota; class Planctomycetia; order Planctomycetales; family Planctomycetaceae; genus UBA8437. The sequence goes on along the minus strand of PBOJ01000027.1, from coordinate 111,918 downwards.
CCGACTTGGGTTCGACCCATCCGTCTCGTGGCATCAGCATGATCCGACAGTCTTCGGCCGGGGCCAGCAGTGGAACCATCTGCCTGGCTTCGTCGGAGGAGATGATTCGGGCGTCGTCACCGATCTGGGCAGCGACTTCCAGCCGACGTTCGAGATCCTGGTGGTATTCCTCGGTGAGTGTGATCCTGAGGCTGCCATTTTGGTGGAAATCGATCGCGTGCCCGGTCTTCTGTTCGAAGTTTTCGAAGAACTCGACGTTGTAGAGCCCGAAGTCGGTGGCGAACCGGTCGCTGTTGAGATACCCGGTCTGGCCGGCGGCCATCGGAGTGGTGCCGGAAGCCACCGGTCCGCGATCGATCAGCACGACATCTTCGACTCCGGCCTCGGCCAGGTGAAATGCGGCACTGGTTCCCAGTACACCGCCTCCAACGACGACGACTTTGGCAGAGGAAGGAAGCACTGTGGCAGTCTCCGGGAATTGTGAGGGGGCAGTCGATGGGATCCGAAACCAGCAGAAGGTAACTTAGCCAAGGTCGGTTGAAGTTCCCATTCTGGCGGAGGGATGCCCGCAATGAACTGTCTGAGATCTTGCCTGCTGGGTTGCCTGGTCCTGGCATCGTCGGCTGAGGCAGCAGAAATTCGCTTGCCGGCCAAGAAGGATTTCCATCTCTTTCTGCTGGTTGGCCAGTCGAATATGGCTGGCCGCGGGAAGGTCGCCGAGGCGGACAGGCGGCCGATTCCTCGAGTGTTGAGTTATTCGAAGGCCGGGAAATGGGTGCCGGCAGTCGACCCGCTGCATTTCGACAAGCCGGGAGTGGTTGGAGTGGGCGTCGGGCGTTCGTTCGCGAAGGTGATTGCCCGGTCGCGGCCGAACGTGACGATCGGGCTGATTCCGTGTGCGGTGGGAGGGTCGGCGATCGCCGCCTGGCAACCGGGTGGGTTCCATCCCGGGACCAAGACCCATCCGTGGGACGATTGCCTGAAGCGGGCCCAGGCCGCATTGAAACAGGGAACGCTCAAGGGCATTCTCTGGCATCAGGGGGAATCGGATGCCCGGGACGCGAAAGCGGCGGTCTACGAGAAAAAACTGCACGAGGTGGTCTCGCGGTTTCGTCGCGAGTTGAAGGCGCCCCGTGTGCCGTTCCTGGCCGGCCAGATGGGGCGTTGGCCAGAGAGGCCCTGGAACGCCGCCAAGGAGAAGGTCGATGCGGCCCACCGCCGGCTGCCCGAAACTGTTGAGCACACCGGCTTCGTGTCGGCCAGAGGGCTGAAGCACAAGGGGGACAAGGTACACTTCGATTCGGCGTCCTACCGCGAACTGGGCCGACGTTACGCGGCCGGTTACCGAAAACTCGTCGCCGCGGCAACGTCGTCGAACGCGAGCTCACGACGCCCCAACGTGATCCTGATTGTGGCCGACGATGTCGGCTACGAGTGCTTCGGGTGCTACGGCAGCCGGCAGTACAAGACGCCACACATCGACCGGCTCGCTCGGCAGGGCCTGAGATTTCGCCACTGTTACTCTCAGCCGCTGTGCACTCCCAGTCGGGTCAAGTTGATGACCGGCCTCTCGAATGTCCGCAACTACTCGGCCTTCTCGGTCCTCAACCGCGGTCAGAAGACGATCGGTCAGTACATGAAGGACGGTGGCTACCGGACTGCGGTGGCCGGCAAGTGGCAACTGCTGGGGGCCGAGCACTACAAGCCTCGCTTCCGTGGGAAGGGAACGTGGCCGGAGAAAACCGGTTTCGATGAGACGTGCCTGTGGCAGGTCGACCGGCTCGGATCCCGTTTCTGGAAACCGCTGCTGTACATCAACGGCACCAACCGAACGTTCGGACCTGGCGATTACGGGCCGGACATCGTCACCAGGTCGGTGACAGACTTCATCGAGGCGAACAGGGATCGGTCGTTTTTTGCCTACATGCCGTTGATACAGGTTCACAGTCCCTTCCTGCCGACACCACGAAGTGCGTCTCGCAAGAGCAAGAATCGGCAGCGGAACTTCGAGGACATGGTCGCCTACATGGACGAACAGGTCGGCCGAGTGGTGTCGAAGGTCGACCAACTGGGACTCTCGCAGCGGACGGTGATCCTGTTTACCGGCGACAACGGCACGCATCGCACGATCCGGTCGCGGCTGAACGGCCGCGAGATCCGTGGAGGGAAGGGGCGTATGACCGATGCGGGCACGCGAGTGCCGCTGGTGGTGCGATGGCCGGGGACCGTCGCCGCTGGCCAGGTGACCGATGCCCTGGTCGACTTTTCGGATTTCCTGCCCACGGCACTCGAGGTGGCCGGATTGCCCGTGCCAACGGGACTTGACGGCCGCAGCTTCGCGGGGCTTCTGGCCGGCGCTGAGGAATACCGGCAGCGAGACTGGATCCACGTCTATTATTGTCCTCGTCCGGAAAAGAGCCGCCCGCAGCGGTTTGTCCGGGACCAGAGGTTCAAGCTCTACGGCGATGGACGTTTCATCGATGTAGCGGCCGACGTCAACGAGCAGAATCCGCTGACCGGCACGTTGACCGGTGCCGTGTCTGCGGCACAAACGAAGCTGAAACGGGCCCTGGCGTCGATGCCGGCCGAGGGGCAGAGCCTGCTGAAGTTCGATCCGTGATCGGCCGGCGACTTTCCCGCGGGCTCGACAAATCGCACAATGGGGGTTCACCCCCGATTTCCATCACACGAGAGTTCTTCCATGACACGCCTGCTCCGAAGTGGCCTGTCCGGCCTGCTGTGCTGGTCCCTGTTCCTGGTTCCGTTGCTGGTGGCGACGCTGTCGTCGGCCGAAAAGCAGGAGGCGGGCAAGAAGAAGTGGATTCAGCTGTTCAATGGCAAGGACCTGTCCGGCTGGAAGGTGAAGATCAAGGGGCATGCCCTGGGCGACAACTTCGGCAAGACCTTCCGGGTTGAGGGCGGCGTGCTGAAAGTCGGTTACGACGCCTACAAGGGGTTCGGCAGGAAGTTCGGGCACCTGTTCTACGAGAAGCCGTTCTCGCACTACATCATCCGATGTGAGTACCGTTTCACCGGCAAGCAGGTCGCGGGTGGACCCGGTTGGGCGTTCCGCAACAGCGGGATCATGGTGCACGGCCAGTCGCCCGAGTCGATGGGCAAGGACCAGGACTTCCCGGTCTCAATCGAGGTCCAGTTGCTGGGTGGACGGGCCAAGGGAAAACGCAGCACCGCCAATCTCTGCACGCCCGGGACCCACGTCTTCTACAAGGGCAAGCTTCACAAGCCGCACTGCACCAATTCGGTCTCGAAGACCTACCGCGGCGACCAGTGGGTCACCGTCGAGGTCGAGGTCCGCGGCAGCGAGGTGATCCGTCACAAGATCGATGGCAAGACGGTGATCGAATACACCAAGCCGCAGTACGATCCCAACGACAAGGACGCCAAGAAGCTGCTCGCTGGAAAACCCGCCGGGTCGCCGCAGTTGATCGAGGGCGGGTCGATTTCGCTGCAGTCGGAGAGTCATCCGGTTGAGTTCCGCAAGGTCGAGTTGCTGCAGTTGAAGCCATGAGTGGAATCGATCGACGAACATGCCTGGGCCGAATGGCCGGCGGTGGCCTGGCGGCTGCCTGGACGGCACTCGATGCGGGACGTGTCGCGACGGCCGATCCGCCCGGGACCGCCGACGAAATTGTCAACGGTGCCGAACACGCGTGGTTGATCAACGACAAGGACTTCCCGATCAATCCCAAGCTGTCCAACTGTCCCAACAGCAAGCCCCGTCGCAATTACTCGATGGAACATCTGCTGGCCGAGATGCAGGTGCACGGGATCTCCAAGACCGTCATCAGCCACGTCTGCTACTACGGTACCGACAACTCGTATTCGAGCCACTGCGTCAAGACGCACCCTGACCGCTTCGCCGCCATCGGGCTACTGGTCGGTCACGGGCTTCACCGTCCCGGCGATCCCCAGAACCCGGGTCGGCTCGAGAGATTGATGAAACGCGATCGGCTGGTGGGGCTGCGGCTGAGCCCGATCTACGACCGCGACAAGGTCTGGATGAACGATCCGGTTTGTTACCCGTTGTGGAAGAAAGCCGAGCAGTTGGGGGCCGTCTTCAACATCTTCCTGGCCCCGCACCAGCTTTCCCAGGTGGGTGACATGGCCCGGCGGTTTCCCGGGGTCAAGCTGGTGATCGATCACTTTGCCATGATCGATATCACCCGTCCCGACCGCGAGGGCATCGACCAGATCCTGGCGCTCGAGAAGTTTCCCAACGTCTACGTTCGCACGTCGTTGCACAATCCGTCGCAGCAAAAGCCGCCGTTCCGTGACATGTGGCCGTATCTCCGCAAGCTCTACGACACCTTCGGGCCGCGGCGGATGATCTACGCGAACTTCTACGAGCTGCTGATCATGAAGGACCTGATTCCGTTCTTCACCGCCGAGGACAAGCGGTGGATCCTGGGCAAGACGGCACTGTCGGTGTACCGGTTCGGCAAGAAGACCTGATCAATTACAGGAACGGCCAAGGAGTCGACATGAGAACGCTGGTGCTGTGGACGTTGGTGAGCTTGCTGGCTCCGGGGGCCGCCCTGGCGGCCGAAAAGTTCGAGACGATCTTTGACGGGAAAACGTTGAAGGGCTGGAACGTGATACCCAAGGAGAAGCGGGGGCATTGGTCGGTCCGCGACGGTTTGCTGGTCGGCAAGACCGATGGGAAGGGATCGGACCTGCTCTTTCACGACAAGAACCTGGGCGACTATGAGCTGAAACTCAGTTACCGGTTCCGCACCAAGGGCAACTCGGGGATTCACATCCGTGGGCTGCTGGGGATCTCCAAGACGCACAAGGTCAGCGGTTACCACGCCGACTTCGGCCACGTCGGCATCGGTCCGCAGGTGCTGGGGTCGTGGGACTTTCACGGCTACCCCCGCGGATCGTACCTGGTCCAACGGGGGCATCGCGTGGTGATCGCCGCCGACGGAAAGAAGACGGTGACAAAACTGGAGAAGGGGCTCGAGGCGAAACACGTCAAGCGACAGGGCTGGAACGATGTCCACGTGGTCGTGAAGGGTTACCGGATGTACTTCAAAATCAACGGCCGTGTGGCTTCGGAGGTGATCGATAACGAGAAGGCCAAGCGCATTCCCAAGGGGATCATCGGCCTGCAGTTGCACGGCGGCCCACCGATGGAAATCGAGTTCCGCAAGATCCAGCTGAAGCGGCTCCAGGGGAACGCTTCGCCATGACATCACGGTCGGGTGTTGCCGCCGTTATCCCTGCCGCCGTCATGTTGGCGGCCTTGGGGGTCGGACTGGTCGTCGGCGGGCGGGGGACTGTTCGGGTCGGCGGTGAACCACCGGCGAGGTCGTCGAATGGTCCGGAACCGCGGGTTGTCGTGGTCGGAGCCGGGCTCTCGGGGCTGACCGCCGCGCTGGAACTGGCCGACGGTGGCGCCCAGGTGGTGGTCATCGACATGTCGAGTGTCTACGGCGGCCACGCGGTGATGTCCCAGGGCGGGGTGTCGATCGTCGATACGCCGGTACAGGAGGCCGCCGGGCAGAAAGACTCGCCCGACCTGGCTTACAAGGACTTCATCGAGTGGGGTGAAGGGGCCAACCGCGAGTGGGTGAGGTACTACGTTGATCACTCCCGAGAACAGATCTACGACTGGTTGATCGACCTGGGCGTGCAGTTCTCGGGGATCGATTCGGCTCCTGGCAACACCGTCGACCGGTTTCACCAGCCGGCCGGGCGAGGCATCGGGCTGGTGACACCCGTTTTCCGGGCGTGCCTGGAACGGCCCAACGTGCGGTTTGCCTGGAACACCCGGGCTGATTCCCTGGTGGTCAACAACCAGCGGGTGACCGGGGTGCGGACGACCGACATGAGGGACGACACCGAGAAGACTTTCGAGGCCGATGCGGTGGTGCTGGCCACCGGGGGGTTCCAGAGCAATCTGGACCTGGTTCGGGAGTTCTGGCCGGCCGAGTTCGATTTCCCCAAGAAGATCCTCGCCGGGTCGGGACGGCACTCGATGGGGACCGGTCACGACATGGTTCGCAAGATCGGCGGAGCCCTGGTCAAGATGGACTACCAGTGGAACTACTATTCGGGTCTGCCCGATCCTCAGAATCCCGGCAGCAACAAGGGACTCAACGCGGCCAACATGTGGGGGATCCTGGTCAACTGGCAGGGGAAACGGTTTGCCAACGACCACGGTTGGGCCAAGGACGTGATGCCGGCACTGTTGCGGCAGGAGCAAGTCACCTGCTGGGCCATTTTCGACGAGACGACCAAGAAGGAGTTCAGTGTTTCGGGATCGGACTGGGCCGACGCCGAGAAGGTCGAACGATTGGTCTTCCAGAACCCGAAGCTGGTGCAGTCGGCCGACACGCTCGAGGAACTCGCCCGGAAGTCGGGGCTTCCGGTGAAGGGGCTGACCAATACGGTTCGGCGGTACAATTCGTTGATCGAGAAAGGGGTCGATGACGATTTCGGGCGGTTCGGACCGGGCAAGACGAAGTTCAACAACGAGGCGTCGGTGAAGATCGAGACGCCGCCATTTTATGCGATCCAGACGTTTCCGCTGACCCGCAAGAGCATGGGGGGCGTGGCGATCGACCTCGCCTGTCGGGTGGTCGACAAGAAGCAACAGCCGATCCCGGGACTGTACGCGGTGGGCGAGTTGACCGGGTTGGCGTTGATCAACGGCAAGGCGGCACTCGAGGGGACGTTCCTGGGTCCGTGCGTGGTCACTGGCCGCGTGGCGGCCCGGTCCATTCTTCAGGCAGCCGGTTGGAAGCAACCGATCGATTCGGTCGACGTGCAGAGATGTGCCGACTGTCACGATGTGGCCGGCGACATCGCCGATTCCCGCCCGGGATACTGGCACTTCGAAAAGGTGCATGCCAAGGTGCTCGAGCAGAAACTCGACTGCCGCCAGTGCCACGGCGAGTTGTCCCCGTACCGAGAGGACGATCACCGGATCAACCCACGGGTGCTGACGGCGGCGTGCATGAGATGCCACACGGGACGGGAGTAGTCGGTGGCGAAGTGAATCCTGGGGAAGGGAAGGGGTGAGTGTGGACCGTGACAGGCGCGAGATCGATCGATTTCTCTCGGAACGGAACGTCAGTCTGCTGAGCCGGATTGGGTTCGTGGTCGAGTTGTTGATCGGCTTGCGGAAGCAGGATTTCCAGGCAGCCGGACACTTTGTCCAACTCAACTGGAAAGACGATCCTCTGCCGCTGCGTTGGCTCAAGTTCGCCGGTTGGGCTCTTTACCAGGTCTGGGTCAACATGCCGCTGGGTCTGCATTGCCTGGACATTCGCGGTCGGGTGTCGCGGACACCGATGTGGCTGGAAGACGAGAATCCATGGGAAGAGCATCCCTGGCGGACGGATGGGGCTGCCAGGTTCCCCAGCCGGGCCGACGTTGTGGTGATCGGGGCCGGATTCACCGGGTCGGCGGCTGCTTACCACTGGATGAGACGGGCCCCGGAAGATCGCCGTCTGGTGGTGCTCGAGATGGACGATCCAGCCAGCGGGGCATCGGGTCGGAACGAGGGCCTGGTGGTGATGGGCCGTTACTTCAAGATGGTCCGTGACACGGTTGGCAAGAACCTGTTGGAGGTTCGGCCCGATCTCGACACCGACAGCCGCAAGCAGTTGGCCAGCCGGTTTGCCAAGGTCTATTGCCAGGCGGCCTACCAGAACGCGGAACTGATCGAGCAGGCGATCGAGGCCCACGGATTCCGGTGCGACTACAACCGCGCCGGGTGGGTGCAGGCCCGGACCGAGGAGGAGCAGAAATCGCTGAGGATTTCGGCGCGGCTGGCCGAGAAGTCCGGCTGTGATGACTGGACAATGATCGAGTCCTCGGAGGCGAGGAAGCTGACCGGGATGCGGTTGAATCACCCCGCCGGTTTCTCGAAACAGGCTGCCAGCTGGCACCCGGCCAAGTGGGTCTGGAGCCTGTTGCGGGAGGCGCTGGAGTCCGAGCAGGTCGATCTGTACACACGGACGCGGGTTGAGCGGGTGGTGCCCAACAAGGACGGGTACGTGGTCGAAACTTCGCGGGGAACCGTGGCCTGCCGTCACGTGTTCTACGCCACCGAGTCGTACACCCCGATGCTCGAGGCGGCGTTTCATGATGCGATCCTGCCGATGCAGGAGCAGGCAGCCTCTGGTGAAGGGGGGCCGGTGTCCATGAAGCCGCACATCGGCATCAGCGGTTCGTGGTACTTCGCCGGGCGTTACGGGAACGAGGTGCTGTGGGGGTCGGGAGGGTCACGGGTTTCCGACCGGGAGGCCGGTCGGAACAAGCCGTCGCGATTCCTGACCCGTTACGCGGCCGCAGAGATGCGGAAGCACTTCGGGCCGTACGAACTGGACCTGGACAACGAGTGGAGCGGAACGGTGGGGTACACTCCGGATGAGTACCCGATCGTGGGTTCGATCGACGGCAAGGGCCGCTGGATCGTTGCGGGGATGTGTGGATCGGGCAGCGGCGTGTCTTTCAACGGTGCCCGTTGCATTGTCAACCGCATCCTCGAGCTTGATGACGAGCCAGACGACTATCCCGAGGAGTACTTTGCTCCCAGCCGCCTGCTCGACCCGGCCAACCACCAGTGGCCGGCGGTCTAGGCTAGGCCAACAGTCCCGGGACCGGGCTGCCCTCTGCGATGCGGCGAGGCCGGCCGGCGATGTCTTCGAGCACGGTCTCGTGGGGAATCCCCAACGCTTCGTAGAGCGTGGCGGCGATATCGTCGGGCGAGGACTTGGCTTCGATCACCTCACCGGCGTTCTTGTCGGTGGCGCCGATCACCCGTCCGGATTTCACTCCGCAGCCAGCCCACAGAACCGAGTAGGCTCGTCCCCAGTGGTCCCGTCCCCCGTCCTTGCTCTTGTTGATCTTGGGCGTGCGGCCCATCTCGCCCATCACGATCACCAGTGTCTCGGCCAGCAGGCCGCGCGTGTCGAGATCCTCGATCAAAGCCGAGAGCGACTGGTCAAATTCTGGCAGCAACGTGTCGTTGTAGAGCCGGAAGTGGTCGAAGTGGGTGTCCCAGATCTGGAAGGAGGACAGGCGGGTGTTCTTGGGGTTGGAGACCGCGTTGGCGGTGACGAAACGGACACCCGACTCGACCAGGCGACGGGCCAGAAGCATCACCTGCCCCATTTCGAATCGCCCGTAGCGGTCGTGGACTGCGTCAGGTTCCTTGGAGAGATCGAAAGCGGACTGGCATTCCGGTGAGAGGATCAGGTCGAGAGCCTTGTCCTGGTGGGCCTGCAGAGTGCGGGCCGCCGCGTCGTTGCGGGCGGCGGTGAAGGCACTGTCGACGGATCCCAGCAGGTTCCGCCGCGAGGCCAGACGCGATTGCGAGATGTCCTTGGGAAGAGCCAGCGAGCGAGGACCCGGCAGCTTGCCGTTCCAGACGGGGGCCTTGGACATCATGCGGTTGCGGGCAACCGGGAACGGATCGTACTGACGGCCCAACCAGCCTCCGCCGGCACTGGGCGTGGGGAAGCCCATGTCGAAGAGCAGTCGCGGGGTCAGCACGCTGCTGGGCAGGTGGGCCGGTGCGGGTTGGATTCGGGAGACAACCGAACCGTAGGTCGGATGATCCATCGGAGTGGGCTGGATACTGGAATCACTGCCCGGCGTATGTCCACTGAGCACGTAGGCGGCTGAACTGTTGTGACCCGAGAGCGGGTGAGAGGCCGAACGCAGGATCGTGTAGCTGTCGGTCAACCGCGACAGCCGTGGCAGCATGTTGGAAATCTGTGTGCCCGGAACGCTGGTGGCGATCGGCCGGTACGGACCCCGGATCCCCTCCGGGGCCCCCGGCTTCATGTCGAACGTGTCCATCTGGGCCTGGCCGCCATTGAGGAACATGAAGATGCAGTTCCTGGCCGGTTTTCGCACCCGGGAAGCGATCGCTCGCTGTACCGACTCGAGGTTCAGCATGCCGGAGAGCGACAGGCCGCCGATTCCGAGCAGGCCGGCCTGAAGCAGGTCGCGGCGGGTCCAGTCGCCCTGGGCCGCGGCGGGGGTGTCGAAGAGTCGGATCATGGCTGGGCCGGACGGACTGGCGGTACGCTTATGCTACTATTCTTATCGGCCATGTGCCATGTGCGTCTGATTCGTTGATTTCCGAGACCCTGGAGGCCACACCGTGACGACCGCCGGAGCACTGAAAGAGTCCGTCTGCCAGTCGATCGAAGAGAATCGTGACCGGATCATCGGCGTGGGCGAGGCGATCATGGATGACCCCGAATTGGGGTTCAAGGAACACCGCACAGCCGAAAAGGTGCAGGAGGTCTTCAGTGACCTGGGCCTGGAATTTGACAGCGGGCTGGGGCTGACTGGTGTCAAGGCAGTGCTCCGTGGTGGTCGCCCCGGGCCAACGGTGGCCCTGATGGGGGAACTGGATGCCCTGCAGGTTCCCGGTCATCCCCGTGCCAATCCCGATACCCAGGCGGCTCACGCCTGCGGACACAATGCCCAGATCGCCGGCCTGATGGGCGCCGCGGTGGGGTTGCGGACCTCGGGCATCGCCCAGGAACTGGCCGGCAACATCGTGTTCCTGGCGGTTCCCGCCGAAGAGTACGTCGAGATCGACTACCGGCTCGGATTGGTTCGCGAAGGAAAGACGTCGTTTCTGTGCGGGAAACAGGAATTGATCAAGCTGGGGCATTTCGACGACGTCGACATGGCGGTGATGATTCACACCAAGAGTCCGGCCCGGGAGGATGGGACGCATGGTGTGGGGATTTCGTCCAATGGTTTCCTGGCCAAGACTGTCACGTTCCGCGGTGTGGCGGCCCACGCCGGTGGCGCTCCCGAACAGGGGGTCAATGCCCTCTATGCCGCACAACTCGCTCTGGCCGGGATCAACTCTCATCGCGAAACGTTCCGTGACGAGGATTGTGTGCGGGTGCACCCGATCATCACCAAGGGGGGGGATCTGGTGAACGTGATTCCCTCGGAAGTCCGGCTCGAGACCTATGTGCGGGCGAAGACGGCGGAGGCGATCCGGGATGCCGCTTCGCGCGTGGATGCCTGTCTCAAGGGCGCGGCGATGGCGATGCGGTGTCGTGTCGAGATCGACACGGTTCCGGGCAACCTGCCGTTGAACAATGATCCCAATCTCCGTGATCTGTTCCGCCGCAATGCGGCGACGCTCTTCGAGGAGGATGGCTACCGCGATTATCCTCACGGCGGCGGTTCGACCGACGCCGGTGATCTGAGCCAGCTGATGCCCGTGCTGCATCCGGTGATGGCGGGGGCTCACGGGGAACCGCACAGTGTCGACTGGCACATCGCCGACACTGCCAACGGGTACGTCTCGCCGGCCAAGACACTGGCGATGATGGCTGTGGACCTGCTGGCCGACGATGCCGGAACCGGTCGGCAGGTGCTCGAGGATTTCACGCCGGGAATGTCCCGGGACGAATATCTCTCGGTTCAGGAGGACGTCTTCCGTACCGAGGTCTTTGACGGTGAGGCGTGAGGCCGACTTTGAGGCCGATGCCGTGGTACCATCGGCGGACAGGAACAGGACATATTGTTGAGGTGGTTCCGGAGATGACGGTGCGGAAACTGGTTGTTTGTGGTCTGCTGGTCCTGTTGGGGATGACTCCGTCCGGGGGTGTCGATGCGGCCGACCCCGATGGGCCGGCGTTCCTGAGAGATGTGCGGCCGATCTTCAAGGCCCACTGTTTTCGTTGTCACGGTGCGGGGAACACTGAGGGCGAATTCCGGCTGGACCGCAAGCCGCTGGCGTTCAAGGGCGGCGAAACCGGGAAGGCGATCGTGGCGGGCCAGGCTGCCGACAGCCTGCTGGTGCAGATGATCCGGGGACGTGGTCCGGGGGATTCGAGGATGCCGCCCGAGGGGGAAGGGCGAGGATTGCGGCCGGACGAGATCCGCGTGATCACCGAATGGATCAACCGGGGCGCGGCCTGGCCTGACGGAATCGATGACCAGGCTGATCGACTCAGCCTGTGGTCCCTGAGGCCGATTCGTCGGCCGAAAATTCCCACGGTCCAGGACCGGGCGTGGGCGGAAAACCCCATCGACAGCTTTGTCCTGGCCCAGTTGGATGCCCGCGAGATGACTCCTTCGCCGCGGGCTCAACCACGGCACCTTGTTCGCCGAGCGTCACTCGATCTGCTCGGCCTGCCGCCAACGCCGGAGATGGTTGACGGTTTTGTGGCCGATGGGGCTCCCGACGCCTTCGCACGGGTGATTGACCGGTTGTTGGCCAACCCTCACTACGGCGAACGCTGGGGGCGTCACTGGTTGGACCTGGTGCGATACGCCGACACGAACGGGTACGAAGTTGACGGGGTCAAGCCACTGGCCTGGAAGTATCGGGACTGGGTGATCGGAGCACTCAATTCCGATCGGCCCTACGACCGGTTCGTGACCGAACAACTGGCCGGGGACGAGATCGCCGGTGCGACAACCGAATCGATCCTGGCCACCGGGTTTCACAGGGTGGGACCATGGGACGCCGAGCGAGGGGCGAGTGTCCAGAAAAGCGAGGTGATTGCCGAGTTGTTCAACGAGTTGGACGACATGGTCAGTACCACCTCCCAGGTCTTCCTGGGATTGACGATGGGTTGTGCGCGATGCCACGACCACAAGTTCGACCCCCTGACGGCCCGGGATTACTACTCGATGGTTGCCGTCTTTCGAGGGCTGAAGCGCGAGCACAAAGGGCGGGCCGAGTTGGCCCGGGCGGCACTGCCGCCGGTGCAACTGGCCGGCAAGGACCTGAAGTCGCAGCCACAGGGCTACTTCTTCTTCGAACCCTCGCCGACTCCCCCGGTGACACACCTGCTGAAACGGGGCAACCCGAACCAGCCGGGCGTCGAGGTATCCGCCGCGGTGCCGGCGGCCCTGGTCGAAAAGCAGCCGGCCTTCGAGGCGGCTGACAAGTTCACCAGTCGGCGTCGCATTTCCCTGGCCCGCTGGATCATGTCCGAGGACAACCCGTTGACCCGCCGCGTGATCGTCAACCGGGTCTGGCAATATCACTTCGGAACCGGGCTGGTCCGCACGGCCAATGATTTTGGTGTTCGCGGCAGCCTGCCGACACATCCCGAGCTGCTCGACTGGCTGGCCGGATGGTTCGGTAACGAGGCCGGGTACTCCCTGAAGAAGCTGCACCGGCTGATCATGACCAGCCGTACCTACGCCACCAGCAAGCGGGCGATTCCGGCCAACGTCGAGAAGGACGTCGACAACCTGATGCTGTCGCATTTCCCGGTGCGGCGACTGGAAGTCGAGGCGATCCGGGATTCGATGCTGGCCGTCAGCGGACGACTCAACGATCGGCTCTACGGGGCCCCGATGTACCCCTTCATCCCCAAGGATGCTCTTCGCAGCGGTTACAACCCTGCCGGTGTCTGGAAGCCGTTCAACGAGACCGAGGCCTCCCGGCGGACGGTCTACTCGTTCCTGAAACGCACGCTGGTCATCCCCTTCCTCGAGACGCTCGATTTCTGTGACACGGCTCGCAGTGCCGATCGCCGGGAGGTGACCACGGTGGCGCCGCAGGCGTTGGAACTGTTCAATGGCGAGTTCGTCAACCGGCAGTCCCGGCATTTCGCCGATCGGATCATTGCCGAGGCGGGCCCGGTACTCGGTGACCAGCTCGACCACGGTTTCCGCCTCGCGCTGGGCCGGAAGCCGACTCGCGGAGAACGGGCCAGCCTGCTGGGGTTCCTGAGCAATGAGTCCCTGTTGTTGCTGGGCGAGGATCATCGGCGTTTTGAACGCGAGACGAACGGCGACCCGGCGGCCGAGTTGGCTGGTGAGATCACCGAGACAGGGCTGACCCTGTGGCTGGATGCCGCGAATGGCGTGGCTCTCAACAATCAGCGGCAGGTGTCCCGGTGGACGAGCCGGGTGGGGTCGCTGGTGGCGACGGCGCACGGGGATCCGCTGGTGACCGCCCGGGCGATCGGCAATCGCCCGGCCATCAATTTCGAAGGCAAGGACTGGTTCTCCCTCGACAAGTCGCCGGTGACCTCTCAGCAGTTCACCATCATCGCTGTGGTGACCGACCGCGGAGCAGGCGGTCAGCGCGGATCACATCGCAACGTGATCGGCAACTGGGACGGCGGACGTGGCAATAGCACGACATCGATTTTCCTGGGGACCACTGCCGGTTCCAAGGGGGGGCGGGCCATCCGCCTGACCGATGCGTTCTCCCACCGTGAGAAGCTCGCGGTTACCAAGCCGGTTTCGCCTTTCGTGTTGACCGGGATCGCCGAGGCGGCCAATGTCCGCGTGTTCCAGAACGGCCAGTTGCTGGACGAGCTGAAGTCCCCGCTGCCCGCGAGGAAACTGGACACCAACTGGACAATCGGCCGACAGGGAACACTGGACAGCGAGTACTGGAACGGACTGATGGCCGAGTTGCTCGTCTGGAATCGAGCCCTGACCGAGGCCGAACTGGCGTCGGCCTGGAGACACCTGGGGAGCAAGTACAAGGTGGTTAATCACCGCAAGCCCCGCGAGCCGCTGACCGTTGCGGCCGCTCGCCGCCAGGCTTTGATCCAGGTCTGCCGCGTGATTCTCAATCTCAACGAATTCGTATACACCGACTAATCATGACAATCTCACCGACCGATTTCGTTCCCAATCAGACTCCCTGCGGCAACACCCGTCGCGAGTGTCTTTGGCAGTGGGGGGGTGGGTTCGCTGCGTTGCCGCTGGTGGACCTGATGACACGCGAGGCCGAATCGGCCGCGACCGTGTCCCGGCCGTCCAGCCAGAAGTCACCGCATTTTTCCTCGACCGTCAAGCAGGTCGTGTTCTTCTTTCTCAACGGCGGGCCCAGCCAGGTCGACACGTTTGACTACAAGCCCGCGCTGGAGAAATACCAGGGCAAGAGTTTCGACGGTGGGTTGCAGATCGGGTCCAACGGTCGGGCCATCGGCAAACTGGCTCCGTCGGCCTTTCCCTTCCGCCCGCACGGTGACAGCGGGCTGATGGTCAGCAGCCTGTTTCCCCACGTTGGACAGTTTGCCGATGATCTCTGCGTGATCAACTCGATGTACGCCGAGACCCCCACGCACAGTCCCGGGATCCTGCAGATGAACTCGGGCAGCATCGTCGTTGGCCGTCCGAGCCTGGGCAGTTGGCTGGGCTACGGGCTGGGCAATCTCAACGACAACCTGCCCAGTTACGTCGTGATGACCGATCACCGTGGTGGTCCTCGCGGTGGGGCGGGGGCCTGGAGCAGCGGGTTCATGCCCGCCCGGTTCCAGGGCACACTGTTTCGCAGCCAGGGCGCTCCGGTGCTCAATCTCAAGCGGCCCGACGGCATCGGTGCCGGCACCCAGCGACGCAGCCTCGACTTGCTCAACCAGCTCAACCAGCAGAGCCTCGATCTGCGAGGGGGCAATTCCGAGTTGGCGGCCCGTATCGCGTCGTACGAACTGGCCTACCGGATGCAGACCGAGGCAACCGAAGCGGTTGACGTGGAATCCGAACCGGAGTCGATCCAGAAGCTCTACGGGCTGGACGACAAGCGGACCGAGTATTTCGGTCGCCAGTGCCTGCTGACCCGCCGCCTGCTCGAACGGGGTGTGCGGTTCGTACAGCTGTATTCCGGCGGAGGTCCCGATTCCTGGGACGCACACGTTGACGTTCCCGACAATCACGGTCGTCACTCTTTTGAGATCGATCAGCCGATAGCGGCCTTGATGGCCGACCTGAAGCGTCAGGGGATGTGGGACCAGACCCTGCTGATCTGGGGTGGTGAGTTCGGCCGGACACCGACCAGCGAGGGGGTGAACAAGCCGGGCCGTGATCACAACCACTACGGGTTCACCATGTGGCTGGCCGGTGGGGGCGTCAAAGGCGGCCAGCGGATCGGGGCGACCGATGAGACCGGGTTCCAGGCGGTCGAACGACGCCTGCACGTCTCGGATCTCCACGCCACGATCCTCCACCTGCTGGGCCTCGACCACGAACGGCTGACGTTCCTTCACGAGGGACTTGACCAACGGCTGACCGGTGTTCAGCCCAGGCGGGTGATCCAGGAGGTGCTCGCTTAGTCGGTTTCTCTCGGGACAAACCCACGACACCGGGATAGGATCTGACGATCAGAGGAACAGGAAACTGCGGCCATGTCGGCCGGGAGGGTTCGTGATGAGCGGAAGTGGTTGCCGTGACTACCGCAGCAGCGTCGGGCGACGCGCCGTTCTCGGGGCCGGCCTGGGTGCCGGAGTGGGCATCGGCATGGGGGGGCTGTCGGTTGCCAGCGACGGCGTGATCGATCTCAGCTCCGTGGACCGTGACACCGCCGTGATCCAGTACTGGCTCAACGGGGCCGCCAGCCACTACGAGACCTACGATCCCAAGCCCGACGCTCCGCTGGGGATCCGCAGCCCGTTTCACCCGATCGCCACCAACGTGCCCGGCACATTCCTCTGTGAATCTCTGCCGTTGCATGCCAGCCTGATGGACAAGGTGACGCTGATCCGCAGCGTGCACCACGACAACAGTGACCACCAGCATGGCATGCACTGGTGCCAGACCGGTCATGATGCGAAGGCCAACGGGATCAACCCGTTCAAGAAGTCGAGTCACGCCAGCAGCGGTTGCCTGGTGTCGATGGTTCGCGGTTCCAACCATCCGGGGATGCCGCCCTACGTCTTCATGGGTTACCCGCTGGACAACCAGGGGCCTCACCGGATGTACCCGCACCGGGGTGCCTACCTGCCGGCCCGATTCAATCCGATGGAGATCCTGATCAAGCGGACAGGTGACGGGAAGCACCCGGCCCAGGACAAGGACTTCGTTGTCCGCAGCCTGTCCCCCGCCGGTGGCCTGTCCCGCAAGAATTTCGTCCAGCGTCGCGAACTGCTGGCGCAGTTCGAGAAGATCCGCGGCGAGGCCGATCCGGTGGCCACGGCCTCGTGGTCGGCCTTTCACGACAGTGCCTTCGACCTGGTCGCCGGCGAGAAGACCGGTTCGGCCTTCGACCTGGAACAGGAAGACGAAGCGACGCGACGGCGATACGGTTATCACCGTTCGGGCCAGTCGGCATTGCTGGCACGCCGCCTGGTCGAACGCGGGGTGACCTTCGTGACCCTGATCGATCCCGGTGTCGGACTCTCCAGCTCCGGCTGGGATTTTCACAAGACACTCGAGGCTCACACCAAGACGGCCAGCCCGCCGATGGATCTGGCCGTCACCACGTTGATCAACGATCTTCACGAGCGGGGACTGGACAAGAAGGTGCTGGTCGTGGTGTGGGGGGAATTCGGACGCACGCCCAAGATCAACAAGAACGGCGGCCGTGATCACTGGGCGGACGTGCAGAGCGTGATGATGGCCGGTGGGAACTACCGCCACGGCCAGGTGATCGGGTCATCCAATGCCAAGGGCGAGGTGCCCCACGAGCGGCCGTTGTGGCCCTACGATGTGGTGGCCACGATGTATCATCACCTGGGAATCGATCCGAGTTTCACGCCGATCACCGGCGCCACTCGCACGCGGCCTCTGCTGGAGCGCGGTGAGGTGATTCGCGAGTTGCTCTAGCAACTCGACGCACACGCTCAGCACGTTACCATGGGACCGGTCGCACCCGTTTCCGGGTCTTTCTGTTGGTTCGTGACGAGTCATTGTCGATGAAGATCCTCGCCCCGCTCTGCGTCATGTCGTTCTGTCTGCTGGTTGCCGCCGTGGCGGTCCCCGATCCGGTCGTCACCGCAGCCGATGCGAAAGCGAAACTGGTCCAGGAGGATTGGCCGGATTGGCGAGGTGTTCGGCGAGACGGCATTTCTCGCCAGACCGGCCTGTCGTTGGACTGGACCGCCGGCAAGCCCAAGCGGCTCTGGCAGCGAGAACTGGGCACCGGATATTCGTCGATGACCGTCGTTGGCGACCGATTGTTCACGATGGGTGCCGAGCAGGATGCCGAATACGTGTACTGTCTCGATGCCACCGACGGCTCGACGCTCTGGAAAGTTCACTCGGGAACCACATTCAAGAACTCCTACGGAGACGGACCACGTAGCACGCCGATCATCGAGGGCGAGCGGGTCTACGCGTTGGGAGCCAATGGCGACCTGTTGTGCCTGGCGGCCAAGTCGGGCGAAGTGGCCTGGCAGACGAACATTCTCAAGCAGTTCGGCGGCAAGAACATCATCTGGGGCGTGTCCACGACCCCGTTGATCGATGGCAAGAAGCTGGTCATCAACGTCGGGGCCAAACAGGCCTCGGTTGTGGCCTTCGACAAGACGAGCGGAAAGGTGATCTGGAAATCCCACGACGACGTGGCGGGTTACTCTTCTCCGATCCGCATCGACGTTCCCAGCGATGACGGCCCGGTCCCGCACCTGGTGGTGTGGTGTGGCAAGTCCCTGGTGGGTCTGAAGCCGTCTGACGGCAGCGTGCAGTGGAAACACGAGTGGCTGACGACCAATGACATGAACATCGCCACGCCAATCTTCGAGCCGAAGACTCGGACATTGTACGTGTCGGCTTCGAGAGGAACCGGTCGCTGCTCGGCTTACCGGCTGACCGCAGCCAAGGGTGCCGTTGCCTGCAAGGAGATTTACACGAACAAGCAGATGAAGAATCACTACAACAGCTGCGTGTTGCTGAATGGATTCCTCTACGGGTTCGACAACAATGTTTTCCGCTGCCAGGAACTGGCCAGCGGAAAGATCCTCTGGACCGACCGCACCGTCGGCAAGGGCGCGGTGATTTCAGCGCAGGGGCACCTGATCGTCCTGGGAGAAAAGGGCGAGATGGCGCTGGTCGAAGCGACCACGAAGGCCTACACCGAGAAGGGACGGTTCCAGGCATTGACCAGCAAGCGGGCCTGGACACCGCCGGCCCTTGCACGCGGCAAGCTTTACGTGCGAGATCTCGAGCGGATCACCTGCATCAACATCGCGACCGCGAAGTGATCCCAGGGCCTACGCCAGCACCTCGTGCACCACTCGCCCGTGCACGTCGGTCAGGCTCATGTCCCGGCCGCCGAAGCGGAAGACCAGTTTCTCGTGGTCCAGCCCCACCAGGTGCAGCATCGTGGCGTGCATGTCGTGGATCGTGGTGACGTTTTCGACGGCGTGCATGCCGAACTCGTCGGTTTCGCCGAAGACCGTTCCGCCCTTCACCCCTCCACCGGCCATCCAGATCGTGAAACCCTCGGGATGATGGTCTCGGCCGTCGGAACCGGTGGCGTGAGGCGTCCGGCCGAATTCCCCGGCCCAAACGACCAGCGTCTCGTCGAGCATCCCCCGTGCCTTGAGATCCTTGATCAGGGCGGTGATCGACTGGTCGGTGTCCAGCGAGTTCTTCTCGTGGCCCTTCTTGAGATTGCTGTGCTGGTCCCAGGTTCCGTTGGCGTTGCCGGGAGCACAGGTGATTTCCACAAAACGCACACCCGACTCGACCAGCCGTCGCGCCCGCAGGCACTGGATCCCGAACAGGCTCTGCGACTTGACCTTCGAGTCGACCGCGTAGGCCGCCTGGGTGGCACGGGTCTCTTCGGAGAGGTCGAGGATTTCGGGGATCATCGACTGCATGCGGAAGGCCAACTCGTAATTGCGGATCGCCGAGTCGATGGCGTCGTCGCCACCCAGGGACTGAGAAAATGCCCGGTCGCGTCCCTTCAGCAGGGCCAGCTTGGACAGTTGCACTTGTACGTTCTTGTCGGCGGGGAGGAGGTTCCGTACCGGGGGGCCGTCGACAGCGAACATGGTGGCCTGGTGCCGGGCGGGCAGGAAGCCGTTGGAGTAGTTCTCGAGTCCTCCGCAGGGGACGACCCCGTGGTTGAGCACCACGAAGCCGGGCAGGTTGCGGTTGTCGCTGCCCAGGCCGTAGTGGCTCCAGGCTCCCATGCTGGGCCGGCCGGCGTTGTTGCTGCCGGTGTGCAGCAGCAGGACTCCGGTGGAGTGCAGTGGCAGGTCGGCCTTCATCGAGCGGATGACTGCCAGTTCGTCAGCGATGGTACTGAAGTGCGGAAATAGGTCACTGATCGGCATCCCGCACTCACCACGTCGGTGGAAGGTCCAGGGACTGCGGATCCACTTCCGGTTCTTGTTGGCCGTCGGATTGGTCAAACCGGTGGCCGGTTGGCCGTGGTGTTTGTCGAGGGCGGGCTTGGGGTCGAAACTGTCGACGTGCGAAACGCCGCCGTCCATGAAGCAGAAAATGACGTTCTTGGCTCGTGCGGCGTGGTGGCCGACCGCCGCTGCTGCCGAGGGGGACCGGTCGGCCAGCAAACCAGCCAGGGCCACGGCACCGAAACCGTTGGCCGACTGCTGCAGCCACTGACGCCTGGACAGCGGGCCGGAGAGGTGCCCGGGGCAGGGGGAATTGGTTGAGGACGTACTCATGAGTGAGATTCTAACGCGCCGGGAACCGCTCACGGCAGGTAGATGAACTCCTTGAGATTGAAGACCACGTGGGCCATGTCTTTCCAGATCGGTCGCGATGTCATGAGGTCTGCAGCCGGGACCCCGTGCAGACCCGCGAGTTGATCGAGCAACCGGGCGAACTGTTCGTGTTCAGCAGCCGTCGGTGGGCGGCACAGCGCCCGATGGAACATCACGTCGATCCGTTCGGACGGATCACGATGAGCGGCCGCGACAAGGCGTTGCCCCCAGGCATCGGCCTGGCCGATGACGAACGGGTCATTGAGCATGGCCAGCGCCTGGGCGGGGACGTTCGAGCGGTCCCGGCGTCCTTCGACGACCTTGCCGCCGGGGGTGTTGAAGACCGACAGGAATCGCGTGGGCTCCATCAGGTTGGTCTTGATGTAGAGGCTGCGGCGGCCGTGGCCGTCCAGGGGCCCGACGAACAGGCGTCGATCGGTGTTGGGCTTGTCCCGGAACGGGTAGACGCTGGCTCCTCCGAGCTGAAGCGAGATTCTTCCCGAGGTGGCCAGCACCGCATCCCGAATCGATTCGGCATCCAGGCGACGGGCCGGGAAATGGTGCAGGAGCCGGTTGAGAGGATCCATCGAGACGGCTTCCGGCTGTCGTCGGGCGGATAGGCGGAACGTTCGTGAAAGTACGATCCGGCGGACCAGCCTCTTCACTGACCAGCCGTCACTGACGAATGTCTTGGCCAGGTGATCGAGCAGTTGTGGATGCGAGGGACGTTCTCCCAGGCGGCCGAAGTCGTCGACGGTGCGGACCAGTCCGGTGCCAAACAGGTGGTGCCAGATGCGGTTGGCCATCACCCGGGCGGTCAACGGGTTGTCCGGCGATGCAATCCGGTCGGCCAGTTCGCGTCGGCCGCTGCCCTGTTGGAATGGCTGAAGTGTTCCATCGAGTACCTCGAAGAAGCGTCGTGGCACAGGCTCTCCGAACTCGGTGGGGTTGCCGCGAACCAGGACCGGCTGATCAATGCCGTCATCGACGTCCTCGACACCGGGAATGATCCGCGGCCGTTTCAACCGCTTCTGCTCGATGTCCCGGTATTTCCGCACCAGTCGGGCGAGTTCGGGATCGGCATCGAGCGAGTTGTCCAGCAGCCCGTTTTGGACCATCCAGTTGATCCAGCGGACCTGTGCGAGCGAGGCGTTGCGGTTGGCCCATGCGGAAACCGCCCGGGCGATCACACTGGCATAACGGGCGGCGACCTCATCCAGGGATTCCGGAGCCTGACCGTTTTCGAAGAGCCGGCAGAGATGGTCGAGTTCGACCCTGGGAGGACCATCGACGTCATGGACCACGACCCGGCTGATTCCGAAGTAGGATCGGGGGTCGGCAGCGACCTTGTTCCACGGTACGCGGTCGTTTTCCTTTGCGCCACCGATGGTGGCCAACTGGTCAGGGAACTTCGGGTTGTAGAACTTCGAGACCAGTTCGATGTAGGCACGCAGCTTCTGGTCTTCGGCAGCCGGTTCGAAGGTGATCCAGGTCGGCCGGTCCGACTGCAGAACCTTGTAGTTGACATAGTTGAGCTGGCAGTTGTTGGAGACGATCCGCACCACGGCCCGCTGGTTGCCCAGGACCTGCAGGCTGAGGTGTTTGCGGGTGGTGTGCAGGATGGGTGAACGGAACGTACCGCCGAGCCGAGTGGTCAGGCGGTGACTGTGGACACCGGCCGGCAGCAGATGCGAGACGACCGAATCTCCCGAATCGGACAGAGCGATTTCCCCGGTGAAGGATGCTGCCGACCGGAGGGCGTGTCCGTGAGAATTCCACAGTGCCGCGTGACCGGGATTGCCCAGATCGTAGAGCGTCTGGAAATTCTCGAGGTTGAATCGTGTCCGTTTGCGGTGTTCGTCGAGGTACCGGTTGGCCAGGTCGGTCCAGGCGGTCCTGATGGGGGTCGTCTTGCGGTCCCGATCAGCAACCGATCGCCAGGTGTGCAACGGGTGCTCCAACGGAGGATTCTTGACCGAAAGAGCGGTTCTCCAACGAGTGACCAGTCCGACGTCGAGATCCTTGTGTGGTGCCTTTCCGTTACGGGCCGCTTCGGCGGACAACAGCAACGCTTTGAGGCGCGCCGGGTCATGGTTCTTCCAGAGGTTGCTCAGTTGCTTGCGAATCTGAGGCTTGAGCGACTCCAGTTGTCCGAGCGGCCGGCGGTTGACCTCGGGAAGGTCGATCGAGTGGGCGACCAGCCGGGTGCTGCGGAGCACTCCGAGCAGAGAGTGGTAGTCGCGGGTCGAGAACGCATCGATTTTGTGGTCGTGACACCGTGCACAGGCAACCGTCGAGGCCTGGAACGCCTTGGTCAGCGTGTCGACCTGGTTGGCGAAGATGTCGTAGCCGATCGAACGCAGCCCGATGCAGTCATCGTGGGGAACCTCGCCGAAACGGTAGAAGGCCGTCCCGATGATGGATTCGTTGAAACGCTCCTGGTGGTTGATTCGCGGCCTGGCGAGCAGGTCGCCGGCGATGTGTTCACGGACCAGCTGGTTGAAGGGCACGTCCTGGTTGAAGGCGCGGACCAGGTAATCCCGGTACCGCCAGGCGTGGTGGACCTCGTAGTTCCACTCGTTTCCGTGAGTCTCGGTGAAATGGACGACGTCCATCCAGTGCCGCGCCCAGCGTTCACCGAAATGGGGTGAGGCCAGGGTGCGGTCGACCAGTTCCTGCCAGGCCGAATCGGGATCGTGCGTCCAGGCTGTGACAAACTGACTGACATCAGCCGATTGGGGCGGCAGTCCGGTGAGGACCAGCGAGAGTCGGCGGATCAGTGTGCGGGGATTGGCCGCGGCGGCCGGTTTCAGTTGTTTCCGCTCAAGCCGGGCCAGCACGAATTGATCGATCGGCCACATTGACCAGCCGGCGTCCTGGACCTCCGGTGCGGTCCCCGCCCGGACCGGTTTCAGACTCCACCAGTCTTTTCGGGATGCCAGCAGCACCTGCCAGCTGAGCCGGGCGGCTTCACGAGCGGTGGGCGGATTGTCTCGCGGATCGATCGCTCCCCGGCGGATCCAGGTCTCGAAGTCCGTGATGACCTCCGCGGGCAGCGGTCCCTTCGGAGGCATCTTGATCGATTCGTGACGAAGGGCCGTCATCAACAGGCTCTTGCCGGGTTGTCCGGCCACAACCGCCACCCCGGTTTCACCTCCCTTGCGGATTCCCGGTCGGCTGTCGAGTCGCAACCCTCCCTGGATGTCCTTGGCGGCCGCCGAATGACACTCGTAGCAGTGCTGGACGAGCACCGGCCGGATCTTCGTCTCGAAGAACTCGATGTCCTTGTCCGCCGCCGGGAGCGGAGAGGCCAGAAACAGCAGGGTGAGGGCGAGATGTCGCATGGAGAACTGGATTCTATCAGGTCCGCGCGGTCGCCGGTGATCAATCGAAGACGAGCCGGTGAACCGTCGCTGCCTCCATGGCGTCCCAGTCGATCCGAACTCCCAGCCCGGGTGAGTCCGGGGCGGTGACCTGTCCGTCGGAGTCTGTGCGGATCACGTCGAGCATGCCGTACTCGTAGGGTTCGTAGGGGACCGACTGTTCGAAGTAGCTGCAGCAGTCGTTGGCAAGCATCAGGTGCAGGTTGGCAGCGGAGATCAGAGTGTTGCCCCAGCCGAGCACCTCGCAGCCGATCCCTGCGGACTCGCACAACTGCAACGCTTCCCAGGCCGGAGTCAGACCACCCAGGCAGGTGATGTCGGTCCGGGCCCGCGTCCAGGTTCCCGAGTGCACTGCGTGACCGAACGACTGCAGGTCCATCAACCAGTTGCCCGAGGGGATGATCGGGACATCGACCTGTGACGTCAGTTGGCGGTACCCGTCGAGGTCCCAGTCGGGGAAGGGGGCTTCGAACCACGTGAAGTTCAGTTCGGCCAGCTCTTGGCCCACGCGCAGGGCGTCCTCATGCGAGTAGTTGTTTTCGACATCGTGCATGAAAGCTGTCCCGGGGAATTGCTCGCGGGCTGCCCGGCAGAGTTCGAGGTCCTTTTCGGGCAGACACCAGCAGTGGAACTTGACGGCGGTGAATCCCATCTCGAGACGTTGTGCAATCAGTTCGAGGTAAGCCGGGACGTCGTCCATCAACGGAGTGCTGGCGTAGGCGGGAATGCTGGTACGGGTGGCACCCAGCAGCTCGTGCACCGGTTTCTCCGCGAGCCGTCCGGCCAGGTCCCAGAGGGCAACATCGACAACGGCCAACGCGCCGGGCGAGAGCGGAAAGACACGGGGGCGGAGATCGTAGTAGATCTGGTCCCTCTCGCGCGGGTCACGTCCGATCAGAACCGGGGCCAGGTGGCGAATCGTTTCGGCTGTGTACCGATCGAAGTCATAGGAGGTGTAGTTGGACACACCCGCCACACCCTCGACTCCCGCGTCGGTCTCGATCTTCACGACGGTGTTGGTCATGAACTGTTCAGGGAGATCGAACGACCACGTGAACCGCTGGACCTCGGGTGCGACGGTTCGGACTTCGATACGGGTGATTTTCATGTCGGGACACCAATCGGGTTCGAGACGGACCGCGTGATTATGAGACAGCCGCACGTTGCGGACAACGAACCGGCACCGGCAGCACATCTTGCCGTGGAACGCGTGACCCCGATGTGTCATTCTGGCGTGGAGCCGTTTCCCCGCGTGTCCAAGGTGCTGGTGATCGTGAAGACCGTTTTCCGGATCCTGGGAGTCCTGCTGGTCGCCGTGACACCCCTGGTCGCCGACGAGCCGCTCGGGTTCTGGTCGTTCCAGCCACTGCGGTTCACCGTTCCCGATGTGGTTCATTCCGACTGGCCGGTCAACACGATCGATCGGTTCATCCTGGGACGGATCGAGCAGGCCCGCCGGCAGCCCACCGCCACTGCCAACCCGCCCGTTCTGCTTCGCCGTATCTGTTTCGACGTGTCGGGACTGCCGCCGACACCCGGGCAACGTGAACGTTTCCTGTCGGACCCCCGTCCGGATGCGTGGCCGCGGCTGGTCGACCGCCTGCTGGCCAGCCCACACATGGGAGAGCGGTGGGGTCGTCACTGGCTGGACGTTGTGCGTTTTGCCGAGAGCTACGGGTTCGAGCACGACCTGGACAACGACAACGCGTACCACTTTCGCGATTTCGTGATCCGAGCCTTCAATGACGACATGCCGTTTGATCGCTTCGTTCGTTGGCAACTGGCCGGAGATGAACTGGCTGTCGGTGATCCCCTGGCCAGGATGGCCACCGGGTTTCTGGCCGCGGGCGTCCGCAACGCCGACATCGCCAAGGTCCGTGTCGAGCAGGAGCGTTACGACGAACTGGACGACCTGGTCAACACCGTTGGCACCTCGTTGCTGGGGCTCTCGGTCGGTTGTGCAAGATGCCATGACCACAAGTTCGATCCGATCTCGCAGGAGGAGTACTACCGGTTCGTGGCCATTTTCGAACGGACCATTCGAGGTGAAGTGCAGCTCTCGACGGGGGCGACCAGCGCGGCGGGAGTCCGCCCGGTGCTGGTGTCCGGCGAAGGCCTGAAGCCGTTGCCGCGGCTCTACAATCCGGGACCGGCCTTTTACACCAAGACCTGGTTCCTTCGCCGCGGCGACGTGAAGTTGAAGGATCACGAGGTGCGTCCCGGTTACCTCGACGTGTTGCTGTCCGAGGGTGTGACCGAGAAGGATTTTTCCGGTCCGAAATCGTCGCCGGCGGACGAGAAGGATCAGCCGACGTTTCGACGATCGGGCCTGGCGAGGTGGGTCACCGATGCCGGTCGCGGCGGCGGTCACCTGTTGGCGCGGGTGATCGTCAACCGGATCTGGCAGCACCATTTTGGTCGCGGGCTGGTGGCGACTCCCAACGATTTCGGCGAACAGGGCCAAAGACCGTCCCATCCCGGTTTGCTCGACTGGTTGGCATCGGAGTTGATTCGCAATGGTTGGCGTTTGAAGCCGATTCACCGTGCGGTTCTCAATAGCGCCACCTATCGCCAGGCGGTTCTGGATCGGCCCCAGAGCGAAGAAGACCGGTCATTGTTTTGCGGCCGGGCGGTGAGACGACTCGAGGCCGAATCGATCCGAGACAGCCTGCTGGTGTTCGGTGACCGATTTGACGATCGCATGTTCGGTCCGGGTTCACTGGATTCCGGCAATCCGCGGCGAGCGGTGTATTTTCGGGTCAAGCGGAGCCAGCCGGACCCGTTGATGGCTCTTTTTGATCTCCCCGACACGCTGCAGGGAACCGCCACTCGTTCGACCACGATTGTCTCACCCCAGGCCCTGGCGTTGCTCAATGGCCCGGTGGTCCGCCGGGCAGCCGGCTCGTTTGCTCGTCAGTTGAAACAGGACCGGCCACGAGCTGATCTGCCGACACTGGTTGGGGAGCTGTTTGTCAGGGCCTTCGGACGTGAGGCCTCGCTGGAGGAACTGGCGGCTTCCGTTTCGTTTCTCGAGCAACAACGGGCCAGCTATCGTGCCATGGCGCGGCGAGAAACTGTCACAAGACGTTCGGCCGATCAAAACGGCCTGGTCCTTGACCTGACCGCCGACGGCCTCGAGCCGGGAGAAGTGTCTCGCTGGGCAGATGCGAGATCTCAGCGGACCGGTATTGTCTTTCGACCCCGGGAATCGGGACGGCCGCGGCTGGTTGTCGCAGCGACACCGACCGGCCGGCCGGCTGTTGCCTTTGGCCCGAAGCCGACGGTGCTGCAGGCCGACGACAACCCCAACGTGGAATTTGGAACCGGTGATTTCACCGTATCGGTCGTGTTTCGCATGGATCCGGCCAGTGCCAACGGAACCCAGATCCTGGGCAAGGATTCCTTTTCCGGTGATGGCACGTCCTACACCGGGTACTTCTTTCACGAGACCAAGGGGCATCTGAGGTTCTCGACCCGCAATCTCCGCAAAAGCAAGGGCCCGGTCAATTATCTCGATTCGCACGGAGTCATCCGCAGGGGCCGTTGGCACCGCGCGACGGCTGTCCGCGCGAAGGGGGTGGTGAAACTGTTTCTTGACCAGGCACTTTCTCCGGATCGTACTCTGGTCGAGCCCGCACCGACGAACGTCGACAATGATGTTCCACTGAAGCTGGGGTTGATAGACGAGCACATCTCTGGAGCGTTTCACGGTGCTTTGGCCGAAGTCCGCCTCTATCGTCGGGCACTCTCTGACGAACAGGTTCAGTTGCTGCACGCCCGCCAGGGCCGCGAATACCTGGGAGATGAGCCGGTGGATCCCCTGGAACTGGCCCTGGTCGATCTTTGCCAGGCCGTGTTCTGTCTCAACGAGTTCCTGTACATCGAGTGATTTGAGTTTCCACCCCGGGTGGCGCGTTTCCCATGACGAATTCTGCCATGACTTTTCGGACGACCGGCTACGGATCGCGGCGAGATTTCCTGTCGCGGGCGGGGGCCGGTTGCGGCACGCTGGCGTTGGCCAGTTTGCTGGCCGGTGAAGCGACGGCGGCCCCTGACCCACGGGCTCCTCTGGCTGCGCAGTTGGGGCATCACGTTCCGTCGGCGAAGTCGGTCATCTGGTTGTTCATGCACGGAGCGCCCAGCCAGGTGGACACGTGGGACTACAAGCCCGCCCTGGCCCGGCGGCATGGGCAGACGGTCAAGGACTTCGACCAGTCGACCGGTTTTTTTGCCGGTGCCGGTGGTCCGATCATGCGGTCACCGTTCTCGTTTCGGCAGTACGGTGACTCGGGGACCTGGTGTTCGGAACTCTTCACACGGACCGCACAACACAGCGATGACATGGCGTTCATTCATTCGTGTTTTGCCCACGAAAACAACCATTCGCCAGCCCAGTTCCAGATGAACACGGGGATGGCCCGGATGGGTTTTCCGTGCGTGGGGTCGTGGGTGACGTACGGGCTGGGGACCGAGAACCGCAACTTGCCCGGTTTTATCGTCATGTACGATTCGCGGGGGCGTGGGACCCCCAAGTCGAGGGCGTCGGCCTGGGGATCGGCGTTTCTGCCCGGCGTCTACCAGGGAACTCCCGTCGTCAGCCAGGACACACCGATCGACAACCTGACGCGTCCGGGCCTGCTGACTGACAGTATGCAGCGTCGGCAACTGGGTCTGATCACCAGGTTGAATCGCCAGCACCAGCGGCGGTTGCCGGGGCGTGGCGAACTTGAGGCGAGGATCCGCAGTTTTGAACTGGCTTACCGGATGCAGATGGCGGCTCCCGAGGCACTGGACCTCTCGCAGGAGACGCTCTCGACTCGCACGTTGTACGGACTGGATGATTCCCGGTGCAGTCACTTCGGTCGCCAGGCATTGATGGCCCGTCGCCTGGTCGAGCGTGGAGTGCGGTTCGTGCAACTCTACAGCGGTGGTTTCAACAACGACGACTGCTGGGACGGCCACTCCAACATCGACAAGAACCACCGCCAGTTTGCCGGTGAAACCGACCGACCGATTTCGGGACTGTTGACGGACCTGAAGCAGAGAGGCCTGCTCGAATCGACGCTGGTGGTCTGCTGTGGCGAGTTCGGACGGCTGCCGCTGGTACAGACCGGCGGGACCGGCCGGGACCACAACCCGCTGGCATTCACTACCTGGATGGCCGGGGCAGGGGTTCGGGGTGGGACGCACTACGGGGCGACCGACGAGATCGGTATGAAGGCTGTCGAGAATCGCGTCAGCGTGCATGACCTGCACGCGACGATCCTGGACCAGTTGGGGCTGGATCACGAGCGGTTGACGTTCCGTCACAACAGTCGTGACATCCGGTTGACCGATGTCTCGGGACGGGTTGTTCGAGAGATCCTCACCTAGAACCGGTGGCGACTTTCGGCGGGGTTCGGCTACCGGTGCACCTCGAACCACTTCAGCACGTGGGCGACCTTGACCATCAGCCGGCTGGGGCGAGCAACGATCCCGTGGCTGGCCCCGGGCACACGGACCATCATCGTGTCCACGCCCCGGAGCTTCAGGGCCTGGTAGAACTGCTCGGACTCTGAGATCGGCGTGCGGTGGTCGTCCTCGCCGGTCAGCAGCATTGTCGGGGTGGTGACCTTGCCGACCAGGGAAATCGGAGAGCGAGCCAGGTATCGCTGGGGCTCTTCCCACGGCATGTGGTGAAACCAGTAGCGGGCGATGCCGGGGTAGGCGTCAGTGACACCGATGAAACTGTGCCAGTTGATGACCGGTTTCTGGGCCACCGCTGCTCGGAACCGGCCAGTCTTTCCGACGACCCAGGCGGTGAGAATGCCGCCGCCGCTGCCACCTGTGATGTATTGCTGCTTCGGATCCGCCCAGCCCCGTTCGATCAGCACGTCGAGACCGGACATCATGTCCTGGAAGTCGCCCTCGCAGGGGTAGTTGTGGTCGATCAGGTCGGCAAACTGTCGGCCGTAACCGGTGCTGCCTCGAGGATTGGTGTAGAGCACGATGTAGCCCGCGGCGGCGTACAACTGGACTTCGAAAGAGAACCGTTCACCGTAATTGGCAAAGGGCCCCCCGTGGATTTCCAGCATCACCGGGTACCGCTTGGACGTCTTGGTGCGGCCCTGGGGATCGAAGCCGGGAGGCGTGACGACCCAACCCTGGATCTCACGACCGTCGAACGACGACTTGTACCGGATCGACTCGGTGTGGCCGAGTTGTCGTTGTGAAAACAGGTCGTCGTTGACCCGAGTGATCCGACGGGCCGGCTTGCCACGATTGGCGATTGCCAGATCAGAGGGATATTCGGGCCGGGTCTGCGTGTAGGCGACGGTGCCCTTGTCCGAGACGCTGAAGGTGCCGCTGGCGTAGGGGCGACCGATCGTGGTGCCACCGACATTGGTGGCCACCGCAACGATCTTCTCGGGCTTCTTCAACGAGACGAATCCGATCCGGGTCACGCCGTGGTCGTCGTACTGCACGTACAGTCCAGCTCCATCGCCGGCCCAGGTGCAACTCAGCAGGTTCCGGTCGAGCGAACTGGCCAGTCGCTTCGGATCGGACGACTTGTCGAGACGAAGCAGCGTCAGTTCGTCGTCCTGGTAACTCTTGCCCTGGTCGCTGAAGCCCAGGTAGGCGACCCACTTGCCGTCCGGCGAGATGGCCGGAGCGTGATCGGGCCCCTTGCGATTGGTCAGAGGTGAGATCTCCCCGTTGCTGACCGTCACGGCGTGGAGGTCCGAACGGCGGGTCTCCAGTTCCCAGCCCTTTTTTCGTGTGGCCGAGAAGACGATGCGGTTTCCGTCGGCGGTCCAGGCGAGTTGGCCCGAGTGGTTGTAGTTGCCGGAGGTGATCTGCCGGGGACGTCCACCGTCGGCGGGAACCACGAAAACGTGTGAGAATCCCGGTTCCAGGTACCCTCGGCCGTCGGCCCGGTAACGGACGCGGTTGATTGCACGGGCTGGCTTGGCCCACTCGGCCCCCTTGGGAGGTGACGGCAGGGTCACAAAAGGCTTGGGAGAGGACGGGACGAACATCGTGAAGGCCAACTGTTTGCCGTCGGGTGACCAGGCGATGTTGCCCGGCGAACGGTCCGTCTGTGCGATTCTCGCTGTTTCGCCGGAACCGGTCCAACGGACCATCAACGCATTGCCTTTTTCGCCACTGGTGACATATGCCAATCGCTTTCCATCGCGCGACCAGCGGGCACCGGATGCCTTCACCGAGTCGTCCATCAGAGGACGATTGTTCTTTCCGTCGGCACCGATGATCCAGAGACGGCCACGGACCCGATCGGTCATGATGTCCATCGAGTTGCGGGTGTAGATGACGTGGTTGCCATCCGGGGAGATCTGGGGATCGGAGACGAATTCAAGAGCGAATGCGTCGATCAGTTCCAGCGGCTTGGCGGCAGTGGCCGGGACGGCGATGGCGAGCGTCAAAGCCAGGACGAGGATCGGGCGTTTCATCTTGGTGTCTTCCCAGGAGGCTTGGTCGATGTGGACGAAGTGTTTCGCGAGATGAGCTTCAGCATGGCGTGACCCATGGCGTCGCCTATCAGGAAATAGCTTTCGGCATTGCCGAACCAGTGGTGGCCGTGGCTGACGTTGGGAGATTGCTTGGCCGGACGAGCGAAAGCCGTGGTCGGAACAAAGGCGGTGTGTCTGGCGATCTCCGGCCTCGCTGCGGCCGCCTTCTGGGCGGCCCGAATCATCAGCATGTTCTTTCCAGCCTTGGGGCCTCCGTTGCCGAGTTCGCCGATCACCACCGGCAGGTCGGGCACACGGAGATCGTGGCGGATGTCCTGCACCAGGTGCACGAGGTTGGTCTCGTATTCGGCCCGTGCCTTGTCGTTGAACATGTCGTTCCAGCCCTGGAACCAGACAAAGCCAGCCAAGCGGTGGCCCCCGGCAGAGGCCTCGGGGAACTCCTTCTCGAGACCCGCCAGTGACTGGTGGATTTCTGCGAGCATGCGGTGGTAGTAAGGTCCGGTGGGGCCGGAGGCGGTTGGCGGCCGAAAGTCCTTGTGGAGACTCTTGCCACCCCAGGCGGTCTTGATCAGCAGGACCGGAGCCACGATCGCTTCGCCGACGACGTGGCCGAACTGGAACTCGGGGCCGATGTGGTGCTTGCCCGGGTAGCCGGTGTAGCCGATGGAGAGTCCGCCGAGTTTAAGGTCCTTGCGGGTCTGGAAACGGACGAACACGTCGTCACGGACAACCCAGGCCCCCTCGGAGGTCGTGACGTGGGAGAATCGTTCGGCGTGGGCCGGGTCGGCCATCACCTTCGCCAGCGTTCCGCGGCCACCGTTGTAGTACTTAGGGTGATCGAGGTCGACAACGCCCTGGCCTTCCATGTTGGACTGGCCGGCGAGGATGAAGATCTGGAGCGGGGGGGGAGCCTGATCGTCGCCACGAGCCGGCGAGAGTGGGATTCCGGCCAGCAGCAGGACCAGGACGGTGGGGGCGAAAGCCGTACGCGGCATCAGGAGGTTCCGGATGGAGAGAGGAGAGACACGGCCGGGCATGGTGGGAGTGCTTCAGGCACGCACCAGTCTCGCCGCAAGATTGTTCTGGCCACCGACGTCGGTGAGGCGGCGGTAACGCCCTTCGAAGAGGTAGGTCAGCCCTTCGTGGTCGATTCCCATCAGGCCGAGCATCGTGGCGTGCAGGTCGTTGACATGGACCTTGTCCTCGACGGCGGCGAAGCCGAAATCGTCGGTGGCTCCGATCGTCTTTCCGCCACGGATTCCTCCGCCGGCCAGGAAGGCGCTGAATCCGTAGGGGTGGTGGTCACGACCGTTGGTCCCTTGCTTGATCGGCGTGCGACCGAATTCCCCGACCCAGACCAGAAGAGTCGATTCGAGCAGACCTCGTTGTTCCAGGTCGCTGATCAATCCGGCGATCGGCTGGTCGACCTTCTCTGCCTGCGTGTTGTGGTTGCCGCGGGTGTTGCCGTGAGCGTCCCAGCCTCCGCAGATCAACTGCACGTAACGGACACCTCGTTCGACCATCCGGCGGCCCATCAGGCACATCTTGCCGTAACGGTCAGTCGATTTTCCGTCACCGATGCCGTAGAGGTCCTGGGTCTTTCGGGTTTCGCTGGAGAGATCGATCAGCTCGGGTGCAGCCGACTGCATGCGGAAGGCGAGCTCGTAGTTGGAGATGCGTGCGTCGAGCCGGGAATCACCCGGACGGACGGAGCGGTGCTGGCGGTTCCAGGCGTTGATCTGATCGAGCAGGCTCCGCTGTTCACCGGCCGAAATCGACTTGTGTCTCGCGAGGTTCTGGATCGGGGCTCCCTGGATCCTCATGTCGGTTCCCTGGTAGACGGCCGGCAGGAAGCCCGAGCTGTACATCGAGGCACCGTTCCGGAAGATGCCGTCGGTCATCGCGATGTAGGCCGGCAGGTTCTGGCTCTGGCAACCCAGACCGTAGACCACCCAGGCTCCGACGCTGGGATGACCGAGCAGTTGTGTGCCCGAGTGCATCATGATCATGGCCGAGCCGTGGATGAACAGCTCGTGGTGCATCGACCTGATGATGGCCAGCTTGTCGGCGTGTCCTGCGAGCCGCGGGAAGATGCTGGAGATCTCCTGGCCACTTTCGCCGTACTTCCGGAAGGAGAACTGTGGTGCCATCACCGTGGCATCGGCGGTATTGATCTGGGCCAGGTCGTAGTCCTGAAGTTCCTTGGGCAGAAGCTTCCCGTCGAACTTCTTCATCACCGGCTTGGGATCGAACGTCTCGAGCTGGCTGGGTCCGCCCTGCATGAACAGGAAGATCACGTTGCGGGCAGTTCCGGGCAGGTGCGGTGGCCGCTGGGCCAGGGGGGTGACCGACGAGGGTTCGTCGGCCAGTGACCGCTGGCGGAGCAGGTCTCCCAGTGCCAGAGCACCGAAGCCCAGACCGCCGGTTTCCAGGAAATCACGTCGTGATGTCATCGGCTCAGTCGACAAATGCGAATTCGTTGAGATTGAACAGGGCCAGGCACAGCTTGGCCAGGGCGCGGCGGCGAGCGGCGGGAAGTTTCTTGAGCGCCGCGGGCAGATGCTCGAGCTCGGTCTGGCTGGTTTTTTCCAGCGAGTCGAGCAGGGCGAGAGCGGACCTGGATTCCTCGGCGGTGGGAGGCCTGGAGAGCACGATGTGCCAGGCTCGCTGGATGTGTGCGGCGGACTTGTCTCCGGCTTCCTTGACGATACGCCCGGCCAGTTGAGTGGCCTGCCGAATGACCGAACTGTTGTTGAGGCCCCAGAGGGCCTGGGGAGCCACCGTGGTGACGTCACGAACTGGACAACTGACGGAAGTGACCGGGGTGTCGAAAACCTCGAACATCGGGAACTTGAAGTTGCGACGCACCATGATGTAGATCCCGCGGCGGGTGTGCTGGGCGGGGTCGGCCGAGACGGTCCAGTGCCACTTCTCCCGAAGTGACGCGATCTCGTCAGCCGCCAGCGGTGGAACCACCGGGGGGCCGCCGAAGGCCCGATTGAGTGTTCCGGCCGTGGCGTGTACCGCATCCCACAAAGCTTCGGCTTCGAGTCGACGCCGGTTTGCTCGCCACAGCAGGCGGTTGTCCGGGTCCTCGTCCAGGTGCTTTTCGGTAGCGAAACGGCTGGAACGCCGGTAGGTGTCGGAGTTCATGATCAGCCGGTGCAGGTTCTTGACCTTCCAGCCATCGGCGACGAACCGTGTGGCGAGCCAGTCGAGCAGACCGGGATGGGACGGGGGCTGTCCCATCTTGCCGAAATCGTTGGACGTTTCGACCAGGCCGCGTCCGAAGTGCCATTGCCAGATGCGGTTGACCATCACGCGGGCCGTCAGGGGATGGTCGGGACGTGTCAGCCACAGGGCCAATTGCTTGCGGCTGCCGAATGGCCGTTTCAGGCCGGCGGGCGTGCCGGTGGCCCTGGCCAACGCGGCCGGCAATGCCGGTGACAACAGCTTCCCCGGCTTCTTGAGTTCTCCCCGGTCCAGCAGGTGGATCGGTCGGATCAGGGCCGGGTGTCGTCGTCCGAGCACTCTCGCGATCGGCTGGTGCATCAACCCGGCGTAATCGACGGCAAATTGGCCTGCGGCTCGCTCGGGCAGGGCCAGCACCGACTGGGCGACCGCGTTGAGCAGGTTCTGCTTCTGCCTGGCCTGTTCGGTGGTCAATGTCTTGCCCGCATGGCTGGCCTCAAACAGCTTGTACGCCTTGCGGGCCCGCTCGACGGCGATCACGCGTGGATAGGCCTGCCGCCAGTCGGCTTCCTCCATGGCCGTCCACAGTGGCAGTTCGATCACTCGGGCCGAGGCGAACACCGCGTGCAGCGAGAAGTAGTCGGCCTGGGTGAACGGATCGAATTTGTGTTCGTGGCACCGGGCGCAACCCAGCGTCAGTCCCATGAAGGCGGACGCAGTGGTGTCGACCCAGTCGGTCATCGTCTCGTAGTCGAGCCGCCTGGCGTCGAGAGCCGATTCGTGGACCTGGGGGCCGAGCGTGTAGAATCCGGTGCCGATTCGAGCCTCGAGGTGGCGGCGTTTTTCGTCCGAGACCTTGTAGACCTTCCGGGGGTCGAGATCGAGGTTGTCGGGCCAGATTTCGTCTCCGGCAATCTGCTCCTGGACGAACACGTTGTAGGGCTTGTCGTCATTGAAGCTCTTGACGACGTAGTCGCGGAACCGCCAGGCGTTGCGGTAGTAAATGTCGGTCTCGTAGCCCCCGCTGTCGGCGTAGCGTGCCACATCGAGCCAGTGACGGCCCCAGCGTTCTCCGTAGTGGCGGGACTGCAGCAACCGGTCGATCAGGCGGTTCCAGGCTCCCGGTTTCTTGTCGGCCAGGAACGTGGCCGTTTCCTCGGGGGATGGCGGAAGCCCCAGCAGGTCGAAATGGGCACGCCGGACCAGTGTCCGTTTTGTTGCTTCGCCTGCCGGATCCAGTCCGGATTTCTGGAGACGATGGAACACGAACTGGTCGATGGGGTTGCGGATCCGTTCCCGGTGCTTGAGCGTTCCGGCATCGGGTGGGGTGGGCCGATGCGGTGGCTGGAAAGACCAGTGCACAGCCCGGGGACGATCGGGGACATCGTCGGCAGAAGCCGGTGGAGCCAGGCAGGTGATGACCAGCACGGTGCCGGCAACGAGACAATTCGGGATGGTCTGACGCATGGAGCTAGTATGCCAGATTGCCCCATTGCGGATCGAGAGTCCGGTGTTCCGGTGTGTCCGAATCGTGTGTCGAGTGTCGGTGGTTTCACCAATCCTGAGGCCTTGGTAACCTGATGCACCTGGCGGGCACGTTTTGATCTGATCACCTCCGGACTGAGAGTTTGTCGTGAGGAGATGGAGGTTGGGTTGCCGAAATGTCCTTTGGCTCGGCTTGATGACCGGCCTGTTTGGGCTTGCCGGGTGTGATGACCGGGTGACGCCTGCGACGTCTCCGGTCGTTGGGCAGGACGTTGGCGGGGATCCCGATCCCGGGCCGCCCCCGGTCGATCCCGACCCGGGTCCTCCTCCGGTCGATGATGATCCGGGGCCTCCTCCAGTCAACGACGGTCCACCGGTTCCGGACCCGATGCCGGCTCGCCCGACTCCGGCCGTGTCGGCGAAGCCCAGGCCGGCTGTCCCTGCTCCCCCTCCGGAAAAGGCGTTCCGAATCGAAAGCGAACAGGGGCGAAACCGGGCGGTAGTGGCCGCGGGTGTGGTGCTGGACAGCAAGTTGTTGACGGCCCTCGCCGGTGCAGGTGGCCTGCACGAAGTGGACGTCGTTGCGACCGACGCCGCGTTGCTGAAGGTCGTGCCGGTGATTCGTCGGTTCCCCCAGGTGACAGTGAGATTTCCCTGCGGGGAATGGCAGCCCGGACGCGTGACGCTCAACGAACGTGCCACCGTTGACGATCTGCGAGCCGTGGCATCGATGCGTGAGGTGCGTCGATTGGACCTGGCGGCCTGTCGAGTGGGTGATTCCGAATTGGTCGAGTTGGACCGAATGATCGGGCTCGAATCCTTGGCGCTGCCACTGGCCGCCTCGGACGGCATCGCGCCGACACTGGTGCGAATGCGGTCGCTAAGAGATCTGTCCCTGCAGGCGACACGAGTGACGGCCTCCGGATTGGCAACTCTCCCCCGTGGTCTCAGGTCTCTGGATCTCTCCGGTACCTCGATCGGCGATGCCGGCGTCGAGCATCTCCGTCGCCTGCCTGGCCTGAAGGAGTTGTGGCTGGATGAGACTTCGGTGGGTGACAAGGCCCTGGGGGTGATTTCGACGCGGACGACGATCGAGGTTCTCGGCCTGACCGGCACGGCGGTCACTTCGGGGGGGCTCAAGCACCTGGCCGGCTTGGAGAAACTCACCGAACTTCATCTCGGAGACACGGTGATCGATGACCGGGCTTTGGGCCTGTTGATCGCCATGAACCAGTTGAAACGTCTTGACGTGACCGACACCGATCTCAGCGTCGCCGCGCGGAAGCAATTGGTCGAAGCGTTGAGGACCTGCGATGTCCAGGTCGATGTGGATGCGCTGGTGAAAGCACTCGATGACAGCGGGGGGCGGATGGAGCAGGCCCTGTCCCGCATTGCACGGGTCAGGCGGGATCCGGACGGAGACGTGAAGTCTCTGAACATTTTTGACCGCACCTTCAGTGACATCGGAATGGGGATTCTGCCCCGGTTCACGTCGCTGACGCGGTTGAGCATCGAGGGGACCGCGGTGACCAACGCGGGCCTGAAGCACCTGGCATCGATGAGCCAACTCGAGGAACTCTGGCTGAATGACACGTCGATCAGCGATTCCGGACTGGACGATCTACGGCCATTGCGAGCCCTGAAGCAACTGCATCTGGGTGGAACGCGAGTGACGGTTTCGGGAGTTTTGAACCTGTGGCCGGCGTTGACGCATGTGAGAATGAGCTTTCCCGGCGGGTATCTCTCGCCCGGCTCGCTGGTGCTGGATCGGCAGGCAGGCCCGCTGGAACTGATCCCGCTGGAGGGGCTTCGGGGGCTCAAGCACCTGCAGTTGGATGGCATCCGTCCCGGCGATGCGGGGCTGGAGCACATCCGGGGGCTGGTTGAACTCGAGACGCTGCGGTTGCGACGCGCGGGGATCCGTGGCCCCGGGCTGGTTCACTTGCACAACATGGGTGGCCTGCGGGTCCTGGATCTCACCGGCAACCGGCTCGATCGCGTCACCAACGACTCGATCGCTGCCTGGGTCGAACTCGGCGAGTTGATCCTCGACCACTCCGACATCAACACCCTGGCTCCGATCGTCAGCGGAGGTCGGCCCTCGTTGAGGCGATTGAGCCTGGTGGGAACGCCCGTCGACGACGAGCAACTCGCGCTGGTTCCCGAGCTCAACGGCCTCGAACTGCTCGATCTCAGCGGCTGTCCGGTCACCGACCAGGGGATCGCGTCTCACTTGCCACAGCTGGGGAACCTCCAGGCTCTGGCACTGAGAGGGACGCCGATTGGAGACGTGGCAGCCGGCAAGCTGGCGGCGTGTTCGTCTCTGAGAGTCCTGTGTCTTTCAGACACGGCGGTCACCTCACGAGGGCTCGCGCCTCTGTCACAACTGCCTCAACTGGCCCGACTCGATCTTTCCGGGTGTGCTGTCGACGCCACCACCCTGGCCGTGGTGGGACGTTTCGACAAACTGTCTCGGCTCGATCTCCGTCGCACCGCGTTGTCTCCGACCGAAGTGGCCAAGTGGCGGGAACGGCATGCCGAACGCGAAGTGGTCTATGCGGTCGATCCTCTGTTGGATGCGCTCACCGGAGGGGATGGCAGGACATCGGCGGTGCTCGACGCCGCGGTGCAACTGGTGGCCGAAATCCACAAATCGGATCGGCAGGGCATCGAGGTCACCGTCACCGATTCGGACTTGACCGACATCGGCCTGGCTCGACTGTCTGCTCTCAAGGGCCTGACGCGGCTGGTGTTGACCGACGTGGCGGTGACCGATGCCGGCGTGGGAGCACTGGCGGATTCGCCGACACTTCGGGAACTGGATCTTTCGGGGACCGCCATCACCGACCATGCCAGTATCAACCTCTCGCGGCTCGGGAATCTCACCGAGTTGTCCCTGTCCGACACAGCGTTCTCCGACCGTGGCCTGTCCCGGCTCGAGGGACTGGGGAAACTTTCGAGCCTCGACCTGTCCGGGTTGTCAATTTCGATTGACGGCCTGGCCGTCGCTGTGCCCAGGCTCAACTCTCTTCAACACCTCAACCTGTCGCAGACCTGGATCGTCAGTGCCGATCTGGCGGTGCTGGCCAAGCTCAGGAATCTGCGATCGTTGGCGATCCGGGACACGGTGATCGGTGACAAGGGCATCGCGTCGATTGCCAAGCTGACGTCACTGAAACGGCTCTGGATCGATCGGACACGGATCACCAGCTCGGGAGTGGAAGAACT
Organism: Planctomycetaceae bacterium; assembly: GCA_002724315.1. GTDB lineage: Bacteria > Planctomycetota > Planctomycetia > Planctomycetales > Planctomycetaceae > UBA8437. Next base: position 72,774 of record PBOJ01000027.1, on the reverse strand, counting down.
CAGAAAGGCCCTTCCCGAATGCGAGATTTTCGGGCCATGAGAATTCGAACCGGATATTGGTCTGGATCTCGATGTTCGGGCACCCCGGTGGTGCGGGGCACCGACGAACGAGGTTGGGGTCAGTCGAAGAGTGCGAAGATGCTCAGCAGAGAGAATGATCCGAAGCCGAACGTCTCGTTGTGGTTGTTGCCGGTTGGAATGATGTTCTTTGTGTTCTCTGGAGATGGCCTGGTGCGGGCGCAGCAGGAGGGGGCGTTCGTCCGGGTTCGTCCATCGCAGAAGGTTGTCGGGCAACTCAGGCAACGGCTGCTGCGGCGTTTTGACGAGAACGGCAATGGCCGATTCGATCGTCGTGAATCCCAGCACGCGATGCGGACGGTTCTGGGTGTCCTGGCCGGAAACCGCGGTCGTGTGATCACGATCTCGAAACTGCCTGCCGGATTGCGGCAGATCTTCGCGCTGTTTGACCGCAACCGCGACGGCGTGCTCGGGCCGATCGAGCAGGTCAAACTGTCCCGCACACTCTCATACGCCGTTCGTCCTGCGCGGGGTCCCGGCGGAGATGCTGGGCAACGTGAAGGCGGAAGTGTCGACGGGGATGGCGGAGCCGGATCGCAACCACCACGTCCGTCGAGTTTGACCCCCGAGGTGCTCCAACGGTTGCGGAGCTTGCTGTTGACGTCATTCGATCGCAATCGCAATGGCCGGCTTGACCCGCCCGAGCGCAGCCGTGCCCGTCGCGTTCTGTTGGACTTACTGACGCGTCACCGGGGTGAGGACATCTCGATCGAATCGGCATCCCCGCGACTGGGACCGATCCTGGGACTGTTTGATTTCAACGGCGACCGCAGCCTCGGCCCGGGGGAAAACCGGGTGCTGAGGCAGGCGTTGCTGATCGTGCTGCGGCCGCGTCCTCGACCAGATGCGGACGGTCCGGACGGCAGAAGCCGTCCGACGCGGCCCCGGCCGAATCGTCCCCTGGGGGAGGAACTCGATGACCTGATCCCCGATCGGCCGGCTGGTGGGGTCTTCGAGGTGCGACCGGATCGGCCACCGAGGCCCGATTTCTAGGATCCGGCAGTGCTGACGCCACTCTGTCGACGGGAGTTCCGGGACCGTCTTTAGACGATCGGTTCCCAGCCCTTCTGGTACTCGCGTCCCCACAGCTTGGCCGCCTGCGCGTTGCCGACGATGTGTCCGTCCTTCGGTCGGCAGTGGATCGCCTGGCCGGTCCGCTGGGCGATGTTGCCCAGGTGGCACAGCAGGGTGCTCTTGTGTCCTTCGGCGACCTCACAGTTGAGCTTCAGCGGCGTATCGTTGCGGATGGCAGCAGTGAAGTTGTCGATGTGCTCGATGTCCCCACGGCTCTTTCCGTCCACCTTCTCGACAACCCTGTCGTTGCTGCCGTCGAAGATGGTGTGGCCGCCGTTGCTGTCCAGTTCCATCGAACCCTTGTCACCGTAGAAAGTGATGAAACCGCTGCGGTGTCGGTTGCAACTGAGTCCCTGCCAGGTGATCGCCCGGTTTCCGGGGAATTCGAACGAGACCTGGTGGGTGTCGGGGGTCTGCTGGTCGTCATTCCAGTGGTAGCGTCCTCCACTGGAGGTGACACGGATCGGGAAATCGACTCCCAGTCCCCAGCGACACAGGTCGAGCGTGTGGACACCGTTGTTGCCCAGTTCACCGTTGCCCCAGTGCCAGAACCAGTGCCAGTTGTAGTGGACCCGGTTGTCGAGGTAAGGAGTGCGTGGAGCCGGCCCCTGCCAGAGGTCGTAGTTGAGATGACCGGGAACGGCGGCGGGCTTGCCTCGGCCCAGAGAGCCTCGGGCGGAGTTGTAGTAGGCCCGGACCAGGTAGACCCGGCCGATGGCTCCCTCGTGCAGTTTCTGCATCGCCTCGATCGTCTGAGGTCCGCTGCGGCGCTGTGTGCCGACCTGGACAGCCCGCTTGTGCTTGTGGGCGGCCTCGACCATCCATTCACCTTCCTGCGGATTGTGCGAACAGGGTTTTTCGCAATAGGCGTGCTTGCCGGCGTTGACGGCCATGATCGTGGCCGGAGCGTGCCAGTGGTTGGGGGCGGCGATGACCAGTGCGTCGACCGACTTGTCGTCGAGAATCTTGCGGAAATCGCCGATCGGCGTCGGAGCCTTGGCCCCGGTTCCGGCGACCAGCTTGGCACAGGCGGCCGCCCGGTTGCTGTCGACGTCACAGACGTACTTCACCTCGACATTGGGACGCTTCGAAAAACTGACCGAGAGGCTGCGGCCCCGGCTGAGACCCATCACGCCGACGACGACCTTGTCGTTGGCACCCGCGGCCCGGGCCGTGGTCAGAGTGGTCGCCGCAGCTGCGGCGGTGCTACCCAGGAACGCTCGTCGATTCACGTTGGAGGTCATCTGCAGGTCTCCTCACTTTGGCTCTTTACACCGTCAACCTGCTCATACTACCCCATCACGGCGGCCACGGCGACACCCGGGTGCCCACAGATCCGGAACCGGAAACGTTGCCACCCGGACCGTGTGCCCGTCAGGGGCTGAGTTCTAGTGGTCGGTCACGGCCCCGTCAGCGAACCGCATCCTGGGCCGGTTGGCCGGCACGTACGGACGCTTGGCGGCGACCTTTTCGTCGAGTGTCGCTCCGAGGCCGGGCTTGTCGGGGACCAGGGCGTAACCGTCCTTGAAGACCGGGCCGGCGCCCCGGAACAGATCCTGGAAGAACTGCGTGGGGGGGCGGCTGATTTCCTGGATCGCGAAGTTGGGAGCGGTGGTGTCGACGTGGAGCGACGCGAGGGTACTGACGCTGCTTTGCGGATTGTGGGGTGCGAGCTGGATCCGGTACGCCTCGGCGATCGTGGCGATCTTCTTCAGTTCCAGGATGCCCCCGCAGTGAACCACGTCGGGCTGGACGTAGTCGACCAGGTGACGGGCACAGATCGGGGCAAAGCCGTACTTGGTGAACAGTCGCTCGCCGGTCGCCAGCGGCACCCGGGTCTTGCTCCGCAGATGAGCCAGCTCGTCGACATCCTCGATCTGGGTGGCTTCCTCGACGAAGTAGGGGTGATAGGGCTCGGCACCGGCACAGAACTCCACGGCCATCGGCGGAGTGGGAAACCCGTGGAGGTCGATGAGGATCCGGAAGTCGGGTCCCACGGCTTCCCGGACCGCCTTGAGCCTGGCGATCGCGTCACGGACATCCCGCGAGGGGTCGACGACGAGACCACGTGGCCTGAGAAAACCGCCCTTGGCGGCGGTCCAGCCCTCGTCCTTGGCCTTGGCCCAGTTGCGGGCGTAGTCGGCAGGAGTCGTTCCTCCGGCGTGGACGTACATCTGCATCTTGCGGCGGGCTCGTCCACCGAGCATCTTCCAGACCGGCTGGCCAACCGCCTGGCCGAGAATGTCCCAGAGCGCGATTTCGACGGCACTGATGGCCGAGTTGAGGATCGGGCCACCACGCCAGCGGGGCCAGCGATACATCGCCTGCCAGTGCATCTCGATATCGGTCGGATCCTGTCCGACGAGGTACCGCTTGTGCTCGAGGATCGCCTGTTCGACCGTCTTGGCCTTGCTGGTGATCGAGCCTTCTCCCAGGCCGACCAGTCCCCGGTTGGTCATCACCTTGACGTAGACGTAGTTTTTTCCTCCGGCATTGACGACGAACGTCTTCAGGTCGGTGACCTTCAGTTTTTCGCCCCGGGCCTTTTCCTGGGCGGCGGCCAGTGGGCTGTCGGGTCCCACGAGTCCGGACAGTCCGGCGGTGGCCGTGGCGGCGGCACAGTGAAGAAAATCACGGCGGTTGAGTTGGCGGATCGACACGACGGCGCTCCCTGCAATACGAGGATTCAAGACGCCGTCAGCTTCGACGATGACGAGGCGGGTTGCAATCGCCCGTCGGCGGTCGGGATCAGCTAGCTGGTCTCCTCGACCGTGAACCCGTGCTGCTTCTTGTGGTGCGGGCCGTCGAAGTGCTGGGTGCTTTTGAACAGCTCGATCCGTCCGTCTCCGGCCGCGTCCTCGACCTTGGCTCGCATCGAGGCCAACTGGTCCTTGTCGAGCGGCTTGAAGCCACGACCGGCCTTCAACGCCTGGTCGAGATCGCGGCGGATGCGGATGCCGACGACCTGCGAGGAGACCGGTTGCGAGAGCGAATAATGGATGCACTCTTCCCCGGTGGCCAGGCCCGCGGCCGGGATGGCCCCGTTCTTGCCGTCAGGACTGCCGGCAAGTGTCTTCATGCCGATCACCCCCACGCCGTTCTTCAGGCAGGCGGGGACGACGTTCTTCTGGAAACTGCGATAGAAGTAGTCGCAGATGTTGATCGGCATCTGGGCGGTGGCCCACTTGTAGGGCTGGCCGAGCATCTCGAGGTGGATGCGGGGATCCTTGTGTCCGGTGAAGCCGATGAAGCGAACCTTGCCCGCCTTCTGCGCCTCGAGCGCGGCTTTCAGGCCGCCCTTCTCGAAGACCCATTCGGGATCGTTGTCGTAGTTGATCTCGTGGAACTGCCACAGATCGATGCGATCGGTCTTGAGCCGCTTGAGGCTGTCGTCGAGGTTGGACATCGAGCCCTTGTAATCGCGCTCGCAGTTCTTGGTCATCAGGAAGACTTTGTCCCGACGGTCGGAAATCGCCTTGCCCATCAATTCCTCGGCGTACCCGTCGTGGTAGTCCCAGGCGTTGTCGAAGAAGGTCATGCCCCCGTCGATTGCCTCGTGCATCATCTTGACCGCCGCGGGGTCGCCCTCGTCCTTGCCGCACTGGCCGATGTGCCAGCCACCCAGGCAGAGGATCGAGACTTGCTCGCCGGTCTTGCCCAGCGGCCGGGTGGGCAGGCCGTTGCCGTTGTCCTGCTGGGCCCCGAGGAGTTCCTCGGCGAGTCCAAGAGCAACGCCGGCGGCGACGCCGGCCTGGAGGAAGTCACGACGGGTGGTTTCGTCACTCATGGCAAGTTGTGTCCGGAGGTGCGGGGGAACGTCTTCTGGCCTCTGCGAGGATAATACCAAACCGCGTCGGCGACTGGCAGAGGGTTCGCGGGTCCGGCTACGATCGGGAACCGGACCCAAGGGAGAGAGACGATGATGAGTTGCCGCGTGCCGGGTTGCCTGGGAACCGTGTTGCTGTTGCTGGGAACCGCGGGTGCCGTCGTGGCCGCTCCGCGAGCGGTCTCGGTGAACGAGTCGTCTCCGGCGACCATCCGCAAGCATCTGAAAGCGCGGGGCCTGGCCGTCTCGCGGGTCACCACCGAATCGGCTGGCGGTGGCCTGGAGATCGAGGTGCAGCGCGACGTCGTGTACGCCGTCAACGGGGAACGAAAGATGACCGCCGACGTGTTCGTGCCTCGGGCCGCGGCGAAGCGGCCACGGGCGGCAGTGATTGTCGTCCACGGCGGCGGCTGGCTGAAAGGCGACAAGGCCAAGTTCCATCCTCTGGCCACTGCCTTGGCCCGTCGCGGTTACGTCGCCGTGGCGATCGGTTACCGGTTGGGTGGGGAGGCGAAGTTTCCGGCGGCGATTCACGACTGCAACGCGGCGACGAGGTGGCTGCGGGCGTCAGCCAGGCGGTATCACGTCGATCCGAAGCGGATCGGGGCGGGGGGGGGGTCGGCCGGCGGACACTTGGTCGGGCTGATGGCAGCAGCACCCCACGTGGCGTCATTGCAGGGACCGGGAGGTCACGCCGACGTCTCCAGCGCGATCCAGGCGGCGGTGGTTCTGGCCGGGCCGATGCAGTTGACCACCGGCCCGGTTGCCCGGAAGTCGAGAGAACAGCCCAAGAGCTCCAATGCCAACAAGTGGTTTGGCAGGACGCTGGACCAGGCTCCAGAGTTGTACCGGCTGGGAGCTCCGTTCACACACTTCTCGCCCAGGACGCCTCCGATGCTGTTCCTGAGGGGCCAGTACGATGCGGTGGCAGCGAACATCGAGGGGCGTGCCCGACTGGCCGGCCACAAGGTGACCACCCTCGCCCGAGTCTATCACCGAGGTCGACACGGTTGCTGGAACCAGCACCCGTGGTTCGACGTGATGGTCGATGAGATCGACGATTTTCTGGCCCGGACTCTTGGTGATCCGACTCCCGGCCAGTTGATCGGGTGGACCGGGGCCTGGCTGAAAGCCGACGGAATCAGGGTGTTGCGCGGGGACGACCGTGTCGAACTGGTCGTCTCCGGAAATGTCTCGAACCGGGTGCTGAAACTGCCCCGGCTGAACAACCCGGTGAAGACCGTGGAGATCTTCGGACCCGGTCAGCCGGCTGGCAAACCACAGAAACTGCAGATCGCGCCCACGCAGACCCACTGGGAAATTCGGTTGCCGGCACTGGCCCGGGCCGAGCGAGGGGTGCCGAACAGCGATACGTCCACCGCGAGAATTCGCATCACGACGGTGGGCCGTCCCTGGAGTTCGCGTTTGCCCAGGGTGGTCGCTCCTGCGACGACGTTATCGGATGCGATCGTGCTGGGGTCTCATGATGCTGTCGTCGTCGGCAAGAACCTCCGTTACGAGCCTCAGCCTCACAAGAACACGGTCGGGTACTGGACCCGCGTTGAGGACTTTTGCTGGTGGAGCGTCTATGTCGAGCGGCCAGGGCGTTACGAAGTGGGGGTGTTGCAGGGTTGCGGCAAGGGGCACGGCGGCAGCCGGGTCGCGATCCGGGTGGCTGGGCAACAACTGGCATTCACCGTGGAGGACACCGGGGGATTCCAGGCGTTCCGCCAGCGGACGATTGGACACGTGACGATCCCTCGCGCGGGACTCTACCGATTCGAGATTCGGCCGGTGACCAAGAAGACGATTGCGGTGATGGACGTCCGACAGGCCCTGCTGAAGCGGATAGGGCCGGTCAAGGCGGCTGAGGATTCGGCTAGCGGTGAATCACCGGCACCGTCCTCCAGCCGCTGAAACTCTCGGTGTACTCGCGGATCGAGAAGCACCAGATGACGAGCTTCTTGCCCTTGAGGTTGTCGCGGCGTCGCAGCAGAGAGATGCGGGTGGCGGTGGCACCCGAACCCCGGGCGGCTACCAGGTCGACGGCGAGCCCGAGTCCCGCGGCAATGTGGTCGGGCAGACCGGCGCCGGCGGCGTGCAGGGTTGGGTCATGGAAGACCAGCGCATGGCTGTCACCCATTACCAGTACCGGACTGGTTCGTGACACGGGAGTGGGGACAGGGCGACCGCGTCGTTTCGCCCGGCCGACAAACGTCAGCGGCAACGTCTCCCGGACCGGTTTGTCGGCATCGAGCGTGCGGGCGAGATCTCCCGTGATGGTGACCGGTTGTGTGTGAGAGATCGACTTCCGGAGCGGCAGATCGCGCAGCCACTTCGGTTTTCCGATCGACTTGAGAATGGCGGCGGTGGCCACGTCCACGCCACGGCCTGACCAGTGTGTGTCGGTCTTGCAATACAACGGCCCCCGACGATCGTGGCGTTGTTCGAGAAATGCGGGCAGCAGGTCGACTACCTCGACACCGCGAGAGACCAGCAGCTTGTGGAAGGCCTGGTGGTGGATATCGAGTCGCGGTGGAGAGGTTTTCCCGCGGGCGCTGGATGGACCGAACGAGATGTTTTGCGCGACTCGTTCGGGGTAGACCGCGACCTTGGCCGGCACCGGTACCACCAGCAGCCGGATTCCTGCTCGTTTCAGTTGGCGATGGAAATCGGCGATCGGTTCGAGTGGATCGGCATACCGCTTGTTGCTGGCCCGCGAGACCGCGCTGGCCCGGTCGCCCCAGAACGGTCCGACGGTCAGTGCACGAAGTTCGGGCACGAAGAACATCCATCCGTCGGTGCCCGGAATGGCCGTCCGTTTTTGCTGCTGGGCACCTATGGCCAGCAGTCGGACGATGTTGTGGAAGTGGGTGACCTGGGAATCGGCAGGGGCGGTGGGCTGGCCGGCATGTGCCAGGTTGACCAGCGTGCCGGTGACAGACATCACCAGGATGATTGCCAGGTAGGGACGGGTCATTTGAGGTCTCCCCAGAAGGTCGGCAGGTCGACCAGTCGAAATTCGGGGTCGTCGAGTTCGATTCGGACCAATCGTCCGTAGGTCTTTTCGACGGTTGTCCACGGGATGAGCCGAGCGGTCAAGACGTCTCCGGGTCTCAGCCTCGCCGCTGGGACCAGTTGGTTGCCCTTCATGCCCATGCAAAAGACGATCCGCTGGCTGCCTTTGCCGTCGGTGACGTGGAGTGAAAGGACCGCATCTCGGTACGGGACAGTGCCGGGAGTCGGGACCCCCGAGGTGGCCAGGACCGTCCCGCGGAAGTCGACCACATCGCGCGACTGCGTTGAACCGGTGTCGCGGTTGGACCTCCCAAGCCTGATCGGAGGCCAGTCGCCGGAGCTGAACTCGCGGACGGCCAGTTGCCACACGACGATGGTCTTGCCGTCCAGCCGGTTTGGGTTCGAGGCGAGTTGTCTTCGCGTGGCGTGGGCACCATCAGCATTTCTGGAAATGCGATCGACGGGCTGCCCGAGGTGCCAGGAGAGTTGCTCGGCGAACCCGGCGGATTGGCCCCAACCCATCGGCTCGAAAGAGTAGATGTTGGTGTAGCTGTCGCCCAAAAGAAGTACCCTGGCCGTCGGATCGGGTTGCCAGTGGCTCCGATCATCGGTCATGAGAACCTGGTTGAGTGTGACCGTCTGGGGCTGGAAAACCGTCGGTCCCGAGCCGAGCTTCATCATCGTCTGCAGGTCGCCCCGGCCGGTCACTTGTATTGTTGTGCGAGTCCGGCCGGGAGTCGGCGTGTCGGCGTCGATTTGTCTCCGGTTCACGAGTTCTGCAGCGAGAGCCCTGGCCACCGCTTCCATCGCCTCGGGACGCCAGTGGGTGTCGGTAGACAGGAACTGATCTTCTCCGGTTTGCCGGTGGCGGTGAAGAAGAATCGGCAGGGGGTCGAAAACGGTGACGCCGTTGTCTTCGAGCGTCTGGACCAATTCGAGATAGGAACGGTTGTGCATCGGCGGTTGGTCGACGTCGGTGTGGCCGCCGAAATGCTCGGGATGCACCATGGCCTTGGTCGGTGTGGGGACCAGCACGAGCCGGATGTCCTGCCGGGCCAGCTGACGGGCAAAGTCGAGAATTGCGGGTCGCGGGTCCGGGTGTCGTCTTGCGGAAAACTCGCGTCCACCACGGCGGCGGCGGGCGAGGACATCCGGATCCAGAAACGGTGGGCCGGTACTGTGGTCGAGATCGGGGCGATAGAACAGCCATCCGTCATGGCCGACCCAGGCGTCTTCGGTTCCCCAGCCGAACCATCGGGCCAGGCGCCTGCGGGTTGGTCCCAGCAGCACGGTGGTGGTGAGCGACCGATCCTCAAGCGACGTTTCGTAACGCTGGATCTCGGCCAGGAGTTCGGCGTTGGCCGCCAGGGTCTTGCCGACCATGCCTCCCGGATCATCCTGTGACCACCGTTGGAAGACGACCGTCGGGGAGGTCAGGATCTCGGCGGCCGATGGCCACGGCGAGTTGCGGTCGCCGAGGCCGAAGGCCCGCAGTTCCCCGGCCCACTGGGCTGTCGGCATTGCCACCAGGGTGATGGCGAACGAGGCCACCATCACCCGGGCGACAGTCGGTGTGACGTCGGTTGTGCCGAGTTCCACGGCCGCCTGTTCTTCTCGGGTGGTTGTCATGACCGGATGTCGCGGGAGGACTCAGAAGATGAAGTAGATGAAGGGGTTGAACGACTGGGTGGTCAACAGCAGCAGCGAGACCCAGAACAGGCCGAGCATCGCAACGGCTCGCGCTGCGGTGATACGCCTTGTCCAGTCCCAGCTTTGGGGGGCCGCCCAGGTCACGATCGCGGCGACACCCAGCCAGCCCATCAGCCACGGCTGGTGGGTCATCCCCGAGAGCAGACGGTCCCCGGGTCCGGGAGAGCCGGCTCCGACCAGTGACGCGAGAAAGCTGCCGGCAGCGGTGATCGAAGCCGAGCGGAAGAAAACCCAGCCGATGGCGACGACGACGAACGTGATCGCCACGCGGAATGGGCGTGGCCAACGGTGGTAGAGGCTCTGCTTGCCGAGTGCGCGTTCAAGTGCCAGCGCTCCGCCGTGCAACGCGCCCCAGGCGACGAATGTCCAGGCGGCCCCGTGCCAGAGTCCACCCAGCAGCATCACCATGGCGAGGTTGATGTAGGTCCGTGACGGGCCGAGGCGATTTCCTCCCAGCGGGATGTAGAGGTAGTCGCGGAGCCAGTTGGAGAGCGAGAGATGCCAGCGGCGCCAGAACTCGGTGATCGAGGCCGAGCGGTAGGGCGAGTCGAAGTTTTTCGGGAAGGTGAATCCCAGCATCAGGCCCAGGCCGATGGCCATGTCGCTGTAACCGCTGAAATCGAAGTAGATCTGGAACGAGTAAGCCAGCAGCCCGATCCAGGCGTCCAGGCAACTGCGGCCACCGGCATCAAAGACCAGGTCGGCCAGCAGGCCGCACGAATTGGCCAGCAGGACCTTCTTGGACAGTCCGAGTATGAACAGTGCCGTTCCGCGAGCGAACTTTTCGAGCGTGTGGGTTCGCTGTTCGAGCTGCCGGGCCACCTCGTGGAATCGGATGATCGGTCCGGCGACCAGCTGGGGAAACATCGAGACGTAACACGCGAAGTCGACCGGGTTGCCGATGGCGGCCGCCTGGCCCCGGTAGACGTCGATCGTGTAGCTCATCGACTGGAAAGTGTAAAAACTGATTCCCAGTGGCAACGTGATCCGGAAAAAGGTGTCCCATTGCCAGTCCGCAACACCCAGAGCGGTGACCAGGGCGTTGAAGCTGTCCACGCCGAAGTTGAAGTACTTGAAGAAGCCCAGCAGCGAGAGGTTGGTGACAATCGAGATGACCAGGGCCGTCTTCTGCCGTCGGCTGCGGGGCGGCTTTTCGACGACCTTGGCGGCCCTGCCGGTCGGTTCGGCTGCGATCACCCGGCCACAGGCGTAGTCGACCGCTGTCGAGAAAGCCATCAGTACGACGAACAGCGGGTTGGCCCAGCCGTAAAAGAGATAACTGAAGCCCGTCAGTAGCAGGTGTCGCGTCCTGGCCGGCGCGGCGTAGTAGAGCAACAGTGCCAGCGGCAGGAAGTAGAAGACGAACAAGTGTGAACTGAAGACCACGGCAGGGCCTGTCGGTCAGCGGGTGGAGCGGACTGCGCGTTTCCGGGCATGACCAAGAGAAAGCAAACAGTGAAGACTCGCAAGCGAGCAAACCGTGGCGGGTGAATGTTGTCGGTGACGACAATCTCGGGAGGGTGTAGGATGTGGGCATACGAAAGGGATTTGGGACCGGGAGTTCGGGCAATGAAACAGTCTCTCGTGGTCTTGTTGGCTGGCTTGCTGGGCTCTACAGGTGTCCTGGCGCAGGATTCGCGGCGCGACGATCGTGCGCGGCCGACGCGGAAACCCGGCGAATCTCGCCAGGGGGGCGAGTCCGCGCGAGAGCGGATGATTCGCCGATTCGACGCAGCCTCGCCCAGGCTCGGAGAGCCGTTGCCTGACGTTTCCGGTTTCACGGCCGATGGGGAACCGTTGAGCCTGAGGGCGTTGAAGGGCGACTACAAGGTCCTGGTCTTCGGTTGCCTGACCTGACCGCCTTTCCTGAGAGGTGTCTCCGGTCTGGAGGCTGTTCGTGTCGACTACGAATCTCGTGGCGTTCGGTTCTACTACGTCTACAAGGCCCTGGCCCATCCGGAGCACAACGGTTACGTCCGGCCGTACACGCTCAAGGAACGCCTGGCTCACGTGAAGGAAGCTCGCAGGACACTGGGATCAGGGTTCACCTGGATCTGTGATGCCATCGACAACCCGATCAAACACGCACTGGGCAATGCGCCCAACAGCGAGTTCGTGGTTGACGGCAAGGGGCGGTTGGTCAGAAAGCGAGCCTGGAGTGATGCGGCGGCGTTGCGAGCGGATCTGGAGGAACTGGTCGGCAAGGTCGAGAATCCCACCGATCCGGCTGACCTGGAACTCGCCCAGAAGGCTCCGCCGAAGGCCGCGGCCAGTGGCGTGGTCGAGCGGATTGAGTTGCCCGGCGACATGCGACCGCTGGTGATCGAGCCGTTGATCGAGAAGGGCCCGGATGCCACGCCGTTTTACGCCAAGTTGCGTGCCGCGGCCGATTCCGCTCTGCTCTCGAAGGGCAAGGGCCAACTCCACATTCGCTTCATGCTGGATCCGTTGTACCACGTTCATTGGAACAACCTGGTGGAACCGATCCACGTGCGGTTTGTGGAGAGTTCCGCCGCGAAATCGGGGCTCGACGGGCGGGTCAAGCCGGGCGAGTGGACGGGGCCGAAGGTGAAGGAGCCGTCCGATATTGATCCCCGCGAGTTCCTCGCGACAGTCGAACTGGGCAATTCGCGTGAGCCGCTGAAACTGGTGGTCAAGTACTTCGCCTGCAACGACGAGGAAGGCTGGTGCCGACCCGTGACCCAGACCTACATGGTGCAATTCAAGAGTGATCGAGACGGTGGGCGAACCAGGTCCCGCCGTGGCGGTCAGCGGCCGGGAGGTGGCCGTGGTGATCTGGCCGGTCGGCCCGGGTTCGGCAGACGTCCGGATTTCGGCGGTCGGCCGAGAGGTTTCGGCGGTCGGCCCGGCGGGTTCGGAGGACGTCCCGGTGGTTTTGGTGGACGTCCCGGTGGTTTCCGGGGACGTCCAGGCGGATTGGGCGGTCGTCCGTCCGAGTCGCCGCCGGGCCCTGCGACGGCAGCTTTTGGACGAGTGGCCAGCATCGATGCCAAGCGGGGCCAGTTGACGATCGAGAAAAGGGGAGGTGGGACGCAGTCGGTTCGGATCGACGACAAGACCCGGATCGAGCGGAACCGCCAGGCGGCCCGATTGTTGGATCTGCAACCTGGGGATCGGATCGTGGTGAAGCATGCACCGGCCGAATCGGGTCCCGTCACGGCCACGTCGATCCTGGCCCGCAGCCGGTGATCGACCAGTCGTTCTGTCCCGAGCTTTGGACTGGGGTCGGCCTACTCATTCGCGTATGCTGATGGGATGGATCTCTGCTTCCGACAACATTGCTCCGCAAAGTCACGACGCGGGTCGTACAGGATCACCGTTGGCGTGGTTTCGACGGCGACTGTCGTCGCGATGTTGGCCATGGTGCTGTTCGGTTCGCCGGAGGTTCGTGCTGGTGATGATCCCGTTCGGATCGCATTCGCTGCTGACGTGGTGCCGATCCTGACCAAGCTGGGTTGCAACAGCGGCGGATGTCACGGCAAGTCGACCGGGCAGAACGGGTTCAAGCTGTCGTTGCTGGGGTTTGTCCCGGAGTTCGACCACGAGTCGCTGGTCAAGGAGGCACGTGGCCGTCGCGTTTTTGCCGGCGATCCCGACAGCAGCCTGCTGCTGCAGAAGGCCATCGGGCGGGTGCCTCACGGTGGGGGGCGTCGCCTGAGGATTGGCTCTGCGGACTACCAGGTCCTGGCCGACTGGATCCGCCAGGGTGCCGCTCCGCCTCGGGCCGACGATCCTGTGCTGGTCGAACTGACGATGACCCCGACTCGGGGTGTGTTGCAGGTCAACTCGAATGAACAACTGAAGCTCTCGGCGAAGTTCTCCAACGGCACCCGCCGTGACGTGACTCGCCAGGCGTTGTACCTGTCTAACGAGCCGGAAATCGGCGGAGTCGACGGGTCCGGCTCGGTGACCACTGGCGAGCGTGGCGGGCTGTTCGCGGTGCTGGCCCGCTACGGTGGAAAGATGGCCGTCTACCAGGGCACGGTGCCCTTCGGGAAGGCGACCGAGCCGGTGGCCTTGCCGAAAGACGCTTCACCGGTTGACCGTTTTTTGGTCGAGGGCTGGGCGCGGCTGGGGGTCCTGCCGTCCGAGGAGGTCGATGACGCAACATTGATCCGGCGGCTGTCGCTGGACATCTGCGGGACGTTGCCGACGGTTGCGGAGGTGCGTGCCTTCGAGGCCGATCGTCGTCCGGACCGACGAACACGCCTGATCAACCGGCTGTTGGACCGGCCCGAATACGCGGCGTACTTCGCGATGAAGTGGGCCGACATTCTCAGGAATCGCGGCAAGGGGTATTCGACCAGCAAGCAGCGACCGGGAACGGCCCTGTTCGCCGGATGGATCCGTGATTCCCTGGCGACCAACAAGCCCTACGATCAGTTCGTGGCCGAGATTCTCACGGCAACCGGCAGCCAGCGCGAAAATCCGCCGACGGTCTGGTACCGCCAGGTACGGACATCAGTCGATTATGTCGAAAGCGTCGCGCAGGCATTCCTGGGCGTGCGGATCCAGTGTGCCCAGTGCCATCACCACCCGTTTGAACCCTGGAGCCAGGCCGACTACTACGGGCTGGCGGCGGTGTTTGCCCGGGTGGGGCGTCGTGGCGGGTTTGCGGACGCTGAGGTGCCGACCAACGAGCAGATCTACGTCCGGTCCTCCGGACAGGTGCGTCATCCTCGTACCGGCCGAGTGATTCCTCCGAGGCCACTGGGTGGTCCGGATCTGTCTTTGTCGCCTTTCGACGATCCTCGGCAGCGGTTTGCTCGCTGGCTGGCCGGTCGTGACAATCCGTTTTTTGCCCGGACGATGGTCAATCGCATGTGGGGCCATTTCCTGGGTCGAGGTCTGGTGCATCCGATCGATGACTCGCGGAGCAGCAATCCGCCGTCGAACCCCGAACTGCTGGAATGGCTGACTCGGGACTTCATTGCCAGTGGGTACGACCTGAAGCACCTGGTTGGCCGCATTGCCGGCAGCCGTGCCTATCGGACCAGCAGCCAACCGAACGACTCCAACCGTCTCGACACCCAGTCCTACGCCCGGTTTTACCCCAGGCGTCTGAAGGCCGAGGTGTTGCTGGACGCTTTCAGCCAGGTGCTGGACGTGCCGACTGTCTTCCCGGGTGACCGTGGCGGCAAGTTCCCTTCGGGGACCCGTGCCATCGAGTTGCCTGATGAGAACGTCTCGGTGCACTTCCTGGACGTGTTCGGGCGTCCCGACCGACGTAGCGCCTGTGAATGCGAGCGGACCGACGACCCGGCACTGGCCCAGGCACTGGAATTGGTCAGTTCCACTGAGATTCAGAGGAAGTTGGCCGACAAGAGTGGTTTTGTTACCCGCTTGGCTGCCAACAAGAAAACGCATTCCGAGAATGTCCAGGAACTGTTTGTCCGCATCTTTTCTCGCCGGCCGCGTGACGAGGAATCTCGAACCGCGCTGGAGTACCTGGAGTCGGAGCCGGATCGGAAGGCGGCCTACCAGTCGCTGATGTGGGCACTGCTGGCGACCAACGAGTTTTTGTTCATCCACTAGCCCTGTTCGTTTCGAACACTAAGAAATAGAAGCAGACCACCGCCACCCGTCGCCGAGGACGGGGGTTCCAGGAGTCAAACGATGTTGACCGTGCCCGGACGCACCTACCGAAACTGCGACGGCATTTCCCGCCGCAACTTCCTGCAAGTCGGCGCCCCACTGCTGGGGCTGGGGCTTTCGAGTCTTCTGGAGCGGGAATCGATTGCCGCCGACGCGACCCGCGATAAGGGCCGGTCGTTGATCGTCTTCTGGACTCATGGCGGCATGAGCCAGCAGGACACCTACGACATGAAGCCGGATTCTCCGGCCGAGTACCGTGGTCCGTACCGACCGATCAAGACCAACGTCCCCGGAACGATTGTCGGCGAACGATTTGCCCGGCAAGCGAAGGTGATGGACAAGATCGCCCAGGTTCGCAGCGTGTTCCACGAGAACGGAATCCACGCTCCGTCGGCGCACTGGATGCAGACCGGCTATTTCGGACCGACGCTGGCCCGGATCGCCGCGCAGCACCCCTCATTTGGTTCGGTCATCAACAAGGCCCTCGGTTCACGCTCACCCCACATGCCCGCCTACATCGCGGTCCCCAAGGCCGAGGCGTTCGGGTACCAGAAGTCGGTTTACCTGGGGGCGTCCTACGATCCGTTCGAGGTCGGAGCCGATCCGAACAGCAAGAACTTCAAGGTCCCCAACCTGGCCTTGCCGGGCGGGTTGGACCTTAGCAATGTGCGCAAACGTCGCGATCTGCTGGTCCGCTTCGATTCCCTGCGCCGCGACATCGACCGCACAGGCGTGATGGACGGCCTGGACGCTTTCAAGTCCAAGGCACTCGAGATGGTCACCGGTGAGGAGGTCCGCAAGGCGTTCGAAATCGACTCCGAACCGGCTGCTCTGCGAGACCGATACGGTCGACACCAGTATGGGCAGAGCGCGCTGTTGGCCCGACGGTTGGTCGAGGCCGGTGCGAGGGTGGTCACGGTCAACACCGGATACTGGGACCATCACAACGAAGTCCACCAGAATCTCGAACAGCACCTGCCTCCGCTGGATGCTGCCATGGCCACGCTGCTGGAGGATCTTGAGCAGCGGGGGATGCTCGAAAACACCCTGGTCTACTGCGCCGGGGAGTTTGGCCGGACGCCGTTGATCAATGGTCACGCTGGCCGTGACCACTGGTCGAACTGTTTCACGGTGATGCTGGCCGGTGGCGGGATCGTCGGGGGACGAGTCGTTGGGGCCAGCGAGCGACACGGTGGCGGTGTCCAGGAACGGCCAAGCACGCCACTGGATGTGCTGGCCACGATCTACTACGCGATGGGGATCTCGCTGGGAACCCACAACGAGGATGCCAGCGGTCGGCCGGTGAGCATCGTCGGCGGTGGACGGCCGATCCACGAGTTGACGTAGCTCGGACCCGGCAGAACCGCCGTGGACTGAGCCGAACGCCTCTTTTGTTGAGGGACATCGTGGTCCGGATGGTGAAATTGTGCGCACCGAGTAATGCCCATGCCGGATCAACTTCACCCCGTTACCGACAATGTCTTCCAGGTTCGAGGAACCTGCACGTCCTACGTAATCGTCGATGGCGACGCAGCACTGGTGATCGATCCCGGCGACGGCCACTGGTGGGATGCACTTTCCGGATTGGGTGTGAGCAAGGTCGAGTGGGTCCTTCTTACCCACACGCATCGCGACCAATGCTCGGGTCTTTACCAACTGGATCGCAGCGCAACAAAACTGGCCGTTCCTGAGAGCGAACGTCACCTCGTCGAGGACGTCGAATCCTTCTGGCGCCGGCGACCGATTTACCACAACTACAACCAGGTGGCCGATTTGTTTTCGCTACCTCGCAGCGTACCTGTGGACGTGTCGCTGGAGGATTTTGACGTTTTTTGCTGGCGTGATGTCCAGTTGGAGATCCTTCCTACCCCCGGACATACCCCCGGCTCGATCACACTGTTGGGCGAATTTTCTGGACGCCGGCTCGCGTTTGCCGGTGACCTTGTTGACGGCAGCGGCAATGTCCCGCAGATACACAACCTGCAGTTTGGGTACGGTGATGCGCTGGGGGCTGAACTGGCCATCTCTTCACTTCGCTTCCTGAAGACCGCCGCGCCCGATGTGCTCTGCCCCGGGCATGGCGCTCCGATCGACTCTCCTGAGCAGGTTCTTGAATCGCTGGCACGTCGATTGGAAGCCTTTTGTGAGGAGATGCACCATCCGATAGATCCTGCTCCGACCGAGGAATTCATCGAACTGGCGCCGCAACTGTTGCAGAGCGCGCGACAAACCTGCAGTTGGTATGTATTGCGATCTGGCGATGGGCACGCGCTGCTGATCGATCTGGGGTATTCAAGTTCGGCGCATGCCGGGCCGTCGGCGTTTGGCTATCGAACGCGATTTCTGCCGACTCATATTGAGACCCTCAAGAACAATTATCAGATCGACGCGATCGACGCGGTGATCATCACCCATTACCACGACGATCACGTGATTGGAGTGCCTTATCTCCAGCGCCGTTGGCAGGTGCCGGCCTGGTGCTTGAAGCGAATCGCCCCGATCTTGCGTGAGCCCAGGCGTTACAACATGCCGTGCCTGCTCCCTCACCCGATTGTCGTTCAGCGGACGTTCGAGGACCGCGAGCGATTTACGTGGCGAGGTGTTGAACTGCAAATGCACGACCTGCCGGGCCAGACGGACCTTCATTCAGGTGTCAGTTTCACACTGAATGGAAAACGTTACCTGGCGATGGGCGATTCGGCGCATCTGCACGGTGGCCAACTCACGCACGGTCATGTCATTTTTGCCAACCGGGTTACGGCAGCCAACCATCTCGAGGTGGCCGAGCGGATGCTGGAAATCGAGCCCGAGGTTCTGCTGCATGGACACCACCGCCGGCAGTTGATCCGAGACGACGGCCAACCTCCTCAAGGCCGCGGCGATACGCCGGTGACATCCCAGGATCTGCTCGACTTCAAGGCAAGTGCCCAGCGACTTGCCGGGGCGCTATCGAGCCTGGTCGACGAGGAGGACGAGGAAAAATGCCGGGCCGATTGGGTGCGATTTGAGCCGTACCGTCTGCAGTTGGCCGGTGGTGAGAGTGCCAGTGTGGATGTGGTGATTGAAAATCTGCACCGCCAGCCGATCGATGTCACTGCGAGGTTGATCCTGGCCCCCGGCATCATCGCCAATCCCGCCACCATCTCCTGCAGGATTGATCCCAACGAGCAGCATCGCTCGAACTGCTCCATTCACCTCTCGCAGCAGGAGCGACCGGGACCAACAATCATTTGCGTCGACGTCACTCGCAACGGCCAGCCACTGGGATGGCTCGCCGAGTGCCAATTGTGGCACGCGGGAACGCCTGGTTAGCCGCTAGCCGGGTCACACGGGATGTGGTCCGGTGTTTATTCGTCCGCGATGATCCGGACCATCGTTGCCCGTGGGCCACGGTCGCCGGGTTCTGATTCGTATTCGACCGCCTGGCCTTCTCTCAACATGTCGAACTGGCCTTCGCCCTCCAGCGTGGACATGTGAAAGAACACGTCTGCTCCATCGCCGGAAATGAACCCGAAACCACGATCTGTCAGAGTCTTGATTTGTCCCCGCGGCATCAGAGAACTCCTTCGGTGCCCGTAAATGACTTTAGTGGTGACCAAACAGAAACGAGGAACCAACAGAAAACTCCGGGCCGGACGGGCACCAGAATCTGGTACCGACACGTCGTTCTTTGTCCATCGGAAGAACAGTCAACCAAAAGCGGGGGTGTCGCTGAGGACGGCCCCCATTCGCAACACCGGATCTTATCCCGAACGGATCCGGTTTCGCCACGACTGCTTTGGGGATTTGGCGATTTTGTCCGCAATCCTGAGAATCTGGTTTTGCGGCAAACCCGTGTCAATTCGGGTGGCCCCGGTGATCCGGGTAGACTAGGCGAGTACGTCGGTGATCACTTCGCCGTGGACATCGGTCAGCCGTCTCTGGATTCCGTTGTGGTAGATGCTGAGACGGCGGTGCTCGAGTCCGGCCAGGTGCAGGATTGTGGCGTGGACATCATGAACACTGGCGGGGTGTTCGACCGCCCGGTGTCCAAACGGGTCGGTGGCACCGAAGGAAAACGGTGCCCTGACACCTGCCCCGGCCATCCAGACGGTAAATCCGTCGGGATTGTGGTCTCGACCGCTGGCCCCCTTCTGGAACGTGGGCATGCGGCCGAATTCGCTGCAGAAGACGACCAGGGTTTCTTCGAGCAGACCGCGTTGTTTGAGATCGGCCAGTAGCCCTGCGGCGGGTTGATCGAGAATCGGGCCGTGGATGTCGTACTGCACCTTGAGTTTCTTGTGGCCGTCCCAGTTGCTGGTTCCCTCGCCGCCGGTCTGGTAACTGCCGTTGAAGAGCTGGATGAAGCGAACACCGCGTTCGACCAGCCTGCGCGCCAGCAGGCAGTTGCGAGCGAACCCGGCCTTCAAGGGATTTGTGGAGTCGGCACCGTAAAGCCGAACCGTCGAACGCGATTCGGTTGAGAGATCAGTGATCTCGGGGACCGAGAGCTGCATGCGGGCGGCGAGCTGGTAGCTGGCAATTCGGGCAGCCAGTTCGGAATCGCCGGGGAAACGATCGAGGTGTTTTTGATTGAGAGCATCGAGAAAACGGCGGGTGGCGGTGTCGGCAGCAGGAGTGATCGAAGTCGGCCGGGCCAGGTTGCGGATGGGTCGTGCGGCGTTGAAGTCGGTGCCCTGGAAGGCTGCCGGCAGGAACCCCGGTCCCCAGTTGTTGACGCTGGACTGCGGCTTACCACGGGGATCGGGGATCGCCACGAAAGCGGGCAGATCGTCCGCTTCGCTGCCCAGGGCGTAGCTGATCCACGCGCCGATACTGGGGAACCCGTCGAGCGTGAAGCCGGTGGACATCACGTTTTCGGCCGGCCCGTGGGTGTTGGTTTTGGTGGTCACCGAGTGCAGGAAGCACATCTCGTCGGCGAGTTCACCGAGATGGTCGACCAGTGTCGAGACCATCTTGCCGCTTTCGCCACGCGGGCGGAATGGGTACAGGGGCCGTGTGAGCCGTCCCTGTTCACCCTGAAAGGTGATCAGCTTCTTGCCCGGCAGGGGTTCTCCGTGGCGGCGAACCAGTTCGGGCTTGTAGTCGAACGAATCAAGCGGGCTGAAGCCTCCGCTGCAGAAGATCATCACCACCTGGCGAGCACGTGGCCGGAAGTGGGACGATCGTGAGGCGTGTGGACGGGCAGGATTGATGGCCGGCCGGATCGGCGCGTCGGCCAGGACCCCGTCCCGGCCCAGCAGGGTCGCCAGGGCGGTGGAGCCGAGCAGGGTGGCCGAATCTCCCAGGAACCGGCGTCGGTCCAGTGACGTGCGTGGTGACATGGGGCAGGTGGTTCCACGGGGCGAGTGAGAGTCAGGGTAGCCAGAGGAACTCGTTGGAATTGAGCAGGGCCCGGGCCAGTGAGGCCAGTCCGTGCCGGTCGACGAGCCGGGTGCCAGCGTCGATTTCTGACGGTGTGGGGGGGCGACCAAATGCCAGGCGGATGGCCCTCGCAACACGGTCTGCGGTGCTGCCTCCGGGCGTTTCAGTCTTGCACCGGTCGGCCAGTATCTGGGCCTGCTGCAGGACGAAGTTGCCGTTGAGCAGTCCCAGGGCCTGCAGCGGAGTGGTGGATCGGCTGCGGCGGGCGATCACCTGGTTGCCGTCCGGGCAGTCGAACGCTCCGAACACCTCATCCTGCTCCTGTCGGATCTTGGTCATGTAGACCATCCGACGCCACTCGTTGACGGTGTAGGTCTTCTTGGGGAAGTAGTGCCGCACGTTTTCCATCACGATCTCGAAGACCTTGAACCCCGGTCCTCCCATGCGGCGGTCGATGGCGCCGCTGGCTGACAGCATGCTGTCGCGGATGGCCTCGGCGGCCAGTCGCCTGGGCGGGAACCTCCACAACAGTCGTGTCCCTGAGTCGCGGGCCATCCCGTCAGCGCGAGGACGGCTCGACTGGCACCATGTCCGCGACGTGAGGATGAGCCGGTGCAGTGATTTCAGTGACCAGCCGTTGCCGGCCATCCGGCCGGCCATCCAGTCAAGCAGTTCTGGATGAGAGGGGAGGCCACCGTTGGCTCCGAGGTCACCGGGTGTGGAGACCAGTCCGGTTCCGAAGTGATAGTGCCACAACCGGTTGGCGATCACCCGGGGGGTGAGCGGGTTGTCAGGCTGGACCAGCCAGCGAGCGAGTTTCAGCCGACGGGCCTGTTCGGGTTCGTCCATGGCCATTGGCGGCGCGGCGAGAATCGTCAGGGCGCCGGGGGCGACGGCCTCTCGTGGGGCCTGGGGATCGCCACGGTAGAGCCGGTGGGTGAGAGGAGGCGTGTCGAAACGGCCGAGGTAGGCGGTGGGCCCCTTGGCGAGTCCATTGAGTCGCGTGGTCAGCTTGCTGATCTGTCCCTGGAGTCCACGAGCCAAGGCGGCTTCTTGGCTGAGATCACTGCGAGCCAACCGGTCGGCTGGAGCGGTATTCGAGGATCCGAAGGGGGCACGGTCGGCGATCCCGGCCACCTCACGCCATTCTCCGGCCTTCTCGGCCACTTCGATCCAGTAACGGGTCGGCAGCCGGTCCCCGAATTTCTGTTGCCGGTCCCGGCCCCACTCGATCCGATCGATCACGACCGTCTCGGGAAATTCCAGTTGCACCCAGCCACGTCCCGACTGGTTCGAGATCCAGCTGTGGCTGTTGCCGTGCCTGCCGTCGTTGATGTGAGACAGCTTGTGGAACGGATGGGGGCCGAAATTGCCCGACGAACTGGCCCTCGTGCCGTTGCTTGCCAGCGCCACGTTGCGGGTGGGACGGCCGGGACGTGAGACGGTGTAAACCTCCAGTTCATCCAGACACGGTTCGCTGCTGTTGGTGTTGCGGATCGTGAAGCGGACGAACCGGGCCCGGACGGGAGCGAACTTCTCGATGTTGTGCTTCGCGTTGACCGGGAGTCGGAGCTTGGCGATCAGCCTGGTGAGTTGACGTCGGTGACTTTCGAGCTGCTTGCGGAGGACAGCCAGTTGCGCTCGGGGAGTGGGTCGGTCCAGTGGGCGATCGGCGTGTCGGACTCCAGCAAAGACGGCGGTCAGCGCGTAATAGTCGGTTTGGAGGATCGGGTCGAACTTGTGGTTGTGACACCGTGCACAACCCAGAGTGAGTCCCAGGACGGCCGTGCCGGTGGTGTTGACCATGTCGGCGAGTTCATCCTGCCGTTGGGCCAATGTCAGCGAGACGTCGGGACTCTTGACCAGGTCGTAAGGGCCGGCGACCAGGAAACCTGTGCCGGCACTCTCGCCGATGGCATCCCCGGCCAGCTGGGACATGACAAACCGGTCGTAGGGCATGTCGGCGTTCAGCGCGTCGATGCACCAGTCGCGGTAGTACCAGGCGTTGGTTCGTTCGCGGTTGGTTTCGAATCCGTGCGATTCGGCGAAGCGGACGACATCGAGCCAATGCCGTGTCCAGCGTTCTCCGTAGTGTGGGTGCGCCAGCACGCCGTCGACCAGGCGTTCCCATGCGGCGGGATGATTGTCGGCCAGGAAGGCGTCGACGACTTCCGGGGACGGAGGCAGGCCGAGCATGTCCAGGTGCAGGCGGCGGGCGAGCGTGCGGCGGTCGGCCCGCGGAGAGAAAGTGAGCTTCGCTTCGGCCAGGCGATGTCCAACAAACGCATCGATGGGATTTCTGCCGCCACGAATGACCGGTGGGGTCGGGCGACCCAGTTTCTGGAACGACCAGTGCGAGGTCCTTGTTGGCACGTCACCGTCCGAACGTGGGAACCGTGCTCCCTGGTCGATCCAGGTTCTCAGTACCGCCACCTGGCTCCGATCCAGCCGTGGCCCTTTGGGGGGCATCCTGATGTCGGGATCGAGCCCGGCGACATAGCGGAGCAGGGGGCTGGTGATGGCGTTGCCCGGACGGATCGGTTGTTGCTCGAGGTCACCTCCGGAAATGGCGACCCGGGCGCGATCCAGCCGGTAGTCACTTTCCTGCCGCTTGGGGCCGTGACAGGAGTAGCAGTGTTTCGCGAAGATCGGCCGGACGTCACGGTCGAAGTCGACCTGTCGCTTGATCGCCGGAGGCAGCTCCGGTGGAGCTGCGTGACCGGTGGTCACGGCCAGTCCGAGGATTGCTGCGGAGATGGGCCGGAAACCTGTCACGCGGAGCCTGTCCGAAAGGGAAGAGAACAGCTTGATTCTATCGGGCGAGGGGAATGAGCGGCAACGAGTGTCGGCAGAGAAGGGGAGGTGTTGTCGTTGTGAGATGCTGCCCGGCTCGGATTCCGACCGCCTTCCTGCCGATATACTCATGGAGGGGCTGATCCGGAAATTCGCTCGGGAGAGTTGCGGGTGGCTGGTCGAGGCAAGCTGTTCCTGGGGTCGGTCGGAGTCCTGGTCGGGCTGGTCGTTGTCGGCCTGGCCTGGCGCAGCTGGTACCTGGCTTCGCAGAAAAAGATTTTGCCCGCTCCGGCCGAAGATCCTCTTCCGCGACTCGGTCCCCGTGGAGATTTTGTCGGTTCGTCGGCCTGCCAGGAGTGCCACCGGCGGCAGCATGAGAGTTGGCACGCGACCTTTCATCGCACGATGACCCAGAAGGCCACGCCGCAAACGGTGCTGGCTCCCTTCGATGATGTGAGGTTGGAGTCGCGCGGGCGTCGTTACGAGTTGACTCGTTCGGGGGATCGTTTCGAGGTGAACCTGGTCGATCCCGACTGGGAATCGGCCCAGATCGGGGACGGCCGTGAGTCATCGGCGATCGATCGGGAAGCGGAACGGCACCGGGTGACGCGTCCCGTGGTGATGACGACCGGGTCGCATCACGTCCAGGGTTACTGGATTCCCGGTGACCGTGGCAACCTGCTGCGGCAGATTCCCTGGTATTTCCATATCGCCGAGCAGCGGTGGATGCCGCGGGAGGACGCATTTCTTGAGCCACCGAGATCTCCACGACACTTCATCACCTGGAACGACAACTGCCTGACGTGTCACAGCACCGGTGGCCGGCCGGGGATGAGCGAGACGACACTGGAAGTGCAGACCGAGGCCGCCGAACTGGGGATCAGTTGCGAGGCGTGTCATGGGGCAGGGCGAAAGCACGTGGCCCGCCACGCGGCAGCGTCCCGTGTGGGCGGCTCGGCCGTGACAAAGGCGGTGTCGGATTCTGCGGACCCCACCATCGTGAATCCCGCCAGGCTGGATCACCGGGGGGCATCGCGGGTCTGTGGCCAGTGTCACAGCACCTTCCTCTCACCGAATCAACAGGACTACCTGGCCAACGGTTACCGGTACCGGCCTGGAGACGACTTGTCGACGGCTTTTCAGACCGTGGTTGCCGACAGCCCGCTGCACACCCGCATGGAGCAGTTGGGTAAGCCGGTCTACTGGACCGATGGCGCGTGCTGGGTTGGCGGACGCGAGTATCTCGGACATGTCGACTCGAAATGTCACACCGTGGGAAAGATGTCCTGTCTGTCGTGTCATTCGATGCACGATGCGCCGGCTGACGACCAGTTGATTCGCGGAATGCGGGGTGACCAGGCCTGCCTGCAGTGTCACACCCGGTTCACTGGCAGTCGGCTGACCCAGCACACTCACCACGCTGCCGGATCGACCGGCAGCCGTTGTTACAACTGCCACATGCCCCACACGTCATACGCGCTGCTGGGGGCGATTCGCAGTCACCGGGTGGACAGTCCGAAAGTCGTTTCGATCCGGGGTGGTGGCCGTCCCAACGCCTGCAATCTGTGTCACCTGGATCGGTCGGCTCGCTGGGCGTCCGAGCGGATGGTCGAGTGGTACGGTCACAAGCCGGCCGAACTGGTTGAGGAGGAGCAGACGGTGGCCTCGTGGGTGCTGCTGGTGTTGCAGGGTGATCCGGTGCAGCGGGCCGTGGCGATCTGGCACGCCGGCTGGATGCCCGCTCGCACAGCTTCCGGCACCGACTGGCTGGTGCCGCACCTGGCCGAACAACTCGACGATGTCTACTCGGTCAACCGCTGGTTGGCGTGGCAGGCCCTCAAGAGTGATCCCGCTCACGTCCAACTGGCCTTCGACTTCGTCGGGCCTCGGCCGGGGCGTGAGGCGGTCTGGTTGAGACTGAGGAAAGAGTGGGCGTCGGGGTCGGAAGGGCTCGATCCCGACCTGGCACGCCGCACGGTCCTGGTACCGGGTGAGGGACTGGACCGGAAGAGGACCGAAAAACTGTTGCTCGAGCGGGACTATCGCGAGGTTTCCGTGCCCGAGTAACGGGCGGCGGTCAGTCTGCGGTGGCGGCGACACCACGTGCGGTCAGGAAAACCGCCAGCAGCAGCAGCACGGCACCGATGGGCACCAGCACGATACCCAGGCCGGGATCACCGCCCAGCACACCCAGCCGCAATCCACCGGTCCGGACGAACCCGGGCATTCCGGCCAACAGAAATCCTGCCGGGACCAGGATTCCGGCTCCCTGCAGGCTTCTCGAGGCCCGGGATCGCGATTTCGGGAGGAAGCCACCCGCTTGCGACACACTCCAGGCGAAGGCCAGATGCACCAGCGACAGAAAGGTTCCGTGCGCGTGGGCCAGCCTGAGCATCAACCGCGTGGTCTCGGGTTGTCCGGAATTGACGTACCAGGCCACCTTGAATCCATGCAGGGATTCGAGCACGAGTCCGAGAGCTACGAAGATCAGCAGACTCCACCAGCCGATCACCATGTGCCGTCGCACAATCGCCTCGCCGGTTCCCACGTCTTCGCTCATTCGGGAATCTCCACCGGACGCTGGTCGCGTCGCTTCCACAGGTCTGACAATCGCTCGAAATCGAGCCGTCCGTCGGCGGTCACCGGCAGTGCCGAGGGGATGTCGGTCTGTCCCGAACGCCAATTTCTGATCACCGACTCCATCGCGGCGGACCGCTGAGGCCTGGGCCCGACGAAGTTGTACTCCAGTCCCTCGTAACTGGGCAATGCCTTGAGGTTGCGCCAGGCAATGAACCGAACGGCCGAATAGGTGTCCTCCAGGAGACGGGCCAACAGTGGCACCGCCCAGCCGGATCCACCGGTGGCCTGCCGGGCCGGCTCCCAGCCGGTGTGCCAGGCGGCGATTGCCCTCTGGGCGGCATCTCCCCGAAGCATCCACAGCACCCCGGCCGCCAACTCGCGTTCCTCTTCGTCCAACTCGGTCGGCTTGCGACCGTACCAGCGTGCCATGCGTTTGTTGGTCCACTCCAGTGACTTGTCCAGGTGACAGAGGTTGCAGGCGTTGGGTTGAGCGGCGTGTCGAACCGGCAGCACCTCGGGCGATTTGATCCGGTGAATCCGGATCGCGGTGAACAACGCGTAGGAGGTGTGGGGCATGTGGCAGTTGTAGCAACGGCTGCCGGTCGAGCTTCCGGCGTGGTGGGTGTGCTCGGTCAATCGGCTGCCGGTGAATTCGGTGTGGCACTGCAGGCAGGCCCGGTCGCCCCGCATCTCGACGGTCAACTGGTCATTGGGATCACTGTCGTGCATTGCGTGGCATGACAGGCACGACATTTTTCCCTGCGTGTAGCATTTGGAGGCGACTTGTCCGAGGAACTCGCGACCGCCCAGGCGGCACGAACCGTCGTTCCAGTAGAGGTGGGATCCCTGGCGGCTCATTTCCTGGTGCACGGGGTCGTCGAAGCCGACCACCCTGTAGTGGTCTTCCAGGTCGTCGCCGGGCCGGAAGGGATCCCGTTCTCGGAGCAGCTTTTCCTTCTGGTGCGGCATCTTCAACGCGTGACACCGGCCGCAGATCTGTGAACTCCGCACGTGGTCCAGCCGGCGGGGGTTGACGATCGTCGGGTCGGGCGCGTCGCCGAGCCTGCTGATCAGCCGGCGGGCCGGGTTGCGGTGGTGAGTCACATGGGCGGCGGCCGGGCCGTGGCAGGCCTCGCAACTGATTCCCAACTCGGCGACCTCGCTGTAGAGTGCGGCGGTGTCGGGCCTGAGCGTGTCGGTGCTGGCCCGGCCCATCCCCGGGATGACGAATTCCACATCAGCGGCGTTGCTGCGGATTCGCGTGGATCCCGGTTCGAGGAATCCGGGGTTGGGGGCCACCGAGTGGCAGTGAATGCAACTGGAGTTCCAGTGCCCTGAGTACCGCTCGTCGGATTCCTCACGCAACTCGGCGTCCTCGGTCGGGAACCACATCTTCTCGGCGATGTGAAATTCCCAGGGGAACTGCAGCAGTTCGTATCCCCAGCGGCTGGCGACCCAGTAGGTCTGCTGGTGGTGGGACCCGGTGGTCATCACGATCCGTCGGTCGACGACCGGGGGCGTGACCGAATCATCGGTGATACCCCGGGCCCGCCGGTCCCGATCCCAGTCGGGATCGACCATCCTGGCCCAGAACTCGTCGCCTCGTCGAGAGAGTTCGTAGTGGCGGCCGCGGGATTCGAGCTTCTTGCCATCGAACTGTCCGGAGTGGGCCGGGATGACCGAATCGGGCCCGGCCGCCTGGGTCATGGTGCGGTGGAAGGTGCGGTGCCAGGTCGAGAACTGTCCGGGGTGGCAACTGCGGCAGGTCTGTGACGAGACGTATTCGGATCCCGTGGCCTGTCGAGGCAGCAGGTGGTCCTTGAAGACCTTGCGCCGCTGGGAGGACACTCCCTCGGTCAACTCGGCCGCTTCAAGTACGGACGGACGGCTGTCGGGTTTCCAGTTCACCCAGCCGATCAGCAGGGTGACGCTGACGGCGGTGATCAACAGGTCCAGTCTCCGGCGTCGGCCTCCGCAGGCCAACGGCCAAGCGGCCACTGTGACTACCGCCGCCAGGGCCAGCAGTTGTACCGCCAGGATCATGAACTGCCGCGAGTCGTCCATGTGGGCCGCGCCTCTCCTTTGTGGTCCATGCTAACAGCCGCCGGCCCCATGTGGCATGGGCAGGTCGGTTGTCGGGGCACGGATCGTGCCGATCGTACGGGTCGTGTCGCGGGAGCCGGAGGTGCGGGGTGGGCCAGTCGCGCCGGTGACGAGGGGCTGCTTGGGTGTGGGAGGGGCGAATGGTGTGGGTGCTGCTGTTGTCGGCTTGGTCGCGGTGTCGAACAGACAGACGAGGGACTTCGTGAGGGGGTCCAAGGGAAGGTGAACACCACATGAGAGAAACCACACAGACCATCGCGTCCTCCGGGCGCGTGACCCCTTGGAGCGGCAACCGTGCGTTTGACATCCTGGCTCGCCTCACTACGCCGTAGCCGTCGTCCGGCTCGGCGAAATGCTCGATCCTCCCAGCCGACAGGCCCCCGGCTCCCCTCGCAGGTTGAACACCTCGAGGATCGGACCCTGTTGTCGGTGACCACTCTGCTCATCGACGGCCAACTCAGCGTCGTCTCTGACGCCGGAGAAGCGGTGGCCATCGGCGCCGACACGTTGGGCAACGTCCAGGTGAGCGTCGACGGCGTCATCGACCCCAGTGCCGGGACGATTCCGGCTTCGAGCGTCGAATCGATGGTGGTCGTGGGTGGCGATCTCGGGAACGTCCTGGATCTCTCGGCTGTCGCCGCAACCGATTACGACTACACCGACATTGACGGCAACCCGGTCACCATCGAGGTGATCGGAGGAAACGGAGACGATGCGATCACCGGTGCGGTTGACCTGGGGGTGACGGTGCTGGGCGGCGACGGGGACGACACGATTGTCCTGACGGCCTCGGACAACTTCGTGGATGCCGGTGACGGCAACGATCTGGTCACCGGTGGCACCGGGCAGGACACGCTGGCCGGCGGTGATGGCAACGACTCGATCGATGCCGGTGTCGGCGACGACGTTGTCACTGGCGGTGACGGATTCGACACGATCATCGGCGGTGAAGGCGACGATGATCTCAACGCCGGCGACGGCGCGGACAGCGTCGACGGGTCCGAGGGCAACGATTCGCTGAATGGCGAGAGTGGCAACGACACGCTGATCGGAGGCCTGGGCGACGATACGATCCGTGGGGGAGATCAGTCCGACGAGATCTACGGTGACCTCTCCGATCCGTTGTCGTTCTCAGACGGAAATGACGTCGTCCAGGGCCAGGGGCAGAACGACACCATCGTTGGCGGCGGTGGTGTCGACAACCTGCACGGCGGGGCCGGCAATGACCATATCAGCAGCGCGTTTCCGATCCCCGAGGCTGACACTCCGCCAGCTCCGCAGCCGCCACCGGTGATCCCCCCGTCGGTCGGACTCGGTGACGCGGTCGACAGCGGTGGAGGGACCGACAGTGGCACCAGCCACGACATGACCAACGGCCCCGGTGATGCCTCTCTGCTGATCACCGTTGATGCCGGCGGGACCTTCGGGACGGCGTCGGGAGTGGGGGGAGATGCCGGAGCCGAGTACGACCCGGTGGGGCCGGCACCGGACCCGTCGACGACCACCTTCGAGTCGGAGATCTACTTCCGTGACAATACCAGCGGTGCCACTGGCTCGCGGGACACGTTGACCAACCTGGCGGCCAACCTGAGTACGATTCGAGGTTTGCCGACCGAGGCGAACAGTACGTTCGACATCGGGTCATTGGGTTTCGCGTTGACCCAGACGGTCACTCCCATGCTTGACGCCAGTGGCGGTCAGACCGGCTCACTGCTGACACAGACCCTGCGATTCACCAACAACGGCACGGCGAACGTGGACTTCGAATTTGTTCGTTACATCGACGGTGACCTGTTGTTCGACGGCACCCTGGTCGACGGCGGTGGCCGGATGTTCACCTCGGCCAATGACGAAGTGCTCTTCGAGACGGATCGTGGAGGCAGCGGGTCGACCGACACCACCTTCCTGGGAATCACCGGGAAACACGGGACCATTCCGACCACCGGGCGATTCGAACTCGACTCCTGGAGTGGACTCCAGAACCGGATCGCATCGGGTACCGCCTTGGATGACACCGTGACCGGTGACAACGACGGCGACCAGTTTGTCGACGCCGGACAGGAATACGACATCACTCTGGCTTTGCAGAACCTGTACAGTTTGGCTCCGGGTGCGTCGGACCTTTACACCACTCACACGATCTTCGGTTCTGGAGCACCCAACTCGGTCGGTGCCGGTCTCCCGCCGGTGGCCAATGATGATGCGGGCGTGATCCGTGCCAACAACACGGCCATCATCGACGTGGTCAGCAACGATTCGGACACCGATGGAGTGCTCGATTTCGGGTCGATCACAATCAACTCTCAACCGACCAACGGGGCGGCAGTGAGCCTGGGTGACGGGCGAGTGTCCTACACTCCCGACACCGGTTACAGCGGCACCGATTCGTTCGCCTACTCGATCGCCGACAATGATGGCCAGGTCAGTCTGCCGGCCACGGTCACGATCACCGTCACCCCGCCCGATGCCGGCGATGTGCTCAACGGTGGCAGTGGCCAAGACACCGTGCTTGCCTCGGATGGAGACGACCGGATCTTCGGCGGCAGTGGCGACGACGAGCTCCACGGTTCGTTTGGTGACGACACCATCCAGGGGCAAAACGGCAACGATTCGTTGACGGCCGGAGTCGGAAGCGACTCACTCGACGGTGGCTCGGGCAACGACTTCCTCGACAGCCGGACCCTTTCGAGCCTCTCGATCGACGACGTGCTGATTGATCCCGAGGGCGATTCGGGGATCACCCAGGCGGTCTTCACCGTCACGATTTCCACGCCCGTCGAGGACACGGTGACGGTCGGTTACGGAACGAGTTCCGATGGGACGCCTGAGGGCGGCACCGCGATCGGGGGCAGCGATTACCTCTCGGACTCCGGCACTCTGACCTTCGCCCCGGGCCAGACATCCCAGTCCATTGTCATCGATGTGTTCGGTGACACCGTCGACGAAGTGATCGAGGAAACGTTCTTCATCAGCCTGTTCAACCCGGTCAACGCGACGATCTTCGACGGGTTGGGCGAAGGTCGAATCGTCGACGATGATGATCCGCCACCGGGTGGACTGGTCGTCTCGCCGACACTCGATTCGGTCCAGTTGATCAACGCCCTGACCGGCGCCGGTGGGACCGGGCTGGTGGTGACCGGTATCAATGTCCAGGGGCACACACTGGCCAGCGGCGAGTTGTCCACCGGAACCTACACTGTCGGACAGGCAGCGACCTATGGTCTGACACGCTCGGGAATAGTGATCAGTAACGGTGATGTCGCTGACTACGCCGATGGAGCCGACACCAGTGGAGCGAATTCGACCAGTTTCGGGGTTGCTGCGACGGCGGCGCAGGAAGTGCTGCTCGATCCGGTCACTGGTGGCACCTTGGATCACAACGACGTCACGCAGATCGATGTCTTCTTTGACATGTTGCCCGGTTTCGACACGTTGTTCTTCGATGTCGTTTTCGGTTCCGAGGAATGGCCGGTCTTTGTCGGGTCTTTCACCGACGGCTTCGGACTCTATGTCAATGGCGTCAACATCGCTCTGGTCGACGGGTTGCCGGTCAACATCGACCATCCCGACATGACGCCGATCGCCGGCACCGAGCTCAACGCAGTGCTGGCTCCGTCCGGCGAAGCCGTGTTGCAGTTCCAGACCAACGTCGGGACCGGCAGCACTGGCAACCAGGTCACGTTCATCGTCGCCGATGTCATCGACGCCGCGTTGGACACAACCGCTTACATTTCCGCTTTGGGCGGGAGTATTCCGATCGAAACACCTCCACCTCCCCCGCCGATTCCCGGCCAGGGGATGGACGACACCCTGCGGGGCCGTAACGGCAACGATACGATCCTGGCTGGCGAGGGTTCTGATCACATCAGCGGTGGCAACGGCAACGACAGCGCTTCCGGCGGTGGAGGAATCGACGCGATCTACGGCGGCGGTGGTGCCGACACATTGTTCGGCGGAGTCGGTGACGACACCCTGGATGGCCAGGGCGGTGCCGACACGCTCCACGGTGAGGCCGGCGATGATGTCCTGGTCTGGTGGCACGGTGCCGGGTCCGACGATCTGCACGGTGACGACGGCTACGATGTCGTTCACGCTCGCGGCGACTCGGGAGTGCAGGCGTTTTCGGTGCTCCCCAACGCCAACGACCTGACGTTGCAGACCGAGACGAGGTTGCAGGTGTCGGATGGCACGCACCGGTCCAACGTCGAGTGGTCCTCGGAGGTGCTCGAGTTCCAGCCCGGTGACGGGGACGACACGATCACCGTTCCCGATCTCCTTGGTGTGCCCAGCCTGCTGGTTCGGGTGGCCGGGGAAAACGGAAACGACGTGCTTGATGCCAACGGAGCTGATCCGGGCGAGGTCCGGTTGATCTTCGATGGAGGCGATGGCAACGACACGATCACCGGCAGTCTCGGTGACGACACCATCAACGCAGGCGACGGCGACGACCTGGTGGTTGCCGGGGCTGGTGGTGACACGGTCTTCGGCGGGGCCGGCGACGACAGCATCGACGGAAGTGACGGCGACGACCAACTGCACGGGGAAGACGGTTTCGACTCCATCGATGGCAACTCGGGTGATGACGTGCTGTCTGGTGGTGCGGATCGGGACCTGCTGGTCGGTGGCACCGGCGACGACACCGCCTCGGGTGGAACCGGCCGAGATACGCTCAACGGCAAGTCCGGTGACGACAGCCTGATGGGCGGTGGTGGCACCGACCGGTTGTACGGCGGAATCGGTGACGACGTGCTCGATGGCGGCCGTGATGACGACAGCATTTTCGGCAACAACGGCAACGATCGGCTGCTGGGTGACCACGGCAACGACAGCCTGAAAGGCGGTTTCGGCGACGACACGCTGGTCGGTGGTGATGGCGACGATCACTTGCTCGGTGAACGCGGTGACGACCAGATGGGTGGCGGCGACGGGGACGACAAGATCGTCGGGGCCCGTGGTGATGACACCATGTTCGGTGGCGACGGCAACGACACGTTGCTGGCCGGTTCCGGAGCGGATCTCGTGCTCGGCAACCTCGGCGACGATTACGTCAAGGGCCAGGGTGGTACGCGGGACACGGTGGCCGGCGGTGAAGGAACTGACCTGGTCTTCGGACTCACCAGCGAGATCGACGAGACGTTCCAGGCACCCGCCGCGCTGCTGACCGACCTGGATGCAGTCTAGGGGAGATCAAGCCGCCTGCCGGACCGTCTCGGCGACGGGTCGGCGGCAGGTGTAGACCAGGTTCTCAGCCAAGAGCGAGAGCGGCAGTTGAGTTGCCAGCCGTTCGAACCATTCCACAACGAACCGTGGCCTCAGCAGTAACCACTCGTGCTCGGGCACGACCCCGGCGTGGGCGACCTGTTCGATCTCCAGCCCGGCGGCGGTGACCAGCTGTGTCACCTCGTGGTGGCTCATCCCCGAATGGCCTCGGCGTCCGAGCGTCAGCAGGCGGACCAGCCGTTGCCGCAGCGACGAGCGGCTGCGGTGGTTGTTGAGGATCAGGCGTCCTCCGGGTTTCAGGCAGGCGGACAGTGCCGAGATGGCCTCTGTCCGCAAAGATTCCTCGGCGTTGGGGAAGAACCGGAAGGCGGTGATCAGGTCAAAGGTGCGACCTGTCAGCGGTGAGTTGCCGAGCGTGATGTCCGCCGAGATCAACTCCGCCTTGGGTGCACTGGTCGCGGCGACTTCCAGCATCGATTCGGAAATGTCGACGCCCGTGGCGGTGTCTGTTCGGGCCGAGACAAAGGCGAGCACCCGGCCGGTGCCGCAGGCGAAATCGAGGTAGGCGATTTCGGCGGCCTGTTCGTCGTGGATCTGGTCGAGTGCGCGGTCGAGGATCCGCTGTTCGATCTTCCACATCATCCGCCGTCGTGGATTGCGGGTGAAGCGGTCGTGGTAGTCGAGACCACGACCCTGGCGGGACTGCCGGTAGCTGGTCTCGGATTCGGGCATTGCCATCCGTTGGCGTGGCCGGTGGTCAGGAAAACGGGAGCGGGAGTATCGGCCAACGGCGTTGCCGACCACAAGAGGAATACGCTGCTGCGGCGTGAGACCTATCCGAGGTGAGGCGAGCGTTCGGCAACCCGGTTTAGCGGATGCGGGCGGGGCCACCACGCCGGCCGCGATTCAGGACGTCGGCGGCGCGCTGCTGTTGTTTCGCCTGGTCGAGTTTTCCGGACTGGCGCAGGAGCCTCGCGAGATACGTTCGGATTTCGGGACGCTGTGGCCCGATGGAGACGGCCTGTTCGGCTGCCACGATCGCCCCCGGAATGT
This sequence comes from Planctomycetaceae bacterium, assembly GCA_002724315.1. Classification (GTDB taxonomy): domain Bacteria; phylum Planctomycetota; class Planctomycetia; order Planctomycetales; family Planctomycetaceae; genus UBA8437. The sequence goes on along the minus strand of PBOJ01000027.1, from coordinate 38,339 downwards.
CTCCGGTGGACATGCGACACTGGCTCAGTTGCAGCCAGGCCCCGGCGTTGCGGTGGAGACGGACGAGTCGTTCAAGCACAGGAACGGCGTCGGCGAATTGTTCGGTGATGATCAGAGAATTGGCCTGGACGGCCAGGGAGTTGACTCGATCCTGTGCGGTCAATTCCGAATCCCGCTCCAGGGCTCTTGCGGCTGTTCGACCGGCGTCGGCAGGATTGGAGGCCTGGTCGAGGTCGGCCAGGGCAGCCATCAGCTCGGCGTCCTCGAGTCCCGCGTCGAAGGTTCGCCTCAGGATGCGACGGGCCCTGAGACGAAAGACCGATGCCAGTTCCCGGTCGGTCTGCTTGCTGGCCAGTTGGCGATAGGCCAGCCCGAGGCAACGGTCCTGGTCGAGCGGTGGGAGATGAGAGAGGTCGTGGAGTGGTTTGAGAGTTCCCGGTGAGAACCGTCGGCCGGTGGAGTTTGGATGGTCCGGAACGGTGTCGTGGATGCCGATCCGGTGGTGGGTCGAGGCCACGTGGGGGATTTCGGTGGTTGTCTGTGGCATGTGGCATGTGGCACAGCGATCCGCAACTTTCCGGCGACGCATGCCATCGGCGGGCAGCCCGCAGGCGTTGGGCTGATGGCACTCGAGACACTTGGCCCGGTAGAGCGTGGCGGCCTCGGGCTGGGCCACGTGTCGGTGGGGGTCGTGGCAGGTCGTGCAGGTTAGCGTTTTGGTCTGGGTGTAACATCGGCTTTGGTGCAGTTGCTCGACATGGCCGACGACGGTCATGCCGCCGCTGGATTCCTCGAGCAGGTAGTGTGCACGGTATTCGGCCAGCCTCTGCCCTGGCCGGAAGTCGCCGAGTCGTCGGTTTCTCAGGTTCGCTGCCGCGTTGTTCTGCAGGTGGCACTGCGCGCAAACCGACTCGAGCCGCTCCCGTGACAGTCGGCCGGGGTGAACGATTGTCCGGTCGTCGTCTTTGACGACCGGGGCGTGGTCGGTATCGGCCTGCTGGCGGCGAGCCGAGACGTGCAACGAGCCGGATCCGTGGCAACGTTCGCAGCCAATCTGGCGTTCGTGGACTTTCACCCGGTGGTAGGCCCCGTCGATGGATTCGGATCGGCCCGCATGGCAGATCAGGCAGTCGACAGGGATGGGACGTTCGAAGGAAAGGTGGTCGCCACGGTCGTAGCCGGGAGCCAGACGCCAACGCTTGCCATCGGCGTACCAGGTGACGGGACTCTGCATGAGAAATCCGTCGAGATCGACCAGGTACGTGCGGCCCTGGTGGCCCGTGCCGACGACCATCGAGACAGGGTGATCTGCGAGGACAAGTTCGTCCCCGTTCTCGGTCGCAATTGTCTCGCGATGCCGCAATCGCCCGTCCTTGCGATAGACGCGGTAGCGGCGTCCGGAGGCCGCGTGGTCGAATTCGGTATCGGGTGGTTCGGCGTCGGGGGAAACTTCGCCCAGGGCACTGGCATGGGACGATTGGGAATAGTGTTTGGCGATCTCCGAGTGGCACTCGGCACACGCCGACACGCCGACCCATTGGCTTTCGGCGGTGTTCTGGTACCCGGTTTCACCGATCGGAGGCAGAGGTGGTGGGGTGGGCTTTGGGACCAGGCGTGGGCCATCGGCCGATGGCCAGACGGCCAGTGCCACGAGAACGGCTGCGAAGCCGAAACCGGCCCAGGTCACCCGAGAGATCCGGCGGCGGGGCGAACTGGGAGATTCGGTTGGAGGAGGAGAGGATGTGGCGTCCATGAGCGGACCGACCGGAGGAGGCCCCAACGGGGCTAGTTGGCTTTCTTCTTGCCGGCGTCTTTCTTCTTGCCGGCGTCTTTCTTCGTGCCGGCGTCTTTCTTCGTGCCGGCGTCTTTCTTCGTGCCCCCGGCCCTCTTCCGGCCCCGGCCCCGCTTTCGACCACCGGCCCTCTCGCCAGGAGGAGCTTCACGACGGACCGAGAAGCGATGGACGGTGGTCTGCGTGTAGGTTTGACCTGGTTCAAGCAGCGTGGAGGGGAATCCGGACTGGTTGGGTGAGTCGGGGAAGTGCTGGCATTCGAGGCAGAATCCTCCGTTGAGGGGATAACCGCCGTTGCCGGGTTCTCCATCGAGAAAATTGCCGGTGTAGAACTGGATGCCCGGTTCGGTGGTCAGAATCTCCATCACCCGCCCGCTCTCGGGATGGTGGATCTCAGCGACCGGTCTCAATGATCCGTCGAATCCGTTGATCACGTAACAATGGTCGTAGCCCCCCTCGACCTGCTTGATCCTTGACCCGATCGATTGGGATGAGCGGAAGTCCATCGGCGTTTCGGCGACGGAGGCCTGTTTGCCGGTGGGGATGAGCGTGTCGTCGACCGGAAGGAAGTTGTCACAGTCGAGCGTCAGCTGGTGGTCCAGGATGGTGCCCTTGCCGGCCCCGGCCAGGTTCCAGTAGCAGTGGTTGGTCAGGTTGAGCACGGTCGCCTTGTCGGTTGTGGCTTTGTACTCGACGCTCAGTTCATTGCGTTCGGTGAGCCAGTAGGTGGCGTCGACGGTCAGTGTGCCGGGATAGTTCTCTTCTCCATCGGGACTCACCAGTTGCAGCGCGATGCCGATGGCCCCATCCTTCTTGACGATTTTTCCGGTCCAGGAACGTCGGTTGAATCCGCGATCGCCACCGTGCAGATGATTGGCATCGTTGTTGGTGGCAAGCTGGAATTTCTGGTCGCCTATCGAAAAGGCACCGGCGGCGATGCGGTTCGAGTAGCGGCCGCAGATGGCGCCGAAGTAGGGGCCCGGCACGTAGTAGTCCTCGATTTTCTTGAACGCCAGCGTCACGTTCTCGTACCGTTCGTCCTGGTCGGGGACCCTGACAGCCAGCACGGTGGCGCCCCAGTTGGTCAGGTCGACCTGCATGCCGCCGCTGTTGGTCAACTGGAACAGGACCACGGGTTTTCCGTCCGGATCAGTTCCGACCTCCTTTTGCGTGGCGGTCGATCCGGAGACGGGCATCGCACCCCCGCCCCCATTGGCATCCGCCCCGCCTCCGCCGCGTCCTTTTCGCCCTTTGCTGGCCGTCTTGTCCGAGTCGGTTGCCGAATCGGCGGCATCGGGTTCGGCGGAATCGGGCAGGCATCCGCTGACGACCAGCGAGAGTACCAGGAGCAGGGAGAGATGAAGCAACGAGCGAACGGCGGCGGTCATGGCCGGGTGTCTCCGGTTGAGGCACGTGTGGAGCCGAAGGGCAACGGGAGTCATCCCGGCCTTCGAGTCCCGATCTTGTTCGAGCGGTGGCAGCCTTGCAAGGGACTATAACCGTCAGAGCCGGGGTCGCGGCAGGTCGTTGGAGGGGGTTAGAATCGGGTTGTGTTGTTGGAGCTGTTCCCAACTTGTGGCAACAATCGACAATTGGTCCAACGCCATCGGCGCCGCTCGCGTAGGAAACTGCACACAGGCAAGGCACGACGTGACTGAGGCGATTCACACTCCCACCGCCCTCCAGCCCGACACCGAGACATCCGCTCTCTCGGAGTCGCGGCTGGTCGAGGAAGCACGGCGCGGCGCGACCGCGGCGTACGGGGAATTGGTACGTCTGTACGAGCGCCGGCTGGTTCGAGTGATCGGGCGTTTCATCCGCGACGCCTGGCAGGTGGAGGATCTGGCCCAAGAGACCTTTCTGCGAGCCTACACGCGGCTGGGACAGTTCGACACGTCCCGACGTTTCGGGCCATGGTTGTTTCGGATCGGAGTCAATCTGACGTTGGACCACCTGAGAAAGATCAAGCGACGGGGCCGCCAGCCGCTGTTCAGCGAGAGTCCGTTGGAGCGGGCTCCTGATCCGTCGGTAGAGGATCCTCGTCGGGACCTGGACCTGAAGCAGGAGGTTCGTGAGGTCCTGGAGTCGGTTCCGGAAAAGTACCGGACTGTCCTGGTGCTTCGGGATCTCGAGAACTTTTCGACTGCCGAGATCGCGGGCATCCTGGACCGGAAGGAAGCGACGATCCGTTGGCGGCTGGCCGAGGCGCGTCAACGTTTTCAGTTGTTGTGGCAGAAGCGTCTCGATCAGGACAGTCGGTCGCCCGGGTTGGGTCAACGGTCCGAAACGGTGAGCGTGGGGAGCCAACGACAATGATCAGTTGTGGCCAGGCACGTGACGAGTTGGCACTGGAGGTCGGACAGGATCTCGAACCGGGGCCCGAGTTGCGGGATCACCTGGTCGATTGTCACGATTGTTGCCGGGCCCGGCTGGCCCTGCAGGAATCGCACGGGCATCTTCAGCACCTGAAGCTCGGCTCGCCGGTCGTCGAATCGCCGGGTTTGTGGCACGGTGTCGAGGTGGCGATTCAGGACCGCGGATTGCGGCCCGAGGGGTCGACGTTCCCCAGCTGGTTGCTGGGGATGGCCGTCGGCGTGCTGTTCATCCTGTTCTTCCTGGACTCGATTCGGCCGACATCCGACGCGGAGACACTGGTCATCGAGATGCCGGTCCGCGACCTGTCGACGTCGATCGAGGTGCCGTACCGGCCGCAGTGGCCGCCGCTGAAGGCGGCCAGGCCGATGGAACTGGAACTGGTCGAGATTGCCCCGTCGAACTCCCGCAGTGGGCGGGTGGACGAAATGCCAGTGGTGCGCAGGTTCCGCTGGCCACGGGGTTCAGGCCGGACCACACTCTCTGCGTACCAGCTGGTCAACCGGCCAGTCCGGCGGCCCGGCTTTGCCGAAGTGTCGCCACCGGCGATCAGGATTCGGCCATGGCGGCGGCCGATCGGGACCCCATTCCACAAGATTTCCGGGACAATTGACGATGCCGATTTTTGAGTATCGTTGTGGGCTTTGCGAGGTTGAGTTCGAGTTGCTGGTTCGCGCCTCGACGGTGCCGGCCTGCCCCGAATGCGAGTCCCAGACGCTCGACAAGTTGCTCAGTGCTCCTGCGGTCCGATCCGGTCACTCGCTGCCGTTGGCCTCGGACTGTCCGCCTCCCGAAACCGGTCCGTGTGGTCCGAGTTGCTGCCGCATCTAGAGGAGTTGGCGGCGAGGCGACCGGCACGTCGAGTCGTCGACAGGTTGTCAACATCGCCGTCGGCCAGGGTCCCACATCGATCTTCGTGTTTGCCCGGATTCCGGTCACTTGATCGCCCGTGGAGAACGAATTGATGGAATGTCTTCGATTTGTCCCCCGGCACGTTTGACACGCGAATCCACGTCGGTAGGATCGTCGCCACTGACTGATTGAGTGAATGACAGAGCCGGAACGGGGGGCGAGCCTCTCTTGCTCATTTCGACCCCCTGCGGCTCTTCCTGACCACATCCCAACGACTCCGCGCACAAACAGGAAGTTCCACCGCGCCACGCGCCCAGGCAACGGAGTGCCAGAGACTCTCGCCCGGGGAGTGCGTCGCTGACAGGAGCGCGACCTGCGCGCGCAGTCGACCCGGGGGGTGCACGATGCAGCCCACAACCAAGACGAAACAACCGGATCGGCCCGCCCAGGAGCCCGACAGCCTGCCCGAACAGGCCGAGTCGGCCCGGATTCTCCGTCGGCTTGCCGATCGGGTGGGGCCGAAGAACTACGAGAACTGGTTCCTGGGCCGTTGCACGGTCACCATCGAAGGGGATGAGGTCCGATTCGGAGTCGGCAGTCCGTTCGTGGTCAGCTGGATGCAACGGCAGTTCCGCGAGGCGATGCAGGGCACGGCCACCGACGTGCTGGGGCCCTCGGCCCGTGTGCGGCTGGATGTGGATCCAAACGTGATGCCTGAAGTGGTCGGGGACGGTGGTTCGACTGCCAACAAGAGGACCTCGGCGGTCGGGGAAGGCACTGGATCCGAAAACGCGACTCCCGGCGGAGATCGCGATTCGGGGGCTGGCGGGCGTCGATCAGGGACTCGACGGCGATTCGCCGATCTCGGCGATTTCGTTGTGGGTGACAGCAACCGCCTGGCCTGGACAGCCGCATCGCGGATCTGCGATGCGCCGGCTGACGGACTCAGCCCGCTTTATCTCTTCGGGCATGTCGGTGTGGGAAAGACGCACCTGCTGGAAGGTATCTCCCGACGGATTCGGCGGCTGTATCCATCGTTGCGGGTGACCTATCTGACGGCCGAGATGTTCACGAATTACTTCACGGCGGCGTTGCGGGAGCGGTCGACACCCGGTTTCCGCCAGAGGTTCCGCAGTATCGACGTGTTGCTGGTCGATGACGTGGATTTCCTGGACGCCAAGAAGGGGGTGCAGGAGGAATTCCTGCACACGCTCAAGCAGCTTGAGGCCAATGGCAGCCATGTGGTGCTGGCGGCCAACCAGCATCCGCGGCTGTTGGCGAAGTTCAGCGAGGAACTCAGTTCGCGACTGATGGCCGGGTTGGTCTGTCGGATCGAGCCTCCCGAGTTGGGGACTCGCCAGGAGATCGTGGGCCGGTTGGCCAAGCGGATGGCGGTGACGTTCACTCCCGAGGCCCTGGCGGTCGTCGCCCGTCGGTTCACCCACAGCGTCCGTGAATTGAAGGGGGCTCTGTACTGCCTGCAGAACTGGTCGATCGCCTCTGGCCGCCAGCGGATTTCGGCTCGGGTCTCGCGCCGGGTGCTGGCCGAGTTGGAACGGGACTGTATCCGGATTGTCGCGTTGGGAGATGTCGAGCGGGCGATCTGTTCCCTGTTCGGGGTGCAGGCCGCAGAGTTGAAGTCGTCTCGCCGGACACGGAGCTTGGTGCAGCCACGGATGCTGGCGATGTTCCTGGCCCGCAAGCACACCCAGGCCGCTTACAGCGAAATCGGCGAGTTTTTCGGGGGCCGGAACCACAGCACGGTGATGTCGGCGGTGGCCAAGGTCCAGGATTGGTTGTCGACCGACACGCCGGTGATGGTCAGCTCGCAGTCTTTGTCGGTCCAGGAGGTCGTCGATTCGGTCGAGCAACAGTTGCTCGCCGGTTGATCGGGTCTGGCCCGTTCGGTGCCACCATTCGACCGACACGCACCGACAGGATCTCGCGGCGTGTTCGGGTGGGACAGCGCGATCGCTCTATGGCTTGTTTTCGAGCTGTTTCTCGAAAATCGAGAGTGGGTCGTTCGGATTGGACTCGACCGTCGGAGTGGTGATCGAGCCGGCTGGAACAGCGGGAGCCGGTGCCAGTTCGGCAGGGGGGGGCGTCGTGGGCTGTGCGGAGGGCGTTTCGCTGGCGGGAGAGACCTTTTGAGAACTGTGAGGGACCAGCGAACCGGGGCCGATGGCGAGACCGAGTCGTGCGGCGCTGCGGGAGAATTCCGGGCTGATCCGGCGGGGACGGGTCGTTGCTCCGGCAGGGGTGATTTCGGGACCGTCTGACGGAAGTGGATCGGTGGTGCCCGCCCAGGGAATGGGACGTGAGGGCAGGTCGGCCGTTGGTGTCGAACCGGGCACGATGGGAGTCAACTCGCGTGCCGGATTGGCGGCGTTGAGTGTCTTGGGAATCGTGGTGTCACCCGGGAGTTGACCGATGGCTGATGGGACGAGGGGCACGTCGGAGTCGATGGAGGGCGTCGATTTCCTGGTGAACGGCGGCAGGGCCGTTGGCCGGTCATTGGATTCGATCGGCAGTTGCCTGGGGGGATCGGCGGTGATGGGACTGTTGGTGGCGGTGGTGACGGGGCGTCCCTTGGGGAACAGTCGGGCGAGCTTGGCTTCGGCTTTCGGGCCGGCTTTCTTGAGCGTCGCGCGAGCGTCGTCGTAGCGTCCCTGGCGGGCCTGGACGGTGCCGAGGTTGTTGAGCGCGAACGCGTTGGCCGGATCGACGGACAGGGCTCTGGTCAGCAGGGCTTCTGCCGTCTTCAGGTCCGAACGCTGCAGCTTCGAGAAACCGTAGTCGCTGAGGATGTTGGCGTTTCGGGGGTCAGCGGCGATGGCGGTTTCGAAGTGGTGATCGCTGGCGGTGAAGTCACGGGCACGGTCACTGATCAGGGCCATCAGGTGGTGAGCTTCGACGTGGTTGGGCTCAACTGCCAGCACGGCTTCGAGGTGTCCGGCGGCGGTGGTCAGCCGGCCTGACCGGAAGGCATCTCGCCCGGCGATGAGCTTGGTCTGTGTGGCATTGGGTTGGGCGTCACGGTCGTTTGCCTGTCCCCCGACAGCGGCCACACCGGCATCGGGGCCATCAAGCGTATCCGGAGGTTTGGGCACGTCATTGCTGGCCAGGGGCCAGCCAGGCAAACGGAAATGGGTTCCCAGGTCGGGGTTGAAAATCGATGACCGACAACCGGTCAGCATAAGCAACATCACCAGTCCGCCGGTGCAACACGCAAAACGATTCATCGACCACATCCTGGATGGGAGAGGTGTACGGGATGAGGGGCCGACGTGATCGGTGGCGGCCCGGACCTCGGGGTTATAGGTCAGCAGTCGGTGACCTGTCGAGATCCAATCCGGGCCCGGCTCGGTTCAGCGGACCACCCGGTCGGGCTGGGACATACGGCGACCAGAGGCTCGCCGCGTCGCCAGGATCAATCCCTGCAGTACCAGGAATACAACCAGCGGAGCGATCCACGCGATGCGGGCGAATTTCAGCAGCCTCTGGGCCCACTTGGCCGGCGGTTTGTCGGTGATGACTTGGCCCTCACGGACACCGATGCTGCGGCGATCGAGTTCGTCTTCGACGACGGCACGGCGGCCGTTGTCGAGATCGCTGTTGCCGGTGGCCGAGACAACGATGGGCACACGGACGTGTTCGATTCGACCAGCGATTCGTTCGAGGTGATCGGTTCCGGCCTCCGAGAGAGTGGCCGTGTTGTTCAGGAAGTCATCGTTCTCCAACAGGAATCCGACTCGAGCCGCCCGGCCGGCGCGGGTGGAGGTGGGGTCGAGTGCCGCACCGAGAACCAGCAAGACCACAAGTCCCAGGAGCGTCAGCAGAAGTAGCAGACAGCCCACGGCCGCCATCTGGCTCTTGAAGACGGTTCGCTCGGATGTGGGTTCGTGATGCAGGTCGATCGCCCGTTGTCGGCGGGCCGATTCCTGGATCGCGGCGAATGTCTCGACCACGTCGATCAGTTCCTCCAGTTCCAGGTGGCTGGCCCCGTTGGCCATCTCCAGCCACTCCGTCTCCGGATCGTCTCCTGTGGATTGCTGCAGATCGAGCGGTTTGTCGCCGACCAGCAGGGTGACTTCGGCCGGACCGTTGGTCGGGCGAAGCGTCCAGGTGGCGTCCGATCCCAAATCGGATTCGAGCTTGACGGTCCCCGAGGGGCCGAGTGTGGCGTTGACCTGGTCGAACCGTCCTGCGAGACGTCCCAGTCGAGCGAGATCGTCGAAGAGCAGATCTTCGACCGGGCGATTGTCTGCCCGGTCGACCCGCAGCGATGGGGCTGGAGCGAGGGTGTTCTCCAGCGGAGTCAGTTCTCGAACGGCCGGCAGCCAGCAGCGGATCGTGGCCCGGGCATCAGAGGCCACGAGTGCCAGTCGATGGACCGCTGCTGCGGCCAGGTGCGGCCCGGCAACAACGATCAGCGGTCGATCACTTTCCAGCAGCGACATGGCCACGGCCAGGTCCCCTTCGCCGGACCCAGCCAGGATGGCCACGTCCGGCAACTCGGACGCGTCGGGTTGTCTTTGGCTGCCTGGGTCCTGGTCGAGTTGTTCGAGCAGTCCGGCGGCGTGAGGGGAATCGCCGAGCACCAGGACACTGCGAACCGACATCACCCGTCTCCGTCGGTTCCCAGAACTTTGGCGATCTGCTGGCTGGTGACCGGTTCGATCACCCCACGCTCGGTGACCAGTGCGGTGATCAGTTCAGCGGGAGTGACGTCGAAGGCGGGATTCCAGGTGCCGATTCCGTCGGGTGCGGTCTGTCGTCCAAATCCGCGTGTGATTTCTCCGCCGTCCCGCTCCTCGATGGGAATCTCCTCGCCAGAAGCCAGCGAGAAGTCGAAGGTGCTCCGAGGTGCGGCGATGTAGAAGGGGACACGGTGTTCACGGGCCAGCACCGCCAGAGCGTAGGTGCCGATTTTGTTGGCCGCATCGCCGTTGGCGGCGATGCGATCGGCTCCGGTGATCACCGCCTGCACGCGGCCCTGCCGCATGGCCCAGGCGGCCATCGAGTCACAGATCAGCGTGGTGGGGATTCCGTGGCGTGTCAGTTCCCAGGTGGTCAAGCGAGCCCCTTGCAGCAAAGGGCGGGTCTCATCGACGTAGACCTCGATGTTCATCCCGAGGTCGGCGGCTGCGAACAGCACCGCCAGGGCGGTGCCCGAGCCGGCGGTTGCCAGCCCACCGGCATTGCAGTGCGTCAGCACGCCGGCCCCGCGGGGCATCAGTTCGGCTCCGTGACGACCGATGGCCTGGCAGGTGTCCCGGTCCTCATCCTGGATCGCGACAGCTTCCTCGAGGAGCCGGTCGAGGATCGCTGCGGAATCGAGTTCCGGCCGGTTCTGTGCACATTCGGTGGATCGCGACAGGGCCCAGGCCAGGTTGACAGCCGTGGGACGGCTGTCGGCCAGCGTGGTTGTCACTCCGGCCAGTTGCTGGTCAAACTCATCCCGGGAACTCTCGCGAAACGGTTGCATGCCGACGACCACGCCGTAGGCGGCGGCGACTCCGATAGCCGGAGCTCCCCGGACCCGCAGGCTCTGGATCGACTCAACCACGTCTTCCAGGCGGCGGCATTCCCGTTGGTGGACCTCCAGCGGCAACCGAGTCTGGTCCAGCAGTACCAGGTGGCCGGTGGCCGCGTCGCCGGTCCAGGCGAGGGTCGGAAGGGACATGGCAACTACTTGGCCGGCGAATAGCCGGTGGGATTGAGGAACTGCGAGACGACCCTGGTGACGATGGGGCCGTTCTTGCGAGATTCGGCGTACGCCTTCTTCCACTCGGGATCGTTCCGGAATGCGTTCCAGCTCTTTTTTGCTGCCCCGCGACTCTTGTGGGCCAGCACGTAGACCAGGGTATTGGCCTTGAGCTTGGGGTCATCGGGAGTCCAGTAGATGACGTTCTTCATGCCATGGCGGGCGAAGATCTTCATCGTGTGGTCGGCGAAACGCTTGTGGAGATCTCCGAGCTTGCCGGGAGCGGTGGTGTAGGTTCGGAGTTCGTAGACGCGGGTGGGTTTCTTGTCGGAATCGTCAGCGACGGCCGTGTCGGAACCCCGTCCAAACAGCATGGCTCCGGCGGCCAGGCCGAGCAGTGCGGCCAGGGCGATCGTGGCGGATCGTGGTGCGCGGGCTGGAGTGGTTGTCATCGGAGATGTCCTCTCAGGTTGGAAAGGGAGAATCAACCGGGGTTGATTCGTGAATGGTCAGATGGTGGCAGGTTCAAACGGGTTGCGGTGTGCCATGTACCGGCACAGCCAGATCCCCAGTTCGTAGAGCAGGATCAGGGGGAACATCATCATCACCATGCTCGCCGGATCGGCGGGTGTGAGCATCATCGAAACGATCGAGATGACCAGGATGGCCACCCGTCGCTTGTTGCGGTAGATGTCGGCATTGAAGATCGAAAGCCGGTCCAGGAAGAGCATGACCAGCGGCAACTGGAAGCTGACGCCAAACAGCAGCGGCAGCATCACCGCAAAGGAGATCCACTCGGAGAGCCGGATTTGCGGTGTGACTCCGAGCCAGTCATTGAAGCCCAGTAGGAAGGTGAGCACGAAGGGGAAGACCATGAAGAAGCAGAAGAGAATCCCGCCGAGAAACAGGATCAGCGAGAAGGGCAGGAAGACGTAGACATAGCGTTGTTCGTGGGGGTAGAGGCCGGCGGCGACGAAAAGCCAGACCTGGTAGAAGATCCACGGGCTGGTCAAAACGACTCCGCCGATCAACGCGACCTTGAGGTAGGTCATGAAGGCTTCCTGCACGTTGAGCGTGATCGGCTTGTTCATGCGATCGGCGGTGGTGCGGAACACGGCGAATTCGTCGGCGATCAACTGCAGNGGCACNGGNCGCTCATTGGGCACTTCTGCGGGCTTGGCGAACCGTTCGGGATCGGCNCGGTGCAGGGCTTCTGCCAACTGGGTCGGCCGCACNCGCACCAGCANGCTGGCNTGTTCNCTGACCGACACAAAGGCNTCGCTGCCGGTCTGNCCGCCGCCGCTGACGTCGATGTTGAGGTTGAGNGACTCGAGGGAGGGGAGNTTCTTGAGTGTCGCGAGGCCGCTGTCGCTGATGCGGGTNCCGGCCAGNTCGAGTCGGACCAGCCGCTGGCAGNCGGAGACGATCTTTTNCAGGCCCGCGTCGGTGATGGCCTCGCCGGAAATTGCCAGCTCGGTGAGCGACTCGAGCTGNGCGAGGTGGTCGAGCCCGTCGTCCGTGATGGAGGCACCGACGAGGTTGAGTGACTCGAGCTGTTTGAGTCCGGCGATCGTTCGCAACCCGTCATCGGTCATCTCGGGGCTGGACACCAGGAGTGTCTTGAGTTTCTTCAGCGCGGTGATTGTGCTGAGCCCGTCGTCGGTGATGTCGGTTCCGGTGAGGTTGAGTCGTTCGAGCGATTGGCTGAGCCGTACGACGTGATCGAGCCCATCATCGGTGATACTGGTGTCCCGGAGATCGAGCGTGGTGATGTCCGGCAGACGATCGGGCTTGAGCAGGCTGAGGTGATCGTCGTTGATTTCCGGTCCCGTGATCGCGACCAGGGTCACCCGGTGATCCTTGAGTTCGCAGCGAATCCCGAACTCGGACAGTTCTTCCAGGCCGGCCACCGCGACCGCGTTGGCCTGGATGTCGATCGGAGGTTGTCCCGCGGACTTCCGGGCCTCGACGAGTTCCTGCAGGTCGTTGGTGCTGGCGGTGGTGCCGGCCAGTTCGACCTGTTTCAACTTGGGGAACGAGGCGAGGGCCTGGACACCGTCACCGGTGACCATCGACTTCCCGTCGTAGATCTTCTCGCCAGTCACCCAGGCCCGGGCCTGGTCCCAGAGATTGAAGCCGGCGATGTCATCCTGGCTGGTGATGCCCTGGGCTCTCAGGGCGTCGTCGATCGGGCTGCGGATCACCGCGACCAGCTTGTCACCGAAGATCAGCGTGAGCATGACTCCGACGAACAACCCGATCAGGGCCTTGAAGAGATGAATCCTGAGGACTTCGAGATGGTCCCCGAAGCTCATCGTGCTCTCGTCAAAGAGATCCTTGGAGTTCCTGGTGACCATGGGCAGACGACTACAGGGAGGTGATGAGGAGGGGAACGGGTGGAGCCTTGGGCCGCTTGGGTTCTGTTGGGCCGGGACGACGGGAGGTTTTCCACAGCGGTCGGAAGGCCCCGGGGAGTTTCGGAGCGGGGTCAATGCCGTGAAGCCCGGGCACGGGCAGGCGGCGGCCAGCCTGGCCACCTTGCAGGCCCCGTCGGGAACCCGACGGGGTCTCCGTCAGGTCATTGACGTGGCTCGATCCCCAATTGTAGATCGGCCCGGAGACGTGTCAACGGTGGCACCTGTCGGTCACTCGCGGTCGAGATCGCCGCGGAAGACGACCAGCGTCTTCGCGATGACGTCGTGAGGTGCCTGTTTTCGCGGTGTGAATCCGGCGGCGAAGGAGACGACCCCGAGCAGGATCTTCATGAACGCCCGTGTGAGGGCCTGCGCGAATGTCAGTCGCTCACCGTTGAGTCCCGAGACCATGATGCCGACCGCCTCCTTGCCCAGCGTCGCCTGTTCCTTGGAACACTCGGATCGGGCGAAGTAGCTGATTCCACAGATGGGCAGCAGGGCCAGGTAGCTCAATCCGAGCCCCCGGCTGAATCCGTACTGGCTTATCAGTGACACGGCCAATCCCGCGAAGAGCACCGCGACCAGCTTGCCCTTTTCGTTCATCTTCCAGAGTTCGACCGGCTCGAAAATACAACCCACCACCGCAACGATCACCGTGTCGACCAAGGCGGCGACGTACCGGGCCCAGAATCCGGCGAGTTCGCCGGGCTTCGTGCCCTTGATCAATTCCAGCCTCTGTTGGAAGTAGTACGTGTAGAGTCCCACGGCCCGCGTCCAGAAGATCAGCGCGTAGGCTCCGAACAGGGAGGCGACGACGATGGTGCCGGCATAGCCACCGATGGCCGTCCAGGGAAACGAGATGCCGACCTCGGCTCCCTCGGTAACACCTTCGAAGGTGCTCAGCGGGGTCCAGGCCAAAAAGTGCGGGGTGTTGAATGCCACCTTGAGCACGTAGAAGTTGACAGCGACCCCGCCACCAATCACCGCGACCGGCAAGATGGCCGCGACCAGGCCGATCAGTCCGAGATACAGCGTGGGGACGATGTTGCGGACGGAGGTGACGGCCATCAGGGGAAGTGACCAGGCTCTGTAGGTGTGTTTCTGGGCCATGTGTGCCAGGGCCGAGGGGACCGAAAGGGCGGTCACGAGTCCGATGGCGCCGCCGATGATCATGATCGGGACCGTCCGGAACGCTTGCGGCTGGGGCAGGGCGCCGCCGCTGAAGACGGTCGACCCTCCCGCCAACAGGAGGATCGCCGGCACGGCCACGATCAGCACCGGAAGCGGAAAGATGACACACCAGAAATACATCTTGAACCCGTTGGCAAGCGAATCGACGACCTGAAACGAGAGCCGCTTGGCCTGTGTCTTACGAGACAGCGTGGTTCTGACGATCTGGACCGCCATCGTCCAGAACCAGCCGGCGATGACCATGTAGATGAACGCCGACATCACCGACAGGATATTGAAACCGTTCTTGAGCAGGAGCTCTGAGAGCAGAGGAACCTTGAACTTTTCCTCCTCCTCGGCATTCTCCCCCATCGCCATCTGCTGGGCTTCGTCCGGGACAGGCGGCAGGAAGGTGATGACGATCCAGAACGCGACGAAGACCATGAGCACCTGCATCGTGACGATGAAGATGTTGACGATCCACGTCTGGAAGACCAGTCGTTGGTTGGACAGCATGAACCGCCAGGAATCGGCCCAGGCCGTCTTGTAGAACAGGGCCGGATCCGGTCCCTTCCGCTTGAGCCGCTTCTGCATGCGGGAACTGATCGCTCCGGTCTGCAGGTCGACATGGCAGTGGGGACAGGTGCGGGCCTCGGTGCTGACCTCTGCGGCACACTTCGGGCACAGACGTGCCGTGGTGTCTTCGGCCTGGCTCAGATCCAGCGAGGAGAACAGGGACTCGTCGTCTGCCGATTCGGTTTCGGCGGGTCTTTTCCGCTTTCCTGCCGGAACCTTGACTGGTTCCCGGCACTCGGGGCAGCGGATCCTCTTGCCCCGTGCCCGGTCGGGCGCGGCAAAGACCTTTTCGCACTGACGGCAACGAACCTTGACCGGCATAGAACTAATGTAGCAGGTTCGGGGCAAAAACAAGCCCGTTGGATTGCCCGGATCACCCCATTGCCTGCAGCGAATCGTCGATCGCTTGCAGGGCCTGGTCGATGTCCTCGAGCGAATGGGCCAGAGAATAGCCGTGGTGACAGGGCCCTCCACCGTAGTCGTGGAAGTAGACACCCCGGCTGGTCGTTTGTCGGCAGAACTCGAGCATTGTCTCGGGATCGTGGACCAGCGCCTGCGAGTAGTTGGTGACCGGGTCGCGGGTGCCGAAGATGATCCCGAAGCGGCTGCCGTGGTGCTGAAACACGACCGGCAGCCGGCTGCGGCCGGCGATGTCCTCGAGCCCGGCAAACAGCACCTCGCCCAGTCCGCCAATCGTCTTCCAGAAACCGGGCCTCTGGATATGGTCGACGAAGGCCAGGCCACCGAGAATTGACGGCAGCGGGGCGTTGAAGGTGCCCGAGTGGGCGACAGGACCGGTGGGGGCGTAGAGATCCATCAGGTCGGCCCGGCCGCCGATGGCCGAGAGCGGCAGGCCTCCTCCGAGCGACTTGCCGATCGTGCAGATGTCCGGCGTCACGCCGAAGTCCTGTTGGGCTCCTCCGGGACTCGCCTTGGCGAACGACTGCACTTCGTCAAAGAACAGCACCAGGTCGTGTTCGTCGGCCAGCGCCCGGGTCGCCTCGAGGAAACCCGGAGCCGGGGTGATGCAGCCGCAGTTGTAGTCGACCGGTTCGACCAGCAGGGTTCCGGCTTCACCGGCGTGCGCGGCCACGACGGCTTCCAGCGCCTCGAGATTGTTGTACTCGACCGGAATGATCAACTCGGCCATCGACTCGGGGATCCCCGCGCTCTCGCGGTAGGGTGGCTGTGCGTCCAACTGGTCGGCGGGGGGGTGGCCGCCGATGTAGGTGAACTCGTGGTAACCGTGAAAGTGACCGAAGAAGCGAATGATCTTGTCGCGACCGCTGGCAGCTCGACACAGCCGCAACGCGTGCAGGGTGGCTTCGGATCCCGAACCGGTGAAGCGGACCCGCTCGGCACACGGGACCACCCGGCAGAGCTGTTCGGCCAGGTCGACGTGGAAAGGCGTATCCATGCTGCACAGCACCCCGTGTTCCCACGCGGTGTCGAACACGTGTCGCAGGCACTCGGGAGCGTGACCGAGCAACGTGGCCCCGTGGCTCATCGAGAAGTCCAGAAACTCCCGCCCGGCGACATCCCAGAACCTGCTGCCGGCCGCACGCTGGGCGTAGACCGGGGAATCCCACGCCTTGTTTCGCCGGGTACTCGAGCAGACGCCGCCGGGGATCGCCGCTTCGCCACGCTCAAACAGGCGTGCGACGGCCGACTCGTCGGCGGGGACTTGCATCTGGAACATGAGCTTCTCCGGGCGAAACGCGCTGCTGGAATGGCCGGCGGACATCATGCGAGCCCCGCGGCGATGTGTCAAACAGCGTGGTGTCCCGAAGGCCAAGGCCGTTGACCGACTCGGGGGTGACCAGAATAATGGCAGTTTGGTTTTCTCGGAGTCCCGGATGACCTCCGCCACCAGTCAAGTCCCCGACGAACTCGGTCGCTTTGGGCCGTTCGGTCGCCGTTTTGTGCCCGAGACGCTGATGCGGGCACTCGAGGAACTGACCGACGAGTACCTGCGTGCGAAGGCCGATCCGGTTTTTGCCGAGGAATTCGACCACCTGCTGGGCAGTTACGTGGGCCGTCCCAGCCCGTTGTATTTTGCCGAGAGGCTGACATCGGAGATGGGCGGAGCGAAGATCTTCCTGAAACGGGAGGATCTCAATCACACCGGTGCGCACAAGATCAACAACACCGTGGGCCAGCTGCTGCTGACTCGGCGGATGGGCAAGACGCGGGTCATTGCCGAGACCGGTGCCGGCCAGCACGGTGTGGCCACCGCCACCGCCTGTGCCCGGTTCGGGCTGGAGTGCGTGGTCTACATGGGCACCGAGGACATTCGTCGTCAGCAGCCCAACGTCCACAACATGACGTTGCTGGGTGCGGAAGTCCGCGGGGTTTCCAGCGGATCCTGCACCCTTCGTGACGCGATCAACGAGGCGATGCGAGACTGGATGGCCAGTGTTGATACCACTCACTACGTCATTGGCAGCGTCGTTGGTCCGCACCCGTTCCCGATGATCGTCCGGGACTTCCAGTCGGTGATCGGCCGCGAGACCCGGCGGCAGTGCCTGGAGACGTTCGAGCGATTGCCCGAGGTGGTGGTGGCCTGCGTGGGGGGCGGGTCCAATGCCGCGGGAATGTTTCACCCGTTCGTCGATGACCGGGAAGTCCGGCTGGAGGGCGTCGAGGCGGGAGGTCGCGGGTCGGGGGTTGGTGAGAACGCCAGCCCGTTGAGCTTCGGCCAGCCGGGGGTCCTGCATGGCAGTTTCAGCTACGTGTTGCAGGACGGTGACGGCCAGACCCAGGACGTCCACAGCGTTTCGGCCGGT
This sequence comes from Planctomycetaceae bacterium, assembly GCA_002724315.1. GTDB lineage: Bacteria > Planctomycetota > Planctomycetia > Planctomycetales > Planctomycetaceae > UBA8437. The sequence goes on along the minus strand of PBOJ01000027.1, from coordinate 20,669 downwards.
CTCGACTATCCCGGGGTTGGCCCCGAACACAGTTACTGGAAAGACACCGGTCGGGTGCAGTATTCCAACGTTGTTGACGACGACGCACTGGAGGCCTTCGGACGGCTGGTGCGGACCGAAGGGATCATCCCGGCCGTTGAGAGTTCCCACGCGGTGGCACATGCCTGCACGGTGGCCTCCGGGATGGAGCCGGACCAGGTGGTGGTCGTGTGTCTGTCCGGTCGTGGAGACAAGGACGTGGCTGAAGTGTCCCGGTTGATTGACGAGTCCGCGTCGCGATGAATAGCCCGACCCCGATCGCCGCCCGCTTCACACAGCTCCGCGAGGCGGGGCAAATGGCGTTCATGCCGTTTGTCACTGCCGGCGATCCCGATCTCGATACGACCCTGGCGGTGATCGGTGAACTCGGGCGACGCGGTGTCGACCTGGTTGAGGTGGGATTTCCCTACAGCGATCCGATTGCCGACGGTCCGGTGATCCAGGCGTCCTACCAGAGAGCACTCGAGTCGGGGCTGACTGTTGACGCGATCTTTGACCGGATTGGGGAACTGGACCGCGAGTCGACTCCGCCGCTGGTCGCAATGGTCTCCTACGCGATCGTGTTCCGCAAAGGTCCCGAAGAATTTGTCTCGAGAGCGTCTGCGGCAGGTTTCAGTGGGTTGATCGTTCCGGATCTGCCGGGAGACGAGGCTGCCGAGTTGTCCACGATTGTTACCGGCGGGGGGCTCGACCTTGTCCAACTGGTTGCCCCGACGACACCCCCGTCGCGGCTGGATGGTATCTTGGCCACCGCGAGCGGGTTCCTGTACTGCATCTCGGTTGCCGGCACGACGGGTGTCCGTGAGGCGGTACCGACCGAACTTGCTGAGCAGTTGTCCGACCTGAGATCCCGGACCGATCTGCCACTGGCCGTTGGCTTCGGGATCAGCGAGGCCGACCACGTGGTGTCGTTGAAGGGGATCGCTGACGGTGCGATTGTCGGCTCGGCGCTGGTCCGGCGGCTCGAGTCGATCGCGGTGGATGGCGAGGACCGGGCGGTGGTGCTGGATCGGGCCGGGGAATGGCTCAACGGCCTGGTCGCAGCGGCTCATTCCTGACTTCACCGCTTCGGTCGCGGCCCGGCCGCGACGACGATAGTCTTGGAGACCCGATCGATCGGATCGGGGCCCACTCCATCTGCCGCATCGCGTCGGCAGACTCATCTTTGACACGGAGCCGAGACCGACCGTGCATTCGAGCCTGAATTGTGCCGCCTGCGGCAGCGACCACGACGTTGATCAACTGCAGAACCTGTGCAAATCCTGCGGCAAACCGCTGCTGGTGCACTATGACCTGGAAAGCCTGAAGGGAACATTCACTCCCGAGGTGGTTCGTGGCCGGTCGACCCGTTCGATGTGGCGATTCCTGGAGGTGATGCCAGTGGCTGATCCTGCGGAGATCGTCTCCCTGGGCGAGGGGCAGACACCGTTGCTCAAATGCCGTCCTCACGGGGCTTTCGAAGGATTCAGCAACCTGTGGGTCAAGGACGAGTCGTTCAATCCGACCGGCAGCTTCAAGGCCCGGGGAATGTCGGCGGCGGTGACACGGGCCAGGGCCCTGGGGGCGACTTCGGTGGCACTGCCGTCGGCCGGGAACGCCGCCGGAGCAGCCACCTACTACGCCGCCGCTGCCGGAATGGACTGTGTGCTGTTCATGCCCGAGGACACTCCACCGGCCAACATCATCGAATCGGCCGTCGGGGGGGCGCGTGTGCACCTGGTCAACGGACTGATCGGTGACTGCGGCAAACTGGTCGGCACCGGCCGCGAGCGGTTCGGCTGGTTCGATCTCTCGACGCTCAAGGAGCCCTTCCGGATCGAGGGCAAAAAGACCATGGGTTACGAACTGGCATTCGACGTGGCCGACGCCTCGGGAGTCAACGAACTGCAGTTGCCCGATGTGATCTTCTACCCGACGGGAGGTGGGACCGGGCTGATCGGGATGTGGAAGGCGTTCGACGAGATGGAACAGTTGGGGTGGATCGGATCCGAACGGCCCCGGATGGTGGTGGTGCAGGCCGAGCACTGTGCTCCCGTGGTGCGGGCCTTCGAGAAGGGGGCCGATTCGGCTGAGATGTTCGAGAATGCCCGCACGGTGGCTTCGGGACTCCGTGTTCCTGCGGCGATCGGGGATTTCCTGATGCTACAGGTGTTGTCCGAAAGCAACGGGACGGCGTTGGCCGTCAGCGACGAGGAATTGCTGGCGGGTGTCCGGGAAATGGCCGGTGGGCAGGGGATGTTCTTGTGCCCGGAAGCCGGAGCGGTCTGGGCGGCGGCGAAGCGGTTGTGCGACAGCGGGTGGCTGGACGCTGAGGAGCGGATCGTGCTCTTCAATACCGGCAGCGGGCTGAAGTACAACCACCTCTACCCACCCGGTGATTTGCCCACACTGGATCACACCGATCCCGACTGCCTGGATGCCTTGGGCTGAGCCCGGTCCGGCGGGCCCCGCATTTGGCAATGGTGGCCCGGCGGGAATGTTCAGGAACCTGGGACCGACGTTTCTGCGAGAAACTCCTGGACGGCCTCCTGTTGGCCAACAACCAGGATGGAGTCGCCAGCGTGCAGTTGGTCGCCCCCACTGACTGGCATCCGTCTTTCGCCATTGGCACGGCGTATGGCGATCACCGTCAGGCCACGTTCGGGCAGAGAACTCTTGCTGATCGATTTGCCCTCGAGTAGCCCTCCAGCGGGGACGGGGAACTCGGCCAGTTCCAGGTCGGCATGGTGTCCGTCGACGATATCCAGCAGGTTCTCGATACCCGGGTGGATCAGCAACCGGGCGATGCGAACGGCACCGGCATGGTACGGGTTGATCACGTGACTGGCCCCGGCCTGCCGGAGCTTGCGACTGGCGGATTCCTCGGCCGCACGAGCCACGATGGCCAGGTTGTTGTTGTCGAGTTTGGCCGAAAGGACGACGTAGAGGTTGTCGGCGTCGGTGGAGAGCACGGCGGCGAGGCCCGAGGCTCGAATCAGGCCGGCTCGTTCCAGCATCCCGTCATCTGTGGCGTCACCGTGCAGATAGGTCCAGCCCTCCGGGACGCACAACTCCTCGAGCCGTTCCAGGTTGCTGTCGATGACGATGAAGTCTCGTCGTTGTTCGGCCAGATTCCGGCAGATCATCTCACCCATCTGTCCGCAGCCGCACACGATCATGTGTCCGGAAATCTTGTCGATGATCTGCTGCATCTTTCGTTTCTCCAGGGCGTTGCGGACTTGTTCGGAGATCATCCATCGGCCGATCAAAGTGATCAGGTACCCGAAGGTCCCGGCGCCGCACACCAGGTAAATGATCATGAAGATGATGCCACCGTCGGCGATCGGCTCTCCGGAGACATCCGTCGGTTCCCGGCTCCCCACCGTGGTGAGAGTGACCACCGACAGGTAGAGGCACTCCAGGATGCTCCGATGGGTGATCAGGTGAAGGCCGATCGTGCCGACAAGCAGCAACGCAGCGACCAGTCCGACGATCGGAAGAATGCGTTTCATGGTTCAGGGTGTTTTGCGGCCGATTCCCAGCAGCCATCCGGCCAGTCGACCGGGGACCAGGTCGGGAGGTTGCAGTTGTGCGGGAACGGACAGGTCGGCGAGTACGGCCTCGGCGGCCGACAGCCCGCTGCGGACTGCGCCCTCCATCGTGCTCGGCCATCCGGTACGAGTCCAGTCGCCAGCCAGGTACAGGCCGGTCCAGGGGGAGAGTTGTTTGGGGCGGAGCGAGTCGGTGCCGGGGCGTGGAGAGACAACCGCGCGGTGTTCGATCACCAGCCGGCTGCGGTGAAGACGTGCTCCGACCGATTCGGGCCAGATCGCACGCAACTCGTCCACGACCTCGGAAATCACCTCCTCGCGGTCCCGACCGGTCACGTGGCGGGCCGCGCTGATGACCACCTGGAGATAGTCGCCGTTTTCGGTAGGCGATTCGCGACGGAACACCCACTGGCCGAGCCGGCCGACCAGTACAGCGTGAGGCAGATCGGTGACGGGACGGTCGAACCAGAGATGTACAGCGGCGATCGGAGCGGTATCGAGTTGTTCCAACGCGGTGACCTGGGGGTGGGACTCGAGTGGCTCGGGGAGCAGGTTGCCGAGACGGTGGTGGGGCACGGCCAGGACCACTCGGTCGGCCGCCACGACGCGTTCGTCTGCCAGCCGCACACCCGCGACCCGCTCGTTTTTCCACTCGACGCTCCGCACAGCAGACCCTGTCCGGACCTCGACTCCGTGATCGGCTAACCAGCCTGAAAGCCGTGTCCCGTAGATCTCCTCGAGCGGAACACGAGGAACAATCAGTTCCCAGCCACTCCGATGTCCGAGAAATCCGGAAACGAAGACATGGCGGGCGTGGGAAACGGCGATGTGGTCAAGAGATTCCGAGAGGGCACTGACGAGGATCACTTCCCAGAAGCCTGCCACCGATTCGGGAGATTGACCATGTTCGGCCAGCCAGTCGTCGAAGGATCTGTCGAGATCGGGGCCGGAGCAACGGGCCAGGGCCAGCATTCCGCGTCGGATTTCCCGCCGCCGGCGACCATCGAGGTATTTCAGTTGTGAGAGTCCCGGCAGCAGGTGCAGTGGAGCCGGCAGAGGGGCCGCCTGCAATCGGTGGACAAGAGGTGGCTGGGATGATGCTGGATCAGGGGGGGCGACGAAATGCAGAGCCCTGTCTCGTCGGAAGCACTCTTCGAGTCCCACGGTCTGGATCAGCCAGAGAAGGCTCGTGCAACAGCCCATGCCGACGTGCTGGCAGTGGTCAATCCATTCCTCGGTGGCACCGTCGTGAAACGATCCCGCGCGACCGCCCAGGCGGAGTCGCGATTCGAACAGCAGGGCGGGACGTCCCTGGGTTGCCAGCCCCACTGCAGCCGACAGGCCGGCCAGTCCGCCCCCGACGATGACCGTTGGCGGTTCTGTGCCGCGGGGAGGCGTGGATGGGGGTGGGGCAGACATCACTCCGACCACTGTAACCGTCCGAGACAGGAATGCACCAAGCAGCGAGGCTGGTGACAGAGTTTCATGTTCGAACGGGAGGGGTGTGGGATTGACGTGGTGTCCCGGGAATGCCAGGTGGTTAGAATGGTCGCGGCAGGCGAGGCGTGGGGGCTGACGGGGTTCCCCGATGAAACGTTTGGTGAAACGGTGGCTGAGTCGATGTTTCCGCCGTGAAACGGCGCGCAACAGCCGGGCCATCTCACGGCTGTGGGACCTGGTCTATCCCCCTCATTGCCCGCTGTGCGGCTCCGACGGCGGACCGGGGTTGTGTCCGGTCTGTCGAGATGAGATCGGGGACGGGGCGGGGCGGCGGTGTGGCCGCTGCGGACAGCCAGCCGGACCGCGGCTCCATTCGAATGTTCTGTCGGAATGTGTCCACTGTCGCGGCCGACAGTGGGCGTTCCAAGGTGTCGAGAGGCTGGGACTCTACGAGGGAGTCTTGCGGGAGGCGTGTATCGGCGGCAAGTCCGATGGTGCCGAGCCTTTGGCGGCGGCGTTGGGCGAGTGGTTCTGGGAGTGTCGGGGTGAGGCGCTGGAACATCTGGACGTGGACTTGGTCGTGCCGGTGCCCCAGCACTGGACCAAACGGATTGCCGTGGCGCACAACCAGGCTGAGACACTTGCCGGGGTGCTGGGACGGTGCTTGCGTGTCCCCGTGGGCAGGCATATACTCCGCAAAGCACGCCGGACTCCCGACCAGTCGAGTCTGTCGGCTACCAGGCGCCGAGCCAATCTCGGTGATTCGTTTTGCGTTTGGCGACGCCGCAGGATCGATGGAGTTCACGTGTTGCTGGTTGACGATGTCCTGACAACTGGCACGACGGCTCACCAGGCCGCCCGGACGCTGAGGCAAGGGGGGGCTGACCGGGTCAGCGTGGCTGTTGTGGCCGTTGTGTCAGTGACCGCTGACCGGTCGCCGGTCTGTCCGGTTGCCGATTGATCCGTTTCCTTGTGAGTCGACGATGGCACCGAACTCCAGTGGCGATGGCCCCACCACGCGTCGATCGCGTGGCCCGGGAGTTCTCATCCGGAACTTCCTTGGCGGCGTTTCGATCAGCTTGCCGCTGATCCTGACGGTGGTGATCCTCCTCTGGCTCGGGCAGGGGGTCTACAGCTACATCGTGCGGCCCATCAGCGTCAGCGTGCAGTGGGCCTATGCCGGCAGCCTGAACGAATCGGTCGGTTTTGATCCCGGAAAATTTCGCCTGCTCGATGCGAGCGAATACGAGGGAGTGGGGAAGAACAACGGAATTGAGCGGGAGGATCTGCCCAAGCTGTACAAACTCCGGGAGGATCCGTCCCGGGAGTATGTGGTGATCAACGGCGAGGCCGTGCCGTTTGAGGATTATCACTTCGTCGTAAAGAACACGACTCCCGCCGAGATGCCCCGCAGCAGCAGGGGCATCTACATGTTCATTGCGACCGAACAGCACTTCCGCGGTCAGGTGACGCTGAGCATCGTTGCGTCGTTGATCGTGATCATCTTGTTGTTTTTCCTCGGAACATTGTTCACCAAGGGGATGGGAGGCTGGGCCGTGCGGAAATTCGAATCCGCATTCGTCGGTCGGGTCCCGCTGGTCAGCAATGTCTACTCGTCGGTCAAGCAGGTCACCGATTTTCTTTTCACCGAGCGGACGATCGAATACAACCGGATCGTGGCGATCGAATATCCACGCAAGGGCATCTGGTCGCTGGGTTTTGTGACCGGCGAGAGCCTGCTGGAGATGACCGCATCGGCCGGTGTGCCCCTGGTCAGTATCCTGGTGCCGACATCGCCGATGCCGGTAACCGGGTACACGATCAACGTGCCCAAGAACGAGATCATCGATCTGAACATGACCATCGACCAGGCCTTCCAGTTCTGCATCTCGTGTGGTGTCCTGGTCCCCGACAATCAAAAGGTGACTCCCGAGTCGTTGCAGCAGGCGTTGACTCAGCGGTTGACAGGCGATGACAGTCAGCCGGTGGTGACCCGTCCATCGGAGGGTCCTGGTGTGGCCGAGGATGCCACGGGAGAGCCGGTGTGAGCGATGCGGTGATCCGGATCGCCACGCGAGCCAGTCGGTTGGCGCTCTGGCAGGCTCGTCACGTTGCCGGCCTGCTCGAGTCGGCCGAGCCGGGCGTGGTGGTGGAGCTTGTGGAGGTGAGCACCGAGGGGGACCGTGACCGTGTCCAGCGTCTGGATGCGATGGGCGGGACCGGAGTGTTCACCCGAGAAGTCCAGGTTGCGGTGCTTGACGGCCGTGCCGACCTCGCTGTTCACAGCCTCAAGGATCTGCCGACGGAGGCCGTTGATGGACTGCTGTTGGCATCGGTGCCCGAACGCGGCAGGTCCGGCGATGCGGTGATCGTGGGTCAGCCGGTGTCGGAGGTGGCCGAGGCCGACGGTGGTCTGGAGGTGCTGGCGACCGGTGCAAAGGTGGGGACGGGGAGTCCGCGTCGCCAGGCTCAAATCCGGCATCGTCGTCCCGACCTGCAAGTGGTCGGTATCCGAGGCAATGTGGAGACCCGTCTGAGGAAGCTGGAGGAAGACGAATACGACGCAGTGGTGCTGGCCGTCGCCGGGCTCGAGCGACTGGAACTGGCCGAGCGGATTACGGCGGTTCTGGATCCGGATGTCGTGCTGCCGGCTGTCGGACAAGGGGCACTGGGCCTGGAGTGTCGCGGCGACGATGCCGAAACGATCGCACGACTGGAGATGATCGGTGATCCGGCAACACATCGGGCCACCGCGGCCGAACGAGCCATGTTGTCTCGTCTGCGAGCCGGATGTCATGCTCCGGTGGGGGTTCGCACCGGGGAGACCGATGACCGCCTGTGGCTGCAGGGTGTTGTACTTGACTCAGAGGGCACGCGGCGGGTCGAGGTCCGGTCTGAGGCCGAGGCGACAACTGTGGAACACGCCGAGTTACTCGGGCTGGCGGTTGCCGACGAGTTGCTTGCCGGTGGAGCGGCCGAGCTGATTTCCGGGTGAGGACACCTTCGGAGACGGCGAAACCGAAAAATAGGCGTTTTCGGTCAACGGACGATTCTGGTTCTTTCTCCAGAGACGGTGAGGCCGCAACTCGTGGAGGACGTTTGAGGGATGGAGCGCCTGGGCCACCGGATGGTCGCAGCCACAGGCCCAGCCGAGTACCAGAACGATCGACAGGGCGACGCCGAAAAAACGGGCCGCGATCCTGCAGCCAGTGAGGATATGGGTTGCCATCGGGTTGCTGCGGCCAACCAGGAACTGGAGGATACGACGGCCGGGAGGGTAGTCGATTGACGTACGAGGCTCCAAGAGCGTTTGCCTACCAGAGCGTGTAACCGCCGTCGATGACGATCGAGGCCCCGGTGATGTAACGGGACGCGTCGCTGGCCAGGTAGACGGCCAGAGGGCCCATGTCTTCGGGTTGTCCGAAGTCGCCGGCGGGGATCTGGTCGCGAAACGTCGTGATGATCGCAGGGTTCTCGGCTGCCCACTTCACGTTCGGTTCGGTCATGAACCCCCCCGGGCAGATTGCGTTGACGGTGACCTGGGAAGGGGCCCAGTCGGCGGCGGTCGCACGGGTGAAGTGGATCACCGCGGCCTTGGAGGTCTCGTAGCTGCGTCCTCCGATGTCCCGATTGACGACCATTCCCGAGATCGATGCGATGTTGATCACTCGCCCTCCCGAACCCCTCGCCACCATCGCTCCGCCGATCAGCTTTGTGCAGAGAAAGGTGCTGTTGAGGTTCAGGTCGAGAATTCTCTTCCACTCCTCCAGTGGCATGTCAGCGGTGGGGATGTCGATCCGGCGACCGCCGACGTTGTTGATCAGGATGTCGATCGGCCCGTGTTCCCGGAGTGCTGTCTGGCAGGCGGATTCGCACTGGTCCAGCTGGCCCACGTCGGCGGTGATGGTCACCGCCTGCTGCCCTCGCTCGCGAATGTCTGCGGCGGTGGTTTCGAGGCTCTCGGTGTTGCGGCCCACCAGCACCACGTCGGCTCCCGCTTCGGCACAAGCCAACGACATCTCGCGGCCCAGTCCCCGGCTGCCTCCGGTGATGAACAGGCGTTTGCCGTCGAGACGAAATCGGTCCAGGACACTCATGGCGGGTCGCCCTCCTGTGGGAAATTGTCGACCGGGGTCGAACTGGGATCGGGTGCAGTGGATGGGTTTGTCGAAGGAGACTCGGCCAGAAGTGGTACCGGTTGACGTCGGTACAGGTGCACATCCATTTCCTGGATCGTCCAGCAGTCCTGGTGGCTCCAGATTTCCGGGATCGTGAAGGAGGACTCGGTCGGAGTTCGCAACAGCATCAACGCGTCGTCGCTGGTCGTGCCGTCTCGAGCCAGTCTCTGCAGCGACCGGTACAGCGGCGAACGGTCAACCAGGCGAGGGATCATCGCGAATGGGGGATCGCAGAAGACCAGGTCAAATGGCAGCAGGTGGTCGACGTTCTTGGGTCGGAACGAGCAGCGGAGCATGTCGGTTTTCCAGCACAGGTAATCCTCGCGGATCCCGATCTTCTCGACGTTCTTTTTCAGGATTTCGTGGACGCGACGATCGGCTTCGACAAAAACGACCGACCGGGCTCCACGGCTGAGCGCTTCCAGGCCGATGGTCCCCGTCCCGGCAAACAGATCCGCCACTTTGCGATCGGCGACCAGGTCGAGGTCTTCGAGTCGCTGGAACAGGATCTCCTTGAGCAGATCCGGAACCGGGCGAGTGGTGTTACCTGGCGGAGACAGAACCTTGCGTCGTCGATACTGTCCGGCCACGATCCGCAACGCTCAATCCTCCCGAGAACTCACTGTTCGTCGCCCCAAAGGTGACGCGACCCGAGAGAGGCGGCAAGTCCGGCAGAGGAGTTTTCAGCACGATTTTGGACGTCGAAAGAGCAAGTGCATCAAGACCGGTTGATCTAATGGGAATCAAAAGTGGTGGAAAAACGCCGAGGATTCGTTGACAACACGGGGGTTCGTGAGTTTACTACGCCACCATGCAGGCCGCGTTGGCGGTTTGTTCAGGACGTCGAGACAAAGAGAGAGGAGCTCACATGGCCGGAAAAGCGATGACCAAGACCCAGGTTCTGTCCAACTTGGCTGAATCAACTGGGCTGTCGAAGGGACAGATTGAAGATGTTCTCGGTGCAATCGGGACACTGATTGGCAGCGAGTTGAACGCTGGAAACCCCTTCAACGTTCCAGGTTTGATGAAGGTGACGACTCGGGTCAAGGCCGCTGTTCCGGCCGGTCCGCGTACGAACCCGTTTACCGGCGAGACCAAAATGGGCGAAGCCAAGCCGGCTCAGACCATCGTCAAGGTTCGGCCTCTCAAGGGGCTGAAAGACTTGGTTGCGCCACCTTCGGCTGACCCTGCACCTGCTGCCGATGAGTCTTCATCGTTCTAGCAGCTGCAGCGGAGGTCGATTCGTCGCCTTCGGGCTGCTCAGATGCCTCGAAAACGCTGATTTCGGTGGTTTTTTGCCCGAATCGCTGCGCGAGGTTGGCGGCGCTCCGGGAAGGGCGGTTCGGCGTAGGCGATGATGACGTAAGTCATTGTCAACATACGTTTTCCGGTGTTTTCGGTCCGTTGGGTCGGGGTGGATCCGTCCTTGGGCCGTTGCTCTCGGTGGGCTTGTGCTGCGCGATGACCTGGAGAGCAGGTTGCGAGGTGGTTGACCGGCGTATTCTCCGTTCGTAGAATGCGGTGCGCTTGGATTCGGGTCGTTTTCTGCGGTCTGTTGGCCTCTTTGAGAAGGGGTTGGTGGTCTGAGAAGGGGCCGGAAACCAGGCGAGAACTCAATTGGTCGTTCTTTGGTAGACCTGAGACGGTCGGTGAACGGTCAAACATCACCTCCCGAGAGACCTGCTGATGCTGGTTCTGTCCCGTAAGCGGAGCGAGAGCATCGTGATCAACGAGGATATCGTGATCACGGTTGTGGAAGTCCGCGGTGACAAGGTGCGTCTCGGGATTGAAGCTCCACGGGAAGTTCCGATTCATCGCAGCGAAGTGCACGATGCGATTCGTACGGAGCAGACGGCTGGCGAGGAATCGGATGCTGCGGCCGTGACGACGCCGGAAGGCTGAGATCGCTGTTTGCGGTGATCGCCAGTTCGTCCCGGTGATTTGGCGATGTACGGCTGGAATTGTTCGACGGCCGATTGTGTTGTCGTCGACGCCTTGACATTCCACGCGATGTGCCTAAAGTGTGGCCGAAAACCGACTTGGCCCCGTCGTCTAGTCAGGCTCAGGACTCCGGACTTTCGCTCCGGCAACAGGGGTTCGAATCCCCTCGGGGTCACTTTTTCTTTGGACAGCAACGGCCCGCATTCTGCCGGAGGACGGCGGTGTGCGGGCCGTTTGTCGTTGGGCGTGCGTCGGAGGCTGTAGCCCGTCTCAGGTCAGCCGGATCCAGCGTTTCAGGACCAGGGCCGGGACCAACAATGAGGCGATCAGCAGGGCGGGTGTTGTGCGTCCGGAGGCGGCCAGGGCGAGAGTGGCGTCGATCATGATGAGCGAGAGCAGCAGGATGCCAACTCCGGATTGCACACGTTCGGGGCGTGGATCCCGAATGGCGGCGATCAGTTTCCGGTTGATCGACACCACGATCAGGGCCATCAGTAGCAGGACAGAAATGGAGGTGTCCTGTTGCTGGGCGGTCTGGCTCATTCCGGCGAAGGCGATCAGCGTGGCCAGCCCGATGTTGATCAACAGGACAGCCGCCGTCAGTTGTCCACGGGTACTGGAGCCCGCTTCGTTTCGTGCGAACCAGGTGACACCGGTGATGTAGATCCCCAGACCGGCGGCCACGTGCAATGGGGGGCCGTGGGCGAGGGCCTCCAGTGACCCGCCAATCGTGGCTCCCAGAAGGACATTGAGGCTGCGGCAAGCACCCATCGCCACCGGTCCCAGTGGAGTTGTTTTGAGCAGTCCGTCGTAGGCCAGGACACAAACGGCCAGGCCCAGCGCGACAAGGAGGCCGGCTCTGGACGAACTCCCGTCGGCCGTTGCCGCTGCGACCACCCCACCGATCATCAACACCGTTCCCAGGGTGACGGCTGATGACAGGGTGATTCGACCCGACGGCAATGGGCGGCCTGGCCGCTCGACCGCGTCGCGATGCCGATCGAAGACGTCGTTGAAGACCATCCCTGCGAGGTAGAGGCCAGCGGAAGCGACCAGGAGCAGGCCAAGGGCCTTGGGCGACGTCGTCGCCTCGGCGGGGACGACCAGTTGGGTTCCCAGCAGGATGTCGGCCAGGGCGGTGAAGACCGTCGGCAACCGGACCAGTTGCATCCAGGCCAGCAACGGCGAGGAATTGAGTTGTGTCGACGTGGGGGGCGGTGTGCTCATGAGATGGTCAGCAGATCAGGGTTTGGAGCAGTTCGACGAGTCCCTGTTCGAGTTGATCGATCGCCGTGCGAGTGTCTGCGTCGCCGGGTTCCAACTGGCTGGCGAAACCGTAGAACTTGATTTTCGGTTCGGTGCCGGAGGGCCGGACAGCCAGGGTGATCATCGGGGAATGGACGGGGTTGCTTTCGAAGACGAGGAGGTTGGTCGAAGGGGTCGGCAGTGCTTGGTCGGCACGGTTATCTGGCAGGCTGCGGATTTCGTGGGCCTGGTAGTCCCTGACCCGGCTCCAGGAATGTCCGCCCGTGCTGGACGGCGGCTGGTGGCGGAGCGAGTCCATGGCCCGGTCGATTTGTTTCCGGCCGGATGGTCCGTGTGCAAAAACGGAGTGTTGAAACTCGTCAACCCGTCCGTGTTGCGAGAAGATGTCGTTGAGACGGTGCCAGACAGTGCGGTTTTCGGCGTGGAGTTCCAGGGCGACGTCGGCGACCAGCAGGGCGGCCACGGCGGCGTCTTTGTCCCGGCAGTACGTCCCGGCCTGGAATCCGATGGACTCCTCACACCCGAAGACAAATCCCCTGGGACCTCGGTCTTCCATCTCCTTGGCGATGTGTTTGAAGCCAACCGGCAGGTCGTCCACGGCCTGGACTCCGTGGTTGCGGCAGAGCACTCCCAACAGCGGCGTGGTGACCAGCGTGGTCAGCATGTACGCCCCGGGGGGCCAATCGCGCCGCCCGAGCAGGTGGTCGAGCAGGACGACAGCCAATTGATTGCCCGACATCACTCTCCACGCACCGCCAGGGTCAGGGGCGGCCACGGCAAGTCGGTCGGCGTCGGGGTCGGTGGCCAGGACAAGGACCTGGCCATTTTGATCGGCGGCGGCGATGGCCGGCCCGAAGACCTCCGGGCGTTCGGGGTTGGGCAGTTGGTCGGGCACCGCGGTGAAGTCCCCGTCGGGATCGGCCTGCGGTTGGAACAACTCGACGCCGACGAAGCCGGCCTCGTGGAGCACCGGCAGAACCGAACTGGCCCCGACCCCACAAAGTGGTGTGTAGAGGCCCGGAAGGGTGGCTGGGTCGGGTACCTGGAGATCCGGAGCCGGCGGCCGAGATGCGAGGACGGCCCGGCGGTACGCCTGGTCGATTTCGGGACCGAGCCGGGTGATGTGTCCGTCGGCGATGGCCTGGTCATAGTCCATCGTGGGGATGTCGGTGGAACCGGCAACACACTCGACGATTCCCCTGTCGTGAGGTGGGAGGACCTGGCCACCGTGCGACCAGTAGGCTTTGAAGCCGTTGTCCGAAGGCGGATTGTGTGAAGCGGAGATGACAACGCCGGCGACGCACTCGAGATGCCGGACGGTGAACGAGAGCGTGGGAGTGGCCCGGTGCCCGTCGAACTCGAGCACTTCGAATCCGTGGGCAGCGAAGGTGGTGGACACCAGGCGGGCAAACTCGACCGAGCGGTTCCGGGTGTCGTGAGCGACCGCGATACGGCCGCCTGTGTGCCCGGTGTCCTGGAGATGGCGGGCCAGGCCGTGTGCACTTTCGGCAATGGTCCGCGAGTTGATCGTGGCGGTCCCCAGTGGGCCCATCACTCCCCGCCGGCCCCCGGTGCCGAACGGGATGTCTTCCCAGAACAGCCGGAGCAACTGGTCGGTGTCGTCGGCGTCGATCAGTGCTGCGACGGCCCCGGAAAACTTGCCCAGCGCAGGATCGGTCAGCCAGCGACGGATCCGCTCGGCGACTTCCGGATCGATCCGTCCGTCGGCAACCGCCAGTTCCAATCGCGCCACCGACGACTGCACGGGTCCTGTCCTCGTGGCGCGATGCCGGTGACTATCGTTTCTTCTTGGCCGAACGGCCGGCTTTCTTTTTCGGCGAGGCCGTCTTTTTCGCCCGGGTCTTGGACCCCTTGGACGTCTTTTTCTTCTTGTCACCGCTGAAGATCTGGTCCCAGCCTTCGCGGAAATTGTCGTTGGAGCCGGTGTGGACCGTGTAGCCCGTCATGATGTCGATGCCGTCTGTGTGCCGAAAACAAAGATCGGGGGCTGCCTGTCGCCACCCGTGTCCGGTTCCATTCTTGGAATGGTCCGACAGGGGTCAAGGCCGGTCGCACGGTTTCCCGGTAGCCAAAAAATGTCGATTTGTCATCAATGGCGGGAATTTGGTAGGATCGGGTTCATGACTGGTACGGTTGGTTCACCGATCTCACATCCCCATCTCTCGCGGCGGCAGTGGCTGCAGGCGGGTTCGATCGGGTTGATGGGTCTGACGCAAGCCGATGTCCAGGCGGCTCGTGATCAGAACCGTCGAGCTCCGGTCAAGTCGGTGATCTACCTGTTCCTCTCCGGGGGCCTGGGACAGCACGACAGCTTCGACATGAAGCCCGACGCTCCGGACAACATCCGCGGTGAGTTCGATCCGGTTTCGACTCGGACTCCCGGTTTGCAGATCTGCGAGCACCTGCCGCGGCTGGCCGACTGCAGTGACAAGTGGGCGGTGGTCCGTTCCCTGTCGCATTCGACCAATGGCCACTCGCTGGGTCACCACATCATGCTGACCGGGCGGAGCGACACCCCGCGCGGCTTTTCGGGCAACAAGCCCCAGGCCACCGATCACCCGTCGATCGTCTCGCAGGTCGGTTACCTGCTGCGGGACCGCAGCAAGTTGCCCGGAGCCGCGGTGATTCCCGACATGATCACCCACGCCAGTGGCCGGATCATTCCCGGCCAGTTTGGTGGCGTGATGGGCGAACGTTACGATCCCTGGATCATCAATGCGGCCCCTCAGTGCCGGATGTTTGGTGCCTGTCCGAACTGTTTTGATCATCAGCGGCGGCCGGTGCAGCACGTGGGCAGCACCGAGTTCCAGCCACCGAACCTGGCGTTGGCCGAGGGTGTGACGCAGAGGCGGCTTGACGACCGTACCCGCCTGTTGGGAATCGTCGAACGTCAGCAGAGTCATCTCGACCGGCTCGCTTCGGTCACCGATCTCGACCGGTATCGTGACAGTGCCATTTCCCTGCTGTCCTCCAGCGGGGTTCGCAAGGCGTTTGACCTCACGACCGAGCCCGAACCGGTCCGTTCGCTCTACGGTCGCAATCTCTTCGGTTCCTCCTGCTTGCTGGCACGCCGACTTGTCGAGTGCGGGGTGGGCTTGGTGCAGGTGAACATGGGCCGCAACGAGACCTGGGACACACACGGCAACGCTTTCCCCCACCTGAAGAACAACCTGCTGCCACCGATGGACCAGGCCGTTGCCGGCCTGGTCTCCGATCTTGACGATCGGGGCCTGCTGGAATCGACGATGATCGTGATGGCCGGTGAATTCGGTCGGACACCGAAAGTCTTCGGATTGCCCCAGCACTACGAGTTGCCCGGACGCGACCACTGGGGTGCGGTGCAGAGCGTGTTTTTTGCCGGCGGAGGCGTTCGGGGTGGCACGGTGATTGGTGCCAGTGACAAGATCGGCGGGCACCCGAAGGAATCCAAGCAGACGCCGGAAACGATGGCGGCAACGATCTACGACGTGCTGGGCATCCCGCACACGGGGGCTTGGTACGATTCGGAGGACCGGCCGCATCACGTCTACCAGGACGAGCCGATTCCCGGATTGCTGGCCTAGGGACGTGTGCCGGTTTCGGCGACCCAGTCGAAGCCCACGTCCCAGTTGAGGACCGAGTGCGTCAGGGCACCCATGCTGACGCGGTCGACTCCGGTGGCGGCGACTTCGGCGAGCGATTCCAGCGTGATGCCTCCGGAGGCTTCCAGCAGAACGCCGGGGGCCCGCTCGTCGCGAATCGTCACCGCCCGGGCCAGTTCCTCGGGCGGCATGTTGTCCAGCAGCACCATGTCGGGGGCGGCCCGGAGAGCATCGGTCAGTTGGTCGATCGTGTCGACTTCGACCTGCACGGGCAGGCTCTCGGGAACCGCGTCTCGGGCGGTGGTGACCGCCGAGGCTACGGCGAGCGGATCGCCCCGGCCGGCCAGGTGGTTGTCCTTGATCAGCACGCCGTCGAACAAGCCCATGCGATGGTTGGTTCCACCGCCGCAGGCCACGGCGTACTTGGCCAGTCTCCGCCAGCCGGGCAGCGTCTTGCGGGTGTCGAGCACCCGGGTGCCGGTTCCGGCGACGACGGCCACGTGGGCCGCCACCTGTGTGGCGATCCCCGAGAGGTGGCCGAGGAAGTTCAGTGCCGTTCGCTCTCCGGCCAGGAGGCTGCGGACCGGACCGTCAAGAGTGGCCAGGCAACCGGGTTCCCCGACCGCTTGACCGTCCCGGGCAGAGGTCGCGACGGTCACCCGCTCGTCAAGAGTCTCAAACAACTGCGCCACCACCGGCAGTCCGCAGACGACGCCGTCGGCCCGGTTGCGAATCTCGACCCGTCCCCTGGCCTCCTGGTCGATGAGGGCTTCACCGGTCCGATCTCCGTCATCACCGAGATCCTCGGCCAGCGCCAGCCGGATCAACTCGGCCGCGGCGTCGGCTTCGACCGAAGTGAATTCGGGCGGAGCAGAGGACAATTCGGGGGGCGGTTGCATCGCGAACATTCAAGCCACCTTGTCGCAGGGTGGCAACTGGTGTTTGATGGCCAAAAGGGCAGGAGGAGGAGGGAGGATCGTCATGATCGTGGGCGTGCCGCGAGAGATCAAGCAGGACGAATACCGTGTGGCGATGCTGCCGGTGGGAGTCGAGGAGTTGGTGCAGGGTGGGCACCGGGTGTTGGTCGAGACGGGGGCCGGGCAGGGCAGCGGAATTCCCGATGACGAGTACCTGGCGTGCGGGGCCGAGATTGTCGAGTCCGCCGAGCAGGTCTGGGCCGAGGCGGGGATGGTGATCAAGGTCAAGGAGCCGCAGCCTCCGGAGATCGTACAGTTGCGACCCGGCCAGTTGTTGATGACGTACTTCCACTTTGCAGCTGACGAGCAGCTGACCCGAGGGGTGATCGATTCGGGAGCGACGGCCATTGCCTACGAGACATTGCGGGGACGGCGGGGAGACCTGCCGTGTTTGATCCCGATGAGCGAGGTCGCGGGCCGGATGAGCATCCAGCAGGGGGCGAAGTACCTGGAACGTCCCCAGGAGGGGCGGGGGATCTTGTTGGGCGGAGTCCCCGGTGTGCCACCGGCCCACATCGCGATTCTCGGTGGTGGCGTGGTCGGCAAGAACGCCGCCCGAATTGCTGCCGGATTCCAGGCCGACGTCACGATCCTGGACATCAACGTGGACCAGTTGCGGTACCTGGAGGACATCATGCCGGCCAACGTCAACACGACGTTTTCGGATCGGCACACCATTCGCGAGCAACTGGCGATGGCCGACCTGGTGATCGGGGCGGTTTTGATCGCCGGAGCCCGGGCTCCCCGGCTTGTCAGTGCCGACGACCTGGGCCGGATGAAGCCCGGAGCGGTGATCATTGACGTGGCGATCGACCAGGGGGGCTGTGTGGAAACGGCTCGACCGACGACCCACTCGGAACCGACGTACATCGAGGGGGGGATTGTGCACTACTGCGTGACCAACATGCCCGGGGCGGTCGGACGGACCAGCACCTACGCACTGTGCAACGTGACGTTTCCCTACATCCAGCGGATTGTCTCGGACGGCCTGGCCGAGGCCGTTGCCACCGACGCGGGCCTGGCCGAGGCGGTCAACGTGCAGGAGGGCAAGGTGACCAACCAGGCGGTGGCCGAGTCGTTCGGGATGCCGTGCGAAGAATTCTCACCACGGATGAGTTGATGGTGCTCGGGTCGGCCCGCGGGAGAATGAAGCTGTGAAGTCACGTCGCAACTGGCTGGTGGCGATGGTCCCGCTGGGGTTGTGGTTGGCATTGTTCGGGCGCTACCTGTTTGCGGCCGACGGTGTGGCTCCGGCAGAACGGGATGGTGATTTCTACCTGTTCGCCTACCCATTGGCCGACGTGGCTTTTGAGATGCTTGGCCGAGGGACGATTCCCCACTGGAATCCGTACACCGACTGCGGTGTTCCCCTGCTGGTCAGTGTCCAACAGGGGGTGCTGTATCCGCCCAACTGGATTCACCTGCTGGTCTCGACCGAACGGGCCTTCTGCCTGTTGATCGTCGCTCACACGTTGCTGGCGGGCGTGGGGACGTGGCTGTACTGCCGTGGCCGGGGGTGCTCCTCCGAGGCCTCCGCTGTGGCGGCGATGGTGTTCATCGGTGGCGGAACCGGGTTGGTGCACTTTCACGAAGGGCAGGCGATGATCGTCCACGCGATCGCCTGGTGGCCGTGGATCCTGTGGCAGTTGGATCGGTTGGCACGTCGTCGGAGTGCCGGAGGTCTGGCCGGGCTGGCCGGCCTGCTGGCCCTGCAGTTCCTGGCAGGGTGTCCCATCTTCACCCTGGTGATGGCATGGATGATTCCGATTTACCTGCTGGTGTTCTCGATGGACTGGTCGGATCGCTTTTCACGAGCCAACCTGGGCCGCCTGGCCGGGGCCGTCGCATCGGCGTTGCTGGCCTTGGGGCTGGTGATGGCGGTGTTGTGGCCGGCGATCGAGTTCATGGAGCAGGCTCACCGCGGCGAACTGTCTCTGGAGGTGGCCGAAACGCACTCGATTCCGCCGGCACACTGGGGGCGGGCGATCGTGCCCGGTCTGATGGGTGACCCTCTCAAGGGAACCTACTGGGGCGATCTGCAGAACTGGAACGCGATGTTTCACAGTGGCGTGGTCGCCCTGGTGCTGGCCGCCTGCGGGGTGTTCAGTCGCCACCGCAAGGACGCGGTGTGGTGGACGGTCATCACGTTGGGCCTGGCCTCGTATTGCCTGGGAGGCGTGGTCTATACGGTCTGCTATCTCTACGTTCCCGGCTTCAATCTGTTCCGTCGCCCGATCGTCCTGAGGCTGTTCCTGCTGTTCTCCGTGGCCGTGATGGCGGCCCTGGGTTGCGATGCGGTGCAGGGGGCTTCCAGACGCCGTGGCGGTTCCCGGGTGATGTTCGTCGCTTCGGGACTGGGCCTGGCAGGCCTGATCTACGGGGTTGCCGGTTGGATAGGACAGATCGAACCTCCCGACTGGTGGCTGAGCCTGGTGAGGGCTTCGGATGGAGCCGGCGAATTGGTCGCTCGGGTGGACCTTCAGTTCGAGCGGTTTGCGGAATTGTCTCGGGAAATGGTCCTGGTCGCTTCGACCGTGGTGGCTGTCGCGCTGGCCCTGGGTTACTCGAGATGGCGGCGACAACCAGCGGTTGGAACGATGGGATTGCTGTTGGTGATGGCTGCCGAGTTGTTCGTGATGGGGTCACCGTGGCTGCAGTCTTCGGAGGTCGACGAGAAGGCCGCGCCGTCGCATCGGGTGGCCGAGGCACTGGCCGGGGAAACCGGAGACTTTCGCCTGGCCTGCCTGTGCGACGAATCCTCGAGGCTCTTCAACCGGTTTGCGATCGATCGGTTTCACACTCTCGGCGGTGCCGAGGATCTGATTCCCGGCCGGTTCAGCAGTTTCCTGTTCGCGATTTCCGGGCAGCCCCCTTTCCTGCAGCACGTGTTTGCCTTCGGTCCAGACACACCGCGGCCGGTCAAGCGGCAGTTCTTCGATCTGTTGGGAGTCCGGTACTATGTCTGTCCCCGGGGGGCACATCGGACCTACGCTGTCGACCTGGCCGGTGACCGGATGGTCAAGGAGGCCGTGTTCACTTATCGCGACGAGGTCTACGACCTGTTCGAAAACGCGTCGGCCCGACAGCGGGTGGTGATCGTGCACGATTGGACCCAGGTCGATTCTCTGGAGAGTCTCGAGAAGCGAGCCGGGTCGGAGAGAAATTTGCTGGTGGCGCTGGAAGAGAGGCTGCGGCCGTTGATCAAACAGGGATTCGAGGGAGGCACTTTCGTCGAGGAACAACTGCCGCGGCCGGACGGGGACGATACGGCTCGAGGTTCCGAGTCGGTGACGTTGGTCCAACGACAGGCCCATCGGGTCACGGTGCGTGTCAAGCTGGCTCGTGCCGGACTGGTGGTGTTCAGTGATACCTGGACACCCGACTGGAAGGCGACCGTTGACGGCCGTGTTGAACGAGTGGTCCCGGCCAACATGTTCATGCGAGCTGTCCCCTGTCCAGCCGGAGAACACACGATCAGCGTCTATTACGAGTCCGAGAGTTTTCGCCGAGGATCAGTCGTTTCCCTGGTGTCGTTGGTGGTGTGGCTGGTGCTGATGTTGCTGGAACCGTTGTCCCGCCGCCTGGCCGTTGTCCGGGACCGAAAACCATGATGCGGCCAATGCCTGGATCGCTGAAATCGGTTTCGGGTGTGGTCGTCGCCATGATGGTTGTTGGTGTCGGTGCCATTGGGTGCCG
>PBOJ01000026.1 GCA_002724315.1 Planctomycetaceae bacterium | reverse complement strand
TGACGCGCTGTTCATGTCCACGTCTGCCAAGGGCACCTACGAGTGGTACGACAAGTACGAATTCCTGACCGACGCCGAGCGGCGCGAGTACGGGGCGGTGTTGAAGATGACCATGCCCGGTCACCTTTCGGCCGTCGTGCAGTGGACCGGGAAGCTGTTGTCGCTCGAGTTCCTGGTCTATGCCGATCGGTTGGTGGTCCGGCAGGATGGTCGCGAGATTGGGGCTTCGCGGTTCGTACTGAGTGATCCGCGGCGATTGCGGAACGTGAAGACGACCCGGGGCAAGGGGATCTTCGGGCCACTGGCCGGAAAACTGATCGGCCGGTGAGGCTGCTCACCGTGTTCCCTCATTGATGAAGCTGGTAACCTGTTGCTGTCGGACTGTTGGAAAGCCGCCAAACCCGGAGATTTCGTCGTGCGTCGCCTGTCCCCGCTGTTGATCGTTGTCCTGGTACTGTTTTTTGCCGGTGTCGCCGACGCCGAGAATTGGGCTAGGTTCCGTGGCCCGGACGGCAAGGGGATCAGCAGCCAGAAGGGGCTGCCGGTCACGTGGACCGACAAGGACTACAAGTGGAAGATCGCGGTTCCCGGGCTGGGACACTCGTCACCCTGCGTATGGGACAACCACGTCTTCCTGACATCCGCACTGGACAAGGGGGCTCAGCGGCTGGTGATGGCCATCGCCGCCGACAGTGGCAAGGTGCTCTGGACCGACAAGCTGGCGTCCAGCACTCACGAGAAACATGCGTTGAACAGTTACGCTTCGGGGACGCCCGCCAGCGACGGCACGCGAGTGTTTGTGCTGTTCACCACGAACGATGACACCGTCGTGCGGGCATACAACTTCGCTGGCAAGCCGTTGTGGCAGACCGACGTGGGTCGTTTCTACAACCAGCACGGCCACGGCTGTGGCACCTCGCCGATCGTCTGGAAGGACACGGTGATCGTGGCCAGCCAGCACGACGGTCCTTCGGTGATCGCGGGGCTGGACGTCGCCACCGGCAAGATTCGCTGGCGGTCCGAACGGAAGGTCCGGCTGACGGCTCACTCGACACCGGTCATCCTCGAACGCGAGGGCAAGACACCTCAGTTGTTCACCAGCAACACCGGCGACGGGCTGGCCAGCTTCGACCCTCGCAACGGCAAGTTGCTGTGGCGGGCCAACCTGTTCAAGTCGCGAGCGGTCAATTCGCCGGTTGTCGCCGGTGGCCTGGTGATGGCGATCACCGGCGGCGGCGGTCGCGGCAAGGAGCTGTCGGCGGTGTTGGTGGATCAGCAGGGTGAGGTCACCACCGACAAGGTGGTCTGGTCCGGGATGAAGAACCTGCCGTACGTCCCGACGCCGCTGGCGTTCGGCGACCACCTGTACTTCTGGTGCGACAATGGTGTGGTCAGCTGCCTGGAGGCCAAGACGGGCAAGGCGGTCTGGACCGAACGGGTTGGTGGCAAGTTCTGGGCCAGCCCGATCTGTGTCGACGGCAAGATCTACAACATCAGCGACAAGGGCGAGGTGGTGGTGATCGCCTCGGGAACCACGTTCAAGGTGCTCGGCAAGTCGCAGCTGGGCGAACAGGTTCACAGCACGCCGGCCGTTTCGGGGGGGAGGATGTTCCTCCGAGGCTTCGAGCACCTCTATTGCCTGGAAGCCGCAAAGTAGGACCGAAAACCGTTCAGCGGTTTTTCAGCCTCTCGAGCTGATTCTGCAGCCGGGCGGTGCGGACGACCCGTCGCCGGTGAACTCCGGAAAGCAGCAGCCGGTCGTTTTCGCGAGCCTCGACGTGGAACACCACGGTGGGTCCGTCGACGTGGACCACCTGTGCCTCGCAGACGACCTCCTGCCCCTGGAGAGCGGCTGCCACGTGGGCCACGTCCACGGTCACTCCCACTGACACCTCGTCGTCGTCGACGTACCGGCCCAGGAGTTCCAGGGCGGTCTCTTCGACGTGCCATATCAGCCGCGGCGTGGAAAAGACGGGATCGAGCTGTCCGGGGCTGAGCGACACCAGGTCTTCGGCGGCAACGGTGAACTGTCGCTGATGAGACGTGGTGACTCGGGGGGGAGATTGCATGGGGGGCTTGATGTGGGTGAGAGTCAAACTGCTGCTGACCTGATCGGGGCCAGTGATCTACAATCCGCGGCCCCGGTCACCGAATTGGTTGCCCGGTCGGCTTGTCTTTTGTGGAGCAAGACCGATGTCACGTTCTCGTTGTATTGCCTGTCTGTCGTGGTGCCTGTTGGTGGTGTCCGTCGGCCTTCCGGGGTCGGTCCGCGCTGATGATCTGCCAAAGGCGAGATTCATGCTCGAAAAGTTCCAGCCGTTGCAGGCGGGAGTGGAGTACGAACAGCCCGAGGCGGCCGAAGTGTCCAAGTGCCGGGTCGAAATCGATCGCGGTCGAAGGCACAGCGGATGGAAAGTCGTGGGATCCTCGGGACAGGTGCTGCGGAGGTTTCTGGACACCAATGGGAACAACCTGGTTGATCAGTGGCGTTACTTCCAGAACGGCGTCGAAGTCTATCGCGACATCGACGGAAACCACAACGGCAAGGTGGACCAGTCGCGATGGCTCAACACCGGCGGTTCGCGATGGGCACTCGACTCGAACGAAGACGGCCGGATCGATTCGTGGAAACGGATTTCGGCCGAGGAAACCAGCCGCGTGGCTGTCGAGGCGTTGTTGCGACGCGACGCGGGATTGCTGCAGACCGTTCTGATCACTGCGCAGGATACCCGGGTGCTGGGAATCGAGGCGAAGCTCGAGAAGTCCCTGTTGGCTGCGGTGGCCGATCCGGCCAAGCAAATGGCCAAGATCGGTGCCATGGCGGCCGGCACCCGCTGGATCCGTTTTGACTGCTCGCAACCGGGACTGATTCCTGCTGACTCCGGAAAGGCAACCGGTGACCTGGAGGTGTACGAGAGCACGTTGGCGATCGTAGATGCCGGAGGCAACAGCGGGCTGGTCCAGATTGGCGAACTGGTCAAAGTCGGACAGGCCTGGAAGCTGACATCGATTCCTTCTCCGCTGTCCGGCGACACGGTGCAGGTGACTGCCGGCGGCCTGCTGCTGCAGCCGGCCGCTCCCAGCATCGCGGTTGCGACACCCGGGGTGTCGCCACGCATGCAGAAGCTGCTGGACCAGCTCCGTGAACTCGACGGTGCGGCTCCGGCGGTCAATGCCACTCGTGCTGCTGTGTCGCGTTACCACGCCCGTCGCAGCGACGTTCTCTCGGGGCTCAGCCAGTCGGCCGCGACGCCCTCCGAGCGGGACCAGTGGGGCCGGCAGCTGATCGACAACCTGACGGCGCTGGTCCAGTCCGGCGCGTGGCCCGAAGCGCTCGGGAAATTGGCGGCCGAGGAGATCCGGCTGCGGAAAGTGAACCCGAACGCGCCATTGGTGCCGTTTGTCACCTATCGCCATTTGCTGGCTCGTTACAGCCGGTCGGTGCAGGCTGCCACCGAGCAGGCCGCACAGGCCAAGGCACAGCAGGTGTGGCTGGCCGACCTGGAACGGTTCATTGCCACGTATCCGAAGGCCGAAGACACTCCCGAGGCGGCCTGGCAGCTGGGGACAGCCCACGAATTTGCCGCTCGTGTTGATGAAGCCAAAACGTGGTATTCGAAGTTGGCCCGCCAGTATGCTCGGACACCTGCCGGAGAACGTGCTGCGGGGGCCCTGGTACGGCTGGATCTCAAGGGAAAGCCCCTGGTTGTCGCCGGCAGGAGCCTGGCAAACACAACGGTTCGCAGCGATGCGTACCGGGGGAAGGTGCTGCTGGTGGTCTACTGGGCCACGTGGTGCAAGCCGTGCACCGAGGAACTTCCGGCACTGCAGGCGCTGTACGCGAAGTATCGTGCTCGGGGGTTTGAGATTCTCGGTGTCAACCTGGACCTCGATCGGACCCCCGTTCCCGCCTACATCTCGTCACACCGCATCACCTGGGCGACTCTCCACGAATCCGGTGGTCTCGACAGCCGGTTGGCCCGACAACTGGGAATTCTCTCGTTGCCCACCATGGTCCTGGTGGATCGCCGCGGGACGGTGATCAGTTCGGAGATGACCCTGGCGGATCTCAAGACGGAACTGCCGAAATTGCTGGGAACCACGGCCACAGGATCGGCACCCTGATACTGGGTTGTCACTGTTTCCAGAGTGGTTCTTTACTCCGCATCGACCTCGTATCAGAATGGATTCCATGGCGACGACGGGATTTCTCAAGGGTATCGAGAACAAGGTTCGCGGCGCGGTGAAGCGGGCGGTGATCAATCATCACCGTCGTGGTGACACCGTGCTGTTCAGCGACACGACGTTGCGTGACGGCGAACAGATGCCCGGTGCGACGCTCGAACCGCACGAGAAGGTGCGGATCGCACAGGCCCTGGAAGCCGCCGGGGTCCACTCACTGGATGCCGGATTCCCCGCCTCGTCACAGGCCGACATCGAGGCGATCCGCCTGATGATCGGTGTGATCAAGGGTCCGGTCCTGACCGCGCTGTGCCGCACTGTTCGCGGTGACATCGATGCGGCCGAGGAAGCTCTATCAGACAATCCCCGTCACAAGCGGGGGGTCAGTCTGTTCTGCGGCACCAGCCCGCTGCACCGTGAGCACAAGCTGCGGAAGGAGCAGCCGGAAGTGCTCGAGTTGATCAACGACACGGTGGGTTACGCCAGCGGCAAGTTCGACATCGTGGCTTTCAGTCCCGAGGATGCCAGCCGGACGGAACCCGATTTCCTGGTCGAATGCTACAAGGTGGCGATCGATGCCGGGGCCACGACGATCGGGTTCCCCGACACCGTCGGCGTGATGACCCCCGAAAAGGTCTACGACATCATCCGCCACATCCAGGACAACGTCCCGAACATTGACCGTGCGCTTTTGGCTGTCCATTTCCACAATGATCTCGGTTTGGCCGTTGCGAATACGCTGGCCGGTGTGCAGGCGGGGGCCAACGTGATCCAGTGCACGATCAATGGCATTGGCGAACGGGCCGGCAATGCGTCGCTCGAAGAAGTTGCCATGGCGTTGCACCTCAACCAGGAGCAGTACGGCGTGAAGATGAATATCGACACGACGAAGCTGTTCGAGCTGACGCAGCTGGTTGCCGAACTGACTGGCATTGGTCTCTCGCCGATGAAGCCCGTTGGGGGCGACAACATCTTTGCCACCGAGGCGGGGATCCACCAGGACGGGTTGTTGAAGAACCCGGACACGTACCTGCCCTACCGGCCCGAGGAGATCGGTGCCCGCGGGATTCGGTTGGTGTTGGGCCGGCACAGCGGTCGGCGGGCCGTGGCCCATCGGTTGCACGAACTCGGTGTCGAACTTTCTGACGAGCAGGTGTTGGGGGTGCTCGACGGGATCAAGGAAGTCCCCAAGGGGGTCTCGATCGACGACGACCTGCTGGTGCAACTGGCCGGGCGGGTGACCGCCCCGCCAGCGTCGTAACCGACTTGCCGGTTGGGAGCACTCAGCCCAGGATTTCGCTGATCGGCTTTCCGCCGTCGACGATTTTCAACGGTCGTCCGCCCGGCGTGAAAAGTTCCTTGTTGGCGTCGATCTTCATGGCGCTGCAGATCGTCTGGAACAGGTCCTCGACCGAGACCGCCCGGTCGATGACTTCCTGGCCGTTGGGGCTGGTCTTGCCGATCACCTGGCCGCTCCGGATCCCCGCACCGGCCAGCATCAACCCGAAGCTACGTGCCCAGTGATCTCGACCGGGTGCCGGTGCCTTGCTGTTGACCTTGGGGGTGCGTCCGAATTCGCCGGCGACGATCACCAGCGTCCGCTTGAGCAGTCCGCGTTGTTTCAGGTCACCCAGCAGCGCGGCCACACCGCGATCGACCTCGGCGGCGGCCGGCTTGATCCGGGTGAAAAGGCTGTTGTGCATGTCCCAGCCGCCGCGGCGAACTTCGACGAACGGCACCCCCGCTTCGACCAGTCGCCTGGCGACCAGCAGACCCTGTCCGAACCGGTTCTTGCCGTAGGCCTGCTGCCTGGCGGCGGGTTCACCAACAAGCTTGAAGGACTTGAGCTTCGGCGAAGTCATCAGCCGACGGGCTCGTTCGTAGAGCACCCGGTGTTCCTCGACCAGAGCCGCGGCTCCGGCCTCGGACAACTCCGCGTCCTGGGCCTTCAGCAGGGCCAGGCGGCGGGACACTCGAGGAGAGGCGACGGCGGACGACACGTTGGCCGGAAGTTGACCGGCACGGTTGACGATGAAGGGGGCGACGTTGACCCCGAGAAATCCGCTGCTGAGTGTCTGGCCGACGCTGACGAAGTTGGGCAGTTCGGAGTTGGTGTCACCGAGCTCAGCGGCCACCACGGAGCCGAAGTTCGGGTGCTTTTCGGGTCCGCCCATCCGGCGGCCGGTGTGCAGGTGGTAGGTGCCGCGGGCGTGAGCGGCTTCCTTGCCCACCATCGAGCGGATGATCGAGACGTCTCCGAGGGCCTTGGCCATCCGGGGCCAGTGTTCGGCAATCGACACGCCAGACAGGGCTGTCTGGATCGCCTTGGTGGGTCCTCCATTGCCGGTTCCAGGCTTCGGGTCCCAGGTCTCCATCTGGCTCGGAGCTCCGGCCAGCCAGACCAGGATACACGCCCGCTGCTGCTTCTTGATCTGTTTGGCATGGAGACCGAGTGGAGCCAGCAGCGATGCGGCCGAGAGTCCCAGGGCCCGTCGCCGGGAAAGGGGCGTACTGGCGAGAGCTGGCAGGTGCGAGTGGATCATGGTCGGTCCCGGGTGTCGTGGGGGATCATCGCTTGGTGAGGAACTCGGTCGAATTGACCAGTACCCAGATCAGGTCTTCGACCGCCTCGGCCCTGTCGGGTATTGCGCGGAGATGTTTCTGACCACGGGCGAACTCGTTGTCGGTAGGCTGACGCGAGAGGACAGCCAGATAGAGTTGGGTCAGCAGGCGACGGGGCTGTGTGACGTTGACCAGCCGCTTCTTGAGCTTGCTCTGGTTGAGTTTGTTCTGCAGGGTCGGATTGTTCATCAGGAACAGAGCCTGCTGGACGGTCCCCTCGAGATCCCTCTGGGGAATGGAAGGGTCGAACCGGAACTCACGTTCGACCGATCGGCTGATGTTGCGGTTGGCTCCGGTCAGCCGCAGCACGCTTGACTTGACCTGGGCCGAGTTGAGCCGGATCGGACGCACGGCGGTGAACAGGTCCTCGTCGTTGTCGATGGACTGAATGTCACGCTGGTAAGCCCGGGAGTTCAACAGCAACCGGAAGACCCAGCGGGGATCGAACTTGCGGTAGCGGAAGACTGCGGCGATGCGGTTGACTACCGACGGGTGCAGGCACTCCTGGTCGGGTCCCAGGCTGTCGACGGCGTAAAAACCGTCGCCGACCAGTTCGTTCCAGATCCGGTTCACGAACGAGCGTGCGAACCAGTAGTTGTCCTGGTTGTAGACCAGGTAGGCGGCAATGGCGACGCGACGCTGGTGGGTGGTGAGCTTGACCGGCGGCTCCTCTCCCAGCAGGAACTTCGGTTTCATCTCGGTTTTTTTTGCGGGGTTGTCCAGGTTGGGCATGTAGTACTTGCCGCGTGAAAAGAAGGCCGCGAGTTCGTGGAACTGCTCGCGCTTCCATCTGTCGAACGGGTGGTCATGACACTCGGCGCACTGGATGCTGATCCCCATGAACAGCCGGGCGGTTTGCGCTGCCAGCAGCGGTGGCTTGTTCTCGTAGGCCAGCACGAAGTTGTTCTGTCCCGTCTTCTGGCTCCAGTCGTTCTTGTCCTTCTTCTTTTTCTTGTCGCGGACCGGCATGGCTGAGACCAGTTCGGCGACGATCGCATCCCAGGAGGCTCCTTTCGTGAACTGCCCGGTCAGCCAGTCCTCCAGAGCCTGTGGGTTGGTACGGTTTCGGTTCGCGGTGGATTCGAAGAAGATCACGTTTTTCCAGTACCGTGCCCATTTTCTGGCGTAAGCCTCGGTCGTCAGAAGCTGGTCGATCAGCCGCGGGCGTTTCGAGGATGTGGTGTCGGCGACGAATTTGCGGACCTCGGTGCCCGACGGCGGGCGGCCGACGAGGTCGAGGTGCACGCGGCGGACGAACCGTTCGTCGTCGATCAGAGGGGCATAGGACCGGTCGCGACCGACGCGGTATTCCAACGAACGGTCGAGGTCCACAGGGGTGTAGCGAATATTGCTGCCGGCGCGACGGACAGGCATCGAGTCGCGGATGATCGCCAGGAACTTCTGTTTGTCGGCGGAAGTCTTCAGCAGTGGCAACTTCGGCTTCTTTGTCGTCGATTTCCTCTTGCCGGCCTTCTTGCCTGACTTTCTGACGGTGGACCGCCGTTTTTCGGATTTTTTGGTCTGGGCGTCGGCAGTGGATGCGGCGATGGCCAGCACCGCGCAGAGCGTCAGGATCAGCAGACGACGCATGCGGGGATTTCCCTGGAGAAGAGTGATGCGTGAGAGGTGGCCCACCAGTTTGATTATACGGGGGGATTTTCCGAACCATCAAGATCGGGCCGAGTCCCTTGTTTCGGTGTTGGTGGCATGCGCTACTGGCGTTGCAGGAGTTGTGGATTCAGATGCATGCCTCGAGACAACCCGGATGAGCTGTTCGACGTGGTGGATGCCGATGACCAGGTCATCGGCCAGGCGACTCGTGGTGAGGTGCACGCACGAGGTCTGATGCACCGTGCGGCCCACGTGTTCGTCTTCAATTCCTCCGGCGAACTGCTTCTCCAGCAACGTTCGGCCACCAAGGACGCACACCCGTTGTGCTGGACTTCCTCGTGCTCGGGCCATCTTGATGCGAGCGAGAGTTACGAGGTTGCGGCCCGTCGGGAGTTGCAGGAGGAGATCGGCCTGGAGACGGATCTCGAGTTCCTGGTGAAGTTGCCGGCCGGTCCCGAAACGTCCAATGAACACACGGCGCTGTTCCGCGCCAATTGCGATGACCCACCGAGCCCGGATCCGACCGAGGTGGCCGACCTGCGTTGGACCGCGCTGGACGTGTGCCATCGCGAGTTGCTCGATGATCCCGAACGGTTCGACCCGCCATTTCGGGAGCTGCTTGGCTGGTACACCCGAACCTTGGGCTAGCGGCGATTGCTCTCCCGGATCGCTTTCCTGTTGCGCTCGATCACGTCGCGCCAACCGTCGTCGTAGAGGTTGGCGTTCTGGCCGTTGACCGGTGAGGTTGGCAGCCAGATGTCGGGCTGGAGGGGTTCGAGAATGTCGAGAGAATCGAGGTACGCCGCCGCGTCGCCTTCGGGTCCGCCCAGGTCCCGGAGAAATTCCCGGACCTGGCCACGGCTGTCGAGCTTGGCGGGGAACCGGCCGGAGATCAGCACCCGCTTGTCATTTCGTTGGAAGGTGTACGCCACCGGTGCCACGCCTCGGCCGGTGACGGCGATCGCGCGGAATGGCCACTCGGATCCGTCGCCGGATGTCTCGGCCGCCTTGAACCTCGTGTTCCTGGGCAACTGTTGGCGAAGTTGTGTCAGTCCCTGCTGGGAGGCGAAGACCACCGGATCGTATTTCTGGATCAGCCGTGGGAGTCCGCCGGAGTGTTCGGGGTCGCAGGAGGTGAGGACCACTGCGTCGACCCGATCGAGTGGCTGCTTGAGACGGCCCAGTCGTTTCTCGAGGAACTCGAGGAATCCGGCTCCTGCGGGCGGGTCGAAGACAATCAACCGGTCGCGGTCCTTGAGGACATAAACGGCCGAGCTGGAGAAGTCGCCGAGGTAGAACAGGCCGTCGAGGAGCTGGATGGGTTTGCCGTCGAGAAAGTCACGTCCATCGGCGGCAAACCGTTCGACCAGTAACTCCATTTCCTTGATCCCCGTGTCGAGCATTGCCCGCCACTGGTCCTCGGTCACCTCGGCCGGGACGCCCTCCTCCTCGGGCATCATGCCGCCGGGCGACATGGTGACAGGGGTCGCCGATTGGGCGAGGCCGACCTGAGGGTGTCCGGGCAGCAGGATGTCGGGGGGAGCGATGTTCCTGAGCGTCTTCAGCGATGCGAGATAGTCGGCGGCATTCGATCGGAACCTCGACGGCAGATAAGTGCCGTAGGTGCCCAGGTCACCGGTGATGGTCGAGATGGTGTCACCGGTAAACAGGATTCTTTGGTCGTCACGTTCGAGCAGGAAGCAGAGGCTGCCGGGTGTGTGACCCGGAGTGGCGATCACCTCGATCCGCGTATCACCCAGTTCTATGGTTTCGCCGCCGGATAGCGAGACATCAATTGTGGTGGGGTGCGGCTGGACCTCGGGCATGTCGTATGTCGAGAACATCGCTTCGCGTGGACCGCCGATCTGCAGTACGTCGAGATCCCGTTTTCCCCCGTAGACCTTGGCCTTGGTCAGCCGAGACAGGTACATGGCTCCCAGCACGTGGTCACCGTGTGCGTGGGTGAGCAGGACCTTCTTGATGCGTGACGGATCGAGCTGGAGGTACTTGATCTGTTGCAGCAAGGCGGTGCAGTCGGCTTCGAGTCCCGAGTCGACCAGGATCAGCCCCTCGGAGGAGTCGATCACGTAGGCGACTGACGGGGAGAGCGAGCCGAGCATGTAGACTCCGTCAAGAAGCTGCATGGGACGCTTCTTGAGTACCAGGCTGGCCCGGCTGGTCGATTCGGGGGTCACCTGCCAGACAAGAACTCCGCAGGCCATCAGCGTCACGACGCCGATGGCCGCAAGAACTCGGCTGCCACGTTCACGATCCACCTTGCCGTTCATAAGAGCTTCCGTCGGGCTCGGTCAGCCGAATCACTTGGCGGGCTGGCTGTTCGGTTCCGCTTTGTCCGGCTCGATTACGTTGTGGAGCTGGTTGATCGTGGGGTTCTCGATCACCTGCCGAATGCCGCTCGGCCATTCGATCTCGATCCGATCGATGGCCGCCCGTTTTCCGAGACCGAAATGGAGGGTCCTGGAGGACTGTGCGAGGTAGCCGCCCGCCGAATGCACCATTCTCAACATGGATTCCTCGCCGATCCGAACGGTGGCCCTGGCACCGATTGCGTCACGGTTGCTGCGTGTGCCCTGCAGTCGGAGCGCCACGTAATTGCTCGCGGGGAATCGGTTCTTGAAGTAATAGGGCGTGTCGTTGAAGTTGTTGGTGATGATCTCGATCCGTCCGTCACCATCGAAATCGGCGGTGGCCGCACAACGCGAACTGCGGGTCGAGTCGCGATCCTGGATCTTCTCGTCGTGATAGATTCCCCGGATGGGCGGCTCGATCCCCTGGCTGTCCTCCTGATTGGCGAAGGTGCCGTCGCCCTTGTTCATCATCAGCCGGTTCGGCCAATAGTAGAACGGGAATCCCATGCCGGAGGCGAGAAAGACGTCCTGAAAACCGTCGTTGTCGAAGTCCCCCACGGCGATTCCCCACGGCCACCACGTCTCGAGTCCGACGTCTCCGGAACACTCGGTGAACAGGCCTTTCCCGGTTGACCGGTAAAACGCATTGCCGAACAGCACGTCTCCGTTCTTGAAGTTCAGCGTATCCGACCACTTTTTCTCGGTGTCGGCCAGGCTCGCATCCTGCTGCATCATGGGGCCGAAGACCGAGTCGTACTTCTTGCCCGCACTTTGCTGGGCGAACGTCAGTGAGCCGTGATCGAGGTCGAGTCCCATCCACATGTCCGAATGCATGTCGACGATCAGGATGTCGAGTTGCGAGTCGTTGTGGGCGTCGAAGACTTTCACGCCCATGCCCCCCCACGACGAACGGCCCAGCGTGGCCAGGGTCACGTCCTTGAACGATCCCTTGTCGTTTCTGTAGAGCTGGGCGCGGCCGAACATGCAGGAGACCAGCAGGTCGAGGTCACCGTCGCTGTCGTAGTCGAACACGGCCACATCACTGCTCCAGCCACGTCCTTTCAATCCGGTGGCCTCGGTGACGTCCTCAAAGGTTCCGTCGCCCCGGTTGCGGTAGAGGATGTTGAATTCCTTGGGACTCTGGATCACCCCGTCGAATCCGTCTCCTCCCTTGCCGATGAACGTGTCGGAATTGGGATTGAGCTCATCCAGGGTCCAGTCGGCGGTGTGGACCAGGTAGAGGTCCAGCAGCCCGTCATTGTCGTAGTCAAAGAACACCGCGGTTTGCGAATGGCCGACGTGTTCGAGTCCGGCCCGCTTGGTGGCGTCGACCAGCTTGCCCTCGCCCTGGTTCTCGTAGAAGACGTTTCCTCCACGCGTGCTGGTGATGTAGAGATCCTGGTCGCCGTCATTGTCGATGTCGGCGAACGTGCCGCCCACGCAGACACGATCAGGCAGTGCGACCCCGGTCGCCTCGGTGACGTCCTCGAAGGTCCCGTCCCCCTTGTTGCGGTAGAGGGCATTGGGTCCCAGCTGATTGAGGAACAGTACGTCCTCGTGGCCGTCCCCGTTGTAGTCGGCGACCGAAACACCGCAGCCGTGGTCGTAGAGGTTGATCTTGAACGTGGTGCCCGATTCGTCGGGCAGGAACCCCATCCGGAATGTGAGTCCGGATTCTGCGGCGATATCGTGGAATCCACCGGCTGTCTTGGCCGGATTCTCCGGGCCGGGATTGTCGGCCGGCTTGTCATCGCGGGTGAGCACCACGACAGCGATTGCCACCAGGAGAATGCCTGCGACGACCAGCCCGATGGGCCTGGATGTCTCCTGGTCATTGCCATCAGCAACGGGTTCATGTTCTGGCATCGTTCTCTTCTCGGTCGAGCCTCTTGAGTGGCCGGTCCGGGTCCGGTGTCGAGGCGGTTTTGAGTGGTGTGTTTTCCAGTTTACGGATGCGGTAGATGCGGGAGGGGCCGAGTGTGTGAGTTTTTTCGATCCGCCAACGCGAGGAGGTGGTCTGGAACCGATTGAGCGTGGCTCCGATTTCTCGTTCCTTGACGCTGTTCCGTGCGGCGACGCTCAGTCGCTCGTCCTCGGGAATCTCGTCAACCCAGTACTTGAGATTCGGATTCGGAGCCATTCGATCGAAACCCCGACGAGAGCGTTCAAAGTAGTAGATGTACTCGTAGGCCGGAAATCCTCCACGAAACGGCCCTGCCAGTTCGACCGATTGGCCGTCGCAGTCTCCCAGGATCCAGCGGGCCACATCTCGCCGTTGGCGGTAGCTGAGCCCGTACTCGCCGGTGGACCGGGCCTGGTCGTCTTCGAGGAAGGTGTTCCACGATCCGACGACCAGGATGTGCGAGAAAACGACGATGGAGAGGCCGGCCCGCAGGGCCCAACCCGGTTGCCGGCTGAGTCGATCCAGCCAGTGGCCGACTTCGCCACCGATGATGACCAGGGCGACCGGCAGGAACACGACCAGTTGTTCAGGTCGGAAAGCCGGTCGGTAGATCAGTCCACCCAGGAGTGGCAGGACCAGCCAGAGCAACAACAGTTTCGACACGCGATGCCGGGTCTCATCGGGTGATCCCGAAAACGCCCTGGCCACGGCCGCGGCCAGTCCCAGGACCATCAGGACGGCCGTGACGAACATCAATCCCCTTTGCCAGGTGGGAAAATAGTCGGGCAGGTCGGCCGGAGTGGCCGAAAACCAGTAGTCGAACCGGCCGCTGTGGAGCATTGCCTGGACGAGATCGATGCCCTCGACGATTGCGGTCCCGAAGGGGGCCTTGCCGCTGAGCACCGACAACGAACTCGTGAATTCGTCCCATCCGCCCATGTGGTGGAACGCCACCCACGGAGTCCAGGCGGCCAGTCCAAAGCAGAGCCCGGCGGTCAGCGACGAGGCTCGCAGTCTCTCTCGGCCGACGATCAGTACCATGAGCAGCCATGCCGTGGCGGCGAGTCCGCCGAAATGGACCTGAGGGATCAGGAGTCCCAGCACCAGCATCAGCACCAGTCGTCCGGCTCCTCCACGTTCAAGCCAGGTCAACGATACAGCGATCAGCCACAGGCTGAACACGGCCAGGCAGCAGCCGGACCAGAGCTGCCTGGAGAAGATGACCGCCCAGGGCGAGCAGGCGTACAGGAGCCCGGCGGAGAGGGCGGCGGAACGGCCGTACCAGGTTCCGGCAACGTGGTAGACCAGTCCGACAGCAATGATGTTGAGCACCGCGACCAGCAGCACCCCGGTCAGGGGGTGCCAGACAATTTGGTTGGGCAGCCAGATCAGGTAGACAAACAGCGAGGATCCGCGGATGCCTTCGCTGAGAGTGCCGGCCAGTGGCCAGCCCGTTTCCGGAGCAGCAGCCACCAGCACGTTGGCCGTCAGGCCATTGGCGGCCATCTGGTTGGTCAGCGGAACCTGGTCGAGCCAGGACAATCTCAGCACGGCTGCCAACAGCAGCACAACCAGCAACGCCCACCGGACTCGGAGACCCCGGGGTTCGACCGATCCGGCAACCGAAGTTGCAGTCATCCCGGTGTCTTTCTCTTCCCGGTCACCGGTCGTGCCCTGACCCGCAGGACACTCGACAGAGTCTCCTGCAGATCCGCTTGGCCGGGGATCCAGGTGAGCATCAATCTTCGGGAGTCCCTTCCTGCGAATCGGATGACACGGTCACGGTTAGGGTCCGCTCGACTTCGTCAACGTCCCCCACTTTTCCGAAGTCGACACCGTCAACGACATCCTGCAGGAACCGTTGTGTCGGCAGGATCACCTTAGTGGTTTTCCCGTCGACCGTCACCCTTGGCTTTCCGCGTGCTGCGGTGATCTTGATCAGCCGGTCCACCAGTGTCTGGCGACGTGCGTCGTCGAGGTCGCCGACCAGAACGACGGTCACCGTGCGGCCGGACACCATCGGTTCCTCGGACTGGTCCGCCTCGGTTCCCTCGGAGAGTAGCTGGTTGAGCCGAATGATGGTCAGGGCGAGGGCCTGGTTGAACTGGGTGCGGGTCTTGGCCAATTCGATGCGATCCATGTCCTCGTCAAGCTGGTCCAGCAGCTTGATCAGTCGCTTGCGGTTGCTGGTGATGGCGTCTTCGGGAATCTGGGTCAGCAGGTTGCGTCCGTCTTCCAACAGGAGCTTGAGTCCGTGTTCCAGCTCCGAAACGATCCACTTGCCGTCAACACGATGCAGAACGACCGGGACCCGGTTGCCCCGCTTGTCGACGGGTTGCTGTGTCGTCATGACGAAGGTCCGCCCCATCGTCAGGCCGATGGTGGCGTCGTTGCCGTCCAGGCTGATCAGTTGAATGTCGGCATCGAAACCCGTCCGGAACGGATCGTTGGGATCCTTGGACGACAGTGCGGCCAGTTGCTTGAGCGCCTTGGTTCCGGTGCTCGGGAAAAACTCGCCACCATCGAATTGTCGCATGGCCTGGATGTCGGAGAGTTCACTCTGGATGAGTCCTTCGAGTAGGTCGATCACCGTACTCCAGTTCTCCCCGACCAGTCGCATGTTGATGCCCTTGGGCTTCATGTCGGGGTTGTCGAGAATCAGGTTTTTCTTGTTCCTCATCAGCTCGAGGATCCGCTCGGCCAGCGCGAAGGTCCTCTTCCACACGTCCTGGTCCATCCTGGAGGCGAATCCCCGGATGATCTCGTTGATCTCGACCTGGTATCTGTTCGGAAGTGAATCCCAGAGGACTCCGGCGTCACCCTGGCGAAGACCCTCGAGTGTGATGCGAGTCGATTCGTCAGGTGACAGGCCTCCGCTGTCGGCGGGCGTTTCGACCGACTCGGCCTCGCCCGGGGGGAGGCTCGATGGGGCGGAATCCGAACAACCAGCGAAAAGCGTGATCGCCAGGCTGAAGGCCAGGACCCGGATGGTTCGGGAGTCCGGTGACCATGTCGTTGCTCGGGAGATCATGACGTCCACCATCAAGTCGTTGCGATGCGTGCCGGATCCGAAACCGCTCTCCTGATTCTAAACGGCTCGACGGCCGACGGCATCCATAATTCCGATTGGGCAATTCGTATCGGGACAGTCTAGAATTCAGTACGAATTTTGCGGCCGCATCGCTGGAACAGACGTTTCGACGGTCTTGCTTCAGCATCGAATCGGACTTACCCGAGACGGGCGATGATCGTCAACGCCTACGCCATCCTGTCGCTGTTTGCCTGCGGGTTGCAGTGTGCGGTCGCGATGTGGTTGACCGGCTGTTGGCTGAACTCACGACGTGTGTGGTCATCGGGCTGGACCGACGGTGGGGCCGAGGCCGTCGAGCGAAACGCGTACCTGATGATGACACTGGCCCTGGTGCTGCTGGGGCTCGGCCTGGCCAGTTGGCCGCTGTTGTACCTGCTGTTGCAGAGTTACGTGCCGTCGTGGCCGGGTGTGATGTGCATTGATGGGGTCACGCGGATTGGGACCGGCAGCCTCGGTGCGAGTCGTTTTTTGCCCGGCTTGCTTACGGCCCTGCAGGTGTTCAAGCCCCTGCTGATGCTGATGGGTGGAGCCTGGCTGGTGATCTACCTGGCCAACAGGGCCACGTCGAACGCTCCGCTGATGAGACGACTGTTGTGGGGCCTGCTGATCATCGGCAGCACCAGCCTGTGTGACGGAGTGTGTACGGCCTGTTATTTGCTGATCCCCAAGCAAGAAGACCACCTGGCGGCCGGTTGCTGTACCCAGGCGACATCGACGACCACGACCCGTTCTTCCGAGCCGTTGCTGGCCGGCGTCAGCGGGACGGAACTGGCGGTGGTCTTCATGTTGTTGTGGGCCGGGCTGCTGATCTTGATTCTGGACTCGATCCGAAAGCAGCGGGGTGGCCCGAAGAGGATGGGAGGACTGTTGGCAAGCACGCTGGTGGTTTCCCTCCTCGGAGGACTTTTCCTGGTCGACGTGCTCTCGCCTGCGCTGTTGCAGCGACCCCATCACTGTCCATACGACTTGGTGTCCGAATTGCCTGAGAGCGTGATCGGGATCGTGTTGTTCATGGTTGGGAGCTTGTGGGTTGCTGCCGGATCGATCGCGAGTTTCTGTGCCGATGTTCCCGAGACGAGAGAGATTCTGCCCGGGTTGCAGGCACGCGTTCTCTTTCTTGGCCTCTTCAGCTACCTTGGATCGTTCTCCCTTCTCTCGGTGCAATGGTGTGTCCTGTGAACCCACCGGCCTCCTGGTGGCGAAGCGGTCTGGCCGTCCTGGTCGTGCTGGGGATGCTCCCGGTGATTGGCAACATCCTCCGAAACGGCGGTTCTGTCTCCCGCTGCGAATGGGACGGCCAGGTCGTGCGTCTCGAGGCGGCCGTCACGCTGGAACTGGTGGGGCGGAATGTCACCTGCTGCGACGTCCGCTGTGCCCGCAACTGGCTGGCGGCCCACTCGGAAACGCCGAATCGCATCCAGGTGCGAGACGAACACGGCGGGAACCCGATCGACTCGGCCGATGCGTTTTTCGTCCGCAGTGCCGTGGTCACCAATCGGATCAACGGGAATCGCTGGCACGTGTTCGGAGATCAGGAAACGGCTCTTCGGCACGCCCAGGAATCCCGGGGTCGTCTGATGCGGGGTGATGAACATCCGTTTGCCGGTGTGAGGGAGCTCGAACGATGATGCCGAGATCCCCACGAGGAGTATTGTGTCTGTGTGGGTTGATGGCGGTGCTGTCGGTGGCCGCCGTAGGCTCGACACTCAGTGGAACGTCGGATCACCTGGCCGCGGCGAGGGCGTTCCAGGAACTGACGGGAGGACTGGGTGGAGGTCCGACGGTTGATTTGGCCTGCCCGGCTCACCTGGATCCTCGGCTCGATGGCGAGTGCCGGTTCGATGCCGGACCTGTTCCCGGAGGATCACTGCTGTGCCCGCGTTGTGGCCGCGAATTGCTGCCGTCCACCGCTGATGTGACCAGGCCCAATGGGAGGACCTCGGGCGATGTCGGCGTTCGTTGAAATTGCGCGGACAGGATGTGCGTCGATCGGACGGCACCCGATCCGCAGCGCGGTCACGATCGCTGCGGTGCTGTCCGTTTTGGTTCCCTATCTGGTCGGAATGGGGTTGGTCGAGGGCATCCGCCAGGAGGCCCTTGTGGCGATTGGCTCGGCGGACGGACCGGGTGCGATCGCCCTTCCGGATCTCTATGTGGCTGGCAGCCGGTTCGGACGACGCGTCCCGATTCGCCTGGCGGCTGCCGAAGACATCGCGCGTTTCGAAGGAGTCGTTCGGGTGATCCCTCGTATCGTGGGCCGGGTCACCCTGGGCAAAAAGGATGTCGAGGCGGTGCTGGTGGGATTGCCGCAGGAGGAACTGGCTGAGGCGATCACCGGGGCGACGATCGGAAAGGTGATCGAGGGTCAACTGCCGAGGACCGAACCGGGTGGGGCCCCGCAGCTGGTACTCGGGTCGGCGCTGGCCGAGGAGCTCGGGCAACAGGTCGGCGGCGTGATCCCGCCCATTCTTCGCAGCAGCCGCGGCGAGAAAACTCCCAGGATTGTCGGAATTTTTCGGACTGATTCCTCGATGTGGCAGTCGCGGGTGGTGTTGACCACGTTCGAGACGGCTGCCGAGTTGTTCGATCAGCAGGGACTGGCCACCGATCTGCTGGTCCATTGTCGGGCCGGGCAACCTGCCGAGGTGAGTGCACGGATTGTCCGGGAGGTTCGCGGCGTGGGAGATGAGACAGGGATTGGGTGTGAAGTGAT
This sequence comes from Planctomycetaceae bacterium, assembly GCA_002724315.1. GTDB lineage: Bacteria > Planctomycetota > Planctomycetia > Planctomycetales > Planctomycetaceae > UBA8437. The sequence continues at coordinate 25,216 of PBOJ01000026.1, read as the reverse complement.
CTTGCGGTCCGACTTGGAATCGCTGCTGCCGGTGGGGTTGGGACATCGTGCGGGCGTTTTCAACCTGGTTTTTGTCGTGGCCTTCGCCGTAGCGATCCTGGCGATATTGGTCATCTCGGGTTTTGGATTGGCTGAACGAAGACGCACGATCGGGATTCTGAAAGCGACTGGCTGGCAGACCGACCAGGTGCTGTTGCGGGGGCTGGTTGAACACCTGTTGCTGGGGCTGATTGGAGCGACCGCGTCGATCCTGCTGGCTTTCGTGTGGTTGAAGTGGTTCAACGGGTTCTGGATCGCCGGAGTGTTCGTTTCAGGGCTTGAGACCAGTCCCGGGATCCCCGTGCCTTTTGTGCTGGCCCCGGTGCCGGTGTTGTTGGCGGTGTTGATTGCCTGCTTGCTGGTGACGGTCGGGTCGGTGTTCTCCACCTGGCGGTCCGCCGTGACCTCTCCCGCGGAGGCCATGCGATGACTGCCGTTCCGCTGGCAAGCTCGAATCTCGAACGACGCTACCGTGCCGGTTCTTCGCACGAGATTGTCGCAGTCCGCGACGTCTCGCTGGAAATCTCCTCCGGCAGTTTCGTGGCGTTGGTCGGAGCCTCGGGATCGGGCAAGTCGACACTGCTGGCATTGCTGGGTGCACTCGACCGACCGACCTCCGGTACGGTGCGGGTCGGAGATCAGGAACTGTCGGGGTGTTCGGATGTCGAGTTGGCCCGGTTGCGTCGACGGATGGGTTTCGTGTTCCAGTCCGAGTCGCTGATCCCACGGTTGCCGGCCTGGGAGAACGTCAGCTATCCGCTGGTGGCACAGGGGATTGGTGAACCGAGTCGTCGACAACTGGCCGAATCGCTGCTGGATCGAATCGGATTGGCGTCCCGGTTCGAGGCGCTGCCCGAAGAGCTCAGTGGAGGCGAGCAACAACGTGTGGCGGTGGCGCGGGCTCTTGTTGGTTCACCCGAGGTGCTGCTGGCCGACGAACCAACGTCGCACCTCGATGCGGAATCGGCCGAACGGACGTGCGCGCTGTTCCGCGAGGTTCATTCGCAGGGCACGACTGTCGTGGTTGCCACACACGATCCGGAACTGGTGGAGTCGGCCACGCGGGTGGTTACGCTGGAGGCCGGTCGTGTCATCGATGACCAGGACGGGCGAGATGACGGTCCCGAAGAAACTGTTCAGGACGCCGCAACGATCCGGTGAGTTTTCCGAGATCGGGAATTCAGCTCAGTAACTCGCCGACCACCCGTGCCCCGGTCACTTCGGGGTCGGTCAGCCGTTCGTCGCGTCCGTTGTGGGGAAACTGCAGTTGGTGGTGGTCGATGCCGAGCTGGTGCAGAATCGTGGCGTGGTAGTCGTGGACGCTGACCGGGTCGACGACCGACCTGTAGCCAATCTCGTCTGTGCCGCCGTGGACGTGTCCGCCGCGGAACCCTCCGCCGGACAGGATCATGCCGAAGGCATTCCGGTTGTGATCTCGACCGGTCTTGTTCTGCGAAATGGGCAATCGCCCGAATTCTCCGGACCAGACCACGATGGTCGAGTCGAGCAATCCTCGTTGCTTGAGGTCGGTGATCAAGGCGGCCGAGGGCTGGTCAACCCTGGGGCAGACGGCCTTCAGCCCGGGTTCGAGATTGCTGTGGCTGTCAAAGGGGCTTGACCCGCTGGCGATGGGCACCATCACTTCGACAAACCGCACGCCGTGTTCAACCATTCTTCGTGCCATCAGGCAGCGGCGACCGAAGTCGGCGGTGATGGGGTTGTGCAGTCCGTACAGGTCCTGGGTCGCCCGGGTTTCGCCGTCGAGATCCAGCAACCGCTCGGCACTGCTCTGCATCCGGGCTGCCAACTCGTAGTTGCGGATCCGGGATTCCAGGCGGGTGTCGTCGGGATAGAGTTGCCGTCGGCGGTCGTTGAGCGCGTCGAGCAGGTCGAGGTTGCGTCGCCGGATCGTGGAACTGATCGGCCGCGAGGGCTTGAGGTTCAGTACCGCGTCGCCTTTGGATCGGATCTCGGTGCCGCGATAAATCGCCGGCAGCCAGCCGTTGTTCCAGTGGTTGGTGCCGCCGTCGGTGTAGCCCTTGGGATCCCGCAGCACGACGAACGCGGGCATGTTCTGGTTCTCGGTTCCCAGCCCGTAGCTGACCCACGCTCCCAGCGACGGCCAGTTGGGGACGATCTTGCCACTCTGCAGGAAACGCTGTGCCTGGGGATGGTTGTTGTTGGCGCTGTGCATCGATCGCACCAGGCAGATGTCGTCTGCCCTGGCGGCCAGGTGAGGCAGCATCGAGCTGAATTCGGTTCCGCACTCACCGTGCGGCCGGAACCGGAACGGGCTTCCGACCAGCTTCTTCGCTTCGCTGCCGCTCTGGAGTGTTTCGAAGGTCCCCGAGGCGGTCTTGCCGTGAAATTTCTGCAGGATGGGCTTGGGGTCGAACAGGTCCATGTGACTGGGCCCGCCGACCATGTTCAGCAGGATGACCGAGCGGGCACGACCGCGGAGGTCGCCGGTTCGCGTGGCGGTATTGATGCCACCGGTGGGCCGTGCCGCGGTGGACTCGTCGGCCAACAGGCTCTGCAACGCCAGCCAGCCGAATCCCAGTGACGCGGATTCCAGCATTCGGCGACGAGACAGCGGGCCGTCAAACATGGCGACTACTCCCGGTAAAGAAACTCACTCGTGTTGAGCAACGTGTGACAGACCTCGACCACCGCCAGCCGATCCGCTTCGATCCGCGTCTTTCCCTCGGCAACGAGCGAGGCCCGGTTGTCGATCCAGGCAGCCCGGCACAACCGGATTTCCTCGGCGTCGGGATCACGGCAAAGTGTTCTGCGGTAGAGCTCCCGAATGATGGCCTCCCACTGTTTCCCTTCGATCGGTCCGTCCGACGACTCGAGTACCTGGGAGGTGATTCGAGAAGCGATCCCGTTGACGAACGGGCCGTTGATCATCGTCAGGGATTGCAGCGGCACGGCACTGCTTTCCCGATTGCTGCAGGTGGTCAGGATCGACGGCTGGTCGAAGACCTGCAGCAGCGTGATGGAGTAGCCGCGGCGTGTGACCATGTAGACGGTGCGACGCCAACGATCATGGGGCCGCTTCAAACTGCTGGTGTTGATCGTGATCGAACCGTCGCTGTGGGCAGCCTGCGGGACAGGCGGGCCACCGAGTGAACGATCGAGCTGATCGGCGACGGCCAGCAGGCTGTCTCGGATCGCCTCGGATTCGAGCCGACGCATCGGCATCCGCCACAGCAGCCGGTTGTCGGGATCGACCCGGTCGGCGACCGCCAGCCGGGGTGATGGAGCCGGGCGGGATGTCTGGCGATAGGTCTGTGAAACCAGAATCAGCTTCAGCAGCGGCTTGGCCCGCCAGCCGTGATTTTGGAATTCGCCAGCCAGCCAGTCGAGCAGCAGGGGGTGAGATGGCGGAGTGCCCTGGATACCGAAGTCACCGGAACTTTCGACCAGTCCGCGTCCGAAGATCGCCTGCCAGAACCGGTTGACCAGCACACGTGTGACCAGGGATCCTGCACGGGTGCCGCGTCGGGTCAGCCAGCGGGCCAGGGCGAGTCGGCGGCCGCTTGAGGTCTTGTTGACCCGGGCGGGCTGCATCACCACGTCCCTGGGCGTGTCGGAGAGAACGCTGAGATATCCCGGCTGGACCGGTGCCGCCGGAAAGCGGTGATCACCCCGTGTCAGGATGAAGGTTGTTGGAGGCTTGCCCACGTCGAACAGTGCCTGGATTCGGCCGTAGCTTCTCCTCTGCAACTCGAGGCCGGCGATCTCCTGCTGGGCCGTGGAGATCGTCGCTTGTTCGGCATCGCTGAGTGCGGCGTTGGTGTCCTGGTCGCTGACAGCCAGCAGTTTCTCGAATCGCTCGGCCAGAAACTTCTGCACGTCGTTGCGTTTCTTGCCGTCGGTGCCGATCGCGGCGACCACGTCGGCGCGGANTTCCCNGGGGACCGTGGCNCGCTTTTTCTCCAGGACGCGGGTNCGGGCTGCCTGCCGGGCCGANTTGATCCGGTTGTTCCTGGCAGCAATCTCGGCGTCGANTTTNGCGTTTTCNGCGTCGATCCGTTTCTTGGTTGTCNCGGAAACATCNAGCAGCGAACGTTCGTTGACGNTGTTGTCNAAGCGGAAGACGGGTCGCCAGTCGGTGGGGTTGTAGGAGGTGACCAGCGANGCCATCAGCCGGTAGTAGTCGCGTTGCGGGATCGCGTCGAACTTGTGGTCGTGACACCGTGCGCACTTGACCGAGAGTCCCATCAGTCCNCCNGCGANCACGTCCATCGTTTCGAACAGCACCTCGTAGTAGTTGGGCGTGATNACGCCGACCCCTTCGTGGGTCTGATCACGGGCGGTTCGCAGGAAGCCGGTGGCGACCAGGTGCCGAACCATCTCGGGTGTGTACTGTTTTGCTTCCCGCCAGTCGACCATCTCGTCGCCGGCCAGTTGTTCACGGAGAAAACGGTCAAAGGGATGGTCGCTGTTGAGGGCGTCGATGACGTAATCGCGGTACCGCCACTTGCCTTCTGTGAGGATCACCTGGGTCGGCACATGGTCGAATCCGACGGTGTCGGCGTAACCTGCGACATCCAGCCAGTGTCGACCGAATCGTTGGCCGAATTCCGGAGAGGACAACACCGCATCGACACGGGATTCCCAGGCGTCCGGTCGCGTGTCGGACAGGAACTGATCCTGTTCGGCAGGAGTGGGTGGGCGACCGAGCAGGTCGAGCATCAGTCGGCGGTGCAGCGTGTGGCGGTCGGCAGTTTCGGCCAGCGCCAGGCCCGCCTTTTCGAGCCGGGACTCGATGAAGGCGTCGATCGGGGTGATGATGACGTCGGTCATTTTGACCGCGGGCACCCGTGGGCGAGCCAGTTTCCGAAAGGCCCAGTGGTCACGATCGTCGTCACTGACCAAATCGGTTGGCGTGGGGATCGTGTAGGGCGTGTTGGCGGGCATGCCGGCAACGATCCACGACTGAATCGTCTCGATTTCCTGTTTCGAGAGTTTCTTGCGTCCCCGTGGGGGCATCGCCTCGCGATGCACCATGTGCAACAGGTAACTCTGTTCGGGCTTGCCCGGCACGGCAACCAGGCCGCTGAGGCCGCCCTCGACCAGCGAAGTGATGCTGCGGAGGTCGAGGCCTCGCTTGGGTTTCTTGGCCCCGTGGCATTCGTGGCAGTGCCTGGCCAGGATCGGCAGCACGTCCCGTTCGAATTGCGGTGGCGCAGCCGCGTGAGCGGTGACCGCTGAAAAGACCGTGACGAGAGTGGCGAGCCAGAATCTCATGAGTTCGATTCTACTCAGGGAAACCGTCCGACGACGAGCGAGGACCCGTGCCAGCGGTCCTAGGCCAGAATGTCCTTGATCACGTGTCCGTGCACGTCGGTCAGTCGCCGCTGCAATCCGTTGTGATAGTAGGTCAACCGGCGGTGATCCAGACCCAAGAGGTGCAGGATCGTGGCGTGGAAGTCGTGAACGGTGAGCACGTTTTCGGCAGCCCGGAAGCTGAAGTCGTCCGTCGCTCCGAAGCTGAATGGCGCTTTCACTCCGGCCCCGGCCAGCCAGCAGGTGAATCCTCGCGGGTTGTGGTCTCGCCCCAGTGTGCCGCGCTGAAACATCGGCAGGCGGCCAAACTCGGTGCAGAAGACCAGGAGCGTGTCTTCGAGCATTCCCCGACGAGCCAGGTCGATCAGCAGCCCTGCGACCGGTTGGTCGAGGATTTCGGAGTGGTGATCGTATTGGGGTTTCAGCTTGTTGTGTCCGTCCCAGTTCAGACGTCCGCCTGAAGCGTAGGCTCCGTTGAAGAGTTGGACGAAGCGAACGCCCTGCTCGACGAGTCGTCTGGCCAGGATGCAGTTGCGAGCGAACTGGGCCTTGATCTTGTTCTGGGGATCGTTGGCACCGTAAAGGGCCAGTGTCTCCTGGGTCTCGGATCCCAAGTCGGTGACACGGGGCACCGAAAGCTGCATCCGGGCCGCCAGTTCGTAGCTGGCCAGCCGGGCCACCAGTTCGGTGTCCCCGGGAAAGCGTTCGGCATAGCGTCGGTTGAGCCGTCCGAGTGCCCGTCGGGCGGCGAGATCTGTGCGGGCCGTGACGCCACGGGGTCGCTGGAGATAACGGACGGGCTTGGTGGTGCTGAACGGCGTGCCCTGGAACTGAGCCGGCAAGAACCCACAGGTCCAATTGTTCGGTCCGGCCTGCGGGTTGCCGCGTGGGTCCTCGATGGCGACGAACGACGGCAGGTCCTGGTTGTCGCTGCCCAGGGCGTAGCTGGACCAGGCCCCGATGCTGGGATAGCCATCGGGCACGAATCCGGTCGACATCACATTTTCGGCGGGGCCGTGCGTGTTGGTTTTTGTCGTCAGAGAATGCAGGTAGCAGATGCGGTCGGACTGGTTCCCCATGTGGGGGACCATGTCCGAGACCATTTTTCCGCAGCGGCCCCGGGGTCGAAACGGCCACAGTGGCCGTTTCAGATTCCCGTTCTCGCCCTGGAAGGTGACCAGTCGTTCGTTGCCCGGTAGCGGCTGACCGTCGCGCTTGATCAGCTCGGGCTTGTAGTCGAACGAATCGACCTGGCTGAAGGCCCCGGCACAGAAGACGACGATAACGTTCCTGGCTCGTGGCGGATGATGTCCCGCTCGGGGTGCGGCCGGCCGGGCCGGGTCTATGGTCGGTGCCGCCTCCAGTCGGCCGTCGGCATCCAGCAGGCTGGCCAGTGCCATCGCGCCCAGTCCCCGCGTGGTGTCACCGAAGAACCGGCGACGGTCGAGCAGGGCCAGGGCCTGCGCAGAGGCAAGAGTTGCGGGCACTTGACCGGTTACTCCAAGAACACGAATTCGTTGGAATTCAGAAGCACACGGCCGACCTGTTCGATCCCGTACTCGCGGGCGAGTCCGACCAGCAGCTCCCGCTCGTCGTCATCCATCGGTCGTCCCAGGGTCCAGGTCACCATCGCCCGGACGCGGGTGGTGAGGTCTCCGCCGGCCTGCTCCGCTCGTCTGGCCAGAAACCCGGCCTGGCGATTGACGAAGCGGCTGTTGAACAGTCCCAGGGACTGGACGGGTGTCGTTGATCGGGATCGCTTCGGAGCCATGCGGCCACCGTCCGGACAGTCGAAGGCTCCGAAAATTCCCGGCCGGATCAGGCGGATCCTGGTGCCGTAGACCATCCGTCTCCAGCCGACGGGAGTGAACTCTTCCTTGGGTACGTAATCCCCGAAGTTGCTCTGCGGCACGTCGTAGAAGGCGAAGCCCTGACCGTACATCCGGTCGTCGAGTCGGTTGCTGGCCGCCAGGATCGAATCTCTCAGGGCCTCAGCTTCAAGTCGGCGAGGCGGAAACCGCCAAAGCAACCGCGAGTCGCCGTCGCGGGCCAGTGCGGCGGTACGAGGTCGAGATGACTGGCCGAACGTGGCTGAAACCAGGATTCGTCGATGAAGGTGTTTCAGTGACCAGCCATGTTGAACCAGGTCGACGGCCAACCAGTCGAGTAACCGGGGGTGTGTGGGCCGGGTTCCGTTTCGGCCCAGGTCCGACGGTGTGTCGGCCAGCCCGGTGCCGAAGTGATGCTGCCAGGTCCGGTTGACGATCACCCGGGCTGCCAGCGGGTTGCGGGCGCTGGTGATTGCGGTCGCCAGGGCAGCGCGTCTAATGCTGTCTGACGCCTTGGCATCGAGGTTGAGTGATCCGATCAGTTGCGGCGAATCGGGAGCAACCTGTTCGAGCCGTTGCATCGGATCGCCGCGTTTCAGGCGATACGTGGTCTCAGGGGGCTGGAACGATCCCAGGAACCCCTGGGGTCCAGCGGCCAATCGATTGAGCTCCCCCTGGATCGAGGCAAAGCGGCCGGTGAGTTCGTGGATTCGAGCGATTTCGGCCGCTGGCACATCGCGCAGACGGATCTTCTCGGCCGAACGACGGTCGCTGGGGTGAAGCATTCGGTCCCGCGAATCGACGACCGGCCGCCATCGGTTCGGGCCGTCGGGAACCTGGAGTTCGTAGTCGACCGGCACCGACCCGCCCATCGACTTGAGGACGACCCGATTGATGGCCCGGGGTTTGTCGAAGGTGATGGTGATCCAGGCTCGCCCCGCCCCGGCGGCTTGCCAGAAGAAGTTCAGCTTGCGAGCCCCGTCGATCAGGTTCTCGGCCAGTCGGGACTGGTTGGCCATGGCAAAGCTCGATGATGACGCCACGGCACCCAGTTGGGCCAACGCCACGTTTCGGGACGGCTGCTTTGGGTCTCCGGCCGGAGTCCAGGCTTCCAGGTCGTCCAGCTTCGGTGCTCCGCCGTCATTGGTGGCATGGATCTCCAACCGCAGCATGCGGGTGGTGACCACGGCGAAGGTCTCGGTGGTTTCGCGGAGGTCGATCGGTTCGCGCAAGTGGTGGCCCGCTTTCCGCGCTTTGAGCCGGGAGGCGATCGTGCTGAGCTGTTTTCGGAGTTCCGGCAGCTGGGACTGCCATCGGTCATTCTCCTCGCCACGAATGCGACGATTGCCGTAACGCAGCCCCGAAAAGACAGCCTGTACGGCGTAATAGTCCTTCTGAGGGATCGGATCGAACTTGTGGCTGTGACATCTTGCGCAACCGATCGTGAGCCCCAGGAACACCGATCCGGTAGCCGATATCACCTCGTCCAGTTCGTTCTGTCGCTGTTGGCGGGTGAGTCGTTCGTCGGGACTCTTGACGGTGTCACGGGGTCCGGAGACCAGGAATCCCGTGGCGGTATCTTCTCCGATTGTATCCCCGGCCAATTGGTCGAACACGAAACGGTTGTACGGTCGGTCCTCGTTGAGGGCTCGGATCACGTAGTCGCGGTAGGGCCACGCGTTGGCGATTCGCGAGTTCGTCTCGTACCCGGTGGTTTCTGCGAATCGCACCACGTCCAGCCAGTGTCCGGCCCAGCGTTCTCCGTAACGGGGACTGGCCAGCAGTCGGTCGACGGCCCGTTCCCAGGCGGCGGGTCGCAAGTCCGTCAGAAAGCGGTTGGTCTCCGTGGGCGTGGGTGGCAGACCGGTGATCACCAGCGACGCGCGTCTCAAGAGCCGCCGCCGGGTGGCAGGCCCTGAGAGTTGCAGGCGATTGGCGTGGAGACGGGCAATGACGAAGGTGTCGATCGGCGAGCGGATCCGGTTGGATGCCGATGCGGGGACCGTCGGCAGCGGGACCGGTTTCAATGGCCGGAATGACCAGTGGGTTTCCCGCGGATCCGCGTCATCGGGCATCACCGCACCCCGCTGGATCCACTCGGAGATCGTGCGGACCGCAGCGGCATCCAGTCGAGCTCCCTTGGGGGGCATCATCATCTCGGGGTCGCGACTGGTGATTCTCCGGACCAGTTCTCCGGATGCCGGTTTCCCCGGCCGGACCGCCGGGTCCCCCGAATCGCCTCCGACCAGCAGTGACTGCCGCCGGTCAACTCGCAGGCCGCTTTCCTGTTTCTCGGGCCCGTGGCAGCCCAGGCAGTGCCTGGCAAGTATCGGACGGATGTCCCTGTTGAAGTCCGGGGCGGCGCCGCGAAGAGGAACCGCCGCGACCAGGACGCACAGGAATGGCAGCAGGACCTTCATAGGGGTCGATTCTAACGGCCGGTACGACCGAAGATCGACCCGGCTACCACCGCCGAAGACCTAGACCAGGATCTCGCTGACGACCCGTCCGTAAACGTCGGTCAGCCGGAAATCACGGCCCGCGTAGCGGTAGGTCAGTTGAGTGTGATCGATGCCCAGCAGGTGCAGCATCGTGGCGTGGACGTCGTGAACGTGCACTTTGTCGGTGACGGCCTTGAATCCGAAATCGTCGGTTTCGCCATAGGTCATCCCGCCCCGGACACCGCCGCCGGCCATCCACATCGAGAAGCCGTGATGGTTGTGATCTCGGCCATTGCCGTTCTCCGAAACCGGAGTCCGGCCAAATTCGCCGCCCCAGACCACCAGCGTATCCTCGAGCAGGCCCCGCTGCTTCAGGTCAGCGATCAGCGAGGCGATCGGACGGTCGACGTTGCGGGTCAGGGTGACCATTCGTTGGTTGTGGTTGTTGTGGGTATCCCAGGGCTGGCCGCCGTCGTAGTACAGCTGGACATAGCGGACGCCCCGCTCACACACCCGGCGGGCCAGCAGGCAGCCGTTGGCAAACTTGCCGGTGCCGTAGGCGTCGCGGGTTTGCTTGGACTCTTGTTCGAGGTTGAAGGCGTCGGTCGCCTCGAACTGCATCCGAAACGCGGTCTCCATGGACTGGATCCGGGACGCCAGGCGGTCGCCACCGCCCCGGTTCTCGAGGTGTTTCCGGTTGAGCTGGCCCAGGAGGTCCAGCTGGCGTCGCTGCACGTTGCGGTCGTACCGGGCATTTCGCAGAAACGGGATGATCTTTTCGGGGGCGAGATTCGAATGGTTGATGTGGGTGCCCTGGTGGTGGTTGGGCAGAAACGCGCTGGTCCAGGTCAACGGGGCTTCGACCGGATAGCCGGTGGCCAGTACCACGTAGGACGGCAGGTTGCGGTTCTCGGATCCCAGCCCGTAGCTGACCCAGCTGCCGACGCTGGGAACCGCCGAGGTCAGCGCACCGCAGTTCATCAGGAACATGGCGGGGTTGTGATTGGGGTTGTCCGAGTGGCAGCCCTTGAGCACGCAGATGTCGTCGATGACCCTGGAGATTTCCGGCAGCAGATCACTGACGACCACTCCGCTGTTGCCGCGGGGGGCGAACTTGCGGATCGACGGCAGCAGCCCGGCGGTGATTCGCTCGGTCCTCAGCGTGGCACCCGGCGGCCGTTGTCCCTCGAACTTCTTCAACGCCGGCTTGGGGTCGAACAGGTCACCCTGGTAAGGGCCGCCGTTCATGAACAACTGGATCACGCGGCGAGCCTTGCCGCCGTAATGGGACAGGGACTGGTCGGCGGAAAGAGCCGAGGCGACTCCGGTGGCACCGAGGCCTCCCCCGAGCCGTCCGATCATGGCCCGTCGCGAGAGAGGATCGAGCCTGTGGGTTGTTGCCTGGGGAGCGTCGAGGATCATCGGTTGGTCGCCTGTGGTGTCGGTCAGTCGACAAAGAGAAATTCGTTGCTGGCCAGCAACGCGTGGAGGTACTGGGACCAGCGGGCGGCCCGTTGTGTCTTGTCGGCGGCTGGAGTTCCGGAAAGGAACCGTTCACCGAGGGCCAGCTCGTCGTCGGTCGGCTGTCGCTGGAACAGGATCCGGTAGGCGTCGTGGATGTGAGACGGCAAGGGTTTCCCGTTGCCGATCCCGATCACCGTGGCCAGGCGATCGGCCTGCTTGAACAGGAAGGGGCTGTTCATGGCGAACAACTGCTGTACCGGCGTGGTGGTCGGTTTCCGACGTGCGCTGTGCGCGCCGGGATCGGGGAAATCGTGCATCTTGAGGATGACGCTGAGCGTCTTGCGGTCGATTTTCCCGTAGAGGGTCCGCCGTGAATAGTTGTCGTCGCCGAGGTTGCCTGCGGCACCGCCGATCCGCTGATCCAGCGAACCGGTGACCTGCAGCATCGCGTCCCGCCATGGCTCGATAGCCAGTCGTCGGGGAGTGAACCGCCACAGCAGGCGGTTGTCGGGATCGCTGGCCTGCCCGTCGGGCCGGTTGCGACTCGACTGGCGGTAGGTGGCCGACGCGGTGATCTCGCGGTGCAACCATTTCAGCGACCAGTGGTGAGTGACGAACCGGGCGGCGAGATCATCCAGCAGGCCGGGGTGTGAGGGCTTTTGCCCCTGGGTGCCGAAGTTGCTTGGCGTGCGGACCAGGCCCTGTCCGAAGTGCTGTTCCCAGATGCGGTTGACGATCACCCGGGCGACCAACGGATGGCCGTCGGTGAACATGGCCCGGGCCAGTTCCAGTCGTCCGCTGCCCTGCTGGAACGGCTTGAGTTTGCCGGCCGTCAGGACCTCCAGGAAACGCCGGGGAACCAGGGGCCCTTTTCTCATCGGGTTGCCGCGGATGTGGATGTGCAGGTCACGCGGTTTCCCGTGGCGAAACTCGATCCGGTTCCGTGCCGGTCCGTCAGGAACCACGTGGATGCTGGCTTCCTCGACCGCACGTACCATCACGGTGTTGGAGGCGAACTCCGTCGATTTCCGGATCGCGGCGATCTTTGCCTCGATCTGCTTGAACCTCTTCTTGTTCGCCGGCGTTTTGGGCAGCTGTTCCTTCATCTTGGCCAGGCTGACGGTGAGGTTGCGGACCTGTTCGCGAGCCTCGCGGATCGGCAACCAGACGTCGTCCCCGGCCAGGGGCCGGTCAACCGGCCGGCTGCTCATCAACACCCCGCCGATGGCGTAGTAATCGCGGTTGGAGATCGGGTCGAACTTGTGGTCGTGACACCTCGAGCACGACAGCGTCAGACCCAGGAAGGTCCGGCCGAAGACATCGACCCGCTCCTCGAGCTCCTTGGCCACGGTCTCGCGGACCAGGCTGATATCAAGCTTGAGTTCCTTCCAGTACGACGGGCTGAGACCGAAGAAGCCCAGTGCGGCCAGGTCGTCGGGGCCGGTGTCCTTGATCAGGTCGGTTGCCAGCTGGCGTGAGACGAAGTCGTCGTAACCGGCGTCCTCGTTGAGGGTGCGTATGACCCAGTCGCGGTACCGCCAGGGGTTGGCCGTGCTGCCCTCGAATCCCGGCAGCGCGTCGGCGTAACGGGCCTTGTCGAGCCAGAAGCGACCCCAGTGTTCTCCGTAGGCCGGTGAGGCCAGCAGTTGTTCGACCAGGCGGCCGTAGGCTCCTGGAGCCGTGTCGGCGACGAAGGCATCGACCTCCTCGGGTGTCGGTCCCAGGCCGACGAGGTCAAAGCTGAGCCGGCGTATCAGCGTGCGGCGATCGGCCACCGGCGATGGAGCCAGCCGTTTTTTGCGGAGCAGGTTGAGCACGAAGCGGTCGATGCGATTGCGGGACCACGTGTCGTCGGTGGGCCGGGGGACGCTGGCCTGGAAGGGACGAAATGCCCACCAGGCCCGTGCCTGGGGACTGTCTGGAGCGACCGCTGACAGCGACGGTCCGCCGGTTCGCGGATCGGGAGCACCCAGGGACACCCATCGCTCGAGGATGAGAATTTCTCGTGGTGTCAGCTTTCTGTTGGGCGGCATCTTGATGCCGTCGTGACGCACCGCATCGATCAACAGGCTTTCGCCCGGCTTCCCGGGAACGATCACCGGACCCGACTCGCCCCCCTTGCGAGTGTCATCGCGAGTGTCCAGCCTCAGGCCGCCCTGCAGCGGTTTGGACTTGGCCGAGTGGCACTCGAAGCAGTGCTTGACAAACAGCGGCCGCACCTCCCGCTCGAAGAACTCGGCCTGCTTGGCCGGGATCTGTCCCGGGGTCGTGGCCCGATCGTCGGCCGCCCGCCCGTCAGCCGGCAGCAGCAGCAGCAGTGCGATCAGCAGTCGTGGTGTCACTTTCCGGCCGCCGTCTCGGTCCCGAAGCAGAACAGGTGTTTCTCGCCACGGATGTAGAAGCGGTCGTGGGCGATTGCCGGGGAGGCGTAGGTGAATTCGCCCAGCTTGTTCTCGGCAACCACCTGGAGTTTCGGACCCGGTTTGACGGCCTTGGTGATTCCGTCATCGGCGATGAAGAAGGCCAGGCCGCGGGCGGTGACCAGCGAGCCGCTGAAGTGGCGTCCCAGCCGGCCCTGCCAGAGCCGATCGCCCGTCTTGGCATTGAAGCAGTTGCCCGTTCCCCGGTCGTCGGCGACCAGGAGGTACTTGTCGATCACGACCGGGCTGGGCACGTAACACTTGGCTCCACGCGAGTGCCAGGTGATGTGCGACTTCGTGACGTCGCCGTTGCCGCGCGGGTTGATTCCCATCACGTGGTAGGTCGGGTAGCCACAGGCCATGAAGAACAGGTTGCCGTCATAGACCATCGACGCCACGAACTGCTCGGTTGGGCCTTCGATGATCCAGTGCCGTTTGCCGGTTCGCGGGTCCAGGCTGGTGATGTGCTGGCTGCCCGAGACGACCATCTGGGTCCGCCCGTCGATCTTGCGGATCAGCGGCGTGACGTAGCTGCGGATGCCGTACTTGCGATCGGTTTTCCAGACGGTTTTCCCCGTCTTTCGGTCCAGCGCCAGCATGTAACTCTTGCCGTCGTGGTCCCCGTTGACGATCAACAGGTCCTCGTAGATCACCGGGCTGCTGCAGAAACCGTGGGCACTGATGAAGTCGCCGGGCCGGACCATCCAGAGCTTCTTGCCCGCGGAGGAGTAGGCGGCCACGACCATGCGTCCGGGAGTGATCAGCCGCTTGTTGCCGACGTTGGGCGCGGGGATCTTCCGCTTTCCGGTCTCCAGGAACGAGACGTAGATCGTCTTGCCGTCGGTGACCGGTGTGCCGGAGGCGTAGCTGTTGAGCTTGTGCTTGGATTCCAGCGGCGCCGCGAACACGACTCGCTCCCAGGCCACCTTCCCGGTGTGCGCGTCGAGCGAGACGAGCGTCCGCTGCTGCTTGGACTTGACGCAACCGACGACGTAGGCGCGATTACCGTGAATGATCGGCGAGGAATGTCCCTCGGTGGACAGGGGCGTCTTCCACAACAGGTTCTTGCCCGTCGTGGCGTCCCAGGAGATCGGGACCACCTGGCTGGTGCTGGTGCCATCGCCACGCGGCCCACGCCATCCGGGCCAGTTCTCGGCTTGAACCGTCTGGGCTGTCCACATGCTGGCTGCCAGCAGAAGCAGGCTGAGAGTTGTCCGTTTCATGGTGATCTCGTAACGAGTTGGAGAAGGAGTCCGAAAGCTCGAGTCGCTTCGACGATCGTATCATATGCCCTCGGATCGATGCGAGTTCCCCATCCCGGCCGTATCTCTCATCTTGCCCCGTGGCCAAAACCGCTCTTATACTCCCGCACCGACCACACCCCTTTTTCGCTTGCGGAACGGCCATGCCGGACAACTTCGATCACGATCGGGGCTACCGAATCGATCCGGCCCATCCTGGCCCGGATCACGATTCCCCGGCCGGAGATCACGTGTCGTCGGAACCGGCGTGCCTGGACGAGGATCTCGAGTTGGCCTACCGGCAGGCCCTGGAGAAGAATGAGGCGGTCGAGGAGGACATCGGGCCGGGAATCGATCTCACCGACTGGTCGGAGACCGACACGACAGACGACGGTTTCGAATCGGAGTTCGAACCGGAGTTGCCAGAGGAATCCGCGCCGCCCCGGGTGACAGCCTGCCAGTTGGTCGAGGCGGCATTGTTTGTCGGCGGCAGAGCGTTGACGGCCAAGAAGCTGGCTTCGCTGGTTGGCCCCGATACCGAGAGTTCTTCGATCGAGGAAGAGATCGAGGGTCTCAACCGGCTCTACAGCAGTGAAGGTCGGCCGTATGAGATCCGGTTGGCCGAGGGAGGGTACCGCCTGCAGTTGCGCGAGGATGAGGAACTCGACCGGCTGAAGAATCGGGTCTTTGGCCTTGGGCCCAAGGAGGTGAAGCTCTCGCAGGAACAGCTCGAGGTGCTGGCGCTGGTGGCCTACAAACAGCCGATCTCACGGCAGCAAATCGAAACCCTGGTCCGCAAGAACGTCAGTGGTCTGTTGAGGCTGTTGCTGAGGCGACAGCTGATCGTGATCGAACGTGGCGAGAATCCCCGCGATGTCAGCTACCGCACTACGGGTCGATTCCTGGAAGTCTTCAATCTTCCGGACATCGAGGATCTGCCCACGCCCGAACGGTTGAAGACACACTAGGTCTTCCGGGGGTGCCGGGTGCTGCGGCTGCGATCAGTCACTCGGTGACGATCTCGAAGGCGGTTTCACCGATCAACTGGTCCCCCCGGGCGTCGGTGATGCGGGCCCTGACCTTCAACGGCTGATTGAAGGGGCCGGCACCGGACTTGGCGAAGCGAATGATCAGCTTGCCGCTGGTCTGGCCGGGTGCGAGCTTGACCGGAGCGGCCGAGACCCCCTGGATGTGAGCCGGCAGCACCAGTTCGGCTGTACCGGGTCCACCGGCACCGGTTCCGCGCAAGACGGTGAACGGCAACTCCACGGCATCGCCGGGGCTGGAGATGATGGATGTCTTCGACGTGTCGACTCCCACCAGTCCCGACGTGGCCAGGACAACCGTCTGGTCGCTCTCCTTGTTGGATGTGTAGGAGACCTTGTGACTGGTTCCATCGGGATCGGTAACAACTCCGACCAGCAGCATCTGCGTGCGGCTGGTGCGACCGGCTTCGAGCCAGGGCGGCAACTGGATCTGGAAGTCGAACTGGTCGGAGTCTTTGGGAACCGGCCGGGACTTGCAGGTGATCCCCTGCAGGTGCCGGATCTGGATGTCGGCGATCGTGGCGGTCAACTGGCCCTTGTAGTCGTTGCGGATGATCGTGTAGCGACGATAGAAGGTTGTTCCCTGCGCGCCGAACTTGCTCTCGAAGACTCCCGTGAACTTGAACGGCACCGGCACCGCGACTGCGACTTTCATCGTGTTTCGGACCGTGTCATGGACCGTTGCGGGCGCCAGGATGGCCTGGGAAGTGATCTCGACATCACCCGCCTTGGCCTTGCCGGTGATCCGGACGGATTTGACGGTCACCACGGCATCCTTGGTCGCTTTCAGCTTCATCTCGACGACGTTTTTCGCCTTGGGGATCTTGTCGCCGCCGGTGACGGTCACTCCCGCCGGAAGGTTTTCCACCGCCAGGGCGATCTCCTCGTTGAACCCACCCGTTCGTTCGACGTGGATCTTGAATTTTGCTTCGCCGTCGCGGGCGACGCTGATCGCGTCACCGGGCAGCTTCAGTTGGAAGCCGGGCCCGGCCGTCACCGAAGGTGAGATTTCCAGCCGGTAAGCGAATCGCTCGCCTCCCCGGCCGGGTTCCTGTTCGGAGACGACGACGGTGAATTGGCCGTCATCGGGAGCCTTGAAGGTAAACTTCGGATCCGAGGATCCCTTGCTCTCATCACCTCCACCAACCCGTTTGCCGTCGGCATCGAGCACCGAGACACGGGCGTCGAGCAACGAACCCAGGCGAGCGGCCTGCAGATCCATGAGCAGCGACTGGTCCTTCTTGGCCTGGAACACAAAGTGGTCGGTGTCGCCCACGGATTCGATGCGGCCGTTGAGCACCGCCGGGAGCGTGACCGCCTGGGCCGTCGAGGGGGTGTTGTTGCTGTTGGATTCGAGCACGTTGGGATGATCACTGAGGGCCAGGGCGAAGACGTTGGTTTCGCCCGCGGGGACCGACAGCGAATGACCAATTGTTCCGACCGCGTCGGCGGGCACATTGACGGTGACCGGCTCGACGGGCAGTCGTTGTCCGAGCAACTGCACCTTCGTCCGGATTCCCCGCTGGATTCCCAGTGGGTAGGCCTGCTCGACCCAGGGGCCGTCGGTGATCGTCAGCCGGTAAACGTAGGACTGGAGTCCAAGGAACTTGAGGTCGTGGATTCGAACACTGTAGATGCCATCGGCCGGAGCCGTGAATCTCAGGTACGAGTCGTTCCCGAAGTGATCGGTGTTCTCGGCGACTCGAAGTCCATCGGGCCCGATGATTTCGAGTCGAGAGTCGAGCGGTGAACCGATCCGTGCGGCGTTGACCTCGCAGACGTAGCTCCGCCCCTTCTTCCCGTCGAAGGTCCAGATGTCGACGTCCTCGCGCGGGAAGATCCGTCCGTTGATCGTGACAGGGAGTGTGACTGGCGTGGGAATCGGCCGTCCGTCGATTTCCTGTTCGACGATCTCGGGCAGGTGACCGATCACGAAAGGCCTGCCGGCGGTAACGCCTTCCGAGGTCCAGGCCTGGTAATAGCGGTGTCCCAGCCTGGCGTTCTTGGCGACGCTGACGGTGCCCAGTTGATCCTTGGGGTAGTTCTCGGAACGCTGCGAATCAGGCATCGGGATCCGGGGACCCTCGAACCAGATCTGTCTCTCGGCCAGCTTGAGATTCTTCGAGACGGTAGTCCCGGGTCCGGACATCTCCCAGGGACAGGTCTCGTAAAGGTAGAAACCCCCGACGATCACTTTCACCGTCGTGCCACGCTGGGCCCCGGCGGGGAAAATGTAGCTGGTACCCGGCGACGACGCCGATGCCGGAGACAGCAGGGCCAGGACAACTGCCGCGACCAGGACGGCAATGCGGGGCGACGTGGGCATGAGCGGATGACCGCGGAATGAACAGTGATCGGTCACTCGCTGACAACCTCGATTCCGGTTTCACCGATCAACTGGTCCCCCCGGGCGTCGGTGATACTGGCTCGAACTTTCAACGGCTGGTTGAAAGGTCCCAGGCTGGATTTGCCGAACCGGATCGAGATCTTGCCGTTCGTCTGGCCCGGTGTCAGTTTGACCGGGGTGGCCGAGACGCCTCGGACATGGGCCGGCAGCACCAGTTCGACGACCCCGGCTCCACCGGCACCGGTTCCGCGCGAGACGGTGAACGGCAGCTCGATTGTGCTGCCCGGGTGGGCGATGACAGACGATGTTGGCGTGTTGACCCCGACCACTCCCGATGTCGCCAGCACGACCGTCTGGTCACTTTGCTGGTTGGACGTGAAGGAGACCTTGTGCCGGGTCCCGTCGGGGTCGGTGATGACGCCGACCAGCAGCATCTGTGTCCGGCTGGTCCGTCCAACTTCCAGCCATGGTGGCAACTGGATCTTGAAGTCGAACTGGTCGGTGCCCTCCGGGACCGGCAGCGGCTTGCAGGTGACCCCCTGCAGGTGCCGGCCCTGCGTGTCGGCCATCGTCGCGGTCAGCGGACCCTTGTAGTCGTTGCGTATGATCGTGTACCGGCGGTAGAAGGTTGATCCCTGGGCTCCAAACTTGCTCTCGAAGACTCCCTTGAACTTGAACGGCACCGGTACCGCCACGGCGACCATCATCGTATCGCGGACGGTGTCGTGGATCGTTCCCGCCGCCAGGACTCCACGTGAGATGACCTCGGTATCCCCCACCTTGGCCTTGCCGGTCACCGTCACCGGCCGAACGGCGACCTTGGCGTCCTTGGTCGCTTTCAGCTTCAACTCGACGACGTTCTTGCCCTTGGGAATCTTGTCGCCTCCGCTGACGGTCACGCCGGCCGGCAGGTTCCCGATCACCAGGGAGATTTCCTCCTGGAATCCTCCCGTGCGATCGACGTTGATCTTGATCTTTGCCTCGGCATTGCGTGTCACCGAGAGCGCGTCGGTGGGCAGTTTCAGCCGGAAGCCGGGCTCGGCTTTGACGGGCGGTGCGATCTCCAGGCGATAGGCAAAACGTGGTCCGCCTCGGCCCTTTTCCTGCTCCGAGACCACCACGGTGAACTGGCCGTCGGCGGGTGCCTTGAAGGTGATGGTTGGATCGGATGTGCCCTTGCCGTCTTCGCCTCCGGTGATCCGCTTGCCGGTGGCGTCCAGGACGGAGACCTGGGCGTCCAGCGACGATCCGAGCCGGGCGGCCTGCAGGTCCATTACCAGTGACTGACCCTTCTTGGCCTGGAACACCCAGTGATCGGTGTCGCCTACCGACTCGATCCGCCCGTTGAGGACCGCCGGCAGCGTGACCGACTGGGCCGTCTGGGGAGTGTCGTTCTTGTCGGTCTCGAGCACGTTTGGGTGGTCGCTGACAGCCAATGAGAAAACATTGGTTTCACCAGTGTCGAACTTCAGCGTGCGGCCGATCGTCTTGTTCGCGTCGGCCGCCACGTTGACGGTGACCGGCTTGGCGGGCAATCGCTGCCCAAGCAGTTGCAGGGCCGTTTTCGTTCCCCGCTGGACCCCCAGCGGATAGGTCTGTTCGACCCACGGCCCGTCGGTGATCGTCAGCCGGTAGACGTAGGGCTGCAGTCCCAGGAACTTGAGATCGTGGATGCGGACCCGGTACGTGCCGTCGGCCGGGGCCGTGAATTTCAGGTACGAGTCGTTCCCGAAGTGGTCGGTGTTTTCGGCCACCCGTCCACCGTCGGGGCCGATGATCTCGAGCCGAGAATCGAGCGGGGAGCCGATCCTTGCGGCGTTGACCTCGCAGACGTAACTGCTCCCTTTCTTTCCGGTGAATGTCCAGATGTCGACGTCTTCGCGAGGAAAAATTCGCCCGTTGATCGTGACCGGCAGCTTGACCGAGGTGGGGATCGGACGTCCGTCGATCTCCTGTTCAACGATCTCCGGCAGGTGCCCGATCACGAACCGTCTACCGGCAGCGATGCCCTCGGAATTCCACGCCTGGTAATAGCGGAAACCCAGCGGGGCGTCCTTGTCGACGGTGACCGTTCCCAGTTGGTCCTTGGGGTAGCTTTCACCGGCCTGGGAGGCCGGCATGGGGATCCGCGGTCCTTCGAACCAGACCTGCCGCTCGGCGAGCCTGAGGTCCTTCGAGGTGGTGATGCCGACCCCGTACATTTTCCAGGGACAGCTTTCGTAAAGGTAGTGGCCTCCGACGATCACCTTCACCGTCGTCCCTCGCTGGGCACCGGCGGGGAAAATGTAGCTGGTGCTTGGAGAGGAGGCCGAGGCCGGAATGGCCAGGGTCAGCAAGGAGATCACCGTCAAGGCGGCGCAGCGAACCGTCGCGGGAGTGAGCATGGGGTGTTGACTCCGGGATGGGCTGCAGCCGGCTTCGGAGAAACTCAGGCGAACAGCTCTTCGATGATTTCGCCGTCGCTGGGCACGATCGGGATCGGCCGACCCTCGGGAGTCTCGAACTCCTTCTTCGGGTTGATTCCCAGGCTGTGGAAGATCGTCGCCGAGAGATCGGCGGGGCGGTACGGCTTGGTCGCCGGTCGTTCGGCCCGCTCGTTGGATGCTCCCACGATCGTTCCGCCCTTGATGCCACCGCCGGCCATGGCGATCGCCGAACTGGGGCCCCAGTGGTCCCGGCCGGCGAGGTTGTTGATGCGGGGTGTCCGGCCGAATTCGCCCGTCACCAGCACCATGGTTTTCTCGAGCATACCGCGGTCATAGAGGTCTTCGAGCAGGGTGGCCATGCCACCGTCGAGCAGGTGCAGCAGGTCGTTCTTGAGCACGTGGAAGTTGTTGTAGTGGGTGTCCCAGTTGGCGTGGTTGATCAGCACGCAGCGGACACCCGCTTCGACGAGGCGGCGGGCCATCAGGCAACTCTGGCCCAGCGTGTTGCGGCCGTACCTGTCCCGCAGCTTGTCCGACTCGCTGTGGATGTCGAAGGCCGTCTTGGTTTCCTTGGACGTCATCAATTCGAAGGCCTGCTGCTTGAACGAATTGACGGTGCGGGCCTGTGTGTTGAACTTCGCCTCGCCCTGTTTCTGGAACCGGTCGACGGTGGCCAACAGGCTGCGACGAGACCCGAAACGCTTGGCATCGATGGCCAACGGCGGTGCCAGGTCGGGGACGGCGAAGTTGGGCAACGCCGGATCCGACTCGACGACGAACGGAGCGGCTGTCGATCCGAGATAACTCGAGCCGCCACTGTTGTGCATCGTGGGGACGCAGACATAGGGCGGCACCGGGCCGCGGGCACCCAGCTCATGAGCGATCACAGAGCCGTGAGCCGGTTTCTGGTTGTTGGGTTTCAGACCCGCGTTGAACCCCGCCGAGGGGTGGTAGCCGGTCAACATGAAGTGGTCGGCAGCTCCGTGTCCCGAGTTGCGGTGACCGAAGGACCGCACCACGGCAAACTTGTCCATCTGGCCGGCCAGCTTTGGCAGGTGCTCGCCCATCTGCACGCCGGGGACACTGGTGGCGATCGGATTGAACGGGCCGCGGAATTCCTTGGGGGCGTTGGGCTTCAGGTCCCACGTGTCGATCGTGCTCAGGCCACCGGCCAGGAACAGGATGATCAGCGAGTTGTCGTTGCCCGGGGTGGCCTCCTTGGCCTGGCCCTCGAGGATCGATGAGAGCGAGTAGGTGGTACCGAAGAGACCGGCTCCACCTATGGAGAGCATGTCACGCCGGGTGAACCCATCACAGAATGTCTTTGTCTTTCCGCTCATGATCACTCCTCGCAACTGTTTGTAGCCCGACCATTCTATCTGGTCGAGACGGCACAGTCGAATCCGGTTGTCGTGATATCAACTAGTGGTTGAACAGGAATTCGAGCGAATTGAGCATGCTCCAGGCCAAATCTTCGGCCGCCTGGGCCCTGGTCTGCTTTTGGGCCTGGACTTGCCGGAAATGGGCCAATGCCGTCTTCCGCTCGGATGTTTCGGGGAATCGGTTGAAAAATGTCAGGTAAAGTTCCTCGACCACATAATCATCATCGGTCGATTCCCGTACCAATTTTGCGATTCGTCCCCCCGCATGGGCGATCTTTCTCTGAATCTGTGGCGAGTTCATCACGTGCAGAATCTGGCCAACAGTCGGTTCACCGGCCCTTTCGCAGGCACAGGCGCTGACCCGGTAGGGTCGACCGAAGAGCTTGAGGAAGTAGTGTGGGACCTGGCTGTCCCACAACTGCACGGCCCGGTATCCGGCCGGTGTGCCCTGGAATTTCTCTGGAACGCCGGTCGTGTCGCTGATCGCATCGAGCAGGACCTCGGCATCGATTCGCTTCAACAGGAACCGCGAGTAGTTCTGCTCGTCTCCCCTGTTCGTTTCGTTCGACACGGTTGACCGTTGATAGGCGTTGGAGGCGGTGACGGTGCGGATCAGGGCGTGCAGATCGAACTGGCTTGCCACCAGGTGATCGGCAAGGGCATCGAGCAGTTCCGGATTGGATGGCGGGTTGGTCAGGCGGACGTCATCGACCGGCTCGACCAGGCCGCGTCCGAGCAGATGAGCCCAGACGCGGTTGGCGATGTTGCGTGCGAAATAACGGTTCTTCGGTCCGGTCATCCACTTGGCCAGTACCGTCCGCCGGTCGCCCTCGGGGTGGGCGTCGGGCATGCCGGTTTCCAGGGCGTGAGCGTAGATCAGCTGTCCGGTGCGGGGGTGCTTGGTCTGGGGATTGCCGGCGGCTCGGATCGATTCGCCGGTGGGACCCGCCTTGAATCCGACCTGCGTGAAAAAGGCCTGCATGCCCCAGTAATCCGTCTGTCCCCACCGGTCGTAGGGATGATGGTGGCACTGGGCACAATCGATTCTCATTCCGAGAAAGACCTGCGAGATGACGGCAGCACGGTCGCCGGGTTTGCCGATCGACTTGTAGAAGATTGCCTGGGGGTTCTCACGGACCGGGCCGCTGGCGGTCAGCAGTTTCCGGGTGAACTTGTCGATGGGCGTGTTTTCGGCAAACCGATCGCGGATCCAGCGGTAGTAATTGTAGGCCGGTTCGTGGCCGAGCTTGAGGCGATCGACCCGCAGCAGGTCCGACCATTTCAGCGCCCAGTAGTCGGCGTACTCGGGTCGCTTCAACAGCCTGTCGACGAGCCGGGCCCGTCGGTCGCCGTTTTTGTCCTCGAGGAACTTTCGCGATTCCTCGGACGTCGGCAGCCGGCCGATGATGTCGAGGCTGACTCGACGAAGGAAGGTGGCGTCGTCGGTTCCGGCCGAGGGCAGGATGTGGAGTTTCTTGAGTTTCTGGTGGACCAGGGTGTCGATGAAGTTGGCTTCGGGCAGCTTGGGGAAACTGGCCAGCCGATTTGCACTGGGGATCATGGCCTGGA
The DNA here is from genome assembly GCA_002724315.1 of Planctomycetaceae bacterium. Taxonomy (GTDB): domain Bacteria; phylum Planctomycetota; class Planctomycetia; order Planctomycetales; family Planctomycetaceae; genus UBA8437. The sequence continues at coordinate 1,717 of PBOJ01000026.1, read as the reverse complement.
AGACCCCGACGGCTCCCATGTAGTTGGCCATCACGGCCACCTCCCCGGGTGCCTCTCCCACCGTCACCAGCCCGAACTCGTCGACGTTGCCCAGCCCCTCGTTGTTCGACTGGAACTTGGCGTGGCCGGTCACGTCAGCCGTGCGTCCGTCGGAGAACGTTGCCACCACCCGCAACTGGTGCCGGCTCTTCATGTCGACCTGGCGTTCGCCGGGGGTCAACTCGATCGACACCACCTTCGGGTCGTTGTCGTTGCCAAATGGCATGCCGCCGGCGATCCAGTCGTGCAACCTGCGGTAGTCTCCCGAACCACGGCGGATGCGGACACCGCCGCCGTGGGGAACGCCGCCGGAGGCCTTGGTCAGCAGCAGGCTGCTGGCCGGCAGGGTCGGAACCACACGTCGCCCGCGACCCTCGCGGGTCAGGGCCACGTAGTCGGCCATCGGGTCAAACCCGAAGACCGACAGCTTGAACCCGTTCTGGCCTTCGGCCTTGCCGTGACAGCCCGACGCGTTGCACGCGAAGCGGCTCATCAACGGCACGATGTCGCGTTCGAAGTTGTAGCTCCGCGGAGCCTTCGCACCGCGGACCTGCACGGCGACCCGTTTCACCTGCTTGCCGATCTTCACCTCGACCGACCCCGCTCCATCGGACACGCCGTGGATGACTCCGTTCGGCGAGACTTCGACGATCCCGGGAGCCATCGAGCGGTAAGTGGCCTGACGAGTCAGGTCCGACTGTGTGCCGATGTTCGATCGCGAGGTTACCAGGAGCTGGTGCACCTCGTCGGGCCCGTCGAGCAGCACGCGGGTGGGGCTGATTGCGATCGACGCGGTTTCCTCGCCCAGGCCGGGACACGACAGCCCGGCAACCAGCAGCAGGGAAATGGCGATGGGGGAAAAATGAGGCATTGCGGTGGTCGGGGATTCGAATCGAGCCATGTCGCCAGGCTGTCCGGCTCGCGGCACGCTGGACCGTGAACGGTCCATGTCAACGCATCAGCGAACTTCGATTCTATCCTCCGCCGTGGAGTGGCAACAACCCACGTTGAAGACAGCGGGGTTGTTGCCAATCCGGCGTCGCGGCCGAACAGTGTTCGGAGCATTCAGGAAAGAGGGCCGCCGGCGAACTGGCGGCGGGATGCTCACGTTGGCCGGCGGGTCTGCCGGGGACAACAAGATGCCGGCCGGGTGAGGAGAGCAGGACGCTGTTGAGGCAGGTCCGGCCCGCTTGCCAAATGACCGAATCCGGCTGGTAGCAGGCCAGTCAGCGATGTGGCGGTTTGCGCAAGCGCGAAAAGCTCCGCGCGTTTCGCCGAAGCGTCGCGCAGCCAACGGGGATCCCGTTTTTCCCCGAAGACTGCTTCCGGACAGCTATTCCTGCACCACGGTCTCTTCGGGTGGTGCTGGGGCCGCCTCGGCATTTTCGTGATCATTTTCGCGTTGGATCGCGTCAAAGACTTCCTGGCGATGGACCGGGATCTCCTTGGGAGCATCGATACCCAGTCGCACCTTGTCGCCACGGATATCAACGATCGTGATCTTGATGTTGTCCGCGATAATGATGCTCTCGTCGCGCTGTCTCGACAGAACAAGCATCGGTGAACTCCTTCTCCCTTGCGGCCGTCTCTGTTTCCGGTGTCCGCGTGGCGAACCCGGGGGAGACGCATGGAGAGTTTTCTCGTTTTATTGATTGGATTGCCGTTTGGCAGTTTTCAG
>PBOJ01000025.1 GCA_002724315.1 Planctomycetaceae bacterium | reverse complement strand
TCACGACTGGATCGCCTCTCTCGACCCCAAGCTCGCCCCAGCCGGCAGTGGTGACAAATCCTCGGCCGCTCTCCGCAAACGTCATGACCAACTGCTGGCTGAGCTCAACCGGGTCGACCTGCCCCTCAAGCGCCGCACAACCGCCATTCAGCAGTTGTTGACCTCCTCGAGCGGCGCCCTGCAGCTGGCCATCGCCGTCGACCGCCCCGGCCACACGCTGCCCTCAGCGACCATCAAACTCGCCATACAGCTCGGCGGAACGCATCCGGACATCCGAATCCGTGATCTTTTTGAACGATTCCTTCCGCACAACAAACGCGTCAAAAGGCTCGGCGCCACGGTCCAGGCTGCTCAGATCCTGCGCATCCCGGGCAACGCATCGGCCGGCCGCATCCTCTTCACAAAAGCCGCCGGTGTCCAATGTCGCAATTGCCATCGCGTTGGCAAGCAGGGCAAGGCCGTCGGCCCCGACCTCGACGGAATCGCCAAGAAGAACGACCGCCGGGCCTTGCTGGACTCAATTCTTCAGCCCTCGAAGAAAGTCGACCCCAAATTCCGCGCCTACCTGGTGGAAACTGTCCAGGGCCGTGTTCACACCGGCCTGCTGGTCTCGAAATCCGACAAGGCTGTTGTCCTCCGGGACGCCACGGGCAAAGACCTCCGTGTTGCTGCCGAGGATATCGAGATGATTGTCGCTCAACCCAAGAGCCTGATGCCCGAGTTGCTGGTCAAGGATATGACCGCCCAGCAACTGGCCAACCTGCTCGCCTTTCTGGAGTCACTCAAGTGAATCCCGCCCGCACACGACTTCTGCTCGCCGCCACCGTCGCATCACTGTTGGCCGCTGGCTCATTGTTCAACGCCACACCGCCGGCCCGGGCACAGGCTGAAAAAAAGGCGGCCAAGCCCATCCAGAGAAAAGTCGGCTGGACCACCTCCCGGGTGATCGGAACGCCGGAACCGCCATCGCCGTTCCTTGCCGAACGCCGGTTCCCCAAACTGTCGTTTACCAACCCCGTCGAGATGCGCCCCATCCCGGGAACCAACCGCCTGCTGGTGATGCAACTCAACGGCAAAATCTTTTCGTTCCCCGACCGGCAGGATGTGACGAAGGCCGACCCTGTCCTGGACCTGAAACAGCACAAGCCACAACCCAGCAACGCCTACGGCTTCGCTTTTCACCCCGACTTTCTCAAGAACCGAACCTGCTACATCTCCTACATCCAGGGCCCGCAAGCCACAGGCACCAAGGTCTGCCGCTACCGTTTCCGGAGCATGAATCCCCCGACCATCGACCTGGCGAGCCGGGAAGAGGTCTTCAACTGGCCCTCCGGTGGCCACAACGGAGCCGCAATGCGTTTCGGCCCGGACGGTTTCCTCTACATCACCGCCGGCGACGGAGTCGGCCCGAACCCCCCCGACCCCCCCAACAATGGCCAGGACTGCAGCAACTACTTCTCCACCCTGATCCGCATCGATGTCGACAACACCGATCCCGGCCGCAAATACCGTGTGCCGGCGGACAATCCGTTCATCAACACCAAGGGCGTATTGCCGGAGATCTGGGCCTTCGGGTTCCGCAACCCCTGGAAACTCTCCTTCGACCGCAAATCCGGCGACCTCTTTGTCAGTGATGTCGGCTGGGAACTGTGGGAGTTCATCTACCGAGTCCAGAAGGGCGGCAATTATGGCTGGAGCATTGTCGAGGGACGACAGCCGGTGAACACGCACTTCGAACGCGGCCCGACACCGATTCTGCCACCGACTGTCGATCACCCTCACAGTGAATCGGCGTCAATCACGGGGGGCGAGTTCTACTACGGAAAACGATTGCCCACGCTGGCTGACCAGTACGTTTACGGTGACTACGAGACCGGCAAGCTCTGGTCATTCAACTGGGACGCCAAGCAAAAGAAGGCTGTCAACAAACGCGAGTTGGTCGACACATCTCTGCGGGTCATCTGCTTCAGCTATGACACGTCCGACGACCTGCTGTTCATGGACTACGCCGGCGGTACGATCCACCGCCTGGCCCCAAACCCCGATCGCGGCCAACCCAGCCGATTCCCGCGACAACTGAGCCAAACCGGCCTGTTCGCCTCGGCATCCGACCATCAGCTGGCCCCCGGCGTCACGGCGTATGAGACCGCAGCCTCGCCGTGGCACGACGGCGCCACCACCTCCCGGGCAATTGCGGTCCCCGGCACACAACCCATCGGTTCCAAGGGCAAGTGGCAATTCCCCGCCGGCACCGTGCTGCTCAAGACACTCTCGCTGAACATCAGCGACAAGGGGCGAAACCGTTCCAGGCGGATCGAGACCCAGCTCATGCACTACGACGGAGACGCCTGGCGAGGTTACGGCTACCGGTGGAACGATGACGAGACCGACGCCACCCTGGTCGACTCGGCCGGACTCGACGCCCACTTCCAGGTCTCTGCCCCAGGCTCCAAGGCACCCAGGCGGCAGACCTGGCACTTCGCGTCTCGCGTCGAATGTGTCCGCTGCCACAACCCGTGGAGTGGACACCTGTTGGGCTTCAATCCCGGCGGGCTCGACCGCCCCACACCCGGAGATTCCAACGCCACCAACCAGTTGACTTCCCTGTCCGAACTCGGACTGTTGGTCCCGGCCGTCACAGGCTCAAAGACCCCGCCACTGGTTGACCCCTACGACACAGCCCAGTCAACGGACCGACGGGCTCGCAGCTTCCTGCACGTCAATTGTTCACACTGCCATCGACTCCATGCCGGCAGTGCCGTACTGGCCTACATGCACAGCGACCTGACGCTGGCTGCAACCCGTATGCTGGACGCCAAGCCCACCCAGGGTACCTTCGGCATCCGAGACGCCCGCATCATCGCACCCGGAGACCCGTTGCGGAGCATACTCTTCCTGAGAGTCTCGAAATTGGGACGCGGTCGCATGCCGCACATTGGATCCGAGGTTGTCGACCGTGTCGGCGCCGATCTGATCGGAGACTGGATCGCCGACCTGCCCGGATCCGACATCCCTGTCGCCCGGTTCACCGACGCCCAGAAACACACCCGGATCGAGGCGCGATCCAACGTCCGACTGCTCGAGAGCTCCGGAGATTCCGTCCCTGCACAGTTGCTGGACCGCTCCCTGGCCTCCACGTCTACCGCACTCCTGTTGCAACAGCGGCTGGACAACGCCGGTTCCAAGTTCTCCGCAAAGGCTCGCCAACAGATCATCGCCAAGGCCGTCGCACACGATGACGTCACAACCCGCGACCTGTTCGAACGGTTCATTCCGGAAGAACGCCGCGTCAAACGTCTCGGCCGCGTGATCCAACCCGCAGCACTGCTGGCGATGAAAGGCGATGCCGCCAAAGGCGCAAAACTGTTTGCGGCATCACAGAGCGTGCAATGTCGCAACTGTCACCGCGTCGCCGGCAAAGGCAAGTCGGTTGGGCCGGACCTCGACGGCATCGGCAAGAAATACGGTCGCAGCGAATTGCTCGACCAGGTCCTCAACCCCTCCCGAAAAATCGAGCCCAAGTATCTCACCTACATTGTCGAGACAACTGCGGGCAAGGTGCACACCGGACTGTTGGCCCGGAAATCGGACAAGGAGGTTGTCCTTCGAGACGCCAAGAACCAGGAGACAGTCATTCCCGCAGACCAGGTCGAAGAACTGGTTGCTCAACGAAAGAGCCTGATGCCCGAACTGTTGCTCAAGGACATGACCGCGCAACAGGTAGCCGATCTCCTGGCATTCTTGGCGTCCCTGAAAACGCCGCAAAAAACGCCTTAACCAAACCACTCGGCCGAACCGTCTTCTCCAACAGACCCTGCCACCTGCTGGTCCTGTTTGACTCGCCAGGCATCCGACCTTGCTGCCCCCACAAGCGAGTCACTCCACCGTCTCAACACACTGGGCCTGATTCCACAGTTTGAACTTGACGGCCCTCGGCCCCAGGGCACAATTCGCGGCCGCGCGGCTCACCATTTCGAGAGGAACACAATGGAGCGCTTGGAATCCGTCGATCGACTGGTTATTCAGCAGCGGAAAGAATGGGGCGAAATCCTCACCGGCTTTGAAACCAAAAACAAGTACGAGGTCTCAGACCAGGACGGAAATTCCCTCTATTTCGCAGCAGAGGTGGGCGGGTCGCTGTTGCTGAGGCTGTTCCTGAAAGCAGCACGTCCGTTCAGAGTGATGGTCGTCGATTCGGAGAGCCGGACGATCGTCGAGATTCGTCGCCCCTTCCGCTTCTATTTTCACGAAGCAGACATCGTGGATGCCGACGGGCAACTTCTCGGGAAAATCGTCAAACGGTTCACACTGGCACGCCGGGTCTATTCGGTCACCGACCCATCCGGCGAAGAAATCTTTCAGTTGTTTGGCCCGCTGTTGAAACCGTGGACGTTCCAGATCATGCAGAATGAGATGGAACAGGGGCGAATCACCAAGAAATGGAGCGGGCTGGCCAAGGAGGCCTTCAGCGACGCCGACAACTTCGGTGTCACGTTTCCCCGCGACTGGGAACCCTCGACCAAAGCGATCTTCCTGGGCGCGGTCTTCCTGATCGACTTCGTCCATTTCGAGAACAAGGGCAACTGACCCCGTCCATCTCCCCGCGGTCACCTGTCGCCCGAAACACCCTTCAGCAGGCGTTCCCATTCGCGACATTCGCGGCGTGGTGCGAACACACTCCGCAAAGCAGCACACCGTGCCGAGATCGCGTCGTAAAATTCGCCCTGTCTTTCGGCCTCCAGCAACTGCCGTCGCAGTTCCTGGGCGTCGCCCGCCCCAAAGAAACCGGGATAATCGGCTCCCAACAGCCCAATCGACCCGCTGATCCGGGTCGACAGCACCGGGGTCCCGGCCGTGATCGACTCGCCGACGACGTTGGCTCCGCCTTCCATGTGACTGGTCAGAACCATCAGCCGGCTGCGGGCCAGCACCCGCATCACCTGCCAGTGTGGCCGACTGCCCAGCCACCGATAGCGATCCGGCCGTCGTGCCATCTCGGCCTCCGCACGACTCCTCATCCGTTCACTGAGTGCGCCGCCCAGGTGCACAACACGTATTCGCGAATCGGCAGGCAGCTCGGACACGGCGCGGGGAAGCAGAAAAGGATCTTTGACCGGACGCAGATGACCAATCAGCGCGACCTGCCACCAGCGGCGAATCTTTCCCGGAATCGTTCTCGGAGAAACCACCGACTGATGAATCACGTGGCATTTCTTGTGGAGTCGCCGCTCGAGCAGTGTTTTCCCATGCTCCTGCAACAACACGATGCGGTGTGCAACTTCCAGAACCTGTTGGCCTCTCACGGATGTGGCGAGATCCCGATAAAGATCCGTCCCGCTCAGGGCGACAACCAGACGCCCATCAGGAACTTCCCGAACGTATCGCAGGGCACTGCGGGCGGTTTTGTGAGCATGCACGGCCACCAGGACATCACAGTCCTGCCCGTCGTACCCGTCGACGATTTCCACGACGTGCCCCATTGACCGCAACAGTCGCCGCCAACGCTTCGCCGTCACGCGGTTTCCGCTCCTGCGACCGGCGGCCCTGGGCACCACGATCTGAATTGTCAATCGCGTCGACGACATACCCGAGTTGCTCCGAAACACTTCTCGGAGAAGGGGCCTAACCGGTGAAGACCAACGACACGTCCGTTTTCGCAGTCACTTCACCCACGATGGCCGCATATTCCGCACCCGTCTCTCGACATCGGGACACCAGCTCTTCCGAACGCGCCGGGTCAACACTGATCAGCAATCCGCCGGACGTCTGGGCGTCAAAGGCCATCTCCAGACCTCCCGCATCAGCAGCCTCTTCAATCCGCATCAACGACTCCACAGCGCTCCGATTGGTTTTGCTCGCCCGGGTATGATTCCCTTCGGCCGCCAGGCCTGCAGCCCCTGGCAGCACCGGCAATCGCGTCGTGTCAATCACAACAGTCACGTCACTAGATTGCGCCATTTCCCCGGCATGTCCCGCCAGGCCGAATCCGGTGATGTCCGTCGATGCCGACGCCCCAACCGCTTTCGCCGACTGGCTGGCCCCCTGGTTGAGCATCGCCATACTTGCTGCCGCCGTCTCAAGAACACTATCCGGACACCGATTCTTCTTGAAAGCGGTCGTCACAAAACCGGTCCCCAGCGGCTTGGTCAGAACCAACTGGTCCCCTGGCCTCGCATCGCCGTTGGTCATCAACTCCTCAGGAGTCGCCACCCCGGTGACACTCAAGCCGTACTTGATCTCCGTGTCTCGTACAGTGTGCCCCCCTGCGATCACCGCGCCGGCCGCCATCACCCGTTCGGCTCCTCCGGCCAGGATCTTGTTGAGGGTCGACAGGTCCTCCTTGTCGTCGGGAAACCCGACGATATTCAGAGCTGTCTTGGGTGTTCCACCCATCGCAAAAATGTCGCTAAGGCTATTGGCCGCAGCGATCTGTCCGTAAAGGTACGGATCGTCAACAAGCGGTGGGAAGAAATCCAGCGACACCAACATGAGCAGGTCGTCACGCAACCGGTAAACACCAGCATCGCTGAACCCTTCGGCCCCGACCAACAGGTCCGGGTCGTCAAACTTCGGCAAACCGCGCACGACCTGCGCAGTCCCCTCCTGGGGCAACTTGCCGGCTCAGCCGGCGCAACTGGCCCAATCCACCAACCGCTTCTTACGTCCGAACAATGGCATGGGATCTCCGCGATTGCTGCGAATTCTGTCATCCAGTAACTGGCGGATTGTAAGCCGACCGTGACGACAAGCCAACATGGGCCGGGATCGGTATGATGCCCGTGCGTCAACTGTCGCTCACTTTGCAGTTCCTTGAGCACCATCACCATGCCACTCACCGACCAGGTCGCGATAGTCACCGGAGGAGGTCGCGGCATCGGCTTGGCCTGTGTCCGCGCCCTCGCAGACGACGGCGCCTCGGTGGTGATCGCCACTCCCGAAGATGCTGAACGATCCGCAACCGTGGCCGAACTCGAAGCCAATGGTCATGCGGCGCTGGGAACCTCGACCGACGTCACGTCCGAGAGCGATCTCGCCGAATTGGTCTCCGCCACCCTCGACCGCTTCGGCCGCATCGACATCCTCGTCAACAACGCGGGGATCATCGGCCCGACCGCCCCGATGCAGGATGTCACCCGTGACGACTGGGAAGCGGTAATGAATGTGAACGTCACGGGCGTCTACCTGGCGTGCAAGGCGATTCTCCCACACCTGCTCGAACAGGGATCCGGCCGCATCATCAATATCGCCTCGGTCGCCGGCAAAATCGGCTTCCCCCTCCGCAGCCCCTACGCCGCATCAAAATGGGCCGTCATCGGCTTGACGAAGTCGCTGGCCGTTGAGGTCGGCTCGGCGGGTATCCTGGTAAACGCCGTGTGCCCTGGCCCCATCGATGGCCCCCGTATGGATGCCATCATCCAGGCCAAGGCCGAAACGATCGGCCAACCGGCTCAACAGGTCCGTGATCAGCTCGAGAAAGACACGCTGCTGGGCCGCTTGATTCCTGCCGAACACATCGCCGACATGGTCGCCTTTCTGGCATCCGACCGAGCAACGAGCATCACCGGACAGACGCTCGACGTGAATGCCGGCCACCTGGTCTAACACGGCAACGAACGACATCACGAGGAGAGACAATGACCGAAAACGACACCACGCTGGAACAGCGACGGGAACGCGGCCGACAACTGGTTGCCGAAATGCTCGGCGAAGACTCTGCCGAAGAGACAATTGCTCACTGGGACGCAATCAGCCCCGAGTTCAGCGGATACGTCACCGAATTCCTGGCTGGCGAGATCTGGAGTCGATCGGGCCTGGATCGGCGTACCAAGTCTCTCGTCTCGATCGCTGCCCTGGCGTCACTGGGCAGGACACGCGCCCTGGAACTCAACCTCCGATTTGCCCTCAAGAACGGGGCCACCCGACAGGACATCGTTGAGACGCTTCTTCAAATCGCCCCCTACTCCGGTTTCCCCGTAACCTGGGACGCCTTGGCACGGCTCGACGAGATCGAGCCCAGATCCGCTGCCGCGTCCTGACGGGTCAACGCCGGACTACTCGGCGGCTACCGTCGGCAAACCCATGCCCTTCCAGGCATAAATGCCGCCCGGATACCGCTTCACGTTCTTGTAACCCTTTCGCCGGGCCCACAGGGCGGCGTTGTGGCTACGTCCGCAAGCGGTGAAACCGCAGTAGACCACCACCAGCTTCTCTTTGTCTTCGCCCAGGAGGGACACGTAATCCTCTTCCGACTTCCCGGCCGTCTCACCGGAATCCCAGGTTTCCATCGTTGCCTTNGGGAACAGGAATTGGACAGCNCCNCTGATGTGCTGCTTCCGGTAGCTNGCCTCGTAAGGCATCGCGTCAACCAGCACCATTTCGGGCTTCTTCTCCAGCAGCCCATTCAACTCGGCCGTCGAGATCACCTCGTANTCTCCCTCGGCCATGTGNCGGGCCAGTTTNACCGCCACCTTTTCGGTTTCCACCTCCTGNTGAAACCGATTCTGTCCACAACCGCTGCCCACCAAGACCAGCACGGCGACTCCGATCACCGACGGCACNCTGTTCCACTTCGTCATCAATCTTCCTCGCCCTGGTTNTCAACTTTNCCCGGATTGGACTCGCCNTTGCCAGAANTGAGCATTNGGCCCCGGCTANCCCAAGCCAGCCACACACNCGCCACCAACAGCNCCGAATCGACCGCGACGGCCTGGGACAATGTCAGNCNGGCTTGCCCGTCACCGGCCCCGAAACAACCGCACTCGATGTCCAGGCCCAAGANTATCCCGTATCCCAACACGCAAAGGAACACCACCAACAATCCGGNGGACACTTTGATGGCCCACTGACGCCCCAACCACAACCCACCGCCAACAAGCAACTCAAGCCCAATCACCGACCATGCGGTCGCCGGCAACAGGGGCTCCCACACCAGGCCAAACTCTCCGACCGTTGCGGTGAACTTCGTCACATCGGCCACCTTCGACACCCCGGCCCAAACAAAGACACCACCCAACACGGCGGCGACAACGCGGGCGGGACGGAAGACAGACATGTGGACTGGGCAAAATTGACTGGTGTGCCGAGACAGAAAACGCATCGGAGTGGAAAAAGAGGCCCAGCCGCAACAAGTGCGACCGGGCCTCAAGGTTTTTTCCCCGGCCGGGACCTGATGGTCCGCTCACCGGGTAGGTGGTTTGCCACGAGGACAACCCGCCGGTCATCCTAGGCGTTACCACCTCTCTGGCGTATACAACATGATTCCACTTGACCACCTCCTTCCTAAAACGGGGTCCCACCCGCTTCCGAACGGACAGCCAGTGCCGATCTCATCACGGGCCTCTTGTCCGGTCACACCGCGTCAGTGTGACACGCTGCGGTCATCCTCCCGATTCCGGACCGACGTGCAAGACCAATCCTCCCCGATTTTGCGAAGTCGATTGGACCTGCCGCCGCGGAGCATCAATCGACATAATACGTCCCATGCCCCGATTGCCAGTGGCCATCGCCGTCCTGCTGCTGTCCAGCCCTGTCCTGGCCGAGGAAGCGGCCGACTCCTGGTGGTCCCTGCGCCCCCTTTCAGCTGCCTCTCCGCCGGCCTCTGATTCTCGTTCTCCGCGGACCAACCCGATCGATGCATTCGTTGCGGCTCGCCGTAACGCCGCCGGCCTCACGGCATCCCCCCGCGCGACAAGGCGGGCCCTCGCCCGTCGCCTCAGCTTCGACCTTCTCGGACTTCCCCCGGACCCGGTCGCCTCCGACCAGTTTCTCAGCGATCCTCGGCCCGGAGCCTGGGCACGGCTTGTCGACCGCATGCTGGCACACCCACATTACGGTGAACGCTGGGCCCGTCACTGGCTGGACATTGTGCGATACGGAGAAAGCCAGGGCTTCGAGAGAGACAAGATCCGGCCCGACTTTTGGCGGTACCGGGACTGGGTCGCCGCCGCGTTCAATTCCGACATGGCCTACGACCGCTTCGCTTCCCTGCAGCTGGCCGGTGACGTCCTGCACCCCAACAATCCGCGAGCTGTCGTCGCCACCGGATTCCTGGTCGCCGGATCTTACGACGAAGTCGGGAATTCCCAGCAGAGCCAGGCCATGAAGCGGATCGTCCGGCAGGACGAGCTCGAGGACATCGTCAGCGTGGTGGGCCAGGCGTTCCTCGGGCTGACGATCCACTGTGCCCGCTGTCACGACCACAAGTTCGACCCGATCCCACAACAGGAGTATTACCGGATGGCCGCGGCGTTGGACGGCGTCCGGCACGGACTTCGCGACCTCCCTGCCCCCGCCCCTCCGGGACGATCCCATCTGCCCGCCGCCAGCCTCGACGCTCGGAGGCGTCACCTCCAACAACAACTCACTGGCCTTGAACGTCCGGCACGCGACCGCATACTCAAGCAACGGAGAGCCGCACACGCCGTCAACAAGCCGCCGACACCATTTGCCCGCTGGGATTTTGATGACGGAACCCAAGACTCGGTCGGCCAACTGCATGGCACGCTCCACGGGGATGGCCGGATAGAGAACGGGCGACTGATCCTTCCCCAAAGGGGGTTCGTCACCACGCCCCCCATCCCACGCAAACTGGCCGCCCGTACGCTGGAAGCCTGGGTTCGACTCGACGACACCCAGCAGCGAGGTGGCGGACTGGTGGCCATCCAGTCGATCGATGGCCCCGTGCACGACGCGATCGCATTCGGGGAGCTTGAAGCCGGACGATGGAACCTCGCCAGCGAAAACCGCAATCGCACTGTCAGTTTCCAAGGTCCCGAAGAACTCGGAGCTGCCAGAGATTTCGTACACATGGCGTTTGTCTTTTCGGCCGATGGATCGGTGAGGGCTTTCCGGAACGGCCAGGCCTACGGACGCCCCATCCGAACTCGAGGACCGATCACTTTCCCAGCCGGACAGGCCCGACTGGTAATCGGTCTGCGCCACCCCCCCACGTTGAGAGCCCGCCACCTGCGAGGCCAGGTTGATCGCGTCCAGCTTCACCTCAGGGCTCTCACCGCACGAGAGATCCAGGCGTCGGCCGGCCCGCTTGCCCAGAACATCACCGAACAGGAATTCACAGCCACCCTGTCCCTCCGCGACCAACAACGGCGAACACACCTCCGATTCGAAATCGCTCACCTGGGGGAACTGGCAACACGATGGAACACCTGGAAATCGTATGCGGTCTCACCACGACCTCCTGGTGTGACCCACGTCCTGACCCGTGGAGATCCCAAGACTCCCGGACGCGCCGTCTCTCCCGGTGGCGTTTCGGCTGTCCCCGGAGGACCCTCCGACTTCCGGCTACCGGCCGACGCTCCGGACCCCCCACGCCGCATCGCCCTGGCGAAGTGGATAACCGACTCCCGCAACCCGCTTTTCAGTCGAGTCATCGCAAACCGCATCTGGCTCCACCATTTTGGGTCCGGGCTGGTAGAGACACCGAGTGACTTCGGAATCAACGGTGGTCTTCCCTCACATCCGGGCCTTCTCGACTGGCTTGCCAATCAACTGGTTCAACACGACTGGAGCCTCAAGCACATCCACCGGCTGATCCTGACGTCCAGGACCTACCAGCAGGCCTCACGTTTTCGCGCGACCGCGGCGGCCAAAGACGCTGGCAACCGGCTGATCTGGAGACAGCTGCCTCGCCGGCTTGAAGCCGAAGCCCTCAGGGACAGCCTATTGCAGATATCCGGCTCCCTGAACGACGAGATCGGAGGCCCGGGTTTCTACGACTTCACGACATTCACTAACAATTCGCAGTTCTACGACGTCGGCGATCCGATCGGCACCACCTTCTCTCGTCGCAGCCTCTACCGGACCGTCATTCGTTCGGGCCGGAACCGATTTCTCGACGCATTTGACTGCCCGGACCCCTCGACAAAAACGCCTCGCCGGGCCGTCACCACCACGCCTCTCCAGGCGCTGGCCCTGCTCAACAGCAATTTTGCGATGCGGATGGCAGATCACCTTGCCGCTCGAGTCCGTCGCGAAACCGACGACACCCTGCCGGCCCACATCCGCCGGATGTTTCGTCTCTGTTTCGCACGCCCTCCCACCGCTGCAGAAACCCAGGCGTCCCTCTCTTTTGCCACCCGCCACGGGCTACCGGCGCTAGCCCGTGTGTTGTTCAACTCCAACGAGTTTCTCTATGTCGACTGACTCCAGTTCTCGGACCGCCATTACCCGGCGGCGGTTTCTTGAATTTGCCCAAACCGGCATCGGCAGCACGGCCCTGATGTCGATGTTGGCCGACGACCATCCCGTGGTCGGCTCCGGCACACCCCCTCACACCGCTCCTCGTGCCCGCCGAGTGATCCACATTGTCGCCACCGGCGGCTTCAGCCAGGTTGACAGCTTCGACTACAAGCCCCAACTCGCACGGCTTCATGGCACGCCACTCAAAAGCGACGAAAAACCCGACGTGTTTTTCGGCAAGGTTGGCCTGCTTCGCCAGAGTGACTGGCCGTTTCGCCAGCGCGGCAACAGCGGACTATGGGTCTCCGAGTTGTTTCCTCATCTTGCCGGAGTGGCCGACGAACTGACGGTCATCAAGTCGATGGTCGCCGAGACCTCCAACCACACGCCGGCAACGTTCCAGGAAAACAGCGGCTTTCGGCTCAACGGGTTTCCCGTCCTGGGTTCCTGGCTCTCCTACGGCCTGGGCAGCGCCTCTCGCAACCTGCCCACCCACGTGGTGATCCCGGACCCCCGCGGATTGCCGGCCGGGGGCTCCATCAACTGGACCAACGGTTTTCTTCCCTCAGAGCACCAGGGCGTTCCACTGAGAGCTCGAGGAACGCCATTGGACGACCTGTTCCCCAGTCGCCCATTGCCGGCAGCAACCGAACGCGACAGCCGACAACTCCTGGCACTCTTGAATCGACAGCATCTCGAACAGCGCGGCTCCGACGATGCGTTGCTGGGACGAATCCGCAGTTACCAGTTGGCGGCCCGCATGCAACTGGCTGTTCCGGAGGTCACAGCTCTCGATTCGGAAACCCAGGCCACGCAACAACTCTACGGCCTCGGACGCGAGCCCACCGCAGACTTCGGCCGCGCGTGCCTGCTGGCACGACGACTGCTCCAGCAAGGTGTCCGCTTCGTGCAACTTTTCAGTGGCGGCGCTTTCGGTCGCCCGCGACACAACTGGGATGGACACGAGGACATGGTCAAGAATCACGGTCGTGAGGCCGCTCGTGTGGACCAACCCCTGGCCGCCCTCCTGACCGATCTCCGACGCACAGGTCTGCTCGATGACACCGTGGTGCTGTTCACCAGCGAATTCGGCCGCACCCCATTCGCACAATCCAACGCCGGAGTATTGGGGACTGGCCGAGACCACAACCAGTATGGCTTCAGTGTCTGGATGGCCGGAGGCGGCCTGAAAGGCGGCTACAGTTACGGTTCAACCGATGTCTACGGCTGGAAAGCCAGCGAGAACATCACCACCTGGCACGATTTCCACGCCACGCTACTGCATCTGCTGGGCATCGACCACGAAGAGCTCACATTCTATCACAATGGAATCGAGCGTCGATTAACCAACGTCCATGGCAAGGTCATCGACGCCATCCTCTCCTGAACCGGCAGTGTGCTACACTTGCCGACCAGCAATCGCACGCTCCTTTCTGCCCCACTCATACCCATGATGACATCGCCCCACTCAACACACTCCGCCGCGGCCGCACTGCTGGCCCGACGGGAATTCCTGACCACTGCAGCCAGTGGTCTCGGAGCTATCGGCCTGGGTGCCACCCTGGACGAAGACGGCGTGTTTGCTGCGGACGTTTCCGCTGGAACCGCACCACGAACACATTTCGCACCACGAGCCAAGAATTGCATCTTCATTTTCATGGCCGGAGCCCCCAGCCATGTCGATCTTTTCGACCCCAAGCCGACGCTGGCCAAACAGGACGGGCAACCGATGCCCGAGTCCCTGCTCAAAGAGGTCCGATTCGCTTTTATCAAGAAGGACTCCGCGAGGCTGATGGGCCCGAGCTTCCGCTTCCGCCGGCACGGCCAGTGCGGCATGGAACTTTCGGAACTGCTCCCTCATCTCGGCGGCATTGCCGACGACCTGCTGCTGGTTCGCAGCCTGCGGTCCACGCAGTTCAACCACCACCCCGGCCAGTTGCTGATGCAGTGCGGCCGGAGCGAATTTGGGTTGCCCTCCATGGGCGCGTGGCTCAATTACGGCCTCGGGACCGCTTCTCGCAACCTTCCTGGCTATGTTGTTCTTTCCAGCGGAGTGGGATCCAGTGGGGGCGCCACTCTCTGGCAAAGTGGTTTCCTGCCAACCAGCTACGCCGGCGTCCTCTTCCGGAATCAGGGCGAGCCCGTGCTCAATCTCAAAAACCCCTCCGGACTTCCACCCACTCTCCAGAAAAAGGGCATCGACCTGCTCAGCAGGATCAATTCCTCACGCTACTCGGAAATTCGGGACCCGGAGATCTCCAGTCGCATCGCCAGCTACGAATTGGCCTACCGGATGCAGATGGCCACGCCGGAACTGATCAACCTGGGCAGCGAGCCCAAACACATACAGGAACTCTATGGGATTGACCGCCCCGAGCCGAAGGGACTGACCAGCCGCGGAAAATCTGGCAACACCTTCAAGAATTTCGCCCGCAACTGCCTGCTGGCGAGGCGCATGGTCGAACGGGGTGTTCGTTTCGTCAACATTGTCTACGCCAGTTGGGATCACCACTCCAACCTCGCCAAAGAACTCCCCTACAACGCCGGGTGCGTCGACCAACCCATCGCCGCGCTGATCGCCGATCTGAAGCAACGCGGACTGCTCGACAGCACCATTGTCGCATGGGGCAGCGAATTTGGCCGCACACCACTGGCTGACAACGGCGGTGGAAAGAACACCGGCCGGGATCACCACCCGTTTGCTTTCAGCATGCTGCTGGCAGGTGGAGGCCTCCGGGGTGGTCACGTACACGGGAAAACCGACGAACTGGGCTGGGGAGTTGTCGAAAAGCCCGTCGAGGTCAACGACCTGCAGGCCACACTCCTGCACCAGTTCGGACTCGACCATCTCAAGTTGACCTACCGTTTCCAGGGCAGAGACTTCCGCCTGACCGACGTCGCCGGAAACGTGCAGCACGAATGGCTGGGTTGAGCATGGCCAAGTCCACCCCGATCACTCCCGAAGAACTCTCGCAGTTCGACGAGCAGGGATTTGTCGTTGTCGAAGACCTGCTGGATGTTGAAACGGATTTCGGCCCGGTCGTGGCCGAATACGAGACGGTGCTGGAACAACTGGTGGACCGATGGGAAGCCGACGGACACCTGTCCAATCGCCACCAGACCCTGCCGTTCACCCAAAGGCTGCTGGCGACCGTCACCGAAGCGAGACGGCCCTACGACCAGGCCATGGACATCTCCCTTCCCCAGGCCGGCATTCACAACGACACCCCGATGCATCTGGGCCCGGCCGTTTTCCGGCTCCTGAACACTCCGAATTTGCTGGATGCCGTCGAACAGTTCATCGGCCCCGAGATCTATTCAAACCCCGTCCAGCACACCCGAATCAAATTGCCCGAATCCCAGTTGCCCAGCGAAGCCCGCACGGGCCTGACCGCCCGCATCGACTGGCACCAGGACCAGGGCGTCATAACCAACGACGCCGACGAATGCGACATCCTGACCGTCTGGTTCCCGGTCACCGAAGCCGATATCGAAAATGGATGTTTGGCTGTCGTCCCGGGCAGTCACAAGCGAGACCTGGTGACTCACTGCAAAAGCACTGACCCGTTGACACTGGGCCAGGTCTCGATCCCCGAACCCCTGGTCGAACCCCACCAGCTCCCCTTGCCGATGAACCCCGGCGACGTGCTGTTCATGCACCGCCGGACACAGCATTCCGGCTTGCCCAACCGCAGTGACCGGGTCCGCTGGAGTTTCGACCTCCGGTACCAGCCAATTGGCCAGCCCACCGGTCGAGAATGGTTCCCGGGGTTTGTCGCCCGAAGCCAGGCGCATCCGGAATCCGTCCAGGACGACCACCAGGCGTGGGCCGCCTCCTGGCAAGCAGCTCGTCAACGACTGGCCTCCGGTGACGATGTGCGATTCAACCGCTGGACCGGCGACAGCCACTATTGTGCCTGACCGCAAACCGGACGTGGCCCCTCGCCTAAGAATCCGGCCGATTGCGTCGATTCGCGCCCGCTGCCACCCCCAGCCAGACAAGGATCGTCGCAGCCGACGCGACCGAGACCACGTGCAGAACACTCACCAGCCAGACAGGAATCATTCCTCCTCCTTGCCGACAGCCGCCGCATCCGAGAGCATTGCGGGCCTCAGCCAGCGGCCGTGCGATGCCCCCCTGTACAGCGGACAGGTCAGAAAATAGACAGCCACGGCAACACCGAACCCGAACAGGGCGGGACTGACGTCACCGGGTGACTCCAGCACGAATCGCCACAGAATCGTCCCACCAGTCCCGCCGATCATCGACCATACCACAGGCCTGCTCCGGGCCGGACGGTAACCGAAGGCCCCAACCAGGAAGGGAAGGACCATCGATGGCGCCCAGAAGTCGTAAACGAATTCGAGGATGTCGGCGATATTACTCCACACCAACGCGCACACCGCCGACAAGACTCCCGCCAGGACCGTCGTCCATTTTGCGACCCGCAGCAGACTGGCGTCTTCGGCTGTCGGGTTGATGTGCACCCGATAAATGTCTTCCATGACGCTCGTGGCCAGGCATGACAGACAACTGTCGGCCGAGGACATCACTGCGGCGATCACCGCCGCAATCATCACTCCGGCAAGCCACGGTGGAAACGTGGTTCTCATCAATTGTGGAAATGCCACCTCCGCGGCCCCTTCACGTGCGGACTGCTCATGGCCTGGCGTCCACTCGATCGCCGCACCTTCTCCGGCTTCCGCCTGGAGCCCCTTCTCCATGTCGTGCCGGATCGCCTGGTACTTGTTGGAAACCGCCGCCTGCACCTCGGGTTCGACTCGCGCCGCCATGCCCAGTGTGAAGGTCGCCACCGGCAGGAACAGCAACAGGAACAGCCCTCCGCCGGCAACGCCACGCCGCGCATCCACTTCGTCTCGTGCAATGAAGCAACGTACGGCGTATGGGGGGACCAGCGTCTCTCCCAACAGAAAGGCGCCAAAGAGTGTGGTCACCCGGACCCACGACCACTTGTCCGCCACGTCAAAACTCCCCAGGCCCACCTCCGATCTGGCTGCCAACTCCGTCCAGCCACCGTTTTTCCATACCAACCACGCCGACGCGCCACCGATTCCGGCCACCAGCACAACGAACTGGAGCACGTCGGTCTTCACCACCGCGCGGATGCCTCCGACGGTCGAATACACCACCACCACGGCACCGCCGAGCAACACCGCCCAGTGGCTATCGAACCCCAGGATCAACTCCGTCACTTTGCCCATCGCCGCCATCTGCGCCACCAGAGCCCCGACCAGAAACACTGCCCCGCTGACCACCGCAATCCGACGCGCCAACTCGCCGTAATGTCGATCGATGTATTGCGCGACAGTGACCAATCCCATGCCCCGCAAACGAGGTGCCAGGAACAGCCCGGTAAAAATCAGTTGCAGGTGCCAGGCACACGTGACTACCGCAGCGGCGATCCCTATCGCATAACATTTCCCGACAAACCCGACCGACGCGCCCCCGCCCACCATGGTCGCGGCCGTCGTCGCCAGCACGACGATCCACGGCATCTGACGGCCGGCCACCGTGTAATCATCGACCGTGTGAATTTCCCGGGCACTCCGCAGCCCAATCCACAGCAGTCCGCCCAGGTACACGGCCAGCGTGGACAGCTCCCAGACCCGTCCTTCCGACGTCGTTTCAGCCAACAGGGCATCAAACAACACGTCTCTCCCCAAAACACCTCGGCCGCACAATCGCCCGGTTCGCTCAACTATTCGGAACAAATGTCCCGGAACGGAATGTTCGGCACTTCCGAACAAAGAAGAGGAACATTCGCGCACACGATCGCGTCGATTATACTGCCGACGGGACTTCATTGAAGAGTGTCCACGCGCTTCGCACAGGACGACAAGTCGTATGGCATCCACCAGCCGAGGCGGACAGGCCCAGTACGTCGAGTTCGACGAATTTGTCGATTCGAAACTCGTACGGACACGAATGGCAATCCGGTCCACCGACATCATGGTGGCGATTGTGGCCTCATCAGCTGTGGTGCTCTCCTACCTTTTGCTGTTCGTCGTCGCGGACCACTGGCTGGGCATGGATTTTCTGCCGTCCATCGCCCGCAGCGCCATCGGACTCTCGATCGTCATTGGCGCCATCGCCTGGGCTGCCTGGCGCATAGGGCTACCTCACCGCCGCCAGATCAACCGCCTGTTTGTCGCCCGCGAAATTGAAACGCACGAATCGGCCCTCGAAGGCAACCTGCTGAACCTGGTCGATCTCCAGCAAGCCGAGCGGTCCATCGACCGACCGGTCATGCGTTCGATAGAAAAACGAGCCGCCGTCGGCCTTTCGCAGACCGATGTCGACGGCACCGTTGACCGCCGTCCGTTGATGAGGTCCGCCTACACGCTCCTGGGACTGGTCGTCACGGCCTGCCTGTACACACTCTTGACGTTCTCCCTGGGCCTCAAGCCGATCGGCCCCTCCCTGTTGCGGGCATTCGGAGCCACCGCGACATCGCCAACCCGTATCCAATTCGAATCGGTCGAAATCCAGATCGCCGACGGCGACACATTTGTCGCCGCCGACACGTCCCCACAGGTTCCGGCCCGCTTTCAGCCACGCATCAGAGCCACGCTGAACAAGGCACTCGAAGAACACGAACACGTCACGCTCTTCTACACGACCGCCGACCAGCGGTTCGTGGACGAACCTCTCGAGATGAGACCCGTTGACGGTTCACAGCTGCGAATCTTTCCCGAGTACCTGCTTACGCTCATCGGGGAAAACGATCGGGGTTTGCTTCAAGACCTCAGCTTCCGTCTCGAGGCAGGTGATGCCGTCACCGACACCTACACGATCCATGTGTCGACGGCCCCGTCGGCCACTGTCGACACCGTCGATCACAAGTTCCCCGCCTACATGCAATTGGCCGCCGAAAGTCGAGACGGCGGCAACATCGACAGTTGGGAGGGCACCAGTGTCACCGTCCACGCAACCGCTTCCCGCCCGGTCCGTTCGGCACGGCTGGTCTTCTCCGACTCCGAGGACACGTCGCAACGTGCCGAGGAATACCCGATGCGAGTCACCGACGGCACCCAGTTGACCGTGCAGTGGACCCTGTCATTTCGGCGTGGCGACCAGGAGGACTATCCGAGGTTCTATCGCATTGTTTGCCAGGACGAACAGGGGGCCACGGACCTGAACCCCACGCTGCACCCGATCGCAATCCGCCCCGACCTTCCACCCCAAGTCGAATTGCTCGACCCGAGATCCGACCTGGAACTTCCGGCCAACGCCGTGGTCCCCTTGCTGATCAAGGCCCATGACCCCGACTTTCAACTCACGCACCTCACGCTGCGTGTCGAGCAGGACGGCCAACAACTCGTTGAACACAACCGCGAACTCTTTTCCGGTGAACAACCAGTCTTTGGTCCGGCCTCGATCGACTTTCCACTTGAACCCCTCGGACTCCAACCCGGTCAAACCATCAGCTACTGGATAGAAGCTCGGGACAACAAGATGCCGTTGGGCAACCGTACCAACACCGCTCCGAAACTGAATATCCGCATCACCGAGCCGGTTACTCCGGAAGAGGCCAAAAAGCAGCGAGACCAACAGCGACAGAAGCAACAGGACGCAATTCAGCAGGAGCAGGAGAAACAACAGCAACAGAACGACGACCAATCTCAGGATTCCCCACCCCCAAGCGGTGACTCCACGAATCCCGCTGACAAGTCCGACGACAAACCCGGCGAGAACAACGACAAACCAGGCCAAGACGGAAAGCCGCAAGCCGGCGACACACCAAGCGAGGCCGACGCTGTCAACAAAGGCGACAAGGGAACCGATCCCAAAACCGACAGCACCAAGAGTGACTCCAACGAAAAACCGTCATCCGACAAAAAGGGTGGCGGGGCGGAACCGAAACCCGGTTCTTCCGAACAGGACCCTTCCGGCCAACAGCCGGATTCGAAAACAGATGGCGCCACAAAGCCAGGGTCTGGCACCCCTGACCCCGATGCCAAACCCA
The DNA here is from genome assembly GCA_002724315.1 of Planctomycetaceae bacterium. Lineage (GTDB taxonomy): Bacteria > Planctomycetota > Planctomycetia > Planctomycetales > Planctomycetaceae > UBA8437. Next base: position 7,587 of record PBOJ01000025.1, on the reverse strand, counting down.
AGCCGCTGAACACGGACGGAACGGACGACGACGAGGCCCTGAAACGGATTCGGGATTTTCAGAATAAACGCGATGGCAAAACGACCGACGGCACGCCAGACGCCTCAGACCCCACTGACGATCAGGGATCCTCGCCGAAATCCGACCCGTCGAAACCGCAGCAGTCGCGCAAACCATCCGACTCCAACGATCCAAATTCACGCAAAGACAAATCCGGAGCCAAAAAGTCCGGCGACTCGGCACAGAAGCCCGACATGCCCTCCGCCGAGGGCAAACAGGACGGAAAGGCAGACCCCAAGAACGGCGGCTCCCGCCCCGATTCGAAATCCACAAAACCAAAGAACTCCGCTCCTCCGAAAGACAACAAAACGGCCCCGAAGAGCAGTAAGAAGAGCGCCACTGAGCCGGACGGATCAAAATCCGAACCCAAAAACGGATCGGGCCAACAGCCCCCCAAAAAGGGCAAAGGCCAATCGGGCGGGAGTAAGACCAAGAAGGGCGCGGCCGGAAAAAAAGGAGAAGGCGAATCCAAGAGCGGAGGAAAAGGCAAGCCTGATGCACCGCCGGGCGATCAATCCGAATCGTCCGGAAGCAAATCCGGTACCGGAAAGAAGGGTGCTGCCTCCAAATCCGGTGACCCCAGGAATTCTCAGCCAACCGCAAAAAAAGGGAACTCTCCTTCGTCCAAAAAAGACAAAGGCGGCAAGAACCAAAAGACGAGTGGCAAGGACGCAAACAAAGGTGGAGACAAGGGCAAAAAAAGCGGCAAGGGGAAACAAGAGGAATCGCAAAGGGCGGCCAAACAATCCGGCAGCAAACCTGGCAACAAGCCCTCAAACAAACCCGGCAGCAAAGGTGGCAAAGGCTCCTCCGGAAAGAAGGCCGTCGAAGGTACCGGCGGCAACGGTGCCCAGCCCGGGTCCGCCCGTCAAGACAACGAACCCGGCAACGGTGAGAAAGACGGAAACGGGAAACCCAGCGGGCTTCCGGAAGGCGATCCGGCCAACGAGGAATTCAGCAAGGAGGCCGCCAACCTGGTCCTCAAACGTATCGAGGACGAGCTTCAACGCGGAAAGGTTGACCCTGACCTCCTAAAATCCCTTGGGTGGGATGCCGATGACGTCAAGAAGTTCACCAACCGGCTGAGGGACCAAGCCAACACACCAGCAGCCGACACCTCGCCGGAAGCCCAGGCCAAACGGCGACAGTTTGAGGACTTGCTCAAGAGTATCAACATCAAGTCGAACAGCAGCAAACGGACGGGACGATCCAAGCGGCAACGCAAGACCGATTCGCTCAACGCACAGGATATCCCCGTACCTCTGCAGTTTCGAGAAGCCGTCAAGCTCTACCGTCGCAACCTCTCCCGGCGTTCGACCCGCGGCCCCGCAAAACCGCCTCAAAAACCCGGGCCCAAAAACTGACACGGGCACTTAGCCCGCTTGACACGTTTTCCACTTCGTTTCCGAGGAGCTGATCACCGATGGAGATTTCAATCACCTACTGCATGCAGTGAAACTACGAGCCCAAGGCGTCCGGTCTGGCCGCCGCAATCAAGGACCACTGTGGTGTCGACTCAACTCTCATTGAAGGCAGCGGCGGAATCTTTGACGTCGTCGTCGATGGCAAGATGATTTTCAGCAAACATGACGTCGACCGATTCCCCGAACACGATGAAATTCTCGGCCAGTTGTCCTGATCGTCAGTGGCGACGTATTCTGACGCCAGGACTCATTCCAGTTCCTGGTCGGCCATAATGCCTCCGTCGATCAAGCGAGCCAACCGGACGGATTCGGCCACCGCCGTTCGCAACGAGTCTTCCTCACCACCCTCGGGAACCTGGCCCGAAGCCAATCGCGCTGCGTGGATCCGACCTGCCGTTCCCAGCAACGCCATCTCTGTCGGTTGCAGGGTCATATAGGGTTTAACCATCCTCCGGTCCTCCATTTTCTTCGCCGGCTGCTTCCGGCGACACTTCGCCGGGATTGCCGGGTCCCTGACAGTCTTGGATTGGCACTCGCTGCATATTGCCCGCGTGGGAGAGCTCGTCGACACCGTCCGCTCCGGGCCCGGTCTGGCCACGCCATTTCGCCCAGGCAATGCCTGCCACTAACACCGGGATCCCCGAAAGGCTCATGGCAATTCCAATCCCGGCTTCCATTGGCTTGCCGATCAGTACGTGGAAGAGGAACCAGGAATAGAACACGAGGTACGCCGTGGGGATCAGCCAATGGACCCGGAAAGGTCGTTCCCATTCCGGATGTTTTCTCCGAAGGATCACGACCGCTCCGACGGCCAACATATAGAAAATACTTGACGAAAAGACGATGTAGCTGGTCATCAAGTCGAACACGGACGTTGCCGCTCCCCCGGCAGTAAGGGTCTCTGCCAACATCGTCGAACTCACCAGCAACACGACACCCATCATGGCCTGGACGGCGATCGCTCTCGCCGGAGTGCGAAACCGCGGACTGACCTCCCCCAACCAGTGCAACAACGCGTCATCGCGCCCCATCGCGAAGGGGACCCTCGGACCCAGCAACAGGTTACTGTTGATCGCCCCGAAGGTGCTCACCATCACCCCCACAGCCATCAATGTGCCTCCGATCGGCCCCAGAAGACGATCGAACAGCAGCACGGCCACCTTCTTGCGATTCTCCTCAAGAACCATCTCCTCCATCGGCACGACGAGGTGATAGGCGATATTCGCAGAGACATAAAGTGTCGTCAGAATCCCGACACCGATAAGCAGTGCCCGGGGAATATTCCTCCCCGGTTCTCGAACCTCTTCGGCAACCGGGGTGATGCCGTGCCACCCGTTGTAGGCCCACATCACGGCCAGCAGCACCACGGCAAAACGTGATGCGTCCCCTGGCATGCCGTCTTTTGTCGGCAATGCCGTCGACCACAACGTGGACATCGACTCCGCCTGTCCTTCTCCCACAACGCAAAACGGCAACACCGCAACGGCCAACACCACTCCGGCCTTGAAGATCGTGGTAAGCGTTTGCACCCAGCCGCCCCACAGAACACCTGCGATGTTGACCATCGCCAGCCCGACGATCAGCGACACAGAAAGGGCCAGTGTGGCGACTCGAGAAATCCCCGTCGCAGACTCCGGAAACAAGACCTCGCCCAGGTGAGCTACGAAGATAATCGACAACGCTCCCAACGAACCGGGATTGCCGAAGACGAACTGTGTCCAACCCTGCAGGTACCCCACTGGCCGGCCATAAGCATGTTTCAGATAGACATACATCCCGCCAGCGCGAGGCAACATGGCGCCCAACTCGGCAAAACACAATCCTCCGAGCAAGCTCAACACTCCACCGAAGACCCAGGCGGAGATAATCAGCGGGAAGCCTCGCCCGTCAGCGGCGATTCCCCCGGGGGTCGCAAAAATCCCCGACCCGATCACGTTGCCGACCACGATTGCCACGGCCATCCCCGGCCCCAGCACACGCAGCAGCGTCACGTGTTGTCCCGACTTCATCTGGTCGTCCAAACGACGATTGCTTCCGAACCGGTCTCACAAGACCGCCGGCCCCTCAGAACCCGACGTCGGATCCTCCGCCATCTCCTGGCCCATCAAATGACGGGACGTCCGTCACGGCTTCGAACCACTCAAGACAATACTTGATGCCACTCTCCAACCGTGCGGGCGCCACCACCTTGCGGGGAACCACGAACAGCAAGGCAAATTGCAGCTCCTCGTCCGGAGCAGGTGCATCTTCCACCTCGCCACCTGTCGTCGACCGTCGTGCCGGATACAGGTACAAGCGATACTCGGTGCCACGGGACTCCATTTTCACCAGCGTGAAGTGATTGTCCCTAACCTCACTCGACCCACCCGCAGCAATGTAATAGCCCCCGATTTTCTCCACCTTTTCGTACTGCCATTCGGCCTCTCCCGGTGCGGCCACCCCCACGGCATCGGCCAACTCGTTGACCAGGTCCTCAAAAAACGCCTGCGGATCAACATTGATTCCGTCGGCCCGATCCCGGTACCGCTGGTAGTTGCCGAAAAGATACATCCGGCTGCTGCCTCGTATCTTCTTTCCGCTGTCGTTCCTTACCACCGAATACCAACTGCCCAACAGTCCGGGCAATCCGCTGCGAGCAAAACGGGGCTGTCTCGCCCGGTCTTGGTCTGCCGGAACGGCGACCTCCTCGCCATCACGATTGCGTCTCGTCGTGGAAGGAATCACTCGAAAACGGGACGGAACGCGCATCTGGACCCCGAAGGACGTGACGCTGTCATCATCGGAGGCCACCAATACCGACTGGGCTTTTCCCAGATAGTCGAAGTACTCAGCGGACGCCTGCATGCGAGATTCGTACTGAGGCCATCCGCAGCCACCTATCGAGGCAACCACCATCCCCCAGAGCACGGTTGCCCGCACATCAGTTGCCATCTTCGTGTCCTTACCCTGCTGCTGGCCGCTTGGTTCGATTGTCAGCCCCTCGCCCAAACCCGTCAAGCGCCGTCCGACACCCCATCGTCCCACTCTCGCAGTGCCTCCTCACCACGTTCCATCATTTCCCGCTCGTAATGCGACGAATCCGGTTCTCTACTACCGGACGTCGTTGCCGCGCCACCATGTGCCACCTCGGTATCTTCGGACATCTTCCCGGCCCCGAGTTCCTTGACCATTCTCTCAATTTCAACGGGGTCAACATCAACAGCTCCGGCCTTGAGAGATTCTTCCCGCGTAGGCTCCGCCCCTCCATGCCCCGGTTCCCTTTGAGACCGCGCCCAGAACCGGTCACTGTCGATCGACCGGGCCTGGCGACGGGCGGCCGCCCTCTGAAGTCGGTGGTCGCTGGAGACAACCAAAACCTGCCTGGGGGACGAATGTGCCAGCAGCATCTGCTCTATCACACTGTCCGCATCGGTCCCCACCGAAAACACCACTCGCATCTCTGCGAACACTTCCTCGGAAGGAGCACCGTCTGGGGCCTCCTGAGCGTCAAAGACAATCGTTGTCCGACGCCTCTGTGCTGCACCGATCCGATCCGCCAACCCCTGCAACAAACGACGACGGCAGGCCTCGAACTGACCTGGCCCGTACTGTTTCCGGGCCAGGCCGACCGCAAAGAGCACGTTGTATCCGTCAATCAACAGGAATTGCGTCGACAATCCTCATCTCCCGGTACAAACGCTCAAGCACCGCCCTCTCGGCTGTACGCCATGTCGCCGGCAACAAACACTGTCTCCACACGTCCACGCACCTGCCAGCCACCAAAGGGGCTGTTGCAACATCGGGACCGGAACTGCGTCGGATCGATCGTCCATTCGGCACCGGGATCAATGACGACAACATCTCCGACCCGCCCTTCAGCCAGGCTCCCTCTATCGATCCCCAACACGCCGGCCGGCCCCGACGTCAACAATCCGATCAACTGAGGCCAGGCCAGGCATTCCGAGTCAATCAACGCCCTGACGCACAAGGGAAGCATCGTCTCCAGCCCCACGATCCCGAATGGGGCAGCGTCCAGTTCCAGGTCCTTCTCTTCACTGGGAACCGGGCGGTGATCCGAACAAATCGCTTCAATCGTCCCGTCAGCCAACCCCTCCATCAACGCCTCGACATGCTCTCGGCTCCGCAATGGCGGGTCGACCTTGCAGTTGGAATCAAACGTCTGCAATTCCGCGTCGGTCAGCACCAGGTGATGTGGTGCCACTGAAGCCGTCACGTCCACCCCTCGCCCCCGGGCACGCCGAACCAGGTCCACGCTCGCAGCTGTGGAGATAGTCATCAGGTGCACCCTACCGCCGGTCAATTCTGCCAACGCCACATCACGTGCCACGAAAATTTCCTCAGCCGCCGCGGGAATCCCCCGCAGGCCCAGCAGTGTCGAATACAACCCTTCGTGCATCACACCACCAACGGACAATTCGGGCACCTGCGGATGGTCAAAAACCCGCCGCCCGAACATCCTGGAATACTCCAGGCTTCGCCTCATGATCTCAGCATTCGCAATTGGCCGCTTCCCATCCGCCAGGGCCACCGCCCCACCTTCCACCAGTTGTCCGATCTCAGCCAATTCCTCCCCATCACGATTCTTGGTCACCGCTCCGAGTGGAAACACGTGGCATGACCCGGTCCGCTCGGCCTGCCGCCTGATGAACTCCACCGCAGCCCGATTGTCGACCACCGGCACCGTCTCGGGCAGACACGCGAGGCTGGTCACCCCGCCCGCCACCGCAGCCGCCGTTGCCGTGGCAATCGTCTCTCCTTCCTCCCAGCCCGACTCCTGGAGCTTCGCCTGCGTCTCGATGAAGCCAGGACAGACGATCATTCCTTCAGCATTCACGTCCCGGTCGACCGGCCCGGAGGTCGGCTGCGAAAACACGCCATCCACCATCCAGACATCCGCCAGCTCGTCACGGCCCTCGACAAGGTCGATCACCCGCCCACCACGTATCACGGTCGTGGTCATTGGCCCACTCCCGTCTTTTTCCGTTCGTGCAGGAGATACAGACAGGCCATACGAACAGCCAAACCATTGGTCACCTGGTCGAGAATCACCGAATGCGGACCATCAGCCACTTCCGGCGTCAATTCCACTCCGCGGTTGATCGGCCCGGGGGCCAGAATCATCACGTCGTCACGGGCGGCCTTCAAACGCTGAGAATTCATCCCAAAAAAATGAGTGTATTCGCGAATTGACGGAAAAAACGCTCCTCGTTGTCGTTCAAATTGAATCCTCAACAGGTTGATGCAATCGGTTTCGGCAAGGACATCATCGAGCCGGTGCGACACTTCAACACCCAACTCCTCGATCCTCGGTGGAATCAGCGTCGATGGACCGCACACGATCACACGAGCACCGAGTTTCTTCAGACCCCAGATATTGGATCGTGCCACACGGCTGTGCAGGATATCCCCCACCAGCGTCACCGTCAGGCCCTCAAAAGAACCTCGTTTTTCTCGAATCGTGAACAGATCGAGCAACGCCTGCGTCGGGTGTTCGTGAGTACCATCGCCAGCATTGAGGACTGCCGCCCCAACACGACGAGCCAACAGATGCGGAGCACCCGGCGACTTGTGCCTCATCACCACAAGCGACGCCCCCATCGCCTCGATATTCCTGGCCGTATCGATGAAGGTCTCCCCTTTGGAGAGGCTGCTTCCCGATGCGGTGAAGTCGATCGTATCGGCACTGAGCCGTTTGGCAGCCAGCGAAAAACTCGTTCGTGTTCGAGTCGACGGCTCAAAGAACAGGTTGGCGACAACCGTCCCACTCAGCAGGTCCAGTTTCGTGTTGTTCTCGAGCGAACACGCCTTGAACTCGGCCGCCTGATCGAGGATGGCGGTGATTTCCTCCGACGACAAATCTTCCAAGCCCAGCAGGTGCTCACTGGTCCAACCTGAACCGCCGGGGCGGACCAGTTGGTCGTCGGGGATCGTACTCATCGGGTGACTTCAATCGCAATTGGCACCGCACGGAGCACACTCATTCGATGCTGGCGGCGGATTCGGCGTGCATCGTAACAGCCGCGCCCCGACCGTCAACTCTCCGGCAACCATCGGCTCACTGACATCACTCTGGTCGCGGCGCCACGCCCTCCGACTTGGCCCC
>PBOJ01000024.1 GCA_002724315.1 Planctomycetaceae bacterium | reverse complement strand
CCGCGAGCGAGGGGCGGTACCGTGGTTCGGATCTGGCGGTTACCGCCGGTGAGTTGAACGCCGGGGCTGGGGTGGGGAGACTGCCACGCCGCTGGGTCATTCTCAATAGGCATCGCGTTGTATTTGGCGTTCGATACCGTCTGTATTGATGACGTTTTGCGTCTTGGAGAAATGTAATGCGAGTTCTGTTGGCGGTGCTGTTGGTTGGGATCGCTGGGTGTGGTGGGGATGACAACTCACCCGACGATGTTGCGGCACCGTCGTCGTCGGCGGTTACTCCAGTGAAAGCCGAGAACGCGGAGGCTGGCGGGCCAAAGCCGAAGGCCGACAATCCGCCTGCTCAAACTGCTGCCGCCGATCCTGTTGCTGCGTTGAAGAAGCTCAGGGCCACCATCAAGCAGAATGAACAGGGCGAAGTTGTTGAGGTCTCGTTCAGGAGTCGCAGCACCGATGCAGGACTGGTGCACCTCAAGGGACTGGTCAAGCTGGAGAAGCTCAACCTCCGTTTCACCAAGATCACCGACGCAGGGCTGGTGCACCTCAAGGGGCTGACCAACCTGCAGACGCTCAACCTCATGGCATGCACCCGGATCACCGGCGCTGGGCTTGTGCACCTCAGGGGGATGACCAATCTGGAGGAGCTAGTCCTTTCGGGAACGAAGATCACCGATGCAGGACTGGTGCACCTCAAGGGGCTGACCAATCTGCAGAAGCTCAAACTCGGCGAAACCAAGATCACCGACGCTGGACTGGTGCACCTCAAGGGGATGAGCAAGCTGGAGACGCTCAACCTCGCGATCACCAAGATCACCGACGCAGGGCTGGTGCACCTCGCGGGGCTTTCCAGACTGCGGGAACTCAACCTCGTCTACACCCAGATCGCCGATTCGGGGCTGATGCATCTCAAGGGGCTGACCGACCTGCGGACGCTCAGCCTCGGCTCGACCAAGATCACCGACGCAGGGTTGGTACATCTTAAGAGGCTGGCCAATCTGGAGACGCTCAGACTTTACGGAGACCAGATCACCGACTCGGGGCTGATTCATCTCAAGAGGCTGACCAAGCTGCGGTCGCTCGGGCTCGGCTCGACCAAGATTACCGATGCGGGGCTAATGCATCTCAAGGGGCTGACCGAACTGCATGATCTCACCCTCGCCGGCTACCAGATCACCGACGCAGGGTTGGTACATCTCAAGGGGCTGGCCAAGTTGGAGACGCTCAACTTCCAGCAAACGAAGATCACTGATTCGGGGTTGGTGCACCTCAAGGGACTGCGACTGAATAGCCTGTCCATTCCAGACGGCGCCAAGACAGACCTTGGCCTGAAGCATTATCTCGCAGCCTTGGAGACGCACACCGCCCTCGACCTCCGCAGCTGGAGAATCACCGACTCGGGGTTGGTGCACCTGGAGGGGCTGACCAATCTGCAATCGCTTGGTATCGGTGGTTTTGGGACAAAGATCACCGACTCGGGGCTAGTGCACCTCAAGGGAATGACCAAGCTGCGTCACCTGGGTTTCGGCGCATTCGGCCGCGGCTCAATCAATATCACCGACGCGGGGCTAGTACATCTCAAGGGGCTGACCAAACTCGAGACGCTAGACCTCAACGGAACCAAGATCACCGACGCCGGGCTGGAGCATCTTAGAGCATTGACCGAGTTGCAGATGCTCCAGCTCATGTTCACCGAGATCACGGACGCCGGCATCACCGACCTGAAGAAGGCGTTGCCCAACTGCAGGGTCCGAAAGTAGCCGTCGTCTCGACCACGTCATAACCGGAGTCCCGCCGCGAGCGAGGGGCGGTACCGTGGTTCGGATCTGGCGGTTACCGCCCCTGAGTTGAACGCCGGGGCTGGGGTGGGGAGACTGGGGGTGTTCCAGGAGACCGACGATGGCTGAGAACGTGCTGACCAAGGAGATCGCTGAGCAGTTGCTGGCGGATCCAGAATTGGCCCGTGAAATCGAGCTGAGCGGTTTCACTGAACTCAATGATGACGCGGCCGAGAGTCTCAGCAAATTCGATTGATACATCATGCTCAACGGCCTGACGAGCCTTTCTGACGCGGCGGCCGAGAGCCTCAGCAGGCACGAAGATATTCTCTACCTCAACGGCCTGACGGGCCTGTCTGACGCAGCTGCCGGCAGCCTCAGCAAGCACGACGGATGGCTCGACCTTCAACGGCCTGACGAGCCTTTCTGACGCGGCCACCGAGAGCCTCAGCAGGCATGATGTCACGGCCTGTCGATTTGTGTCCCGTTTTGACCACAAAACGGCCTGGCGCGAAGGCGTCGTCTGCGGACTACTAGCCGGAAACTCACTACAGAACGTTTCCGGAGACTTGAAGGGGGCTTAGTCACCTTCACGGCCGCGGGATGACCGATAGGACGAACCGGTCAATTTCGACTTTGAAGTTCTTCCGCGTCGTGTTTACGTCGGCTGCGATGGTGTTGTCACCAAACCGCAAGTCTTTCGCATTTGACGCTGTGTCATGATGTCCCGTCAGCAACATTGCCGAAGCGTGGTACCGGAAACGGTCGGATTCAGGCTGAGCCCCCGCGCATCCCCGCCCTATCCTTGACGACGTTCTTCAGGGCGGCCCCTGCCGACGTCACTTTTTTGGCAAGAACGTCTTCGTCGCGGAAACGGGCGAACAGGATTTCCGCGTGGGTCGTCCGGCCACGGTCGTAGTGCACGTAGATGGTTCCGTCGGATGCCTGGGCAATATCCGGGTAAGAGACGCCCGTTCCGTCTCGACGCTCGTCCAGCAAAAGCCCGCCTTTCCAGGTCTTGCCGTCGTCCTCAGACAAGAACGCCGTCAGGTCCCATCGTCCCGTCCTGTTGACGAAGTCCTTTCCGTGCTTGACCAGCAGAATGCGACCGGATTTCAGCCGTCGTGCGACGCATTTTGCGTTGGCGTGGGGAAATGCGGTCGACTGTTCCCCCCAGGCCCGGCCTCCATTTTCGGAGAAACTCTGAGAGATCTCCTTGTGGCACCGCGACAACATCCATAACCGACCATCGGTCAGCTCGACGACGGAGTGTTCGTTGAAACAACTGTCCTTGAAAATGTGGCCGCCACAGTAGCGCCAGTGGACGCCGTCGTCATCGGAGACGAACACATTCGCACCGCGGACGGCATCGAGTTCGTGGTAGCAATACTGGAACGGTTTGCCAATGTGCCAGCGTTCCCAGAGAGACACGGGCAACAGCCATTCGCCGTTCTTTCGAACTATCGGTTTTGTGATCGTTGCGCCGAAGCTGACATATGTCGGTTCGGACCACACCGGAGTCTTTGCGTCCGGGTTATCACAGCGGATGTACCAGTTGCTGCAGCTCCCATCAAAATGTGAGCACGATTGCTTGAAGAACAGCCACAACCGTCCACGCGGATCGCACCAGAAGCACCCCACTCGTGTCCCCATCGGGAGGCCATAGGCAGCCGGATCAATCACAAACACCGGTTTTCGCCAACTTTTTCCCTGGTCGTCACTGTAGGAAGCCAGCAGGTAGGCGATCGGACCGTCCTCTCCACCGATCCATGCTGTCCAGACCCGGCCACTGCGCGTCACCTCGTTGCTCTGCGCCATGGCAAACGGCAGATAGCTTCCCGCGTAGGCAGGGAAGGGGGCATGGTTGACCCGAGGTGTGATGCGAATGGCATTGAGGAGCTCTTGTGACAATTTGTCGGGATTGATGGTGAGCGGTGGCCGAAGATTGGGTTTGCGAGGTGCCCGTTGCGCCGGTGCGCTGTCCGGAACTGACAACAGGCCGGCAGCGGCCACCGTGCCAGTCGCCTTCAGCAATTCCCGTCGATCGACTTGCCGCTGGTTGTCGCTCATGAGTCACTCCGGTTTTCAGGCAAGTATTTCGTGGACGACCCGAGGCTCGAAGACACCCGTCAAGCGTTCGTCCAAGCCATTTCGTGGGAACACAAGTTCCTGGTGGTCCAGTCCCAGCAAATGCAAGATCGTAGCGTGCCAGTCAGGAACGCTGACACGGTCCTCGACAGAGGCAAAACCCAATTCGTCTGTCGCTCCGTGGACCGTTCCCCCCTTGACCCCTCCACCGGCCATCCAGAGCGTGAAGGCATTCTTGTTGTGGTCACGACCATCCCCCCCTCCCGCCAATTGCGCAATCGGGAGGCGGCCCATTTCGCCACCCCAGCAGACCAGCGTCGTGTCGAGGAGTCCGCGTCGCTTCAGGTCGTGCAGCAGTGCCGCAACCGGCTGATCCGTTCGACGGCAGCATGACTCCAGGCCCGCCTTGAGTTGTGAATGGTTGTCCCAGATCTGGCCATTCACATAAAGCTGGACGAAACGGACACCTCGTTCCACCAGGCGGCGAGCGATCAGGCAGCGGCGGCCATAGGAATCACTCTCCTTCTGCCCTATGCCGTACAGTTGCTGCGTGTGGGCACTTTCCTGTTGCAGGTCCAGGGCATCGGTTGTTGCCAGCTGCATTCTCGCGGCCAACTGGTAACTGGCAATCCTCGCTGCAAGCCTTGGCTGACCGGCCCTTTGCCGTCGGTGCCTCTGATCAATCTCGTTGATGAATGCTCTTTCAGCCTGGGTAATGGCATCGGGTTCTGAGAATTCACGCCTCAGATTGAGAACCGGTGTCCCGGTGGCTCGAAAACGTGTCCCCTGGTGTTCGGGGGGCAGGAACCCGGACTGCCAGCTCTGAATTCCGTTGACCGGAAGTCCTTGGGGATCATCCAGCACAATATAGGCTGGCAGATCCTGGTTCTCTGTGCCCAGTCCATAGGCTGCCCATGCTCCAAGGGACGGCAGTCCGGGCAACATGCGGCCGCAATGGATTTTGAACAGGGCCAGTTCGTGAGTGAGATTTGTGGTGTGCATTGAGCGAATAAACGCAATGTCGTCAACACGCTGAGCCAGGTGAGGCATGACCTCGCTGACCCACATTCCGCATTCCCCATGTTGTTGGAACCGAAATGGGCTTCGCATCAGGGCTCCGGCCGCCTCGGGAAACTCAACCTCACCGGCGATCTTGTGAAAATAGGGCTTTCCGTGTTGCCGTTTCAGTTCCGGCTTTGGATCGAACAGGTCCATCTGACTCGGACCACCGTTCATGAAAAGCTGGATGACTGACTTCGCGCGAGGCGCACCGACGCTTGGTTGTCGGTTTCGACTCGGAGCCGCCGAAGACTCCTCGGATTGCAATAACGACAACAACGCGGAGCCGTAGAGGCCCCCGCCGACGCTTTCCAGAAAAGTCCTCCTCGAGAGCGTTTGCATTCGTGTCGAATCCGGATTTTCAATCCACATAGAGAAACTCGGCGGAATTCATGATGGCATGACAGAGGTTGCCGAGAGCAAGGCGATTTGCCTGTGCGGAGCGATCTGAGATGTCTCGGTCAGAGTGCTCCCGAATCCAATGGGCGGCAAGTGCTTCGAGCAATGCAACAGCTCGCATTGTTTCCTGCGGGGTGGGCGGACGACTGAATGCCAGTTGATAGACCCGTCTGACTTGGCGTACAGGAGCGAGCCCACTTTCCTGGATGACGCGATCGGCGAAACCCGCAGCCAGCGTATGAATTCGCTGGTTGTTCAACAGGTGCAGAGCCTGCGGAACGACGGTCGACTCCATCCGATGTGTGCAGTTGGGATTCATTGTGGGGAGGTCAAAGTTCTCCAGGATCGTCAAAGGCTGTGTGCGGCGTTGAAGTGCATAAATGCTTCGTCTCCAGGTTTGATTCGATCGTCCCATCGAGGTGACCAACCCATCAGTCCGGGCATTGACCGGGTCGGCCGGCCCAAACGGTGTATGGTCCAAACGTCCGGATACGAACAGTAAGGCGTCGCGAATGGCCTCGGCTTCGAGGCGGCGAAGCGGCATGCGTGACCACAGATCATTATCCGGGTCCACTGCGATCGCTCGGGCATGCAGGCTGGAGGATTGCCGATAGGTCAGAGAGGTCATCATCAGACGGTGCATCTGCTTGATTCGCCAGCCAGAACGCACGAATTCGATTGCCAGCCAGTCGAGGAGCTTCGGGTGGGTGGGCTCGGCACCAAAAGTGCCAAAATCTTCCGTTGTTCGAACAATCCCCCGCCCAAAGTGCTGCTTCCAGATTCGGTTGACCATCACGCGGGCGGTCAGCGGATGATCGGGCTTGGTCAGCCAGCGTGCGAAGGCCAGGCGTCGCCCCGTCTTGCCGTTTCCGGCCGGCGTGGCGGGGACAAAGGGAGTTCGTCCATCAGTTAGGACTGAAGGGACTCCTGGCCCGACGCGGCGTCCGGGCAAGCGGTGGTCTCCTCGTTTGAGAATGTAAGTGGGCGAGGGGATTCCCCGATCCCAGGCCGCACGGATTCCCGCCTCGGGAAGCTTCTTTTCCGAGAGCGTTTTGATTCGCGCCTTCGTGACTGCGACGTGTTCTTTGAATTCGGCATCCAACCGAATCAACTCGTCCCGTCCGATGCGAAGCTCTTTCTCGTACCTTGCTGCCAATGCCATTTGCGTGTCTGATCGCTGACGTTCAGTAGTCGCCAGTACTGTTCGCAAGTCATCTCGTAATTCTTCCGGCAGACTTGCCAGGCGAGCCTCCACGAGCCTCCTGGCTGACCGCGCCTGGACCTTTGCCAACCGGTTGTTCAACGTGTTGATTTCGTGCTGTATGACGTACCGGGCACGCTCTCGGGCCTCTTTTTCCGAAGGGGTCACGTACCGCAGGTAGCGTGAGACAGGCTTCATCCAGTCGTGTTCATCCGTGGCACCTTTGAAGACGGCCACCAGACGGTAGAAGTCACGCTGCGGAATGGGGTCGTACTTGTGATCATGACAGCGTGAACACCCCAAGGTGAGCCCCATGGTCGTGGAGGACAAAACTTCTATCTGGTCTGCGATGACCTTCAAGCGATCTGGAACAAAATTTGTGATGTCAAAGTACGTTCCGTCGGGTGTCATCCGCAGGAACCCTGTGGCAACCAGTTTTTCGTAGACGTCCTGTGTGATTTCGTCGGCGTTTGCGTAATCCACCAATTCGTCACCTGCGAGTTGTTCCACAAGAAACGTGTCGTACGGCTTGTCACTGTTGAACGCCGAAATCACGTAATCGCGGTAACGAAATGCTTCGGGACGGATTCGATCGGAATTTTGCACCCCCTCCGAATCTGCATACCCAACCAGGTCCAGCCAGAAACGGGCCCATCGTTCTCCATACCTCGGGGAGGCCAGAAGACGGTCGACAAGTCTCTCGTAAGCCAGTGGTTCCACGTCAGAAAGAAACTGGGAAACCTCTTCTGGCGTTGGCGGCAAACCAATCAAGTCATAACAGGCGCGACGAATCAGAGTGAGTCGGTCGGCGGGCGCGGCCCCGACTCCTCCGTGATTGACCAGCTTGTCGAGTATGAAGGCATCGATGGGGTTTCCAGCCTGGTCGCCACGAGACCAGCTTGGCACCGAAACGGCTCGCGGTGAGCGGAACGACCAAAAGGCACGATCGTCCGACGTGACCAACGGATCGGGAGTCGCTGTTGCGACATCTGGTTGGCGAGTTGCAGCAGGCGCACCGGCGTTGATCCATCGCACCAGAGTATTGATTTCTGCCGGACGCATCGGCTTGACGCTAACGGATTTCAAGAGCTTCCGAGGAGGCATCTCCTCGGCGTGAATCCTCTTGACCAGAAGGCTGGCACCAGCATTTCCGGCGACAATAGCCGGCCCGGATTTCCCACCGCGAAGCAATGCTGCGCGAGTTCGAATGTCCAGTTGGGCGTCCTTCCTCCGTTGTCCGTGGCACGCACCACACCGTAGCAGCAAGATGGGGAGCACCGCATCGTGGTCGATCTCGGGAGACTTCACCGGTGCCGAACCAGGCTCGCCGGCAAACGCCATCGAAGCTCTGGCCCCAATACCCCCCAGCCACATCAATAAAGTCGCTGCGGCGATCCAGGTTCGGCGGATCTTGAGGGGGCCGCTGGTCATGGCGTTCATCATACACGACAGTCCGTGTCTAACCAGAACCAGGCCTTGCAACACGGATCGGTGCGTCAGTTTCTGGTCCGATCACGTTCAGCCAGTCCGATTCGGCTGTGCCCCTTCCGTCCAGTGATTCCACGAGACCGTCTCAGGGCGGCTGGCAGGCCGTGTCCCGGGCGATGCGTGCTATCATGTGGGACCGCATCGCCTGATTGACCGTTCCACCGCTCGACCCTGCAGGCCGGCGGTCCAGATGATGGGTTAACGGCAACACTCCGGAGTCCGATCCATGCCATCCCGACCAGTCCACGCTGTCGCCATCGCGATGACACTGTCGCTGTTGTCCACTGCAGCGATCGCCCAACCGTCGCCTGAATCCATCGAGCTCGCGAATTCTCTCGGTAACGATTTCCCGACACCTCACACCCGGTGGGCCACACCACTCTCAGGCGGAAACGTCCGGACGTTGTTCATCGTCCACCAGAATCCCAACATCAATGGGCTGCCTCTTCGCCACGTTGTTGAACTCCAACAACGATTTGACCTTGCGTGTGATGCCGTCTTGGCGATGACCGCAAAAGGGAAGACGTACGCGATCACGTACCAAGGAGGCGCTGGAGTTTACGGAGGCGAAACAGGAGCCAAACGGCTGGCCCGCCTGCTCGAAAAACCATACGACTGCTATGTCGTCACTGGTCCGGTAATGGGCCATCTTCCCGAGAAGTCCCGCAAGGCAATTTTGAAGGAAGTTGAACGCGGGGCCGGCCTCGCGTTGCTCTACAAACCCGGGAAAGAGGACTCCCCACTCCTGAAACGGTTCACCGATTTGGGCGAACCGCCCGCTGTGTTAGCGGGGTTGCAAGTGAAATGCTTTCAAATGGGCAAGGGGCGGATCGTCTCGGTCGAGCGCTACCCAACAGACGCAACGTGGGATGTGTACCGGCCGAATCTCGAACAGCGGATTTTCGGTTTCAATATCTGTCGCGACCTGTATTACGAGGCACAGGGGCGGGCAATTCTCTGGGCGGCCGACCGAGAACCGGGGCTGGCGGTCGACATCAATCTCGGGTTTCGCAGCAGCCTTCGCGATGAACTGGCCTCACAGACGGTCAAGGTGACCTGGGACAGCGAGACAGACAAAGCGCCCAGCCAGATCCGCTACAGGGTCCGAAGCGAGGCTCGTGGTTCACAGGAACCCGCTGTTCTCACTGACCTTGGGACCTCAAAAGGAGAAAGGCAACTGCGGTTGCCTACGCTGCCTGCGGGGTCCTATTGGATCGACGCCATTGCCAGGGACGACAAGGGAGTCACGGGCTGGGCGGTCAAGCGTTTCAACGTGACCACCGAATTGCGTATCGCGAAAGTCTCGCTCGAACGGGAGTCCGGAGAGGCCGGCGATCCAATCAGGGGCGAGGTCGATATCACCGGACCAGTCGGCGAAAACACACTGTTGCGAGTCCACGCCATCGACCGGTTCGGTCGGGTATTGGCCCGGCAGGAGTTTCCGACGCCCAAGAGCCGGGTCGATTTTTCTCTTTCCAGCAAACCTTCGATGCCGGGTTATTTGGGCATCGAGGCGGTCATTGTGCAGGGTGGGCAAGACACTTGTTATCGGTACTGTCAGAACTCGTATTCGATAACGCAACGTAAACACGACCGGTGGAACTTTCTCGTATGGGGGCGACTCTACGCGTCGCCATTCCTGGAAGTGGCTGATGATCTGCTCGCCGCAAATGGCGTCACGTCTCGTATGGAGACCAGCGGCGTTCCGTGGTGGTACATGACCAGGGCGGGCATGAACTACACGCCGTATTGTGCCAGTGGGTTGTACCGGCTGCCCGACATGGGGCCACAGGAACCAACAGTCAATGAACACGGAACGCTGGAACGAGCTGACGGGTGCTGGAACCACGAACCGGCCGTCTCTCTTCGACTCGACAAATGGCTTGGTAGCGAACGAGATTTTCGCGGCCGCGGTGTACTGGCGTACAGCATGGGAGACGAAGTTGCCGTCATGGGCTCTTGCCTGCACCCTTCCTGCTGGAAGGTCTACCAGCAATGGCTGCAGTCCGAATACGGCAGCATCAAGGAACTGAACAACTCCTGGGGCACCGCGTTCAGCAACTTTTCCAAGATCCAGCCGATTGTCGACGAGACGTCTATCCCCTGGTACCCGAAACGATCCCAACGAATCCCCTGGCAATTGACGTGGGCGAACAACGAGCACTCTTCACGTGGGCCTACCAGCGGTTCAACCGCCTGGAAGGACACCTGGAGAAATTACCCCCGCTACATTGACCGGCGGTCGTTCCAGTACTGGAACTTCGCCAACTACTGCAAACGGTTCCGCGACACGGCACGCATGATGGACCCGCATGCGAGGTGTGGTGTGGAAGGCAGTGACATCTACCTGGATGCCGACATCGACGTGATCGTCCGCAACACTGGCTGGTGGATGCCTTATGGAGGAGAAAACGGCGGGACAACCAACGAAGTGATCCGGTCCATCGCACCCAAGGGCTACCTGTACGGCAACTTCATGGGGGGGCCGACGTTTTGGTCGTGCATTCTGCGTGGAGCCAACACCGTCGGGCGATGGCGAGTCGACAACATGTTGACGCCCGCAATGCAATTGCAGCCGGCCCTGAAAAGAATGGTTCAGTCCGGCAGAATCATCTTTGACGGCCTGGGAACACTTCTCAACGGAAACCCCGGATCCGAGATGCTCGACGAAGGCATCGTGATGCTCCACTCCATGTCGTCGGTCAAAATGGCAAAAATTGGAGACGGGCCGTCGTACGGGATCTTCCGGTGGCGAAAAGATGACGGAAGAACGCGATCCAACACTCCGCAACCTCAATTTCATGTTGTCAATCGCCGAAGTCACAGGGCCTGGCACCGCAACATCCGTGCCAGTGGGATGCAGTTCCGTTACACAACCGACGGTCAGATCAAGCGAGGGGAGTTTGATGCCAGCCAGGCCAAGGTGCTTGTCCTCTCGCAGTACGAAGTGATTGGTCCCGACGAAGAGAAGCTCATTCGCAACTTCGTCGCCGCCGGCGGGACGGTGATTGCCGATGTTCGGCCCGGCATTTACGGTGCACGCGGCAAACTTCGCACCGGCGGTGTGCTGGACGATCTGTTCGGCGTAAAGCATACCGGAAGCGCTCCGGTTTCAGAGAAAACTGGGAGCATCAAAGGCATTCTTGGCCGAAGCCCAGTGAACCTCAAACGACGCACATTGTTCGTCAATCCGAACCTCTCAATCACCACCGGAAAGGCACTCGGCAAAGCGGGTGACACGCCAATCTGTATCGTCAATCAAACCGGACGAGGGCGTGCAGTCCTGCTCAACTTCACGATGTGGTCATACGCGAAGCTTGCTGTACATGAAGGCAACGATGACGCGGGGGCGTTCTTCAGGACTCTGTTCGCCGAAGCTGGTGCCACTCCTCCCCTTGGGCTGGAGGATTCAACCGGCCGCCGCCACCGCAACATCGAAGCCATGCGTTGGCGAACCGGACATGGCACCCAGGTGATCGCTTTGCATGGCCCCACTCTTGGCACTTGGCCGGAACCCAACGGCGGCACTCCTGATCCTCCACCGGAACCGTTCAGCCGCGGCCTGGACACGGGCGTGCCCGTCGTCGTCAGATTTGCTGAGCCTCGTTACGTGCACGAATTGCGGACCGGCCGCCACAGCGACGGCCTGACGCGAACCTTCAAAACATCCGCAACAGCTTTCACAGCAACTCTGCTGGTGGCCAGCAGCCGTCCGCTCCACGCTCCCATCCTGTCGGTTGTTACGGACAGTGTTCGGCGAGGGGAGGCCTTGGGAATTCGCGTCGCCATACCCCGCGCACGTGGCAAACGAGTGCTCACGATCCAGGCCACTGATCCTGAGGGAAAAACAGCGCCGTGGTTCAAGACCAGCCTTATCGTACAGGACGGACGAGCCGAGTTGAAAATGCCGATTGCGTGGAACGAATCGGCGGGCAAGTGGAAACTCACGGCAACCGATTTGTTTACGACACGGACCAGCACCGCGAGTGTTCAGATCAAATGAAACGATCCGAAACAGTGTCGGCCGAAATGTGAATGGATTGCCATCAGGCGGAAAGGGAAGGGCCACGAAGATGACAGATTCCGTGGCGAAAAGGCGTCCCTTCCAGAACAGGCTACCGCGACTTGTGGGACAAGATCATCCAGGACCACAGTCGGTCCAACCCCTCTCGCCACTCCTCGTTTGGGGGCAGGTTCCCGTAGGCAATTCGGGAGTAGTCGGTGGCCAGGCGACGAATCGGGCCGGATTCCTGATCGTGCGAAGCGGACAGGCTGGCGGCAAATTCCCGCGGAGTCTGGTCAGGCAGACGGCCATATCCCACCTCGCGAGCCCAGGCCTCCAGAGCCTCAAACGTCAGGCAAACCATTTCCGACGGCGTTGCACGTAACACCGTGCCGTCGGAAAAGGGGTTCGAGTAAGAGGAGAAACCAGGGGCCTCTTCCGGGAGGTCTTCGGACGCGTCGTCCGACGGTTTCGCGCGACGCCTCAGGAAAAACCCCTTGATTGCGGACAACATCTCGAGGAACGCTTTCCACAGTGTTCGGCCATGTTTGACAAGCATGAACAACACGAAGAGGCCAAAAAGGACGTTACTGACAATCTGGGCCACCAGGACGAGAGGGGCACCGTCGAAGGCGAAGAAATCCAGAGGGTTGGCGGGCGGAGGCGGCGTAACGTTGGCTCCACCAGAACCGCCTCCTGATGCACCACCGCCACCTTGAGAGTCAGATTTCTGTGCGCCGCCTTTTCGGCGGCCGGCACGTTTGCGATTGCCTGGTTCCCTGGACCGGTTTGGCCGGTCCGCGACATTCCGGCGTTCACCTTGCTGATTTGCAGCATCGCCGGAACTGCTATCTCGAACATCGTTGCGCTGATTTCTGTTTTGTTTGTCCCGGCTTCGCTGGTCCCGGTATTTCGCAAACCGGCCATCCGGCGATCGCTGTTCTTGGGCCTGGCGATCGCGAAAACGTTTCCCCTCCGCTAATCGATCTCCCGTGAACTGGTCCTTCGGAATGGCGTCCATCTGTGGTCCACGTTTTCTCGGTGGCAATTTCTGACGCTCGCGGTTCCTCGAACTTCGTTCGGGGAGATCGCTGGGTTGGACCGGAGAGCCGGCCCCCTTTTGCCCATCGCGGTCTCGGGTCCAATCGCGAGGTGCGTCTTCTGCGGGCAAAGCGTCCAACGGATCCTTGATCGTTGACCATTCGACAACCGATCCCAGCGAATAGGTCGCATCTGGACGCGGGACCAGCAGCGACCCCACGAGAATGCCCAACAACAGCACCGTCCCGGTGATCAGCCATGACCGGGTGACATTGCCAGGCATCTGCAGGTTCCGCTGTCGAAGGTAACGACGCAGGCCCAGGAAGCTTGTTGTCAAAAGCAACCCCATCGCCGAAGCGACAAACGCAAACAGGAACGCGAAGCCCAGAGCCTGTTCGTCTTTTTCGAGCCATCGCTGACCAACGCCCATGACAGGCAGTCCGATCAGTGACACGTAAACGATCCACATCCCGGGTGAATGCGCCTTGCTGGATTGGGCCGCCCGGTTGAAGAGAATTCGCTCCCAGACCGGTACAGTTGCGTAAACAGTGGCTCTGTCACTGCCGGTGTCAGGGTGGTCTGGTTCTTCCACTCCGTCCGG
The DNA here is from genome assembly GCA_002724315.1 of Planctomycetaceae bacterium. Classification (GTDB taxonomy): domain Bacteria; phylum Planctomycetota; class Planctomycetia; order Planctomycetales; family Planctomycetaceae; genus UBA8437. The sequence goes on along the minus strand of PBOJ01000024.1, from coordinate 17,781 downwards.
GTCGACAGTGTGTAATCCCGCAGCTTCCAGCAGTCCTTCACCTGAGGCATCCTGGCTGTCATCGATCAATGTGCAATCCCATGTCAGTTTGCTGGAACACCACCAGATCAAGACCATCAATCCCCAGACAATGGCCACCGAGTTGACTCCCGACTTTGTCTCCGGGGCAAATAGCATCGTCACCAGGGCTGTGGCGATGCCCAGTGCTGTTCCGAAGGCACTGGCTGTCTGAGATCCCTGTTCGATTGAGATGCGGGTGATCAGTACCGAGGCGATGACAAACCAGACGAGGACCCAGCGAAATCCGCCCTCAAACTTGCCTGCGTAGATCATCTGCAGCAGGAACAGTGTCAGGCTGAGCACCATGCCGACAATCAGCGCAGGCGAGATTGCGGTCCCGACATAATCGGCGAGCGTGCGATGTTTTCGCGGACGTCCCTGGCTCATACCCGGCTCACCATGCGCTGACGACAGAGTTCCCCGAGCATCTCATCACTTTCCACCCTCCGGACAGCGAGATTTTGCGCCATCAACCGTCCCGCCGATTCCCGAAACCGCGTATCGTCAAAACAGACCAGCACAACCAGGACCGAGTATCCCCGCCGCTGCAACTGGCCCATCGCAATCGCGGTCTCCTCTGAGGCGGTGCACAGCACCGCGATCACCGTGGCATCTCGCGGAATGCGGCCCGTCGACTCGGCCAGCAGTTCGGCCACACTGAGACCGTCGGTCAACTCGAGGCGTGCCAAAGCCTCAAGGATTCTCGTCAACTGATCGTCTCCCTGTTGTGTGGGCACGCAGACCGGCTCCAGTCGGTCCGAGCGGTCTTGCATCCCATACTGTGTTCGTGCTCCGCGACGAGTTCGAAATTCTATGCGGAACCCTTCGACCCGGACGCGATCAGCCGCGTCTCGTCCATTGCTGACCACGCCGCACTTTTCGCCCAGTTGCAACAACGTGTTGGCCAACGAGGCCACCGTGGTGATCATCAGCTCCGAGGCGTGCAGTGTTTCCGTCTCCGGAAATCCGTCCGCGTGGAAGTCGAGTAGCAGGGTCGCCCCCGCGACCGTGGAGGCATCGAAAGTCTTGCTCTGCAACTGGCCGGATCTGGCCGAAGCCCGCCAGTGAATCCGTGAGATGGGATCACCACCCTGGTAACGTCGGACGCCGGAGATACGGGTCGGATCCTCAAAGAGTCGGTGTGTCAACTGAACCTCGCCGACTGGCCGACGCGAGGCCACATCATAATCGTCAAGACTGATCATTTTCGGGTAGACAAGAATGAAATGCGGGTCGGCTGCCAGGCGGAAGCGCCGGTGTAGACCGAACAGATCTCCGCTCTCCATCAGCAAGGGCCCCAATTGGTAATACCCTCGCATGAGAAACGTCGGTTGGTATGTCAGGACCTGTTCGCTGCGTCCCTTGAGCCACACGATTTTCAGACGTCGTCCTTCGATCTTGATCCGCGGAGGCCGCTGTCGTAACGCATGCTGCGGAAGCGAATCTTCCAGCAGAAGCCACGGCACAGGCAAAATCCCCCGGTTGCGCACGGTCAGAACCACGGCAACTCTCTCACCGACCTGCACGCGAGCCCGATTGCAGACTCGCTCGGCACTGACCTGTCCCAACCAGCCAAATGCCAATGCGCGGCTGACCAGGATCACACCCAGCAGAGAGCACATGGCATAGACCAGCAGTTCCAACTGCAACAGGTAGCCGGCCAGCAGCAGAAAGACAGCGCCCAGGACCCACCTCACGCCGCTCCTCCCTCAGACATAACCGGCACAGGTACGCGGTCCACAATCTCCTCCAAAACGTCCTGGTATGTCACTTTCCTCAAACGGCTTTCGGCCTTCAGAATCAAACGATGGCCAAGCACGGGGCGGAGCATTCGCTTGACTTCATCGGGAGTGACAAAAGATTGCCCTCGAATTCCGGCCAAGGCCTGTGCTGTACGGATCAATGCGATCGACGCACGCGGGCTGCCTCCGAGGGCAACGTCTTCATGCTCCCGTGTCGCGTGCACCAGTTGAACAATGTAATCGCGAACTTTGTCGTTGACCTCGATGGCACGGATCGCTTGCTGGCAACTCACGACATCTTCGACCGAAACGACTGGTTCGAGAACGTCCAATGGATGACCGGCTCGCAATCTGTCCAGCAACTGAGCCTCCTGCTCGGCGGTGGGATAACCCAAGCTCAACCGAACGAGGAACCGGTCCAGCTGCGCCTCTGGCAGTGGAAACGTGCCTTCGTGGTCCACCGGGTTCTGAGTGGCGATCACCAGAAAGGGCGGATCAAGGTCGTAGGTGGTCCCATCAACGGTCACCCGACGTTCGGCCATGGCCTCCAGCAACGCGGACTGTGTTCGCGGTGTGGCGCGATTGATCTCGTCGGCCAGGAGGATGTTCGAAAAAATCGGTCCACGCCGGAATTCAAACTCCGTCGTCTTTGGGTTGAAGACCGAGGCCCCGGTGATGTCGGTCGGCAAAAGGTCCGGCGTGCACTGCGCTCGATTGAAACTGCAGCCGATACTCTGAGAGAGCGAGCGAGCCAGCACAGTCTTGGCCACCCCCGGCACGTCTTCAAGAAGGATGTGTCCTTCGCAGAAAAACGACACCAGCGACAAGATGATCTCCTGACGCTTGCCAATGATGACCTTCTCAATGTTGCTGGTAAGTTTCTTGGCGACCGGGGTGATGGTTGACATTGCGACGCGCTCTCGAAAACTCGCGATTCCACAGTGGACCAGTTGCAAACCGGCCTCATTTGACAGCTGCTCAGCGGCTTATTCTGCCATGCCGATCACCACTTTCCCACATGCGGAGATGGTAATGCCGAACGGCCGCGGGCCGGAGAAGCGAGGTCTCCAAATCGGAGGGTGATGGCACCGTAGACAAGCAACGCGAAGATCGCACGTTGCGTGACGCAATCTCGGTGACTGGCCGGGCACCCACCCAACTGATACGTTTCAGCCGACGTTTGCCACTGGATATGGCTGGTGTGTCGATTGGTTCGCCTGGGAATCCCCTCCGCAGGCAAGTCAGAGTCACCACCTGGCATGAGCCAAACACTTTGTAGACATGTGTGCCGACCTCGAATTCGCTGACTCGCCTTCTGCCCATGGTGTGACACGGCTCGTGGCCCGGCTCTGGATACCCGCTTCACTGGACACAGTGTTCGCATTCTTCTCGGAACCTTCGAACCTGGAGCAATTGACTCCGGCGTCGCTGAGGTTCGGAATCGAGCAACCTGGCCCTCTCGTAATGGCCGACGGGCTTCGGATTCGTTATCAGCTTCGCGTTCACGGGATACCGTTGAAATGGGAGTCTGAGATTCGTGAATGGGATCCGCCAAATCAGTTTGTGGACGTTCAGATCCGCGGACCGTATCGCTATTGGCATCACCGACACCGTTTCACCGAAGTCGACGGCGGCACCCTTGTCGTCGACGAAGTGGATTATGCCCCACCCGGTGGGCGACTCTTAGACCGGATTTTCATTCGACGCGATCTGAGGCGGATCTTTTCTTTCCGGATGCGACACCTCGTCGAACGTTTTGCCGTGCACGGTCCACGGGGCTGCTCGACATCGCCCGTGCCACCCCCGGGTTGAAACGGCAACATCAAGGCCTGATAATCCTTCCTCGACGGTCGTCTGTCTCGACCGGGCCGGTATCTCACGTCGGTCCTGCAATTGCTGTCTCACTCATTGGATAATGTGCCATGCTTCGGCTCGCCTTCTCACTTCTTCTGCTCATTACTGCAACTGCGACGTATGTCTCACAGGGAACAGGCAGCGCCGTCGCCAATGACAATGCCCAGGAAGAGCAGATCAACAAGGAGTTAGAGGTCCTGCTTCGGGAATGGGAAAAGGCGTTCAATGCCAAGGACGCGGCCCGACTGGCAACCCTGTATGCCGAACGCATCGACGTCATTTATGAGGACAACGTTCATCATCGAAACAGAAAGTCGCTGCAGAAGAGTTTCCAGAAACAATTCAAAGAAGAACCGAATTTGAAAACCGTCTTCTCCGACGTCGAGCGTTTGATTGTCTCGCCCACGCTTGTGATCGAAACGGGCATTTGGGCAAACACGGGTGCGGTTGACAGTTCGCGGCCGACCCGAGGCCGATATTCGGTCACGTTGCAGAAGATCCAGGGAAAGTGGCTCGTTGTCCATGATCGCTCCTGGGCCATGCCGCAAGCCGAAGGGCGGTCACACCTTCGGACACGAGACCCACTGTCAGAGAAGACTCGAGCATTCCTGAAGGCCTTCGCCGCCGACGACAGGAAGTTCCTGGACAATGTGTTTGCTGATGACGTTGAGGTCTGGATCAACGATGTCAAGGTCAGTGGGAAAAAGGCCTACCTGGCAAGGGCCCACCACATGGCCCACGACCTGTTCAAAAACATCAAGTTCGAGAAACTCCACGTTCACACGAATTACTTCAGCAGCAAGGCTCGGGCCTTTGAGGGCAAGACGTTCGGCGAAGTGCGAGAGGGGCCGACGGTTTGGACCAACGTGTGGTTTAAGTTCGACACCTCAGGCCGAACCACGGCCCGCAAAGCGAACCTCCGAACCCACGTGGACCTGAGATGGCAAGACGGGAAAATTGCCGAGATGCTTGCCTTCGGCAACCCGTCATTCATGGAGAAAGAGCAGGCGGCGTTCGAGTCCGAACAGAAGGGGGCGCGTGTCACCCGCAGCGACTTCAAAAAGTACTGTGAAGCCAATGCCGGTTCCTGGACCGGCCAAGTCTCCTCAGTCATTAGCGACACCGACGTTGGAACAAAAGGTGGCACTTCCACCTATTATTGGCAGGCCCATCTCGTACACGACGGCAACGGGATGGAACTCAAGGGGGTCGGGCCCAACACGACCGGCCGCTCGCTTTTCTACTACGATTCCACAGCCAAAAAGATCCGCGCCACGGGTGTCAGTTCAGCGGGAGTCGTCAACCAAGAAACGCTTCATCGACAGGGAGCAAACAAGTGGTTTCGTCACACGCTCCAGACCGCCCCGGACGGGACAACCAGTGAATTCCGTTCCGTTCTGACATTTTCCAACAAGGGAAAGACACTGACGATTGTCATCAGCAAAACGAACGCTGACGGCTCCGCTACCAAACAGACAAATGTCTGGCAACGGATTGGCAAATGAGCGAGCCCGCATGGAGAAACAATGCTACCGACAGGGGTGTCCAGCGGGACTCGTTGGCAGCAACTGACTGATCGCCAGTTGGGGACCGACAACCCGGGGAGTCGGAAAATATTGCATTTCGACCTGCAATTGACGATCGTGCGACCTGCCATCGGGTGGACACGACATGCCATTTCATCGCGGCACCTTTGCCAACTCGTCTCCTGCGGTCACCCGTCGTGATCTGCTGAAGATTTCAGGGGCCGCTGGTTTGGGCGCCGGGCTCGTGCATCGTTCCGTGCGCGGTGCTGCAGCGAAGCCTCGTCCCCAGCGCATCAAGTCGTGCATACTGATCTTCTATTACGGTGGCCCGTCTCACCTCGACACCTTCGACATCAAACCTGATGCACCGTCGGAGGTGAGAGGAGAATTTCAGCCGATTGCCACTTCAGTGGCCGGTTTGCAGATCGGCGAACACCTGCCTCGCACGGCCCGGATCATGCACAAAGTTGCCGTCGTCCATGGCATGCAGCACCAGATGCGCGGCCACGATTCGGCAAGTTACGAAGCCTTGACCGGGCGAGTCCCTCCGGTTGGAGACAATCAGAACTTCAAGGAACGCCCCGACACGTTTCCCAGTTACGGAGCCTGCTTGAACTATTTCCGGCGAAACCATCCGTCCCTGATCCCCCACGTCTCGTTGCCGTTCGTTATGAACAACAATTTCCAGACGCCCGGCCAAACTGCAGGGTTCCTGGGAACGGAGTTCCAGCCGTTACTGATCCAGGGGGATCCGGCGACGATGACATACCACGCCGGAGGCGCGCTGAAGGTTCTTGACCTGCCGGCGGGAGTTTCCACTGGACGACTCGAATCCCGATGGAGCCTGCTGCGTGTTTTGGACCAACAACCACGTCACGGAAACGCCCGGTCCATGTCGCTCTACCAGGAGAAAGTCTTCAATCTACTTCGGTCAGGCACCCTCCGAGAGGCGTTGAACCTGAAGCAGGAGAGCCAGGCCACCCGGGAACGGTATGGACACGGCCCGCCAGGGCAACCATTCGACGACAACTCCAAGAGTCCCCAAAAGGCCGAGTTGGCCATTGCACGGAATCTTCGAGGTTGGAACCTGCTTTTGGCTCGTCGACTCGTGGAGGCCGGCGTCCCGTTTATCAACGTCTATGACTACAAACAACAGGGAAAGAACTGGGACTCGCACTCCGACAATTTCGGTTATCTCAGAAAACATCTACTCCCCTCAGCGGACCAGGCGTTCGCCGCGCTCATCGAGGATCTTGACCAGCGGGGACTGCTGGAGACCACATTGGTGATGGCCGTTGGTGAATTCGGCCGCACACCCAAGATCAACAAGAATGCCGGCCGCGACCACTGGCCGAACTGTTACACGGCCGTGATGGCCGGTGGCGGAATCAAGGGCGGCTATGTCTGCGGTTCCAGCGATCGTCTGGGCGCCTATCCGGCCAACAGTCCTGTGAGGCCTGCTGATCTGCAGGCCACAATGCTGACCCTTTTTGGTATCGACCCAGCCGAAGAGGCCCGTGATTCACTCGGCCGACCGTTCGCCATCTGCGGTGGCAAACCGTTGGAAAGCCTGTTCAGCTAGGACCGCAACTCGACCGGCTGTTTACGACGCGGTTAGCCGTGACGGCCGGGCTCAACGGTGTCATGCCCGGGAGAACTGGATGACCATTTTCCATCGCCAGGTTCTGGCCTGTCTCACGATTGTCTGTGCCGGGACGTGGGGCGGCGTTGCGTCTGGCGCCGATGCGGTAAAAGGCATAGCCGCCGTTTGCATCCAGCGTGTGCATCCGGTGCTCATTCGCAACGACCACAACTCGTTGGCCCAGGTGGTTGTGAACGCGACCCGACCGGGACTCCAGGCCAAACAGTTCACGTTTTCCCTCCTTGGCACCGATGACCTGGCCGACATCGACTCGTTGCGGTTGTACTACTCGGGTGACAAACAACCTGTCGAACTTGACCAGATCCGCAGTGGAATCAATTTCTCCGGTGACCGGCAGGCGGTTTTGACCGCGATGACGGGAACATCATTCGGCGCGTTGTCCGGGCCGTCACGTTCGCTGACCTTCGATGGTGCTCAAGTGTTGCGGAAAGGCAGAAACGTCTTCTGGCTCTCCTGCACACTCCGGGCCGGAGCCAACATGGACCACAAGCTGGACGCACAGTGTACGGAGGTCGTGACGACCGCCGGAAAGGTCGTCCCGCGAGACGCGACACCCGGAATCCGCAAGCGGATAGGATTTTCCCTGCGCCAGCATTATGAGAATGGCGTGCACACCTCGCGGATTCCCGCCTTGGCCACGACTCCGAAGGGCACCCTGTTGTGCGTGTATGACATGAGGCGGCGAAAGCGTCGTGATCTCCAGGAACACATCGACATCGGATTGAATCGCAGTACCGACGGCGGTCAAACCTGGGAGCCCGTTCGGGTGATCATGGACATGGGGGAATACGGAGGTCTTCCACAAGAGCAGAACGGGTGCAGCGATCCGGGCATCGTTGTCGACCAAAAGACCGGAGAGATTTTTTGTGCCGGGGTTTGGATGTGGGGCAACCCGGGGAAACACCAATGGGACAAAGGGGGGTCCTCGCCCGGATTTGAGATCGGGAAAACCGCTCAATTCCTGATGGTCCGATCGCGTGACGACGGCCGCACTTGGACAAAACCCCGGAACATGACTCGAGCGCTGAAGAAGCGAGAATGGATCCTGCTGGCGCCGGCACCGCAACAAGGTCTCACCCTTCGTGATGGCACCCTGGTCATGCTTGGCGAGGGCCGTGATGAAAACGACCGGATGTTCTCGACGTTGATTGTCAGCCGGGATCACGGAGCCAGTTGGACCGTTGGTTCAGCGGCAGCGCATGGGAACGGCGAGTGTCAGGCGGTGCAGTTGGACAACGGTTCTCTCCTGCTCAACGCCCGGACGGCCCGTCCCACCAGGTTTCGTTCGGTCTGGCTGACCGACGACCTGGGCAAAACGTGGCGTCCACATCAAACGCATCGAAAGACGATGATCGAACCCAACTGCAATGGCTCACTCTGTCGTTTCGATTACACCGAGAACGGAAAACGAAAACACGTCCTGTTGTTCGCCAATCCCCATTCACAGTCCGGGCGAGATCATCATTCGATCCAGGTCAGTTTTGATGAGGGCCAAACCTGGCCCGAGAAATACCGCTTGCTGCTGGACGCAGGTCGCGGAAATGGCTACCCCAGCATGACCCGTGTAGACGCCACACACGTCGGACTCGTTTACGAAGGGAGCCAGTCACACCTGGTCTTCGAAAAGTTTTCTTTGGATGAACTCTTGAGACGCCGCAGATAANCACAGCNGCAGTTGGCTGTTCNGAGTGTCCCGGGTGAACTCCGCTCNNTCCACAACTGTTGTTTCGGGAATCTTGCGAGTGCGAGAGGAATGGTCGCGGTGAACCGAAGCCACAACGACGTGCANATGGCAGCCCTTGTCCGGCNATTTCACGAGCAGGGGTANCTGAAGATCCCGAACGCGCTAAGTCGCGAACAGGTCAATCGNTTNAATNCCGCCGTGGACCGCCACCACNATGCTCATCCGGAGAGGTGGGTTGAACTGAGCGATTCGTTCCGGGAGGGCACCAATGTGCTGCCCGACACGGAGGACTTCGATGAAGCAATTGAAGATCCAGCAACGCTGGACATCCTCCGCGTGATCATTGGCGAGGACATCACGTTCGAGGAATTCGCGATCATGCTCAGAGATTCGACTGAGAACCTCGGCGAGATCAAGGGGTGGCACCGTGACATCGTTCGCGAGTACGAACGCCGGATGGAAATTGATGCGGTCTCTGTGATGTGGTATCTCAGCGACGTCACCGAGAAGGACCATTGTTTTGCAATTGTGCCCGAGACGCACGATCGACTGGTCGACATGAACCCTCTTGATGTACAGCAGGGCGATGGGATTGACGTCCTGGGTGCCGCAGGTACTGCGGTGATCTTCCATGCCCGGGCCATTCACTGCGGGCATTTGAAGCCGGGCAGTAGCCAGCGACGAACTTTGCAGGCTTATTACTCGCGATGGCGAGACCAGAGAACTGCCGAATGGTCGGATATCCCTGAGAGGCTGTATTCGAAGAGCGACCCGGCTCTTCCCCGTCGTTTTTACGACAAGTGGAACGTGACCAATATCCTCGAAGGTGTTGGCAAACGCCCGGCAGACCTCTCGTCGGACCTGTCAATCAGTGAAGTGATACAGGAAGTCCAACGTCGCGGCCGCGATGCGATGTGAATCTCGTCGGACAGGCAACACCGAGTTTCGAATTCTCGCTCAATTCGGCCCGCGGGGATGACGTGCAGGCGCCGGACAGCAGTCCTCACCGCACCGATCCGGGCGCGGAGGGCAAGTCCCGGCAGCCTCCCGGTCGGCATCGAAAAGGCGTTCGGAGATCAACTTCCTGATCATCGTGATGAACTTCGGATGCGTTCCAACCGTTTCGGAACGGATCATGTTCAAACCGATCCGTTCGGACGTTTCTCGGGCCTCGTGGTCCAGATCAAAAATCACCTCCATGTGATCCGACAGGAATCCAATAGGCATCACAATCACGTCGTTGACGCCATCCGACTTGAGTGCTTCGAGATGGTCGCAGATGTCCGGTTCCAACCAGGGGATGTGCGGTGGCCCGCTGCGACTCTGGTAGACCAGTTTCCAGCGATCGTCTGTCAGACCCAGGGACTCGGCGGCCAAGTGGCTGACTTCCGTGAGTTGCTGCACGTAATCACATCCATCAGCCATGGAGTCCGGGATGCTGTGGGCTGTGAATGCGATGTGGAACGTGTCGCCAGACTCGGGCCCAAGCTCGGCGACCGCATCCTGAAGCCTGTCAATGTTCGCTTCCACGAAATCGGGGTGGTTGTAGAACACACGCAGCTTTTCCACGACCGGCGCCGTGTCTCCGACGGCCTCTTGAGCCGTCAGGATGTTCTCTCGATATTGACGACAACTGGAATAGGAGCTGTAGGCGGACGTCACAAACGCCAGAGCACGGCGGACACCGTCACGTGCCATTTGCTCCATCGTGTCGGCGAGCATCGGATGCCAGTTTCGATTTCCCCAGTAAATCGGCAGTTCGATCTGATGCGCATCGAGTTCCTGTTGCAGGGCCGCAATGACATCACGGCATTGAGAATTGATCGGGCTAACGCCGCCGAACAGCGAATAGTGTTCGGACACCTCGAGCATTCGTTCTCGCGGAACATTTCGTCCGCGGAGGACATTTTCGAGGAACGGGAGGACATCATCGGGTCCTTCGGGACCGCCGAATGACACCACCAACACAGCGTCGTGGGGCGAGGTCTCAGCTGTCACATCCGTCATCAAACCACTCTTTATCCGTCAAACTGGCGACGCACCCTGGGGCGAATGCGCTCGTTTCAGCGATTTTAGTCGATCACGGAGACTTTTCGACCACAACAAGCAATCATCACGCCCGTCGTATCCGGATCCTTTTCGCGTCCACAATGGCAAATTACGGTACGAACACGGCCTCTGTGGGCATCTTTGGGGTTAATTATCAGTACAGATTATTCAGGTTGCGTTCCGGTGTGCGATCGGCGATCCTTTCAGCCCATCAGCAGAATTGCGACCCACGGAAACAGGAATACGAGGATACGATGGTTACGGCGAATCCCGAACAAGCTGAAAATCATGCGGGGCACCACGCACCGGCGGGAAATCGGAACGTGTTGCTGGGTTCGCTGCTGGCCGCAGGCGTAGCGTTGATTGCAGTCGTCGCGTGGTCCTTTTCCTCTGATTCCGCATCCACAGACACGACGCTCGTGTTCTACACGGTCAAGCGTTCGGACCTGCCGATCCAGGTCACGGAAAACGGCAACCTGCAGAGCCAGACCACCACGGCGGTGCGATGCCAGGTCGAAAATTTCGGCCGTGATCGATCCGGGACGCAGATCCTCTCGATCGTGGAAAACGGAGCCGATGTCAAAAAAGGTGATCTGCTTGTGGAACTCGATTCCGCGTTGATCACCGAAAGGCTTGACGAGCAAGAACTGCAGACCGAGCGATCTCGGAACGAACAGATCCAGGCGACTGTCACTTTTGAAAACCAGAAGACGCAAAACGAAACGCTGCTCGCAGAGGCGAAGCTGCAGTTGGCTCTCGACGAACTGGGACTCCAGCAGTACGAGGACGAGGAGGGCGGGACATTTCAGCTTGATCTTCAACTGTTGGACCTGAACATCCAGACAGCCGAAGCCAACCGACTGATCCGGCAAACCGACCTCAAGGGGACTGAGCAGCTGGCAAAACTTGGTTACCGCAGCAAGGGCGATCTCGAACAGGCACGTCTCGCTGCCCTCTCTGCCGACACCGAAGTTGCCCGACAGGTGTCCACCCGCAAGGAGATGGTCGACTACACCTATCGCAAGACCAAGATGGAGCTGGAAGGGAAAGTCGCCACAGCCAAACGCAGCATGCTTCAGGTTGAACGCAACAACGAGGCATCCCTGTTGCAGGCCGAGGCGGCCAAGATTGCCGCGGACCGGGCATTCACGAAAGAGACAGAGAAGCTCGAGAAGTACAAGAAGCAACTCGAGAAGTGCAAGATCTTCGCGCCACACGGCGGCATGGCCACATACGCAACTGATCGTGATGGAAAGACGCGAATGGCCGAAGGGAGAACCGTTTACGAACGGCAGCGGATCATTACGCTTCCGGATCTCAGCGCCATGGAGGTCAAAACAGGAGTGCACGAATCGGTACTGGATTCGATCCAGGCAGGTCTCCCGGCAACGATCACCGTCGACGCATTTCCCAACCACAAATTCAAGGGGCGGGTCAAATCGGTGGCTGTGCTGGCCGATCGTGGCGAATGGCACAGCACCGACGTGAAGGTCTACACGACCATTGTCACGATCAACGAGGGAGAGCTCATCGAGGGCATTCGTCCCGGAATGTCAGCGGTTGTCGACATCCACGTCGAACGGATCGAGGACGTGCTCACTGTCCCGGTGACAGCTGTTGCCCAGATCGGCGAAGAAAACTGGATTTATGTGGAAAGTGCCGGTGGCGTAGACAAAGTTCGTGTCACGCTGGGGAAGACCAACGAAAAGTTCATCGAAATCACTGAAGGCCTTGCCGAGGGCCAGCGAGTTGTGATCAATCCCATGGCATTGCTCCAGGCCGAAGAAAACACCGGCAACAAGATCGACCCGGAAGACGATCTGAACGACACGATCGAATACGGGCTACAGGAGTCGGACAAAACGGCTTCCGACGGAAGCAAAAACAAGGACGCGAAGGCGAGCAAGCCCGGCAACAAGCAACCGGCCAAAAAGGCCGTCGACAAGGCGAAAGCAAAGAGTGGCGGGAAGTAGATCCCGGATCATCACTCCCCTGAAGATCCCGGCAGACGACTTTCCGAATCGGCCTCCTTCTTCTCTCGCGCATCGCGATCCAGTGTCATGTGGTTGCAGACCCTAAAGCTTGGCATCAAGAGCCTGTTGCTGCATAAGCTTCGCAGCATGTTGACCATGCTCGGAGTGATCTTGGGCGTTGGCTCGGTGATCTCGATGCTGGCAATCGGAGAAGGCTCCAAACGGGAAGCCCTGGAACGCATCCGCCGACTTGGGGCCTCCAATGTCATCATTCGCAGCGTAAAACCCGGACAAGAGGGGGCCGAGGAGGAAGAGGAAGGTTCCAAGGACCAAGCGTCGAGTCGCGTGATGGAGTACGGATTGCGTTACAAGGACCTCGAACGACTGAAGGGCACACTGCCAACAATCGAGCGAGCTGTGCCGATCACCCTGGTCCGAAAACGAGCACAGGCCATGCATCGGGCGATCCCGAACGCTCGTATCCTTGGCACAACGCCGGACTTTCTGGACGTCAAGAGCCTGAAGATGGGCCGCGGGCGTTTCATCAGCGATACTGACATGGCTCGCGGATCGAATGTTGCCGTGCTTGCCGCCGGTGCAGCGGCCAAGCTCTTCAACTTCGAAGACCCTGTCGGCAGATCTGTCCGTTTTGGCACGATGGTGTTCAACGTCGTGGGCGTCGTCAGCCCGCAGGGTACTGGTAGCGCCACCGCCGGCGCAATCGGTGGGCAAGACTTCAACAAGGACATTTACGTACCGTTGACGTCCGCGCGAAGCCGTTTCGGTGAACTGAAAATCATCGTGAGTGCGGGCAGTTTCAATTTTGAGCGAAACCAGTTGAGCGAGATCACGTTGACCGTGAAGGACCAGAACCTGGTCAGCCAAACCGCCGCGATGGCTCGCAAGGTGATCCGCGCACATCACCCAAAGGGAAACGACATTGAGATCCAGGTCCCGTTGGAACTGCTCCAACAGGCCGAAGAGGAAAAACGGATCTGGAACCTCGTCCTGGGGTCGATAGCCGGGATCTCGTTGCTGGTGGGCGGTATTGGGATCATGAATATCATGCTGGCCACCGTAACTGAGAGGACTCGCGAAATCGGCATCCGACGAGCCCTTGGGGCCAAGCGACGAGACATCACGATACAGTTCCTTGTCGAATCGGTCGTGTTGTCTTCGACCGGAGGCCTTGTCGGAATTGCGTTCGGCGTGGGAGTTCCCGTTGCCGTGACATTTTTCTCCGACATCGACTCGTACATTCAATGGTGGACCATGCCGTTGACGTTCATGATTTCGGTGGGGATCGGCGCCGTGTTCGGAGTCTACCCGGCCAGGCAAGCCGCGATGCTTGATCCAATCGAAGCTCTGCGCCACGAATGATCCGCCCCGCACCATGACCAGAGTCATACCGCCACTGTGCTTACTGCTGACGGTCCTCCTGCTGGTGGCCGGCTTTGCACTGCTGGCACGGGAAAAGCCCCAGCCGAGCATCCGTCTGCATGAGGCCACGGCCTCAGGCGATGAGGAACGCCGCGAGTTGCTCGAAGCGGAACTCGAGCAGCAGCGTTTGAAACGGACGGTGTTGATTGCCGCCGTGTTCGGCCTGGCCATCGTGACCGCTACGACAGCCTTTGTCGCAATACGCCCGTCCCGCAAAACCAACGGCGCCGCGACGTGATGCCGACGGATCCGGCGACAGGACGCGAACCATCGCGTTAGCCGGGCGGACGGACACCCTGCATCCGTTTGATCTTCGTCGAGGGCCAGACCCCTTCGGGAAGCTCTCCGTAGGTGGGCCCGGCATTGGGTGGGAACACGCCGTTCGAAACCGGCTGGTATTGCTCCTGGTTGAGTTCCGGCCAGAGCCCGGCATCATCCAGCAGCATCAGCTCCAGGTCGAATGCCAGCTTGGCCCGGTTGACGATGTAACCCAGCCGACCATTTGCGACGCTGCTGAGGTTCGCGCGGTAGTCTCGCTGGGCTTCCAGGAAATCCCGTGCGGTGACAGTGGCGAGACCCAGTGACAGTTCCAACTGGGTGCTGTAGACCCGCTCGGAAGCCAGCGCCGCACTGATGACCGAAATGTCGTATTGAACCCGATCAAGAGACAACTGACGCAAATCCTGGCGGGCCGCAAACTTGATGTTGTCCTCCAGTTCCATCAATGATCTCCGCCCCACCTGGTAGTTGATCAGGGACTGTCGAAAACCGTTGCGTTGCGAGCGGCGATTCAATGGCAGGTCGACGGCCGCGCGTAGTTCCGTCTGGCTGTCTTCGGCACCAAAGTCAAACGTCCTTCCGTCACGAGCCGACAGGGAGTGGCTCACGTTGAGGTTCAGTGCCGACTTCAAATCGTCAGCAGCGAGCTTGATGCCCCGCCAGTCATCGGCCAGGCGGCCTCGCTGATCCATCAGGTCGAACCGTTGGACCAACGCTGTCACCATTGCGTCGTCGACACTCATTTCGATTTTCGGCAGCCCCGAAGACGTGTCCGCCCCGAGCTTGTCGAGCAGCACGAGGAGTTGCTGGCCTTGTTCGATCGATTTTTTGAGTTCTTCTGAGGGAGTCGACCTCTTGGCTGGAGCGCCAACCATTCCTCTGGCCACAGGTTCGAGTGTCACCAACGCCGCAAGCGATGTGTCAGCTGCCTTTTGCAGAACCTCCAGTTTCTCGTCTGATTCTCCTCGCAGCACTTTTGTCACCCGCGCCTGGGTTGCCTCGGCGCGTGCCTTCTGGGCAACGTAAGCCTTGAGAACCGTCTCGCGGACGGAGCCTTTGCCTGACAATTGATCGGCGTGTTGCAACTGCCTGGCGGTCAGTTGCAGCCGCGCCTGAATCGCGTTGGCCGTTCGTCGAAACACATTGATCGGTGCGGCCGGCGGAACGGCGTCTTGTGTCTCGGCCAGTTGCCGCTGAGCACGATCCACAGACACATAGGCCTCATCGACCCTCACAGCGGCCCGCAGGACTCGCAACTCCCTCACATTGTTTTTGCCCACGCCAATTCGTTCCCGAAGCTCCATCCAGCCCAGGGTCCGGTCAAGCATGACCAGGTTTGTGCTGACGACGTCCTCACGATCAACCCGGGGTTTTTCCAGAAGCTCGCGAACGCGTTCTCTGGCCCGACGGACAAGCTCCCCGGCGACTTCCATTTCGTCCCGCAGGGTCAGCGACTCCAGTTCTCGCAAATCGATATTGATCGCCGTCTCAGTCGGAATCCCGAGGGTCAGTTTGAATCGATCGAGGCTGTTCTCCAGGCTGTTGCAGGAATTGATCAGGCTCCGTCGTCCGGAAAGCATGTTCTGTTCGATCTGGTCGACCTGGAAGCGGGGTTGCGCGCTGTTAACGCCGGAACGGACTTCCGCCTCAGCCTGGTCCAGGGCGCGGACAACACCGAAGTAATTCTGCGTGTTGATTTCGATGCTGCGGTACGTGCTCAGCAGGTCCTGGTAATAGGTGTTCGACAGGCCGAAATAGAACTGCTTCCGGTATCTCGCAAACCGCCGTGCGGCGTAGACGACGTTGCGTTCAGTCTGGATCAGCGGCTCGAGAAGCACGTCTCTCTGGAAGACGCTCTGAGTAAACTCGAACAGAAGATTGGAACTGATGTCCTTGGCGAATCCCTGCGGGCCGCCGAATGTCATCACAACACTGTTGGCAAAACGGGCCACGGCGGTGCCTCCCAGCGCGATGACGCGGTCGCCGGAGACGGTCGACGGGACAGTGAGAGTATTCGACTTCACTCCTGCATCACGGGTGTGATCGTAGTTGGAAGACGTGCCATTTCCCGCGGCCGAAAATTTCGTCTGGTAGCGATAACGTTCTCGGGTCAGCCCCAGGGCAGCTGAATAAAGAGCCTCTTTTTGCGACTGGTACTCACGACTGTTCAACTGCGCCAAACCGACGATGTCGGTGAAAGTCAGTTTTCGAGCCTGATCGCGCATCTCCTTAGGTGGATCTGTGTTATACGTCCGCCGATACTCCTCGCGGACGCTCTCAAACTCGAACATTCGTGACAGGCAGACCAGGGGAATGGCATCCCAGTACTCGCGAGGAATCGGCTGGATCGTCAGCCCCACCTCCGCGTCGGCATACGGTTGTGCCGCGGGTGCCACATTGGACGGGGCGTTTTGACGGGTTGAGTGCCACACAGGTTGGACAGTTCGCGGCCCCCAACCATCGATGCTTCCGGAAACAACCGGAACGATTGGTTCACGGCGCGCCGTCCAACCCCCGGAGGTTGTGGCGGCAAAGTCCGGCACCAGGCTGTCGTCACTCGCCGATCCAGGTGCATCGGAGTCCGATCGCAACTGTGGAACGTCGTAGGCGTAGAGATTGGGACCGGGGTCCGGAAGTTGCGGATCATTGGGATCCGAATCGTCAAACAGCCGGGACCGAGGATCCACGTTGATCGAATAATTCGGTGGAAGATCCCAAGGCCGAGCGGACGTCTTCTCGTCGAGTATGTTCAGTGTGTCCCGGTCGGCAGCCCGATGGTAACGGTCACGGGTACATCCCGTGTTCCACAGCATCAAAATGGCCGCAACAACGCTAACTGAAAACTGATTCGGCAACGAATCTTTCCCTCGCCCTGTCGACCCACCTAATTGATTTATCGATGTTTCACCGCCTTGAATTGAGGGAATGTGCCGATTGCGCAGGCTTTGCAGGCCGGGGTGCCGGTCGTAGAAAGAGAGGGGTTCGCTCCTCTCAGATGTCCCGGTAGAACAATTTTGTCTTCGCCTGTACTGATCAATGAACAGTTTCGATTTCTGTTTCTGGCGACAAGAGAATCAAAGTCGCCCGAGAAATAATCGAAACTGATACCACGCTACGCCCAGGCTACAATGCCGCCTGAAGGGCCTGGTTTTCGTCGCGCGGACGGTATTCCCGCTACTCAGTTGGGTATTTGATTGAACCAAATGACGAACATTTCCAGCATGCGTAGCATCGGTCCGTCTTCCCAGCGAAAACAAACCGATCGGTGCGCAATGTTCACCAAGTTGATTCTCCGATCTCTGCTTGTCCTGACCGCCTGCCATTCGATCACACTGGGACAACGGACAGCTGAGATGATGCGGAAAATTGAGTTCTTCGAGAAATCCATCCGCCTGACCGACGCCCACGGCCTCATCATCCCCGAGATCATGGCCTGACGCACGAGACGCCACCGGCTGAACCGTAGACGATTCACCGATCCGTCGCGGCTCAAACACTTTCGGAGAATCAC
>PBOJ01000023.1 GCA_002724315.1 Planctomycetaceae bacterium | reverse complement strand
AAGGTGATGGTCAATCGGGTCTGGGCTGACCTGATGGGACGGGGGTTGGTGGAACCTGTCGACGACTTGCGAGCTACAAACCCTCCGACGAACCCGGAACTCCTTGATGCGTTGGCGAGAGATTTTCAGGCCGCCGATTTCGACATCAAGTCCTTGGTGCGACGCATCACCGCCTCGCACGTCTACGCCCTCAGTTCGATTCCAGGCCCTCGCAATGTCCAGGATACGCATCATTACTCTCGACACTACCGGCAACGGCTTCGAGCGGAAGTGATGCTGGATGCGATCTGCGAGATCACGGGGGTCCCGGAATCCTACTCGGGCATGCCGCCCGAATCGCGGGCCAAGGAATTGTGGACGACACGTATCGGGTCGCTGTTTCTTGATGCGTTTGGTCGGCCAGATCCGAACCAGGATCCGCCGTGTGAACGGACCCCTGATACGACGGTTGTGCAGTCCCTGCACCTGATGAACTCGGAAAACCTCTACAAGAAGGTGACAGACAACAAGGGGTGGGCTGCTCGGTTGGCCGAGAGCAAACGAACTCCTGGAGAGATTGTCCAGCAGTTGTATCTGGCGATATATTCGAGGATGCCGGACAGTGAAGAACGCGTGATAGGTCGCGGACTGTTCCAGAAAAAGGGGACCACTCGTCGGCAGGCGGTCGAAGACTTAATGTGGGCGTTGATCAACACACCGGAATTCGTGTTCAAGGATTGAACCGATTCGCTCCCGAAACGGGATAACCGACAGGAATAAACATGAGCCGATCGACCAGCGTGACTTCGCGATACTGCGATGGACTGACACGCAGAAACTGTCTTCAGCTTGGGCTGGGGGCTCTGACAGGTGCGGGCTTGTCCCAGATGCTGCAACTGCGGGCCGAGTCGGAGTCGGCAGAGGCTCGCAAGCGGAGCTGCATCCTGGTCTGGCTTGACGGTGGCCCGACGCACTACGAAACGTTTGATCCGAAACCGAACGCGCCGAAAGAGGTGCGGGGTGAGTTCAACCCGATTTCAACCGCGATTCCCGGCATTCAGTTCTCAGAGAAACTGGTCCGGCTGGCCAAGGCGGCCGGCGACTTTGCCGTTATCCGCTCGATTCGGCATAACCAGGGGAACCACGGAGCCGGTAACCATTACATGATGACCGGTGCTCCTCCGCGTATTCCGGTCTCGTGCGGTGCATTCGTCAGTTTCCACCCGAGCCTGGGCAGTGTGACGGCACATGATCGTGGCGAGAGCCGTGGCCTCCCGTTGTACTTCTCGATTCCAAGAATGTCGCGGTCGGGCGGTCCCAACTTCCTGGGAGCACGTTTCGCTCCGTTTGTGGTGCCAGATGATCCCAACAGCAAGGGTTTTCGGGTCCGTGATGTCGCCCTGCCCAAGGGCTTGGCCGATCTGAGATTCGGGTCGCGCAGAGAGCTTCGGGGATTGGTCGATAAGCTGAAGCGTATCGAGGACAAAACGGCCGGCGACCCCGTGTTGGCTCTCGATGATTATTACCGCCAGGGCTACAACCTCGTCACGTCTCCGGAAGCCCAAAAGGCGTTCGATATTCACTCCGAGAGTGAAAAGGTGCGTGACTCTTACGGTCGGAATTCCTTCGGGCAACGGGCGCTTTTGGCTCGTCGGCTCGTCGAAGCTGGAGTGCCGTTCGTCACGCTTTATGAGGGCGGATGGGACAACCACGGCGGAATCTTTCCGAACCTCAGGAAACGGTTGCCGAAGTGGGACCAGACGTTGTCCACATTGCTCTCGGATCTTTCGCAACGGGGGTTGCTGGACTCGACCCTGGTCGTGGTTCTCGGGGAATTCGGCAGAACGCCGAAGATCAACGGAAGGGCGGGTCGGGACCACTGGTCCAACGCGATGTCGGTCATGATGGCCGGTGCAGGTACTCCGGGCGGACAAATTGTCGGAGCCACCGATCGCGCCGGGTACTCGGCGGTCGACCGGGTGCTGTCTCCGGAGAATTTTGCGTCGACGGTGTACACGAAACTGGGGATCAATCCGGACCTCGTGTTGCACACGCCGCAAGGGCGGCCGGTCCACCTGGTTAGCGACCCCACTCCGATTCGGGAACTCCTGGGGTGATCCGGCCGACTGGGTTGACTGTCGCTCTCTTGGTCGTGGCGCATGCGGTTGTCGCCGCCAGGGCTGCCGACGAGGCCGGACTCACACATCTGGTTCCCAGCGGAGGTCAGCAGGGGAAGAGTGTCGAGGTCGTGTTGCTCGGCACTCTCAACGGTGGCGATCAACGACGGGCCTGGGCCAGCCACCCCGGACTGAGTGTGCAATTCGGCAAGAAAGCCGACCGCGTGCAGGTGGTGATTAAACCTGACGTCCCGCCTGGGCGACATTTCCTGAGGATGGCCAACGCCGGGGCGGCGAGTCCGTTGCTTCCGTTCGTGGTGTCTCCGATCGCCGAGGTGTCGGAGAAGGAGCCGAACGGGCGAATAGCCGACGCGCAGAAATTCGACGCGACCCCACGGGTTGTCAACGGCGTGCTGTCCGAGTCCAGGGATGTCGACACCTTTGGTGTTCCACTCAAGGCTGGTCAGACTCTCGTTGTGTCGATGATGGCACACACCGAACTCGGGTCACCGATGGATGGCCTGTTGCAGATTGTCACCGAAAAAGGGTTCGTCGTGGCGCAGGATGACGACTCGTTGGGTCTTGACGCGTTCGTGACGTTTACCCCCAAACGCGACGGTCAGTATTTCATCCGGACATTTGCGTTTCCGGTGAAGACCAATTCAACCATCGGGCTGGCCAGCGGAAAAGACTTTGTCTACCGGTTGACGATCACGTCTGGGCCGTACGTGGATTTTACGGTTCCCGCAGCGTTTTCGATCAAGGCGCCTAGCCAGTTGCTGGTTGCGGGTTGGAATCTGACCGACGCGCAGGCGAAATGGACGATCGACCCCAAAACCACAGGGGTTGGGGGGCGTTACACGCGACCCCACTGGGCAAACACGGTTTCTCTGAAACCGGTAGAACACTCCGTCGTGGTCGAGGTCGAACCCAATGGGCGAAAGCAGCCACAGGCGGTCTCGGTGCCGGCGACCGTGTCAGGCCGCATTCAGAAGGACAAGGACCGTGACGTGTTCCAATTCAATGCCGTAAAGGGAAAGCCCCTGCGAGTGTCGGTCGAATCGCGTCGGTTGGGGTATCCCCTGGATCCGGTATTGCGCATCAGTGACTCCAAGGGGAAGCTTCTCACCGAGACCGATACGCGGTCGGCCGACAAGATTGATGAAACGGTCAACTGGACTCCTCCTGCCGATGGGAAATTTCAAGTGGAGGTGCGAGATCTTTTTGAACACGGAGGCGCACGATTCGTTTACCGGTTGACGATCGAGCCTGCACCGGCCCGCGTGGCGGCAACAGTCGAGAAAGGGGTCTGGGAACTGGGGCCGAAGGCATTGGACCTCAAGGTCGCCGTTGTTCGCAGTGGTGGTTTCGACAAGCCTGTGCGGTTCGAACTGGCTGACGTTCCGCCCGGGGTGGAAGCTGCGGCCGTGATATCCGAGCCCAAGGGGGCGTCGGCCAAGGCGGTGACGCTGAAGATTCAGCGCAAGCCTGATGGCAAGGCCGTCGGTGGTACGTTGCGGATCGTTGGGCGAGTTGAAGGCGAAAAGGCCCCCGTGGCGGTTGCGACGGCCCCGATTCCGCGTCTCAGCGATCGCTCGGAATTCCTGTGGTTGGTGGTCAAGCCGGCGGCGAAAAAGGCGGCCGGCAAGAAGAAGTAGGTTGGGCAGTCACCTGCTTCCGGCTTCCTGCTCGCTGACCACGCATCCCATGCGTTGGACTTCCTTGTCGGGCAGGCTGACGTAAAGCGGCAGATAGACGATCCTGTCGAACGCGGCCCGGATCGTGGTTGCCGTGTCGGCACGACCATCGGGAGGCACGATGATCTCCATGCTGGCCCCTTGTGTGGCGTCGAAGCCTTCGTGGCGGAGACGAGAGATCAAGGACCGGGGGTCGCGGGAGAGAACCGGGAAGACCCAGAAGGTGTGGTTGTCACCCTGGTGGCCAAGCAGCGCGGCGGCCTGCCGCGTCGCGCAGCGGAGTCGCTCTCCGATCGCGGTGCGACGGCCGAGGGTTTCCGAATCAAAGCGAAGGAGTCTCCGGCACATCAGTGCAAGCAGCGGGGTGCAGGGGCGCCTTTCGATTTGTGGAATGAGGTCGGCGCCGGGGAAGCCGCGTGCGAAGTTGTTGAGGACGTGATCAAAATTCCGCCTGCACAAACTGAGTGTAAGCCGGAACGCGAAAAATATGGGCCGGTAGGCCAGCAGCTTCATCAGGCAGGCTCGTGCGAAGCGTGACGCGAATGAGAGTCTTCGCTGAACGGGCCAGTTGTCGTGCTCTCGAATGACGGCATTGGCNAGNTCCGNNTCGCGAATGGTGACCAGCGCACCACCGAGAGCTGTGGATGTCTTGATCGTTCCGAAACTGAACATCGACGCCAGGCAGCCCGGGGTTCCCGTCCAGTCCGGGCCCGTAAAGGCCTGCGCACAGTCTTCCAGAACCTCGATGTCGTGGCGTTTGGCGAAATCGAGGACAGGTGTCATGTCGCTTCGAGTGCCGAAGAGGTGAGCAACTATGAGGCCTCGGGTGAGAGGAGTCGTGGCGCGTTCGAGTGATTCGAGTGTTGGGGCTGCCGTGTCTAAATCCAGGTCGACCGGGACAGGGACGAAGCCGTGGTGCCGTACGATTCGGGCCATGTCGGGAATCGTCATTGCCGACATCAGGATTTCCGACCCCCTGGGCCATTCGACTTGGCCCAGGATCAGGTGCAGACCGCTGCGGACGGACATTGTGGCCAGGGTTTGGCCGCCGGCAGGCCAGGCGTTGAGTACGTTGGTGGAGGCTCGGCGACGGTTCCATCGGAAAACGAAGGCTGCGCGGAGCGAGGCCATATCCCACCAACCGATATCAAGTCGCTTTCTCGGCCACATGGCAGCGATGCTACCACATTCGTTGACGTGTGGAGGTGTTCCCGAAACCGGTTGCACCGCGCGACGGGGGGTGCTTGCTCGCGTTCCAACGGTTGGGTAAGGTTGGGGCAATTCGCGCGGCCGTACCGGGTAGAGCGGCCGCAGTCGCACCTCGTTTCCTCCAAACGTGACGTATCCGATGAAAAAGTTCTCAGCCGGCTCGTGTCGCACCGGGATGTTCGTGGCCCTGTTCAGCACACTGCTTCTTGTGCCGACAGACCAATCACACGCTGACGATGCCCTGGATTGGTCTCATTGGCGCGGTCCGGAAATGAACGGGATCTCACGAGAAAAAGGGATCGTTGACACCTGGAACCCGGCTGGCAAGGGGCAGAATGTTCTCTGGAAGAGTGAGGACGCCGGTGGCCGATCCACTCCGATCGTGATGAAGGGAAAGCTCTACACGATCGTCCGCAACAATCCCGGAACCAAGAACGAGGGCGAAAAGGTCGTCTGTCTGGATGCAGCAACGGGCAAGACGATCTGTGAGTACGCTTTCAACGTGTTTCTCTCCGACGTGCCTGACACACGCGTTGGGTGGTCTTGCGTCACGGGAGATCCGGAAACCGAAAACGTTTTCGCGCTGGGTGTCTGTGGCCAGTTCCAATGCCTGAAGGTGGTGAACGGTCAGTTTCAGGTCCAGTGGGAGCATTCCCTCAGCGAAGAGTATGGACTTCTGAGTACCTACGGTGGTCGGACCAACGTCCCGGTGATCCATGGGCAGGTGGTTGTGATCAGTGCCGTGGTGATCGGGTGGGGCAAGATGGCCAAGCCGGCGCATCGGTTCATCGCTTTTGACAAGCGCAACGGCCAGCCTGTTTGGTTTGAGGGGACACGACCGCTGCCTTACGACACGACCTACAGTTCGCCGGTTTTGACGGTGATCAACGGGCAGCGATTGATGGTGTTTGGGTCCGGCGATGGTGGGATCCATGCTTTCCAGCCTCTGACAGGCCGGAAAATCTGGACGTACAACGTGTCGCGTCGTGGAGTGAATACGACTCCGCTGATCGTCGGCAACACGATCTACGGTGGTCACAGCGAAGAGAATATCGATTCGAACAAGATGGGGGCGCTGTTTGCCATCGATGGATCCAAAGCAGGTGATATCACCAAGAGTGGTGAGAAATGGCGCGTGTCAGAATGGTTTGTCGGCAAGAGTTCACCGGTCCATGTGGATGGTCGGATTTATGCCGCCGAAGACAAGGGGACACTCTTGGTGGTCGAGGCGGCCGATGGCCGGCTCGTGCAGAAACTGAAATTGCGAGGCCCGGTACGTGCGAGTCCGCTGTACGTGGATGGCAAGATTTTCATCTGCACATCCAACGGGATTTGGTGGACGTTGAAGCCCACCAAGACAGGCGTCGCGGGCAAGCCAAAACGACTGCGGGGAATCGAGGTCTACGGATCACCCATTGTCTCGCATGGGCGGCTCTACGTGCCAACGACCGGGGCCCTGTACTGCGTGGGAGTCAAGGGGACGAAGCCGTCGGCCGACAAGCGGCCNGAGGCTCCCAAGGAGACCCCCAGGGAAGAGGATGCCGANGTGGCTCACGCCCAGGTTGTNCCTGTNGAGAGCCTCCTGAAGCCNCGNGNAGANGGGGGNCAGGCTCAGGANTTNCAGGTCAGGCTGTTCAACGCCAAGGGGCAGTTNCTCAGGATGGCNAAGGCCGACGAGGTGGAGTTCTCTGTCCANGGACCCGGNANAATCTCCAAGCGNGNNCTTCCGGGAGGCGGCAAGGGATGGGAGTACGCGACTCCCAAGTCTCTGGNTCACACNTCGGTGGGCGTCACGGCGAAATTCGGNAAGCTGGTCGGGTCGGCGAGGATTCGTCTGGTGCCGGANTACAACTGGAAATTNGATTTCAGTGACGGNCAGGTNCCGGTNANNTGGGTGGGATGCCGGTACCGCCACATTGCGCTCGATTATGACTTGTTCAAGAAGGTTGAGAAGGAGAACCCGCTCGCCGGACAGCTCTACATTTACCTGATGACCAGTTTTACCAATTCGAACAATCCGGCAGTCACCACGGGGAAGGCTCCTCAAGTCTACAATGACGGGTCTCCAAGGAGGACGTGGTCGGCCATGCTCCGCTTCCTTGGCCTGCTGGGGCAGGTCAAAACTGTGGATGACGCCAAGGCGAAGCTTGATCCGTCTCTGGCGATTTTGACACGAGAGAAATTCGTCGCCAAGCATGCCTGGTCGGCCCCCAAGGGCGGTGTTCAACTGGCCGTCACGCGGGGTGGGCGCAAGGTGGACGGCAACGGGGTGATGGTGAAGATCAAGACGATCCCCAAGGGGGCTCGCAGCCAGGGCTGGATGGGATTCATTGATGGTTCCAATTACACGATCCAGTCGGACGTGCTGGGGGCCACCAAGGACAAGAAACAGCCGGACATCGGGTTGACCGCACAGCGGTACACGTTGACGATGCTCGGTGCCGGCCAGGAATTGCAGATCCGCACCTGGCCGACGCAGTTGAGGATGGCCAAGACGATTCCGTTCACGTGGGATCCCAACAAGTGGTACACGATGAAGCTGGAAGCCCGGGTGCTGCCCGGTGCTGACGGAAAATCGTCCAGGGCGGTACTCAAGGGCAAGGTCTGGGTGCGAGGCGAAAAAGAGCCCGACAAATGGCAGGTCGAGGCCATCGACGAGGTGCCCAACGTCAAAGGCAGCCCAGGTCTGTTCGGCAACGCGATTGACGCCGAGATCTTTTACGACAACATCACGGTGACCAAAGGTAAGTAGTCACCTATTCCCAGGCGGGAACCCACCTCCAGAGACTCTTCGCACAAAGGACCGAGATGATGAACCGAACCCTCAGCTTGACGGCATGGCTTGGCCTTGCCGCAATGATGGTCGTGCCGCTGACCGTAGCCCAGGACAAGGCGAAGAAGCCCGGGACGTATGACCCGACGGCTGTGGCCATGGCCGAGATCGCCACTTTGAAGGTGGGCAAGCTCGACTGGCCGCAGTGGGGTGGTTCCAGTGGACGGAACAATACTCCGCAGGGCGTCAACATCCCCATTACGTGGGACATCGACTCCGGCAAGAACATCAAGTGGCAATCCAAGCTCGGTTCACAGACCTACGGAAACCCGGTTGCAGCCAACGGAAAAATCTATGTCGGCACCAACAACGGCGGTGGTCACATCAAGCGGTACCCCGCCACAGTCGATCTCGGCTGCATGCTCTGTTTCGACGCTTCAAACGGCAAGTTGCTGTGGCAGCACTCGAATCCGAAATTGACCACCGGCCGCGTACACGATTGGCCGTTGCAGGGCATTTGCGACTCCCCGTACGTTGACGGGAAACGGGTGTGGTACGTGACGAGCCGCGGCACCGTTGCCTGCCTGGATACCGAGGGGTTTCACGACGGGAAGAACAACGGGCCGTTCACTTCCGAACCGAACGAGAACAAGGACGAGGCCGACGTGATCTGGTCCTTCGACATGATGAAGGAACTGGGCGTCTCTCAGCACAACATGTGCAGTTGCTCGGTGACGTGCGCCGGCGAAGTCCTGTTCGTCAACACGTCAAACGGTGTCAGTTTCGAGCATCTCGGGATCCCGGCCCCGAAAGCGGCGAGTTTCATCGCCATGGACCGCAACACCGGCAAGGTTCTGTGGACCGACAGGTCGCCGGCGACAGCGATTCTGCACGGGCAGTGGTCCAGTCCAACGTACGGTGTGTTCGGCGGTCAGCCACAGGTGATTTTTGCCGGTGGCGACGGCTGGGTGTACAGTTTCGACCCGAAGGGGGATGGCAAGGGCGCTGCAAAACTGCTGTGGCGTTTTGATGCCAATCCCAAGGATGCCAAATGGATTCTTGGCGGCCGTGGCACCCGGAACAACATCATTGCGACTCCGGTCGTCTATGACGGACTGGTCTATGTGGCGGTTGGACAGGATCCCGAACATGGAGAGGGCATGGGCCACTTGTGGGCTATTGACCCCACCAAGCGGGGAGACACCAGTCCGACCAAGGCGTACGACAAGGACGGAAAGGAAATCCCGTTCGAAAAACGTCGGCGACTCCAGAACGTGATTGCCAAGGAGAAGGAAACCATCAAGCCGAATCCCAATCACGCGGACATTTGGCACTACGGTCAAGATACCGAGGAGGAGTACAACGCGACGGACTTCGAGCAGCAGATGCATCGGTCGTGTGGAACCGTTGCGATCAAGAAGGATCTGCTCTACATCGCGGACTTCAGTGGGCTGTTTCACTGCCTGGACGCCAAGACGGGGAAGCCTCATTGGACCTACGACATGTTTGCCGCGTCGTGGGCGTCGCCGTTGATTGTTGAGGACAAGGTCTACATCGGTGACGAGGACGGCGACGTGGCCATCTTCCCACTGACGGCTGATCCCAAGAAGGCGCTCAAGGACGTCAACGGGGAATTGGAGCCGGCCCTCGGCGTGATCAACATGGGCAACTCGGTGTATTCGACTCCGATCGTCGCCAACAACGTGTTGTATATTGCCAACAAGTCGACATTGTTCGCTATCAAAGCTCCAGCCAAGTGACGCAGCCATTGCGGCATTGACTCTCATCACCGCAGCGGATCTGCCCAGTTCCGCTGCGGTGTCTTTTGTCGCGCCGTCCGGACGAATTGCCGAAGCGTCAGTCTCGGACTAGAATGGACGTCCGCCGCCGAGCGGCGGTGCACCGTTCCTCGACGTCCCCGCCACAACTCGCCCGCCTCGCTGACGTCCTGCTCTCCAATCGAGCAAACGCACGCTTCCACCGTTCGCATTCGGCGATCTGATGCAGGTTCCCCCGGAAACCACAGCCGCATTTTCCGAAGACGAACTGGCTGCACTCGACGTCGAGGAGCTGCTTGAGGCGACTTCTCCGACTCGGGTGGAGACGGGGCCAGGCGCGTTGTCCACACTGGGGCATTGGGCCCGGGAACTCGGGGGGCAGCGGTTGTTGCTGGTGACAGACCGCGGGCTCCGCGAGGCCGGGCATCAGGAGCGCGTGCTGGCGTGCCTGGGCGAGTCAGGGTATGACCCGGAGTCCGTTGCGGTATTTGGAGACGTCAGGCCGAATCCCACGACCGAGGATGTTGATCGGGCCCTGTCAGTCGCTCGGGAACACGGAAGTGACCTGATCATTGGGCTTGGCGGTGGCAGCAGTCTGGACTGCGCCAAGGGAGTCAATTTCCTTCTGACCAACGGCGGGCGGATCGAGGATTATTGGGGGGTTGGCAAGGCCGATCAACCGATGTTGCCGATGATTGCCGTGCCTACCACCGCCGGGACGGGCAGCGAGGCCCAGTCGTTTGCGTTGATTGCCAACGCCAAGACACACATGAAGATGGCCTGCGGCGACAAGAAAGCCGCGTGTCGGGTTGCGATCCTCGATCCGGAACTGACCCAGACGATGCCCGCTGCCGTGACCGCGGCTACCGGGATTGATGCCATCAGTCACGCCCTGGAAACGGCCGTCACAACGCAACGCAATGGCATCTCCAGTCGGTTCAGCCGCGAGGCCTGGGGTTTGCTGGCGGAGGGTTTTCCTCGAGTCGTGACAGGGGCAAGCGAGATCGATGCTCGCCAGCAAATGCTCTATGGGGCTCACTTGGCCGGTGCGGCAATCGAGAATTCCATGCTGGGAGCAGCTCACGCTCTGGCCAACCCCCTTTCGGCTCACTACGCCATGACTCACGGCGTCGCAATCGGCATCATGTTGCCTCACGTGATTCGGTTCAACCAGGATGTCGTGGGGGAAATTTACGCAGATTTGCTTGCCGCGGCGGGTGCCGAAACGGTGCCCGGAGTCGCTGCCGGTGAACAACTTGCATCATTGGTTGAACGGATGGCCGATGATGCGGGATTGCCACGAACGTTGGCGGAATGCGATATTCGAGATAATCTGTTGGATCAGTTGGCTGCTGAAGCCAATGAACAATGGACGGGTCAATTCAATCCCAGGCCGGTTTCGACCGAAACCCTCAAGGGGCTCTACCAATGCGCCTCACCTCAACGCACCTGATCCTGATTGCCGCAACGTGCCTGTCTGTGGCCCATGCGGCGCCTCCTGGCAAAGTGGCTGTTGCTACCGACGCGTCCTCGTGGCCGAATTTTCGTAACGGTCATGAACTGCGAGGCGTTGCTGCGGCTGCATTGCCCGAAAAGCTGCAGCTGTTGTGGTCGCAACCGATCCCCGACGGAATGGTCTACACGTCGGCGGCTGCCGTCATGGCGGGGCGCGTCTATGCTTCCACGTTGGGTGGAGAACTGTTGTGCCTGGATTTGAAAACCGGCAAGAAACTCTGGAGATATCTCTCGGCACCCAAGCCAGAGCCCGACACGTTCATTCCCGGCTTTCCCGCAGCCCCGACTGTTTCCGAAGCAATGGTTTACGTTGGAGACGAGGACGGAGTGTTTCACGCTGTTGACCGCAAGACCGGGAAGAAGCGGTGGGTATTGAAGACCCAGGCTGAAGTGAACAGTTCGGCAGCAGTTGTCGGAGATCGTGTGATCTTCGGGTCATATGATGCCAATCTCTACTGCGTGGACGCCAAGACCGGCAAGAAAGTCTGGACATTTCAGACGGCGGATCGGATCAACGGGTCGCCCGCGATTGCGGGGGATTACACGTTCGTGACGGGGTGTGATCAGCATCTGAGGATGATCAACATCAAGACCGGCAAGCAGGAAAAGGACATGGCGTTGGGAAGCTTCATGATTGCTTCGCCGGCCATCGTCGGGGACATGCTTTACGTGGGGACGCACGACGGTGAATTCCTTGCCGTGAACTGGAAAAAACAGGAAGTGGTCTGGCGGTACAGCGATCCTCAGAAGATGCAGCCCTATCACGCTTCGGCGGCAATTCTCGGCAACCGCATTGTTGTCGGCTGTCAGGACAAGCGGGTGCATTGCATCGACAGAAAGACCGGAAAACGCTTGTGGGCATTTTCCACCCGGGCGCAGGTGAACAGTTCGCCGGTGATTGCGGGCAACCGGGTGTATTTTGGTTCTGCAGACCGCAACATCTATGCCGTGGAACTTGCCAACGGCAAACCTGTCTGGAAGTTTCGTGGAAAATCGGACTTCAATGCCGCACCGTCGGTCGCCGGCGGCCGGCTGTTGATCGGATCGGAAGGTACCCAGGCACGCCTGCTCTGTTTCGGCGCGAAATGATGGCAACCGACACCAGCAGCACAACAGAAGTTGGCAGTTACTTCATCTCGAATTACCCGCCGTTTTCGCAATGGACTGGCGAGGCCGTGGCTGAGATCGAAGGGGCTTTGGATGCGGTTGGCCCGGATCCGGTGCCATTGGGAATGTATCTGCACATTCCCTTCTGCCGGAAACGCTGCAAGTTCTGCTACTTCCGCGTCTACACGAATCAGAATGCCCAGGCGATCGCCAACTACGTGGAGGCGATTGCTGCGGAGGCGAAAATGGTCAGCCGACGGTCGGGCGTTGCCGGGCGGAAACTGGAGTTCGTTTATTTTGGCGGAGGGACACCCTCCTATCTCAGTTCTCGACAACTCCGATTTCTCCGGGACTCGGTTGCAGAATCCTTCTCTTGGGAAACTGCCAAGGAGGTGACCTTCGAGTGCGAGCCTGGCACGTTGAACCTCGAGAAGGTCAAGACGTTGTCGGAAATCGGTATCACGCGGGTTTCACTGGGTGTCGAGAATTTCCACGACGGGATTCTTGAAGAGAATGGTCGAGCCCACCTGTCGCCCGAGATCTTCCGCGCCTATGACTGGATTCAGCAGGTCGGGTTTCCGCAGGTCAATATCGATCTGATTGCCGGGATGGTCGGCGAAACAGAAGAGAACTGGGCGGCGTGTGTCGAGAAGGCCGTCGAGATGCAGCCCGACAACATCACGATCTACCAGATGGAACTGCCTTTCAACACGGTCTACTCTCAGCAGATCAAAGACGAGGGGGTTGCCTCGCCAGTGGCCGACTGGCCGACGAAGCGCCGATGGGTCAGCGAGGCCATGGACCGGCTGCAGGCGGCTGGGTATCACGTTTCCAGTGGCAACGAGATGGTCAGCAATCCCGAGACGGACCGGTTTGTCTATCGTGACAACCTGTTCCGCGGATCTGACATCGTGGCGCTGGGCGTGTCCAGTTTTGGGCACTTTCAGGGCGTGCATTATCAGAATCTCGATGCGATAGAAGAGTACCAGTCCGCCGTCGATGCTGGGGGATTGCCGATAAACCGTGCACTGAGGCCCAGTAAGACACAGAGGTTGATTCGGGAATTCGTCTTGCAACTGAAGGAAGGGGCTGTGGAACTTTCCGCGTTGGACCGGAAGTTTGGCGTAAGAGTGGTTGACGAATTCAGTGAGGCCCTGAGTAACCAACAAAATGCCGGCTACCTGGAAGTGGACGATGAAACGGTGCGATTGACTCGAAAGGGCCTGCTGCAGGCCGATAGCCTGTTGCCGGAATACTTCGAACCCGAGTATCGTCGGGTGCGGTACACCTAGAGGCGGATGCGACCGAGAAGTCCGTGAATCCTCATGACGAACTCCATGCCCTGACCGGGCTGTTTGATGGTGGCGACCGATTGGTGCAATCGGCTGAGCATGTGTCGTCGGCGCTGACACCGTCGCCGTACAACGAGATGCTCGTTCACAATCACCATATGACGGTGACGATGGAGGAATACCACGGCAGTGCTGTGGAGGTGAAAATTGTCGACCAGGTCGATCGTGACGGCCTGTACTGCCGGAAAATTGTTCTGTTGACGCTCGACACCGCTCAGGTGGTGCAATTCGGGATCGTCAGGTTCAATTTCCATTACGTCACCGAGGCTGTCCGTGACGAGATCGTCGCCGGTCAGACACCGTTGGGACGTGTTCTGATCAATCACAACGTCCTCCGTCACATTGACCTGGGGGCGATACTTCGAGTGACCGCCGGCGATGAACTGGCCGGGTTGTTGAAGATGACCTCCGGCGGAGTCACTTACGGCCGGTTGGCAACAATTTTCTGCAACCAGCACCCCGCGGTCGATCTTCTTGAGATTTCAGCCCCTTTGGTTTCGGGTGATAACGCTGATGATCGCAATTGATTCATTGGAAACCAGTGCCGCTGACGTGGTTGTTGTCGGTGGCGGTCCCGCCGGTGCCACCACCGCCGCGCTGATTGCGGAGGCGGGCTACAAGGTGGTGGTGTTTGAACGAGAGGTCATTCCGCGTTTTCACGTGGGCGAGTCGTTAATACCGGCCACCTATTGGACACTCCACCGACTGGGCTTGGTGGAAAAACTCAAGGCGAGCGGTTTTCCGAAGAAATTCAGTGTCCAATTTGTCACCGAGTCAGGAAAGGAGACCTCTCCGTTCTATTTTGACGAGTTCAAGCCACATGAAAGCTCGCAGACCTGGCAGGTCTGGCGAGACGATTTCGATCAAATGTTGATCGAATGTGCTGAGCAGCGAGGCGCGGAGGTTGTATGCGAAGCCCAGGTGACTGAAGTTGTGTTCGACGAGGACCAGGTGACGGGTGTCTACGTGAGACGGGCCGGGGACCAGAGCGGAGAGTCCTCGAGGTTCGTGTCTGCGCGAGTCGTGGTGGACGCGAGTGGCCTGTCGGCCTTCCTGGCGAGCCGGATGGGGCTGAAGGAAGCTGACCCGCTGTTGCGGAAGGCTACGGTGTGGGGGTACTTCCGGGGGGCTGCGCGTGACGAAGGTCGTGACGAAGGAGCCACGATCATCTTGCAGACAGAGGGCAAGCGGTCCTGGTTCTGGTACATTCCGCTTCCGGATGACATTGTCAGCGTGGGGTGCACAGGAGACCTGCGGTACATGTTTCCGGGAGGAGGGGTTGATCTGGAGGCCCTCTGGGGCCGAGAACTTGCTCGTTGCCCAGCGATGCAGCGGCGGCTGATCGAGGCGGTTCGCGAGGGGCCGCTGCGGAGCACTCGCGACTTCAGCTACAAGGCGACAAAGGCGGCCGGCGACGGCTGGGTTCTTGTCGGTGACGCCGTGGGCTTCATAGACCCGGTGTACTCTTCGGGCGTGTACCTGGCACTGAAGTCGGGCGAAATGGCGGCCGACGCAGTCGTGAATGGGCTGGCCGCCGGTGATGTGTCGGGCGAACGGCTGGGGGCCTGGAAGGAGAGTTATGACAAGGGCGTCATGCACTTCCACAAGCTCGTCTACGCATTTTACACACCGGGATTCAGTTTCGGCGGCTTGCTGCGTGAGCATCCTGAGTGTATGGAACATCTGGCCAACATCCTGATGGGCAATGTTTTCGAACCCGGTGTTGGGGCGCTGTTCGAGGCCATAGGCGACGTGAAGCCTCCAGCGGAAAACGAACCGTTGATGGTGCCGATGGGCGAAGAGGAGGAGAACTGAGCCATGTCGGAAATCCGATCGAGGCCTCAAGCGACCAGGACCGTGTTCTGGGTGGCCGTGCTACTGCTGGTCCTCGGACAGCAGTGGCCGGGGTTCTGGTCCACTGAAGCACTGGTTTTCGGGTTTCTCCCGGCTCCGTTGTTCTATCACGTCGTGGTGTCACTGGCGGCCGTGGTGGTGTGGTGGATCGGGACAGTGGTTGCGTGGCCGGACGACACCCTGGATGCGATGGATAGTGGTGGGGAGCGGGGGGGAGACCCGTCTGCCAACGATCCGTCTACCACGGGAGGGGTGGCGTGACGCAGTTGGCGATCATCATCGGATATCTGCTTTTGCTCCTGGGGCTGGGGGCTGCTGCGTCAAAGTTTTCGCGTGGCACCAGTCGAGATTATCTGTTGGCCAGCCATTCGATAGGCCCGGTGCTTTTGTTGATGTCACTGTTCGGCACCACCATGACCGCTTTTGCTCTGGTGGGGTCGACCGGCAAGTCGTTCCAACTGGGCGTCGGTGTTTACGGCTTGATGGCGTCCTCGAGCGGCATCGTCCATTCTCTGTGCTTCTTCTTGATCGGGGTCAAACTCTGGAAACTCGGCCAACGGCACGGCTACACCACGCAAGTGCAATTCTTCCGTGATCGGCTGGGGTCTCATCGCTTTGGCTACCTGCTGTTTCCAGTGCTCGTCGGACTGGTGATTCCTTACCTTTTGATTGGAGTCCTGGGAGCGGGTGCTGTTGTCAACGGTGTGACACGTGGCGCGTTTGCGGAGGCGTTTGCGAATTCCGGCCATGGTGTGCCTCCGTGGCTGGGGTCATTGGTTATCTGCCTGGTGGTGCTGGTGTACGTGTTTGCCGGTGGCATGAGAGGGACCGCGTGGGCCAATACATTTCAGACGGCGGTGTTCATGGTCCTGGGTGTTGTCACTTTCGTGGTGATCGCACGGGAAATCGGCGGCGGTGAGAGTTTTCTCGAGAGCTTGAGAGGAGCGACGTCACGGGTACTGGAGGCTCATCCCGAAAAACTCGTGATGAAGCCGCCCAAGTTGTTCTTTTTCAGTTTCTTGCTGATACCTCTTTCTGCCGGAATGTTTCCTCATCTGTTCCAGCACTGGCTGACAGCGCGGAGTGCGTCTACGTTCAAACTGCCGGTCATCGTCCATCCGTTGTTCATACTCATCGTATGGGTGCCGTGTGTCATGGTCGGTGTCTGGGCGACTTCGGCGATGGTTGGCGGGGAACTGGTATTTGACGAGCCACCCAAGAACGTCAACACGGTGCTGCCGATCCTCTTGGGAAAAGTGGCGGGGCCGGTGCTTTCCGGATTGCTGTCGGCCGGGATCCTCGCAGCAGTGATGTCCTCGTTGGACAGCCAGTTTCTGTGCCTGGGAACAATGTTTACCAACGATATCGTGCTGTGCCGTCGTGGGGACGCCGCGGAGACCGATGATCGTCGAGTGGTCCGGATGGCCCGCTTGTTCATCGTGGCCATCGTCGGCGTCACCTATTTGTTGAGCCTCGGTGAGCCGGCTGGCATATTTGATCTTGGACTGTGGTGCTTTGCGGGATTCACTGGCTTGGTACCGCTGGTGCTGGCCGCCCTGTATTGGCGGAGGCTGACCCTGCCGGGGGCGGTGGCCAGTGTGCTGGCGATGGTGGTGACATGGCTGACCCTGTTCCTGTGGGACATGGGAGGATATCCGCCAGACCCAAAGTACAAATTTCTTGGCATGTTGCCGGTTGCCACAGTCCTGGCCGTTTCGACGATTGCCCTGGTCGCTGTTTCGCTGATGACACTTCCACCATCGGACGAGGTTTTGGCGAAGTTCTTCAATCCGGGCTCCGGCCGGGACGAGACCATGTCGGATGCTCCCGGACTGCCGGATTGAGGGGGATCAGGTATGCCCGCAGCGTTCACCACGACCAGGTGTGTTGAATTCGCCGACACCGACATGGCGGGGATTATTCACTTCACGACATTTTTTCGAATGATGGAATCGGCCGAGCACGAGTTTCTTCGGTCGCTGGGCACGTCGGTCGTTGAAAAGCACCCAGAAGATGGCAGCGGGGCAATTGGCTGGCCGCGACGTGAGGCTCAGTGCGAATTCCACTCGCCGGCTGTTTTCGAAGACGAGTTGGAATTGGGGATCACCGTCGAGAGGATGGGGCGGTCGTCACTGACGCTCGGGTACGAGTTTCGGAGGGGCCACACACTGATTGCCAACGGCCGAATGAAGACGGTGTGCTGCCGCGTGACACCCGGGGCAGGGTTGACTGCGGTCGAGATTCCCGAGCCGTTGCGTGGACGGTTGGGTGAACTGGTTGAGAGGGAGTGACAGAGTGACCGGCGACGAACATCAACAAGGGGCTCACCTGGCCGTTCATGGCCTGGAGAAGACCTTCCAGGGCGGCGGCGCAGCGTTGACGGTACTTTCGGGGCTCGAACTCGAGATGAACCGGGGTGATCAGTTGGCGATTACGGGCCCTTCCGGTTCCGGTAAGAGCACGTTGCTGTACATCGTCGGAACGCTCGACGAGCCGACAGCGGGCAGCGTCAAGGTGGCCGGAACGGACCCCTTCACTCGTGATGAGAGCGGGTTGGCGGACTTTCGCTCTGCTGAGGTGG
This sequence comes from Planctomycetaceae bacterium, assembly GCA_002724315.1. Classification (GTDB taxonomy): domain Bacteria; phylum Planctomycetota; class Planctomycetia; order Planctomycetales; family Planctomycetaceae; genus UBA8437. The sequence goes on along the minus strand of PBOJ01000023.1, from coordinate 11,011 downwards.
GGTTCATTTTTCAGGATCATCACCTGTTGCCTCAGTGTACTGTCCTCGAGAACGTGATGATTCCCTTGATTGCAGCCGGAGGAGTTGATGCGACCGGAGAAGAGCGAGCCAGGAGTCTTCTGGACCGAGTGGGATTGTCGGAACGAAGCGGCCATCTGCCTGCGAGGATCTCGGGCGGCGAGCGTCAACGTGTTGCTGTTTGCCGGGCATTGATCAATGGCCCCTCTCTGTTGTTGGCCGATGAGCCTACGGGAAACCTCGATCAGGAGACTGCAGAAGGGGTAGGGACGCTGTTGTTGGAACTCTCTGAGGAACGGCAGGCTGTATTGATTTGTGTGACGCACAGTCTGGAACTGGCCTCACGATTTCCGCGGCGCTGCGAATTGACGGCCGGTCGACTGGTCGACGTGGGGGCAGCGGAATGACGAGGTGGTCGCTGCTGCTCTCGACGGTGCGCTTCCATTGGCGATCCAACCTGGCCGTCGGCCTGGGGGTTGTCGCTGCCACGGCTGTGATCACCGGGGCCCTGGTCGTTGGGGATTCTGTTCAAACCAGCCTGCTGCAGATGCACCTCGACCGCCTGGGGCGGGTGGACATGGCGATCATTGGGCGTGATCGGTTTGTGCGAGAAGACCTGGCCGGCGAAATTCAGCAGGCGGTCGGCGGGCACGTGGAGGTGGCTCCGTTGATGATGGTGCGGGGAAGCCTCGAAACTGGAGGAGCCGACGCGGTTGGGGAGCGGACGGGATTGCGGGTGGGCGGTGTCATGGTGTACGGCGTCGACACCCGTTTCTGGCAACTCACGCAGCATGGCAAACTGGAACCGCCACAGCCGGGTGAGGTGTTGCTGTCCGAAGGGGTGGCATCTCAACTGGGCGAGACGATTCAGCCCGGTGAGGATGTGCGGCTGTGGATGGAAATGCCCAATTTCATTCCAAGAGATTCGCTGCTCGGAGAGCGTGACAACGACACGATTGACCTGCCATTGAAAGTGCGAGCTGTCGTCGGTGCGAGCGATCCAGTAGCTCGGCGGGGTGTGGGGCGGTTCGACCTGAACCCGAGCCAGCAATTGCCCAAGGTGGCTTTTGTCGCATTGTCCACGTTGCAGGAGACATTCCGGCTCCAGAAACGCCGTGTTCGAAACCGCGAACAGAGGCGCACCGATGAGTACCCCGCGAGAGTCAACACGATGGTCGTTGCCGGGGGGACCCCTCAGCTTGTTGCTGAGGCGATGAAAACAGTGATCACCTTGGATGATCTCGGCCTGAGCCTCAGACGGCTCGAGAAACGGGGTTACGTGGCGCTGGAAAGCAATCGAATGGTCCTTGATGACGTTGTCGTGGCATCCGCAGACCCGGTGGAGGCTGTGAAGTCGCGGGTATTGGTCCACTTGGCCAATCGGCTGTCCAACGCTGACGATCCATCGAAGTACTCGATGTATTCGATTGTCGGTGGACTGGAAGCTCGTGAGGTCGCTGCCGCACCCTTCGGCCCGTTCACTGCCGACACCAGCGATGCCATCTCGGATCTTCCTGACGATGGGGTCGTCATCAATCGGTGGTTGGCCGATGACCTGGGGCTTGAGGTCGGCGGCCGCATGAAGATGACCTATCACCTGGTTGGTTCGCATGGCGAGCTGCCGGAGGAGGTGCGGACGTTTCGCGTCCATGCGGTCGTGGAATTGTCGGGGCCGGCCGAGGATCGGGGGCTGACACCACACGTGCCGGGCATTACGGACGTGAGAACGTTCCGGGATTGGAGGCAGCCGTTCGAAATGGATCTCGACGCGCTGACCGACCGCGACGACGATTATTGGGACAACCATCGCGCGACGCCGAAGGCATTTGTTACTCGCCGGGCCGCTGTCGGGATGTGGGAGAGCCGGTACGGCAAGTCCACGTCGTTGCGGATTGCGATCGATCCGGCCGATGCCGAAGCGGTGGCGGAACTCGACAAAACGATACTCGCCAACATCAACCTTCCGGCGCTTGGGCTGGCGGTTCAGCCGGTCAAGGAACACGGCGTTCGGGCTGCCAGTGGGACGACGCCGTTCAGTGGTCTGTTTGTTGGTTTCAGCGTTTTCCTGATCGGTGCGGCTACGATATTGGTGGGATTGCTGTTTCGGTTGGGGATCGAACGGCGAGTTCGCAGCACCGGCCTGGTGCTGGCATTGGGGTTTCCGATCCGCCTGGTGCTTTTGCTGTTTGTTGCTGAGGGGGCGGTGGTCGTCACCATTGGCGGTGCCGCTGGGGCAATGGCCGGAGTCGCCTACGCCCATCTGATGGTGTACGGCCTCACCCACTGGTGGGTTGGAGCCGTTGGCACATCGTTCCTGGAGGTTGATGTGCAGGTTCCAAGCCTTCTGGCAGGGTTCGCCATTTCTGCCGGCGTGGCCATTCTCGCGATTCTTTTGGCGGCACGCGGGTTGCTGAAGGTGCCGTCGCGTGGGCTGCTGGCCGGGATCGTCCGTCGAGGGGTCGGGCAGGCTGTTGCCGGTGATCGAAGCCGACGGGTGTTCTGGGTGTCGAGCGGCTGTGTGTGCGTCGGTCTTCTTGCTGCGACACTCACGCCGGACGCCCTTTTGTCGCAAGAGGCATTTTCCGGGCTTTCCGTCCGCATTGTCGTGTTCTTTGTTTTGGGGATGTCCTCCCTGGTTGCTTCGATCGCCGTTTTGGCTGTCCTGCTGGGGAAGAAGCGGGACGGTGGACTGGATGGCCAAGGCACCGTGGCTTTGGTGCGACTGGGGTTTCGAAACGCCGCGAGACACAGGGCTCGCAGCGTGTTGTCAGTGGCGATGATTGCGTCGGCCGCATTCCTGATCACGGCTGTTGCTTCCGGGCGGAGAGACCCAGTGGCCGAATGGCCAGATCGTTCGACCGGGGCAGGTGGGTTCCTGCTGGTGGCCGAGTCGAGCCAGTCACTGGTCTACGATCCCGGTACGCTGAACGGACAAGCTGAACTGGAACTCTCGGAGGGCTTGCCGGCGGACCAGGCTGCGTTGCTGGAAACTGTCGATCTCCATTCTTTTCGCGTGAAGGCGGGCGAGGAGTCGAGTTGTCTGAACCTGTACCAGACACGGTTGCCGACGATCTTGGGAATGGGGCGGCGGACCATTGATCGGGGAGGCTTCCGGTTCGTCGGCGCCACGGAAGACAATCCGTGGAAACTGCTGGAAGAAATGCCGAAATCCGCCACCGTCCCAGGGGCCGGTTCGCTGCCAGTGTTCCCGGTTGTGGGAGACATGAACACTCTTCAGTACAGCCTGCACAAGGGCGTGGGTGATCGGATCGCGTACCCGACTGAAGAGGCGCCGACCCTGTGGCTTGAGATTGTCGGGATGCTGGATGCAAGCGTGTTCCAGGGGGTCCTGGTGATGTCGGATGCCCATTTTCGTGCGGCGTTTCCCGAGGAAGTCGGGTTCCGGTATTTCCTTGTCGGCGACACCAGATTTGGGGACGCGGGAGAGTCCCCGGGCGATCTGGACGACCTGAACCGGGTCCGAAGCGGCCAGTTGGAGCTACTGGAAGCGAAATTGGGCGAGTACGGTTTTGATGCCGAGCCGGTGGTTGACCGCCTGGGCCGGTTTTTGTCGGTCCAGAACACCTATCTGACGACCTTCCAGGTGCTGGGGGGATTGGGGTTGTTGTTGGGCACGATCGGTCTCGGCACGGTGATGCAGAGAAACGTTCTGGAACGCCGCAGTGAACTGGCGTTGTTGCGAGCAGTCGGGTTCCGTCGTTCGGGGTTGCGTTGGTTGGTGCTCAGCGAAAATGCGTTTTTGCTGGGATGGGGGCTGTTCAGCGGTACTCTCTCGGCGCTTCTGGCGATGTCCCCTCATTTGGCGACAGCTGGTGCGGATGTCTCTGAATTGACCAGAGGACTGGGACAACTGTTGTGCGGAGTCGTGGTGGTTGGGATGCTTGCTGCCGGACTGGCCGTGGCCGAAGCGGTGCGGACTCCGTTGGTCGCGTCACTTCGCAGCGAGTGATCTTCGCGCTTCCGGCAAGTCGTGACGGGGATGCGGTGGCTGGAGGAAATGTCTACTATGGCCGCAATCGCGTCCGGACGATCACCGATTGTGGGGCGTTTCCGCCGCGAGGAGTATCGTCGTCAGCAGAAGGGATTCCGATGAAACACCAGTTGCCGATCATTTTTGCCCTGGGTACCGCATTGTGTTGGGGGTTGTACGGTCCCACGCTTCAGCATGCCCGGGCCCCGGGATCGCCCCCGTCACCTCCGCCTGAAGGCTGGAGTCCCTTCAAGCCGTATGTCGGCATTGGATTGGCCTACCTGGTGCTCGCGATCATCGGTGGCCTGGTCATGATGAAGATCAAGGGAGACACGTTCAGTTTCTCCGGGAAACAGTCGCCAGCTTTGACCTGGGGTTTTGCGGCTGGTTTGCTGGGTGCGCTGGGTGCGCTGTGCCTCACGTCGGCCATGTCGACTTTTGTCGGAAAGCCGATACCGGAACTGGTGATGCCAATTGTGTTCGGAGGTGCGGTGACAATTGTTGGGGTGCACGCGGCGATTTCACACGGTGAAATGAAACCCATGATGGCGGTGGGGATTCTGCTGACCGGTGTCGGCATCGTGATGGTTGCGTCGAACACACCGCACGGGCCTGCTCACAAGGCGCCTGCATCGGAGACGTCGGCAGCAGAGGAATCGGCGGGCACGACAAACCAGTCCGAGCCCGGAGATTCCGACTGATTGTGTCTACGGCCATCGGTGGCAGGGGCATGAACGGGATGGTAGGATCGCGACAACTTCGTTCAAGGTACGACTTTTTGGGGATGGATGCGTCCGTCTCGGTGTTGGCAAGGTGTAGGAACGCAGGCCATCGGTGGCCTCAAAGGACCTGTTTCATGCGTAGTCGACGTAACGTGTTGCCAGTGGCGTTCTGCGTGGCATCCTGCCTGGTTTTGTTGGCATCTGGATGTGGAGGTGACAGCGAGAGCGATGCAGGAGGGGCAGCCAAGCCGAAACGCCGCCAGTTCCTCAGCATGGGGACGGCGCCGGTCGGCGGTGCGTTTCCGGTCGTTGGAGGTGCGATCGCCGAGGTGCTCAATGCCAACAAGGGCGATAACAACTGGAAGGTCCAAGCCAAGGGGACCAAGGGGTCCAAAGCCAATATTCGCGATATCCAGAACGACAAACTGGAACTGGCCCTGTCGAACTCGGCGATCAGCTATTTTGCTGTTCGCGGTGAGTCTGGTTGGGACAAGAACTATGACATCCGCACGATTGTCACCCTGGCCCCCAACGTGGCGATGTTCATCACGAAGAAGGAAACCGGCATCAAGAGCATTGCCGAGCTGAAAGGCAAGCGGGTGGTGGTTGGTCCATCAGGAGCGGGATTTGAGATGTTTGTTGGGCCGTTGCTCAAAGGGCATGGCCTGACGTACAAGGATTTTTCGCCCCTGAACAATACGCAGGGGGGGGCGGTCGACCTGTTGGCCGATGGCAATGCCGATGCGGCCTTCCTGGGGGGAGCTGTGCCTACCGGAGCGGTCACGCAAGCGTGCAGCTCCCATGACATTGTCTTCATTCCGTTCGACGCGGCGGTCCGGTCAAAACTTGTGGCTGACTACGAATTCTTTCAGCCGTTCACCGTTGCCAAGGACAAGTACTCGGATCTCGACGAGGACTTCGACGGGTTGAATGTCGGGTCGATGCACCTGATCGCATCAGCGAACCTGGACGACGAAGTGGCCTACCAGTTGACCAAGACGATCTGGGAACATCGAGCCGAAATCGCCGGCAAGCACCCGGCCGGCCGCGCAATCAACGAAAAAAACGCCGCGCGTTATACGGGGACAGAATTCCATTCCGGTGCAGCCCGGTTCTACAAGGAAATTGGGATTTGGCCCGAGAGTGAAGGGGCCGATTCCGCGGCGGATGCCGAAAAATCGGCTGGCGATGCCGCCGAGTCGAAGGACGCCAAAGCGAAGTGAGTCGGCAAGGGAGTGCCCAGGCCGTGGGAGATCGGCTTCGCCAGCGTGTTGTGTCCGTGTTCGGGGTGGCGTTGTGCCTCTTCACGGTTCTCGAGATGAACTACCCGCGACTGCAGCAGCAGTCTGCACTGGCTCTGTTCATCTTGATGGGCTTGGTGATCTGTTTTCTTGAGAGCCCGCTGCACGAGAAGCTGAAAGACTGGCGATCCCTGCGGGTGCTGGACGGCGTGCTGGCCGCGGCGGTTGTTGTCACCTGCGGGTATGTCGTGTTCCAGCTCGAACCGACGTTCAAGGGCTTGTGGTCCGGTGGTGAGTCGCTCGGTGATCGGGCTGGCAGCGAAACGAAGTGGGACATCGTCATGGGGACCATCGGCCTGGTGCTGGTCTTCGAATCGACCCGTCGCACGATCGGATGGATTGTCCCCGCACTGGCCCTCGCTTTTGTTGCGCACACGTATTACTGCTACGCGTCGATTGAGTATGAGTGGCCAGAAATGCCCTCCTGGATGTTGCCGCATTCGGGCCAGAGCGCCGCGGACATCGTCAGTACGACATACATCCAGACGCTCGGAGTGTTTGGTCCGGCCGCGGGGGGGATGTTCAAGTACGTTTTCCTGTTTGTGGTGTTTGGCGCGTTTCTGGAGATGTCCGGGGCAACACAGTTCATCATCGATTTCTCCGAGCGAGTTTTTGGCGGGAGTCCGGGTGGGCCGGCGAAGGTGTCGGTTCTCGGTAGTGGACTGATGGGGTCACTTTCCGGAAGCGCTGTCGCCAATGCTGTCACCACCGGTACGTTCACCATCCCGATGATGCGGAATGTGGGGTTCAGTCCGCATATCGCCGGGGGGATCACTGCCGCGGCCGCATCGGGGGGGGCATTGGTGCCGCCGGTGATGGGCGCGGGCGCGTACATGATGCTCGAAATCGTTGAACCGAACGTGACATTCGTCCAGGTGGCGACGGCAGCTGCGATACCGGCGATCCTGTATTACCTCTCGATCTGGATGATCGTTCACTTCTATTCTCGAAGAGTCGGCCAGACCGCCACCGCAACGGATGCCAGCCAGGCGAAACGGCTCTCAAAGTTTGAGGCGACCGTGTTCTTCGGCGCTCTGGTCGCATTGATCGGTCTGCTGCTGGACAATTACACGCCCTTCAAGGCCGTGTCTGGAGCCTTGATGGTGATCATGGTGTGTACGGTGTTTCGCCGGGAGTTGCCGCTGGAGACGCGAGGTCGCGTTGCGGCGATCTTGACATTCGCCGCTGTGGTCGTGGTCAATCAACTGCAGTGGATGTGGGCGGGTTGGATGCCGGAAGCGGTGTCGGACTTTCTCGTCCCGTATCAACCGGGGGCGTGGACCGACCCGAGTGCGAACTCGGTCACTCGGCGGGCGGTGATGGGCAGCCTGTTGAATTCGTCGATCATGGGGACGGTGGGGCTGTTTGCGTTCGGACTGTGGCACAAGTCGTGGCGGCCGTCGATGCTGACTGCGATGGGGCGAGCAGCCAAGAACGGAGTGTCTCTGGTGGCCGCCAGTGCGTGTGTCGGCATCATCATCGGCGTTGTGCAGCAAACGGGAATCGCCACGGATTTCAGTGCCGTGATCAAGGGGGTGGTCGCCACCAACCTGTTGTTGGCGTTGGTCGGCATCATGGTCTGTTCGATCATCCTCGGGATGGGAGTGCCCTCGGTTGTCTGTTACCTGTTGATGGCGACGTTGATGGGGTCGCTGCTGGGAGAACTCGGCGTTATTCCGCTCGCGGCTCACCTGTTCATCTTCTATTTCGGCATGATGTCAATGGTGACGCCGCCGGTCGCGCTGGCGGCGTATGCCAGTGCCTCCATCGCCAAAGCAAAAATCATGCAAACCGGCTTGGCGGCATTCCGCTTCTCGCTGGTCGGATTCACACTGCCGTTCATGTTCGTGTATCGGCCGGCGCTGCTGTTGATGGACGGGGCAAAATGGAAGGCCTGGGACGTGGCCAACCGGTCAGGGCAACTTGCCGAAGCCACCGAGTTGCTCAAGGAAGCGCAGGCTGCCTACGCCCCATGGGACGAGTTGGTGCTGGCTGTTTCGACGGCGATCGTTGGGGTCGTGGCCCTGGCTGCCGGGATTGCGGGCTTCTGCCTCCAGAAAGCCAACTCGTTGCATAGGTCGATGTTTTTGGCGTCGGCTGGAATGTTGCTCTACCCCGACATGTGGCTCAACATCGGTGGGGGCGGACTGTTTGTGGCCAGCGTGATGGTCAACTCGAGGGCAGGCACCCCGGGAGACACGGGTGGGGCTGACGCGCCGTCCCTGCCGTGCGAATGATGCCGCCCTGAATCAGTTTTGAACGGAGCCCCACATGCCCTCAATGATCTCCGCTCCACAACCCCTGGCCGTCGAGGCTGGGGCGAACATGCTCGCCGACGGCGGGAACGCGTTTGACGCGGCGATCACCTGTGCGGCCGTGCAGTGGCTGATCGATCCCCATTCGTGTGGGGCAGGCGGCTACATGGTGATGACGTCGTTCTCGGGAACGACCGGGGAACCCAACCCCGTGATCGACGCCCCGGCGGTGGCCGGCAACGGTGTCTCGGCCGAGATGTGGCAGGACATTCTGATTCGCCCGAATCCTGAAGGCTGGGGCTATTTCCTGGAAGGAAAGGTCAACGAAGACGGTTACCAGAGCGTCTGTGTGCCCGGGATCGGCCGCGGTCTTGGGCTGGTGCACGAACGCTGGGCCACCCGGAGTTGGGACGAATTGCTTGCTCCCGCAATTCGGATTGCCGAGGACGGATGGATGGTCGGTGCGCTGCAGGCGGCGCGATGGAAAGAGCCGCCGGGGTTCTACGAGGGGTCCTCCGGCCGGCAGAAACTCGATGTCACTCCGTCGGCGCAGAGGATCTATCTGAAGCCGGATGGTTCGACGTATGAGATGCACGAGACGCTGTCGAATCCGGATTATGGCGTTACGCTGCGGCGAATCGCTGAGGCCGGGCCGGAAGATCTTTACACCGGACAGTTGGCCGAGGCGATGGCGGCGGACCTAGCAGCCAATGGCAGTTGGGTGACGGCCGAGGACCTGGCCGGTTATCAGCCACGAGTCGAAGATCCGGTCACGGCGTCGTACAAGGGTTACACGGTTGTCAGCAACCAGCCTCCCCACGGCGGGCCGACATTGGCTGCCATGCTGAATATTCTTGGGGCAGATGATCTCGCCGGACTCGGACACAATTCGCCGGAGTACATCCTCCGGGTCTCCATGGCCATGAAGGCCGCTTTTGCCGACCGCAACCGCCACATGGCGGATGAGCAATTTGAAGACGTTCCCCTGGAGTGGATGACGTCGGACGAAAGGGCAGCCGAGTGGCGAGAAGTGATCGCTTCGGGAGAGTCGATTGATGTCGGTCGCCAACAGGCCGATTCGGGCACTACGCATGTCAGTGTCGTTGACGCATCCGGAAACTGCGTGTCGTTGACCCACTCCCTGGGAACCAGTTCAGGTGTGGTCACCGACGGCCTGGGGTTCATGTACAACAACTCGATGGTCAACTTTGATCCGGTTCCAGGACGCCCCAACAGCATCGCTCCCGGTAAAGGGCGGAGTACAGGGATGACGCCGACCCTCGTGCTGAAAGATGGGCGGCCGGTCCTGGTGCTGGGGGCCCCCGGTGCAACGCGGATCATCACATCGGTTCTCCAGGTGATTCTCAATCACCTGGAGTTTGGCATGAGCATAACCGACGCGGTGCATGCGGCGCGTTTTGATTGCCAGGGTGACGTGATCAAGTGCCAGCGGAGGATCCCGGAGTTCGTCTGTGAAGAAATTCGCAAATCTCATCCGGTGGTTCGCATTCCGCGTAGCCATGGTGGCCTGGCATTGGTGCATGCGGTGGCGATCGATCCCGTCACCGGCGAGCTGAGTGGTGCAGCGGACACCGGTGCTGATGGAATGGCGCTGTTGGTGCCGTGATCCCCACAGGCTGGTCGGTAAGGTCCTTGACGCTCGCTTTGGCCATCTGGTAGATTCACAATTGACCGCTGTTTCAGGTGACAGGTGGCCCGAAAATGATGATGACCGAGCCTTTGCTGCTGGGCCTTCTGCTTAGCCCCCCGAGAGGTGGGAGGGCTTAGTTTGTCGACACTCTGAACTTGGAACAGACAAAAGACGAACCCCGAGCCCTCCGGAAGGACTCGGGGATTTTTTGTTTCTCGATGGCGGACCAGGGACTTTCTGGTCCAAGTGGATTCGAACCAATGCCGACCGACACGATTACGATCTTCGACACGACGCTGCGGGATGGCGAGCAGTCTCCCGGCTGCAGCATGAAGACGGCGGAGAAACTCGAGGTTGCCAGTGCGCTGGTTGACCTGGGGGTCGATGTTATTGAAGCGGGGTTTCCCATTGCCTCGCCCGGAGATTTTGAGGCTGTCCAGATGGTCTCTCGCCAGTTCGGCGATCGAGCGACGATTTGCGGGTTGGCGAGATGTCGGCAGGAGGATGTCGACCGGGCGTGGGGGGCGTTGCAAGACGCCGAGCGACGGCGACTCCACGTGTTCCTCGCGACAAGTTCCATCCACATGGAACACAAGCTGAAGATGGACGAGAAACAGATCGTCAAGACGGCTGTGGAGATGGTCCAGCGGGCGGCGGATTATTGTGAGGACGTGGAGTTTTCGCCTGAGGATGCGGCCAGGACCGAGCTGGACTTTCTGTGCGAGGTGGTCGAAAAAGCGATCGAGGCCGGGGCTACGACGATCAATATTCCCGATACAGTCGGGTACGCTACGCCGGCACAGTTCGGCTCGGTGTTTCGGCACCTCAAGGAGAATGTGTCGAACATCGGACAAGCCGTTCTCAGTGCGCATTGCCACAACGACTTGGGGCTGGCCGTGGCCAATAGCCTGGCCGCCGTTGGTGAGGGAGCTCGTCAGGTCGAGTGCACGATCAACGGGCTGGGAGAACGTGCGGGAAATGCGGCGCTGGAAGAGATTGTGATGGCCCTGGCGACGCGAGGAGACTATTTCGAGTGCGACACCAGGGTGAATACCGACAAGCTGTTTCCGACC
>PBOJ01000022.1 GCA_002724315.1 Planctomycetaceae bacterium | reverse complement strand
GAGAGCCCCAGTCCCCTGCCCATGATCCGTGGCTCGATCATGTTCCCGATCAGCAGGTTGACGGCCAGGTAGATCGCGATGACCCAGACCAGGGTCGAGACGTCGAGCACGATGAAGGTGATCACAATCGGCGGCACCGCGGCGATGATCGAGCCGATGTTGGGTATGAAATTGAACAGGAAGGCCATCAGTGCCCACAGGGGAGCGTAGGGAACCTTGAGCACCGCCAGCATCACGCCGATTGCGACCCCGGTGACCAGGCTGATGACCGTCTTCAGCGCGAAGTACCGCCGGGTCTCGGTGATGATCCTGTGCCAGCGATCGAGCCGGGCCGTGGTGTCGCCGGGCATGGCGGCCACCTTGGCAGGAAAACCGGCCGCCTCGAGAACGATGAACACGAAGGAGAAGAGCACGAACAGGCCTTTGCCGAAGAGATTCGTCAAACCGCCAAGCAGCGTTTTGAGGTAGTCGACGGCGTTGTCGGTGTTGAAGTTGTCGGCCCGGGCGCTCTCGGACACCTGGATGCCGGCCTCGGTCAGACGGTCGGTGATGGCCGCCACTTTCTGCTGCAGGGGTTCCTTGTAGGTCTCGAGATTGTCGCGAAAGCTGTAGAGCGACTGGCCAATGACGACGACCACGGTGATGACAATGGCGGCCATTCCCAGGACGACCATCAGCAGGGCCGCCGGCCTGGGGACACGTCGTTGGATCAGCCAGGTCATGGCCGGTCCCGAGATGATTGCCAGGAATGCGGCGAACAGCACGGGCACCAGGATCGGACGGGCGGCCCAGATGCCGGTCGCGACCACGATGAGCGAAGCCAGGGTCGCCAGGATTCTGAGGCCGGTTGGCATCTGTGTGGATGTGGTCATGAGGGGTTCCCCAATAAGTCAGCCGCACGGTCATCGAGCCGGCAACGGCGAGGGATCGTAGTCGAGCCACGACTTGCGTGACCAGACGGTTTTGACCGGCAGGAGTGGGTTGGTGGTGAGTCTTTGCCCTGCCGGCGGCCGACGGGTAGTCTGGTCGACTGAGAACTCCGACCGGGACACGATTCCATGAGCCGAAAGATCCTGCTGACCGCATTTTGTCTCCTGCTGCCGGTCTTTCCGGTCCGGGCAGACGGGCCCCGTGACAATGACCCGAAGTCGGTCCGGCCGGTGCCGCGACCGGGGGTTCGGCCCACCGGCAGCGGCTTCGTGCAGTTGCCAGACAAGCTCAAGGACCTCCGCGCCCGGATCACCAGGGCGGCCTCGTCCAAGAGTCCTGAGATTCGCGCGTTGATTCCGGACGTCGAGATCTATTACCGGGCGGTCAAAGATGCGATGGCTTTCAACGAGTTCTTCTCGGCCAACGATGTCAAGAAGGCTCACGAACTGTTGGCCACTGGTGTGGCGCGGGCCGACCAGTTGATCGCCGGACGGGCTCCCTGGACACGCCAGAAAGGCCTGGTCGTGCGCGGCTTCATCTCCAAGCTTGATCGAACGGTCCAGCCCTACGGACTGGTGATCCCCGAGTCGTACGATTTCGACGCTCCGCGGCGTCACCGGCTGGATATCTGGTTCCACGGCCGCGGCGAGACGCTCAGCGAGGTGAACTTCATTCACCAGCGGCAACGGAACGCCGGAGCGTACACGCCGTCCAAGACGATCGTGCTGCATCCTTATGGCCGTTATTCGAACGCCTTCAAGTTTGCCGGAGAGGTCGATGTGCTCGAGGCCCTCGCCGACACCCGCAGCCGTTACCGGGTCGACAGTCGCCGGATATCAGTCCGGGGCTTTTCGATGGGCGGTGCTGCCTGCTGGCAGTTCGCCGTTCACTACGCCGACCGCTGGTTCGCTGCGAACCCGGGTGCGGGGTTCTCCGAGACTCCCGAGTTCCTGAAGTTCTTCCAGAAGGAAACGCTCAATCCGACCTGGTTCGAGAAGCGGTTGTGGCACTGGTACGACTGCACCGACTGGGCCGTCAACCTGGCCCACTGTCCGACGGTGGCCTACAGCGGCGAACTGGACATCCAGAAACAGGCGGCCGACATCATGGAGCAGGCTCTCTCCGAGGAGGGGATCGACCTGGTTCACGTGATCGGTCCGGGCACCAAGCACAGCATCCATCCGGACGCGAAGGTGGAAATCGATCGCCGGCTCTCGAGTATCGCTCGGGTCGGCAGCGAACGGTACCCGCGGCATGTCGTGCTGGCCACCTGGACTCTCAAGTACAACCGTATGCACTGGGTGACGATCGACGGCCTGGGCGAGCACTGGAAGGCCGCCCGTGTCACTGCCGACGTCGCCGGTCGCAGCCGACTGGAACTGGCCACCAGGAATGTCACCGGACTGCGTTTGTCGTTTTCTCCGGGTTATGCCCCGTTCAATGTTCGCAGGCCGGTGACGGTGTCGATTGACGGTGTCGAGATCGAGGCCCCCGGACCCCGTTCGGATCGGTCCTGGAGTTGCCGGCTGACCAGGCAGGCGGACGGTTGGCGGGTCGGCGGTCGGCTGGGAGGCCCCGGCGGGAAACTCCGCAAGCGGCACGATTTGCAGGGCCCGATAGACGACGCCTTCATGGACTCGTTCCTGTTCGTGAGGCCCACCGGCCAACCGATGCACGCCCGGACCGCTGCGTGGGCCACCTCGGAACTCGAACGTGCCAAGATCCATTGGCGGAAGCAGTTCCGTGGCTACGCCCGCCAGAAGGACGACACCCAGGTGACCAAGGAGGATATCGCCGGATCGAACCTCGTGCTGTGGGGAGACCCGCAGAGCAACCGCCTGCTGGCGAAACTGGTCCAGGACCTGCCGGTTTCGTGGACGGCCGAGAAGCTGTCGGTGGGTGAGAAGACCTTTGCCGCCGACGGTCACATGCCGGTGATGATCTATCCCAACCCGTTGAATCCGAAGCGGTACGTGGTGCTCAACAGCAGCTTCACTTATCGCGAATACGCCTACCTGAACAACGCTCGGCAGGTGCCGATGCTGCCCGACTGGGCGATCGTCGACCTGTCGACCCCGCCGGGCAGCCAGTGGCCGGGCCGGATCGTCGACGCGAACTTCTTCGACGAGAAGTGGGGCGTCAAGTAGCGACCCGGCCCACGCACAGGTAACCTGACCGGCGAAAGTCCGCACCCGGAGATATCTCGATGCGCATCCGTGACACCCTGCTCGTCCTCGGCACCATTCTCTGCCTGCTGGCTCCGTCGGCGGCTGACGCCGCAACTCCGCGAGTGTTTCCCGACGGTCAGCGCCCCGATGACAGTCGCCTGGAACCTCAGAAGGATCTCAACGCGTATTTTCCGTTCCTGGTGCCCGAGACCCGCGAGGCGTGGGAAGTCCGCAAGCGGGAATTGAAACAGAGGATCCTGGTCTCGACCGGCCTGTGGCCGATGCCCCAGAGAACCCCACTGAAGCCGGTCATCTACGGCAAGACCTCCCGGCCGGGGTTCACCGTCGAGAAGGTCCACTTCGAGAGCGTGCCGGGTCACTTTGTCACCGGGCTGCTGTTCCGTCCAGCGGGTAAGAAGGCCGGAGGCAAGCATCCGGCGGTGCTGTGTCCTCACGGTCACGGCGGCCGGTTGCAGGATTATGGTGCAGCCAGCATGGCGGCGTTGATCAAGAGTGGGGCCGAGAAGTTCATCAAGTCTGGCCGGTTCCCGAAGCTGGCCCGCTGTGCCACCCTGGCCAGGATGGGGTGCGTGACCTTCATCTACGACATGGAAGGTTATGCCGACGCCCAGCAGATCGGGATGGGTGTGGCCCACCGGCTACAAAAACAGCGGGCTCACATGAACAGCCCCGACGGCTGGGGATTCATCAGTACCCAGGCCGAGTTGAGATTGCAGAGCATCATGGGCCTGCAGACCTGGAACTCGATCCGCGGCCTCGATTTCCTGGCCGGCCTGCCGGATGTCGATCCGAAGCGGATCGGCGTGACGGGAGGCAGCGGTGGCGGAACCCAGACGATTCTGCTGTGCGCCATCGATCCGCGTCCGGTCGTGGCCTTTCCCAACGGGATGGTTTCGACGTCGATGCAGGGAGGGTGCACGTGCGAGAACTGCTGCCTGTTGAGAATCGGCACCGGCAACGTCGAACTGGCCGCGTTGTTCGCTCCCAAGCCACAGGGAATGACAGCGGCCAACGACTGGACCAAGGAGATGATGACCAAGGGGTACCCCGAGCTGAGGAAGCTCTACGGTCTTTACGGCAAAACAGACCACGTGCTGTGTCGTTCGCTGGTCCGGTTTCCCCACAACTACAACTACGTCAGCCGCGCGATCATGTACAACCTGTTCAGTCGCCATCTGGGGCTGGGTGACAAGCCGGTTGTCGAGACCGATTACGAGCCGTTGACTCCCGAAGAGTACACGGTGTGGGACAAGGAGCACCCGGCTCCCCAGGGAGGGGACGAACACGAGAAGTCCGTCACCGGGTTCCTTTCGAAACAGTCTCAGGCCCAGCTGGCCTCGTTGGTCCCGCGGCAGCGCGAGGACATGACGCTGTACCGCGGCATCGTCGGTGGCGCGATCAAGACGATCATCGGCCGCGGTCTGCCCCGGGCGAACGAGGTGGATCGGACCAAGGTCGCCGAGCACGACCGGGGGGATTACCTGGAGTTTACCGACATCCTGAGGTTGAAGTCCGAAGGCGAGTCGTTGCCGGTGGTGTCCTTTTTCCCGAAGAAGGCCGAGTACAGTGGGCTGGCTGTCGTGTGGGTTGATGGCCGGGGCAAGGCGGGACTGTACGGCGAGGACGGGCAACCGATCGCCGCCATCCGCAAGCTGCTCGATGGTGGTGCTGCGGTGCTGGGGGCGGACCTGCTGTACCAGGGCGAGTTCCTGGCAGATGGCAAGCCGCTGGAGGTGACTCCCAAGGTGGGCAACAACCGCGAGTTCGCCGCCTACACCTTCGGGTACAACCACACGGTCTTCGCCAGCCGAGTCCACGACATCCTGACCCTGCTGGCGTTCGTCAAGGGTCACGAGGAGGACAAGGCCGGGGCGGTGGCCCTGGTGGGGACCGGAGGGGCGGGTCCGTTGGCTGCCACGGCGCGGGCACTGGTCCAGGACCTGGTCGACAAGGCTGTTGTCGGTACCGGCGGCTTTCGCTTCGTCAACGTCAAGCACTACCGTGACCCCGAGTTCCTGCCCGGAGCCGTCAAGTACGGTGACCTGCCCGGACTGCTGTCCCTGGCCGCACCGCTGCCGTTGTGGCTGGCCGGTGAAAAAGGGTCGGTTCCCCGGCGGGTGAAGGCGGTTTACCAGGCGATGAAGCGACCCAAGTACGTGGTCTCGCAAAAGGGCGACGAGTCCGATGCGGTGATGGCCGCTGTTCCCTGGTTGCTGGGCCAGTAAGTAGCCCGGCGGTCGGTTTCCCTTCCCGAGCAGACTGGACGACCCGATGTCGCTGACCTGTCCCGAGATCGTCCGTGAGACGATTCCGTCTTTCGTGTCCCTGGCCGTTGCCCTTTCGGCGGTAGCCCTGGTGGTCAACCCGGCCATGGCCGCCGACGGCAAGTTGAAGACCGGCGACCGGATCGTCTTCCTTGGTGATTCGATCACCCAGTTCGGCGAACGGCCCGACGGCTATGTCCAGCTGGTCCGGAAGTATTTCAAAACGCGGCACGCCGAGATGAAGATCGACGTGGTCGGGGCCGGGATCAGCGGTCACAAGGTGCCCGATCTCGAGAAACGGCTCGACCGTGATGTGCTGTCAAAAAAGCCCAACGTCGTGGTGATCTACATCGGCATCAACGACGTGTGGCACTCGCTGCAGGGCAAGGGGACATCGAAGGCGGATTTCGAGGCGGGACTGGGACGGTTGATCGAACGGATCGAGTCCGCCGATGCCCGCGTGGTGCTTTGCACACCGAGCGTGATCGGTGAGAAACCCGCCGGATCCAATTCGCTGGACAAGATGCTGGCCGAGTACTCGGCGATTTCCCGTAAAGTCGCGGGGCGAACCGGTGTTCAGTTGCTGGACCTGAACCGGGAGTTTCACGCCTACCTGGGGCGGCATAATCCCCTGGGAGCCGAGAGCAAGGTGCTGACCGGAGACGGCGTCCACCTGAATCCGGCCGGCAACCGATTCGTCGCTGCCCGGATGCTCGAAGCCCTGGGCGTCGGCGGTCCGGGTTCACGGCGACTTCGTCACGTGGTGCTGTTCAAGTTCAAGCCCGAGGTCACCAAGCCCCAGGTTCAGGAGGTGGTGCGGGCGTTCGCGGCTTTGCCACAGCGGATCGAGGCGATCGTCGGGTTCGAACACGGTGTCGATGTCAGCGTCGAAAACAAGCAGAAGGGGTTCACTCACGGGTTCGTGGTGACCTTCCGCGACGAGAAGGGACGCGACATTTACCTGCCGCACCCGGCGCACCAGGAGTTCGTCAAGCTGGTCGGGCCGCGGGTGGCCGACGTGCTGGTGTTCGACTACTGGAGCGGCCAGTAGCCGGGCCTAGAACAACTCGGCGATCGGCTGTTGATTGACGACGATCTGCTCGAGTTCCTTGGGCAGGTCGGCCTGGACACGGAGTTGGCCGATGTCGAACAGCGAGTGCATGACGGTGGCCATGACCTGGCTGCTGGAGATCGGCTGAGAGGCGGGTCGGCTGCCGGTGCGATCGGAACGACCGATGACCTGCCCGGTCTTCAGTCCGCCGCCGGCGAACGCCAGGGTGCAGAGGTTGCCCCAGTGATCGCGACCGCCGTTCTTGTTGATCCGCGGGGTCCGGCCGAACTCGCCGGTGATCACCAGCAGCACCTTCTCGGCGATGCCTCGCTGGTGGATGTCCTCGATGAAGGCCGAGGCGGCCTTGTCGACGGCCGGCAGCAATGTGGCCAGGCCATCGTCGACCCGGAATTCCTTGCCACCGCCGTGCATGTCCCAGCCGCCGTTGCCGACGGTGACGAAGCCACACCCCGACTCGACCAGTCGGCGGGCGAACAGCATCTGACGGCCGAGCGCCACGGGTGAGAACATGGCGCCGTAGGAGTTGCGTTTCTTGACCGCGTCGGTGGTTTCCATCATCGACGTGTCGTAGCGGGCCAGCGTTTCGGGTTTTTCCTGCGAGATGTCAAAGGACCGGGCGACCCCCTTGAGCAGCACGTCAAAGGCCTGCTGCTGGAAGCGGCCCGAGGCGTCGGCCAATCCGGTATCGGAGTACTGGCGACGGAGCGAATCGAGTCCGGTCAACAGGCCGCGACGGTCGTCGAGCCGGTTGCGGGCGATTCGCAGTTTCATGTTGTCGACGATCTCACCGCCGGCACTCGGGTCAAACGGCCGGTAGACGTCGGGCAGGGTGCCGGTCTGAGAGAGTCGCCCGACATTGGCGTAGAGTTTCTTTTTCTTGAACTCCTCACCGACGGCGTGAGCGGTGACGAGCATGTTCCGGGGCATGCCGCTTTGTGGATCGGTCAGGCCGGCGATCCGCGAGTAGATCGAACCCATCTGGGCTCCGGTCGGGTTGCCGCCGGCCATCACGTGCATCGCGGCCGGTCCGT
This sequence comes from Planctomycetaceae bacterium, assembly GCA_002724315.1. Lineage (GTDB taxonomy): Bacteria > Planctomycetota > Planctomycetia > Planctomycetales > Planctomycetaceae > UBA8437. The sequence continues at coordinate 5,365 of PBOJ01000022.1, read as the reverse complement.
GGCTGGAAATGCCATGGCGGTACGAGCGGATGACGGCCATGCGGTCGGCCAGCGCGGCCAGCCTCGGCAACGTGCCTCCGAAGGTGATTCCCGGCAGCGAGGTGGGGATTTCTCCGGTGATGCTGCGGATCTCGCGGGGCGCCTGCATGTTCGGGTCGAAGGTCTCGAACTGTGTCGGTCCGCCCTGNAGGTTCATGACNACGACGGCCCGATCGCGGAGGAACGAGCCACCCGAGGCGGCGCGGGCNTCGANCAGGTTGGCCAGGGTCAGTCCGCCGAAGGCGGCGGTGCCGATCTTNAGAAAACCGCGTCGGTGTCCGTGAGAGATCGTCAGCATGTTGGCTGGATCCGTTGNGGAGTGTCTCAAGNANCTGTCAGCCTTTTCGGCCAACCAGGNGAGTCCAGTATACCGGAAATCNNCGGGACAGGGGAACGCGGGAGGCGAGCAGACCCGGTNCCGGNTNGTTACGCGAACTACCGGAAACGCGATCCGCGGCGTTCAGCGGGCTTCAACGACTTCCGCCGCCGCCCTACTGGGCGTTCTTGTTGACCAGCTTGTTCAACCGGCTCTTGGTGCGACGAGCCTTGTTGGCGTGGATCAGGTTCTTGCATGCTGCCCGGTCGAGCTTACTGGTGGCCGCTGCCAGCAGCTTTGTGGCCTCTTCGTTCTCGCCATTGGCCACGGCGTCACGGACTTTCCGCACGGCGGTCCGAAGCGCCGAACGCTGACCACGGTTCCTGGCTCGCCGACGCAGGCTCTGGCGATGCGACTTCTTTGCACTTACCGAGTTGGGCATGCAGGTAACTTGTCCACTAATGGTCTTGGAACTCGAGTGAGTCCCTGAGTCTAGGGGCTGGAGGGAGGAGTTGCCAGTCTGAGAGGACGTCTCACCCCGTTCTACGATTCGACAGAAACGAAGAACGGGGTGTGATCGGTTTTCCCTCTATTCGTCGCTGCCGACCAACTGGCCGAAACGCTGTCCGTCGGGAGTGACCAACCGGGCAAAGACCCGGGGATCCACGTTCTGGTTGATGCTGCGGACGTTGCCGCCACAGAACGCGAAATTGATCAGTTCGCCGTGGTTGGAACTCGGGCGAGGTGCCAGCAACTGCGTGGCGGTGAGATTCTTGTTGAGTCGCCCGGCGACGACGGCTGCGGCATCAAAAGCCGCGGCTCCCGTTCCGGCCGGTGGGTTCAAAGGCAATTTCAAGCTGGCACCGGTGCTGATATTGAGACCCGCCAGGACGAGGACGCCGAAGAGCGATCCTCCCTGGTTGGGTGCATTCTGCCAGGCCCAGTCTCCACCCTGGATGTTCTCGCCGATGAGAATCGTGTTGGAGTTCCCGTCGCCGGCACTGATGAAGTCCAGTGTCATCCGGAACCTGTCCTTGACGTAGTTCGGATTGGCCGGAACCACGATCGGACCGCCATTGATCGCGAAGTTGGCCAGGCTGGTGTCCGGTGCCCAGAACACTCCCGATGCGTGGGCGACTCGGGCCGTCGGCATCGAGTTGGTGTTCAACAATGCATTGTGCAGGTTCGCGTTGTTGAACGCGGCCGCTTCCATGTAACCGCCATTGGCGACGTAACTGAGCCCACCGTTCTGGTTGAAGTTGTTGTCGTCAACCACGCACGTGAACGCTTCGACGTGCGGAATCCCGCTGGAAACAGTCGGGTCGCCCAGCGTTCCGTCGGCGACAACTCGTTGCAGGTCATTCCTGTCCAGGAACGGCAAGAGGGCCACCGGCCACGGACGAATCCTGGCGTTGGAGACGAGGGTGGCTGGGTTCGTGCTGGTGTCCAGGACCGGATACCAGTCGTAGGCGGTCGGCAGCTTGCCGTTGGCAGCACTCGCGAAGTTCTGAGTCGCTGCGGCCAACTGCTTCAGGCCGTTGGCACACTGGGTCCGCCGGGCGGCGGCCCGGGCGTTCATGATGGCCGGCATGATCAGGGATGCCAGCACGGCGATGATGGAGATCACCACCAGCAATTCGATCAGGGTAAAGCCCTGGCGCCGCGATACGGCACGGGGCATGTGTCGTGTCATGGTTCTGGTCATCGTGGAAAGACTCCTGGTCTGGTTGTCTTCGAAGATGCTCACCGGGACAAGTTTAGCCCGGGTCAGCCCTCCGGCAAGAAAGCGTGAAAAAGACACGCTCGAAAAAATGAGAGAAAACGAAAAGGCCCGCCTGTTGACACGTTGTCAGACGTGAGGCTTGCCTCCTTTCACCATTATGGCTGATTGACTCGGGGAAATGTCACCCAAAATCCGGGCGAGAGAGCCTGGAGAAACCAGGGAAGCCGTTTGGGCCCCCCTTGCACTCCCTCTCTCTCGGGGTTTGTTCATGTCGCTGTTTCGGTTCACTCGATGATCCGCTCGTAGAGGATCAAGGGGGCCACGTCGAATGGCTGGTACGCATCGGCGAAATTGTACAGTCGCGGCAATGGGGTCAGGACTCCGTCCCCGTTGCCCAGGTTGAGGAATCCGTCCCCGTTGGTGTCTTCGCCCTGGTCCAGCACGCCGTTGCCGTTAGTGTCTTCGTTGTTGTCCTCACCGTTGTCGAGTTGACCGTTGAGGTTGGAATCTTCGATCGGGGGTGGAAGCACCTGGTTCCAGAAGGCCTGCTCGATGGCGCGCGATCGATCGATCACGAAGAAGCCCCGACGTGAAGGCACATCGGTGGCCCGGGCCCCGATACGCGTCACCCGCCGGGTCGGGTCATTCGGGAGAGGACCTTGCCAGGCCTCGAACCACTCGACCTTCAGGAACACGTGAAACACATGGCTGCGGACGGTGCTGTTGCCGATGATCTTCGAATTGATGTGCTGGCGGGTGGCCAAATCCAGGGGCAGGACGAACCGGTTGTCGAGGTTCCCTTCGGGTTGACCACCGATGACGTCCCAGGTGTTGTTGAACCGGCTGTTGCCGCCGCCGGCGATGTTGTCCTCGTTGGTCTCCCACTGCTGCTGTGTTCCGAGTGAGAACAGCCGGCGGCGGTCGTTGTTGCCCTGCGAGGTGATGTCCATCGGCAGCGACCGAAGCAGGGTGTGCTCGATGCTGTTGTGCCTGTCGGCCATGAAGCCGAAGCCCCGGAAGGGGCGGGATCCGGGAACGCCTGGCAGCAGGAATCCGGTCAGCGGATCAATCTGGTCGCGTGACCACGTGAACTGTCTCCACCAGTCACGCAGAGGTTCGGCCCTGTCATACAGGTGCCGGCTCGGCCATCCGCCGAGGTTGTGGTTGCGATGGATCGCGAACGGTTCATCCAGCAGCGAGGCCAGCACGTCCGGGTTGCGGATCGTGTTGAGGTTGATCCGGCCGGGCACACGGTGCCTCCGGTTCTGAGGCAGATGGGGATCCAGAGCGTTGTCGCCGTCGAGATCTTCACCGGTGTCCAGCAACCCGTTCAGGTTCGAGTCCTCGTTGACCATGCTCGTGAACCGCTCCATCCGCGTTGCCACCTCGACGAATTCCAGCAACCGGTGCCAGCGGTTGTCGCGGGGGTCGTCCTGGAGTTGCATGCCTCCGGTGTTGGGATGGTTCGGTGACAGGAACCGTCCGGCGGCAACGGTGGCGTCCGTGACCGGCGGAAGGCTGGCGTTGCTCTGTCTCTGGCCCTGGGGCAGCGGGAAAAACGGCCCGTTCGGAGAGTTCAGGTCCGACTCGTTGTACTTGAGGAACTGGTCCCTGGGCTTGAGATTGGCGTCCTTGAGCAGCCTGGTGGATTCTTCGGGACCGTAGAGAGGTACCCTGAGCAGTTCCAGCGGCGACGCGAAGTCGCGGTCGAGATGCTGCTGAGTGACGGAAAATCGCTGGGGGGTGAAGGGTTGTTGTGGCAACTGCGGAGGTTGTGGAAGCACGAGGTGTCGGAAACTGGTCGTGTTTTCAATGGGGCTGTTGGGTCCGTAGATCGCGTTGCCGATCGTGTTGCCACGTCTCACGTTGTCGCCGTAGAGGTTCAGGGCCCGAACCGGGTCACAGAATGACCCGGTAGCGACCACGCCGTCACTGAACTTGAGGTCGGAGTTGGCTCGGCCGAACGGCTGATTCCGCTCCCGGCTGCGAAGCAGGTTGAACTTGTTCTGGATCCCGGCATCCTGGTTGGTCAGTGCCAGTTCCCGTTTCCAGACACCGAGCCCGGGGCCGTTGGATTCGCGGGGGATCACCATCCGGTCAACGGTGACCCAGGGGTTGTCGGCCTCCTCGGCCGCGTTTGTCGGCGGCAATCGGTTGGGATGCAGTCTTCGCTTCAACAGGATGTACAGCGGCTGGTCCTTCAGGATCGCCAGCAGCTCCTGCTGGTAGACCAGGGCGGCAGCCAGGCCTGTGCCAACTGGCTGGCCCGGTTGAGGCGGATTGGCCGGCAGTGGCGGGATCGACGTGTCGGCTTGTTTCAGGCCTCTCAGCAGGAGCCCGTAGAAGGGGTCGTCCTTGTCGGCGAGACCCGGGGTCTTGGTGATGGTCTGGGGGGCGCCACCGGCGGCCCGCTCGAAAACCAGGTTGAACTGGCTGGTGTTGCTGGTGATCAGGTCGATGTAAGGTCCGGTTGGCGTCGAGTTTCCAGGTGCGAAGTGCTTGAACGCGGTTCCACCGGCGGTGGTGTCGGCTCGCAGGAAGGATGCTCGCGCCACGCCGGGAATCTCGGCGGTGGCGTCGGCCGGATCGGGGATCATCACGTGGTTCCGGTCGGCCGCCGTACCGATTGCCAGCACCCGCCCCGGTTGCAGAACGGTCTGGTTGCCGAGACCGATGCCACGGGGGATGACAGAGGTGGTCCCGAAACCGGGCGTGAGAATCCCGTCGCTGTTGGTGTCCTCTCCCGGGTCGATCATGCCGTTGACGTTGGTGTCTTCTCCGGGATTGACCTGCAACTGCAGTTTCCAGGCCCCGCGGTTGAAGTCGACCGGCTCGTTGCCGGAGTTGCGGATTTCGAACCATCCGTAGGCGCGTGCTTTCCGGTCGTCGTCGGGGGTTTCCGGGATGTTGACCTGGTCGCCGTTGGCCTGCACGAGGCGGGTGACAACGGTGAACGCTTCGCTGATCGTCAGCTCCTGGGACTCGACCCCGGTCACCACTCCCCGGATGGCCGGGAGTTCCTGCTGGAGTCCGTAGGGGATGTCATTGAGGGACCATCCGTCGGAAAGATTCTTGTCGTACTCGAAGAGGGTGTTGATGTTGTCTCGATCCATCGCGTCGACCAGGTTCACCGCGAACTGGGCCATCTCGCGAAGTCGGGGTTCGGTGTAGATCGGGGCAGCGCCCACGGGGTTGTTGGGCACGGTGAGAGGATCAACGTTGTCGAGTCCTCCGCAGAACAGGTACAGCAGCGAATAGATGTCCCGGGCCATCCGTTGACGGTCGTA
>PBOJ01000021.1 GCA_002724315.1 Planctomycetaceae bacterium | reverse complement strand
ACATCCATGTACGGATGAACCAGCAGCAGGCTGGTCGACAGCACCTCCGGCCGTTCTTCCAGAGACTTGGCGTAGCGCATCAACTCGGCGAACGGATCATCGTCATTGGTTGACCCGTGAACGGCACTGGTGATCACCGGCACCTTGGCCATCGCCATGGCCGGCCGGCATTTCCCGTCCAGCGTGTCGAGCAACAACCGGGCTCCTCGCTGGCCGGTCTGAAACTGGTCGTAGTGCGGGTAGGTTTCCCAGGCCAGAATGGCATCGGCTTCGGCAACCATCTCGGCGGTGATGTTTGCGTGGAGGTCGACGGTCACAACGATCGGAATTTCAGGCCCCACCCGGCGCCGCACCTCTCGAATGATCTCCCCCTCGGGATCATCGTTCCCCTCAGCCAACGCCGCCCCATGCAGCGGCAGCAGCACGCCATCGACTGGCAGGATGGCATCGAATCTCTCCAGCAAATCGTCCCGGAGTTCCCGATAACAGTCGGCAACGATCGGTCCACCGGCACAGGCCGAAGCAAACAACAGTGGCAACGGCTCAATCCCTGACTCGCGGAGCACGTCCAACATGCCGCCGACAACGCTGGTCGTCGCCGTCAGCATCTCCTCTCCGCGAACCAGTTCGGTCGACTCGTAGGTCTCCATATCGATCGGAAGTCCGCCCAGGTGATTGCACTCTGTCAGAATTCCGCCCACGGCAATCCGTGTCATCTCGTTTCTCCGTACATTCCACGCACAACAAATCGGCCCACGCCCCTGGAGTCCAACCGCCGAAAGACCTGAGGTCCCGACAACCACTCAACCCGGACCGCCGACCCCGCTAGAACAACTCGTCAACCACCGAGCCTTCGGGGAGCATCGGCATCGGACGTCCCTGAGCCATGACCTCGGCCTTTGGGTCCAGCCCGAGAGCGTGGTAGACGGTGGCGACGAAATCAGGCACCGAGACAGGGCGTTCCGACGGCACACCACCAAACCTGTCGCTGGCTCCGACAACACGCCCGGTCTGCACCCCCCCACCGCCCATCGTCAGGCTGAAGCACCGGCCCCAGTGGTCACGCCCCGGCCCCCGCTTGTTCGTATTGATCTTCGGGGTTCGACCGAACTCTCCCGCAGTGATCACCAGTGTCGACTCCAGAAGCCCTCGATCATCGAGATCCTGGAGCAACGCCGAATAACTGTTGTCGTAGATCGGCAGCTGGCGTTCCAGGTGAGGGAAGATGCCCCAGTGGTGGTCCCAGGCGTAGATGCCGGTTTCCACGTACCCCTTGATGGTGACGAACCGGACACCGGCCTCCACAAGACGACGGGCCAGCAACAGCCCCTGGCCAACCCGGTTCCGGCCGTAGGCATCCCGCAGCCGGGCCGGTTCCTGCGACAGGTCGAAGGCATTCTTGGCTTGCCGGGATGTCGAGAGACTGAGTGCCCGCTGAGTGAACGCATCCTGGGTCCGAGCAAATTCGAGCTGATTTTCCCGTGACGCCTGAAAACGATCCAGGGATTTCAGCAGTATCGTACGACCGGCCGAGCGACTGAGATCGACATCGTCGGCGGTGTCGAAGGCTCTCACCGCAAAATCCGCGTCATTCGGATTCTGCTTGATTCGGAAAGGGTCATGGGCGTGCCCCAGAAAGCCGCCGTAGCCCGGAGCCGTGTGGGCCGGATGTTTCATCTGCCCCATATGTACGAACGGAGGAACCGGCGCCTGCTGGGGCTGCTGCAGACTGAGTACCGCACCGATGCCCGGGGCCTGAAGATTCTTGTCCACAGGGCTACCGCACATGATGTGGACATCGCCCTCGCCATGTTTGGATGTGTAGGAGTGCATCGACCGGATCAGCGAGAACTTGTCGGCACAGCCACGGAGCCGGGGCAGTTGGTCACTGAGTTGCAGGCCGGGCAGATTTGTCGGAGCTGGTGAGTAGAGGCCACGGACTTCCTCGGACATGTCCGGCTTCATGTCGTACATGTCGATGTGGCTGGCCCCCCCCTGCAGGAACATGAAGATCACGTTGATCTGCTTCCCACCACCACCTGCGGCTTCCCGGGCCAGCACTTCCGACAACGGGAGTCCCAGCGGGGAGATCGCCGCCAGCGACACCCCTCCCATCCTGAAGAACTCGCGGCGGCCTGGACCCTGCGGCATCACGCTCACACAAAACGATTCGGTAGAAACCAACTCCGGCACACAGTCATCGTATCGGTTTGACGAGGACCGAACCATAGCCAGATCACGCGCCAGAAAGTGGGCGATCACGCCTCGTCGTGGGTCCAGTCCAGCACCGCCCCCACGATTGTCCGGTCGCCCTGATCCAATCGGGCGTACACCTCGGGCAACTCGTGCCACGCAAACCTGTGTGTCAGCATCGGACGCACCGGCAGTCGGCCACGTGCCAGCAGGTCGACTGTCAGCCCCACCGAAGCCCGCTGATCCCAGCGACTCCCTTCCGGCGGATACCCATAAGTGGTCACCAGGCTCAGCCTCTTCCCCAGGAACCCCTGTCCGAACGGATTGAAGTCCGGCTGCAGGGTGTGCCTGGAGACGATCACCACCCGGCCATCGGTACGCGTCAGTTCCATGGCCGTTCGGATCGTGGTCCAGTTTGAACCCGCCTCCAGAGCCACGTCCGCACCCGCTCCGTCGAACAGTTCCAGCACCTGCTGCTGGTAATCGCCATCAGCCGGAGAGACGGCAAGATCGGCTCCCATCTGGCGAGCAATCTCCAACCGGGCCGGTTCCAGGTCGACCACAGCCGTCCGCAATCCAAAAGCCACGCAATAGGCCAACGCGGACAATCCGATAACCCCTTGTCCGATGATGACGACGTTGCCACCGGCAGGTGGCTCGCCATCCCGAAGCGCCCGGTGGGCCACCTCCAGGATACTCAACAGTGCCGCCTCATCATCCGGCACCGACTCGGGCAATGGTGTCACCCGGGACACATCCATCACCGCCACCTGCCGATGAGCGGCCGGAAGAAACACCCGATCTCCTGCCGAAATCCCGTCGACCTCCGGCCCCGTCTCGATGACGTCGCCGACCATCGAGTAACCGTTCTCGGCCGGCAACACGAACGGCACCCGTTCGTGCAGGTACTTGCCCTCGTCATCGACGGGAATCGCGCGGTACACCCGCAGTTCGGTCCCCGTGCTGATAGCCGTGGTGCGGGACCGGACCAATACGTCCGTCGCCCCACATGCGGGCTGCTCAACCTCCTCGAATTCGGCCTGCCTGGCCCCGGTCACAATCAACTGCTTCATCACCGGGCCCATCCTGATCCATCAAAGTCCGCACGAAGACACTCGAGTTCATCCCGGTCGGTGACCGTCACACCCCGGAGAACCGGAGTGTGAGGTCAACAGGTGAATCCGGGGTCGACGCAGACCAAACCGTCTAGTCAAGCCGCTTGATCTCGATGTTGCGGAACATCACCGGATCGTTGTGGCCGGCAAACCCAAAGTACCCCTTGGGCAGGTCCTTGCCCGGGTGTCTTTTGACCGTCTTCGCATCGGTGACCTTGCTGAGATCGGTATTCAGGATGATCGACCCGTTCAATTCGACCTTGATGGTCGACCCCTTGACGGTCACTTCCTGGTAGTTCCACTCACCGGCAGCTCTCAGGTAACCCTGTGCAGCCGGAACCATGCCGTAGGCGGAACCGTGGAACTGGTAAGGTGCCAGTTTGCCCGGGTAGCCGGTGTCCAGGACCTGCAGTTCGCACATGCCGTCGTAGGCGGGGTTGCCTTTGCCCGGATAGCGAATCGCCAGGCCATTGTTTCCGGCCTTCGGCAACTTGATCTCCAGGCGAACCGCAAAATCGCCGTACTCTTCCTTGGTATACAGGTTGCCGCCCTTGCCCTTCTTGCAGCGAATCGCACCATCAACGATCTCGTAGTTGTCGATCGCACCGGCCCAACCCGTCAGGTCCTTGCCGTTGAAGGCTGACTTGAAACCGCCGGACGACTTCTTCCGAAGAATCTTGTTGGCTTCTTCGTTGCTGATCTCGCGGACAAAGATGTTTCGCCAGCTGATCTCACCGCCATGCGTTTGCAGCTGAATCGGCCCATGGTGGAACAGCGGCCGCTTCCGGTCAAAGTAGTTCTCCATCACGGCGTGATCGACGACCAGCTTCTTGTTGAGCCACACCGAGGTGCGGGCGCCGATCTGCACGATCCGGAAACTGTTCCATTTCCCGATCTTCTTGTCGGCCAAAACGAGAGGATCTTTCCCCTTGGCTCCCTTGCTGTTGTTCCAGAGTCCTCCCGAGCCCTTGTCACCGCCGTTGCGGAACGTGTTGGGATCGGTGTAGTCCCAGATCTGCACCTGGGGATTGCCCTTCAGGTAAATGCCACTGTCGGCCTTGGGGACCGTCTTGTAATCGATCAGCAATTCGTAGTTGGCAAATTCTCTTTCGGTGGTCAGGTAAAGACCGTGGCCGTCGTTGACGATCACGTCGCCGTCGATGCTCCAGTGCTTGGCGATGTCCTCGCGGCTCTTGGCCTTGTAGGCCTTCTGTTCCGCGGCACTCATCTTCTGGAGGATCTCGGGATTCTTGGTACTCCAGCCGTACCAGTTCGAGAGGTCCTTTCCGTTGAACAACGAGGTGAAGCCCTTGGGGGCCTTGATCTCGGCTGGCAGATCCGCAGCCGGAGCCAGGAGACAGGAAAGGACAGCCAGGATCATCACGGAACGGGTTACCACGGACTCATCTCCTCAGGAGTGTGTGTTTTGGGCATTGGTGCGTCGGCGACAGGTTCCGACACACCCCAGAAGAACCCACGGCACGCTGAGAAGCAACCGATCACACCATCAGTGACGGGACCGGAGGTCAGGGAATCGGCTGGCGAGTCGCCTTCGACTTGAAGAATCCTGCCTGCAGGAACCTGAGCGTCAACTTGTGCACGAGCGGATGATCATCGAGTTTTCCGTGACGTGCCTTGACCAAGCGAAAATCGGTGGCACCGCTCAGCCTCGTCGTCTCGACCCGCAGCCAGCCATCATCGTCGCCTGGCAGCGCTGGATTGAATCCCGCCCCCCCGTTGCCACCGGCGATGACCCCAAAGTCGTTGGGAGTGTCCAGTTTCGGCTCCAATTGAGGAAATCCGATTCCGATTTCCCTGGTGGCCGGGCCCAAAAAAAACAAGGCCCCAGGACCATTGAGATCGATTGCCTTCCGGGATCCGTGATTCGGAGGAGCGATCATTACGACACGGCCGATCTTCAACCGCAGTCCCTGTTTCCGGACCTTTTGCTGGTATTGGCGGATGACCAGGTTGCCCAGGCTGAACCCTACGAAATGGACTTCCGATTTCGGTGCCTCCTCCTGGACAAACGAGACCAGTTTCTCGGCAGCAACTTCCACCGAATCCTCTCGATATTTGTATCCGAACCTCAGAACCGACAACGTCGTGTCGCGACCCAGGAAGTCACTCAGTTTCTTCAGGTCCTTGGTTTTTTGTCGCAGGCCATGAACCAGGACCACGACCTTTCGAGCGACTGCCGGCGGCTCTCCGTCCGGATCATCACCAGCAACGCCGGCGGCATTCGTCGAACAAATCATCAACAGCGCCAGCATCACTGGAAGTCGTGGCAACCTCGAATTGCGCTGCTCGGCCATGGAAACCTCTCCGGAAGAACCTGCCCCGACTCTCCAGGCCTTCATCATGCCCACGGTTGTCTTGTTTGCACAAGTAAAAGCCGAACTGCCGGCTCATTCTCACGGATTAGCCAGCCCGCGGTCCGGTGGAGATGCCAGCTGGGGATGTGTGAGTTAGGCTGTCGCTGCGGCGACGAGGGAAACCCCGGTTCAGCCAAGTGACTCGCAATTTTCTGCCCAGGAACGGAGACGCCCGATGACCCCGACCCTTTTCCTGCTGGCCGGCCTCGGAGTCGGTGTCGGACTCGAACGACCCGATGTCGAATTCCCGATCTTCCAGTTCCCCGCCAACCAGATCCCTCGCATCGACGGGGACACCGCGGACTGGTCGATCGTCCCCGACTCCTACACGATCGGAACGAAACAACTCCGCGAGACGGTCATCGGTGTCGGCGACAAGCACGACCCGAAGAACCTCGACGTGAAGGTCAAGGTGGGCTGGGTCAAGGGGCTCAACCACCTCTACTTCCTCTACGAGGCCCACGACAACTACTGGGACTTCGGCCAGCCCGGCCTGCACAACGACATCTTCGAACTGGTCGTCGACGGTGATCTCTCCGGCGGCCCCTTCATCCGGCAGATGCACCCCAACAAGGAACTCCGCGACAAGCTGGACACGCACTTCCTGTTCCACGGCGTCCACGCCCAGAACTACCACATCTTCACCCCGGCCGAGGGCAAGGACTGGACCATGGTCTGGGGCTGCCAACCGTGGATCAAGGATCTGCCGTACGCCAATGCCGCCACGAAGTACAACTTCAAGCACGGCAAGAGCGGGAAACTGGTGCTCGAGTTCTACGTGACCCCGTTCGACTACGCCCCGCCCCAGCCCACCCGGGCCATCCCGTCGAAACTGACGGAGAACAAGGTGATTGGCATGTCCTGGGCCGTGCTCGACTACGACGACGAGAAAGCCGGCACCTACGCCGGCTTCTGGAACCTCTCGCACAAGACGACCATGTACGGCAACGCCTCGGACCTGGTGGCCTTCCGGTTGATGCCGATCGAAAAACACCTCCGAAAGCCGGTGGAAGCCGACTGGTCGTTCCACGTGATCAGTCAAAAGGACCGGACCGTCTCGTTTCGAGATCGCTCCTACGGCGAGATCACGTCATGGAAGTGGGATTTCGGTGACGGCCAGACCTCGACCAAACGGCACCCGACTCACCGGTACAAGAAACCGGGCGAGTTCATCGTGACGCTGATCGTCAAAGGGCCCAAGGGGCAGGCGCGACGGGCCAAGATCTGGGATGTCACACTCCCCTAGCAATCACCTGGCTGAAACGGTCTTTCCGGGGTCCGTCGACCAGATCACCGCCGAAGTGATACCCAGCGTACGTCCCGGCCCCCCCACACCCTTCTTGCCCCACTGCGCACCGTAGTGGTACAGGAACAGCGTCAAGATCCGGCCGTCGGCCAACTGCAGCGAACAGGGGCTGTGCATGGACTGGTGCATGGCCCAGCGGAACAGGATGAACCGCTTGTCCCAGTCCCAGGTCCTGCCGTGGTCCCGGCTGACCACGGCCTCGATGCCGTGGTACATCTGGCCGTCCAGTTCTCCCATCCGTGCGGCGTAGGTCAGCAGCAACCGGCCGTCCTTGAGCTTGATGATGTCGCTGTGGACCTTTCCGTACCTGAAGTGCACCTGCCGGTGAGTCCACGTCTTCCCGTCGTCAGTCGACCGCGCCGTCGTCAGTCGCCTCCAGTGATCGCTGTACGAGGGATAGTCGGCTGGCTGCGCAGTGCGAAGTGCGACCACCAGTGCCCCGTCAGCAGCCCGCACGATCGCTCCTTCCGACGTCTCCCAGCCGGGCGGGAACCAATAGCCCTCGTCCCAGGTCCGTCCCTGATCACGGCTGCGGCGAACCAGCGACTGTGCCCGCCAGCCGGTCGGGCCGTGTGGAGCCACTTCGGCCGTGAAGATCGCCGTGACCACGTCTTTTTCGACCAACACGCTGCCCTTGTGGTAGGTGATCTTTCCGTTTCTGAGTCTGGGGAACATCGCCTTGCCAGTGAACGACTTGCCGCCGTCGTTGCTAAAGGCCAGGAACCCGTCATCGTCCATCGGCAGCAGCATCAGTTTCTGACCGCCCAGTGCCACCGGCTGTGGCCGCTCGAGACCGTCGTGGAACAGCCGCGGCTGGCTCCACGTCCGCCCCTCGTTCTTCGAGTACGAGATAAAGCAGGAACGCTTCTCGCTGGTTGTCCCGTCGACCCATCCCGTTCCGACCATCGCGATCGTGCCGTCCCCCAGACGACACATGGCGGCGAACTTCATCGAGTGCACCAGGAACGTGTAACTGATCCCCTCCTGGTACCGGAGCCCCCCGGGGTACTCCTGCCGGATGCCGATTGGCATGTGCGGAGTGATCACACGATTGGGATCAAACTCGGCACCGGCGTTGCGGGCCGCCAGAGTTTTCAGTCGATCCAGGGGGATGGTGTCCCGCGGCGTCGGCACCTTGGCCGGTTTCGACGCGTCACGAGCCGTCGGTAGCCCCGCCTCCTGGGCCCACCCGAGCCCACCACCACAAACAAGAACCAGAATGGCCAAAGCAACGATCTTCATCGAATCAAGTCCCGGTCTGGAGCAACAAAAACAAACGACGCTCGTGTCAAACTACTTGCGACGATCCTTGGAATTCGCAGTGGTTGCTGAAACACCCCTGATGTTGAATTCGGTCAGCAATTCCACCAGGGACACCGTCGGCCGCATTTCCGAAGCAAACTTTCTGGCGGTCACCGACACCTGGTTGTTTCCCAGCTTTGGCAATCGTCGGCTCAATTCAAAGCGAATAGTCATCCCATCACGTTTGGCGTCGGCCAACGCCAACGGCTGTCCGTTGAGAGCAACCTCCAGCACGTCATCTTTCTGCAGCCTCTTCATAACGACTCTCAGCGTCGCCGATTTCAGGATGTTCTCATCGCGGCAGACAGCCAGGTCTTCTCCAACGTAGATGTCCGTCTTGTACGCCTTGCCGGTTTCCTTCACCTGCACGCTGCTACCGGGAAACCAGGTGTTGGACATGTAGTGTTTGGGGCGTCCCCAGAGCGTGACCGGACTCTTCAGGTCTCGCAGCAGTGCGTAGTCCTCGTCCCGAAACGGGTAGTAATCCCGCTGCTCGGCACGTGCGGCGAAGAAATTGAACAGGTAAGTGTCCCGCTGTCCCATCGTGTAATAGTTGGCCATCGCCGCCCGGTACATCGATGGACTGGCCTTGTAGGAATCGGGTCCGGCGACAACCCGGCAGCCGCTACCGGTCCTTTTGGCCAGGTCCAGGAACTCACCCAGCGGCATGTGGAACTGGAAGTACCGATCCGGTGAAGCCGGAACCACGTAGTCGACCAGGTTGTCAGTCATCCACGACCCAAGATCGAACCCGTAAAACTGGCACAGTGCCAGCGTGTGGGGCACACGCACGATCAGGAACCGACGCCGTCCGTCGGCTCGTTTCCTGCGATCAAGCAATGCCCTGGCCTCCCGGACCATCTCGGTCACCAGGTTTGCCTTGTCCCGTCCTGTCCCCTTGGCGAACACCACCGGCTGTCGCGTGAAATCCATCTCGAATCCGTCGGTCGCATAACCGGTGATCAACTCCCGCACCTGCCCCATCCGATACTCGCGGACCTTCTTGTGCGTGAAGTCCAGTGCCCCACCGTTGATGGTCAGGTCCCGATTCTTCAGCCAGAACTCACCGGTCAGCGGATGCTCAAGCGGCGGCACCTTGTTCAAGAAGTGCGTGTCATTCATCCGCAGTGAGGGCACGAACTCCAAGCCATGTTGCGATGCCCGCCGCATCACTGTGCCCAGCACATCGATCTTGCGGTCCCGAAGCATCGTCCCGATCTCATGGAGACGATTGAAATAGGTGAACCGCGGATTGCGACGAGTGTTCTCGACCTCGCGCCAACCAAGCGTTGAAGCAACCTTGGTCGGATAGTAGGCCTGGTCGGAACCCATATTGGCGCAAAACACCAGCGTCGTGACCCCGGTGCCAACCAGCACGTCGACGGGATAGTTCAGTTGTCGCTTGTGGAACGGCCCCTTGAGCAGAAACACCAGCCGGTCGCCGTCGTCGTTGTAGAAGAAGCGAGATTTTGTGATCGCCGCCTGTGGCTGCTCCGCCCGGGATGTGCCCGACACGAGGCAACCTGCAACCACCAGGCACGTAGCCCGCCAGTTCCACCGGGATCCCGGCCTACCACCAACACGTCTCAACGGCCTCATCATCTCTTGTCCTCGCTCGCTGCCTGGTCACACACGTGTCGTCCCTGAAATCGGCATCCCCGCCATGTTGACGGCGGATCAGAACCGGCACTTGCGGCGACATGCCCATCACGTCACGTCGTACCAGCTCTCGGTCCCGACAGCCTACCTGAATGGCCATCCGGTCCGCCTGCGATTTGTGATCAATGACTCCAACCTGCACTCGTTCCTGTTCCCGGAAAGACGATGAGCAGATTTTCCGTCAACTCGTTCGGCCACACTCCCTCCGGGAAGTTACACTGACAAACTCCCTGACCACTCACTCCGACAGCGGATAAGCCAGACATGCAGACCCCCAATGCGGCAACAACACAACTCGGACGCCGGGCATTCATGAAGAACGGAGTGCTGGTTCTTTCGGCCGCGGCCGTCACACCAGCGTCGTTGATTTCCGGTGAGCCGAAGCCCGGCCTCAAGATCGGCTTGGTCACCGATCTGCACTACGCCGACAAGGCCTCGTCAGGCACCCGACACTATCGCGAGACCCCGGACAAGCTGGCAGAAGCCGCCACCGAACTCGCCAAACACAAGCCGTCGTTTCTCGTCGAACTCGGCGACTTCATCGACGCGGCCGACTCGGTAAAAACCGAACTCGGCTACCTGAAGCGGATTCACCGGGATTTCTCGGCCATCTGCAAGCAACGGCATCACGTGCTCGGCAATCACTGCGTCTACACGCTGAAGAAGCAGGAATTCCTGGAAACCGTGGGGCAGAAGAAGTCGTATTACTCGTTCGACTCCGGGAATTTTCACTTCATCGTCCTCGATTCATGCTTCCGCAGTGACGGTCAACCGTACGGACGGAAGAACTTCGAATGGACCGACCCCAACATCCCCGCCGCCGAGGTCGATTGGCTGCGGGCCGACCTCAAGGCCACGTCGAAAAAGACCGTTGTGTTCGCTCACCAGAGGTTGGATGTCAGCAGCGTCTACGGTGTCAAGAACGCTCCGGTGGTGAGGAAGCTGCTGGAAGATTCCGGCCAGGTACTGGCCGTCTTCCAGGGGCACAGCCACGAGAACGACCACAAGGAAATCGGCGGCATCCACTACTGCACGATGGTCGCGATGATCGAAGGGTCGGGCGCCGCCAACAACGGCTACTCGATCATGAGCCTGGCCGACGACGGCACGATTCATCTCAAGGGCTTCCGCAAGCAAAGCCAGTACGATTGGCCGGCCTGACCTGGCACAGCCCCGACCAGTCGTCCGACGCTCATCGACCGGACTGAACCGACGTCTGCCTGCAACTGCAATTCAGCAACACCGTGTGACCACCGAGGACACATCTCGTGAGAAATCCCAACGCCGCCCGCATCAGTCGCCGAACGATGCTCAGACACGGGACGGCCGCCGGTGGGGGGCTTCTTGGCCTGCTCTCCTTAAATGGACTGTCGGCCCTGGCAAACACTCGACCGCGTTCACGTTCACCCCGTGACGTGAATCGGCGCGTGTGGCCCATGTCGTGTGACACGATGGTCGCATTGCCCGATGCCACGACGACCGGCACAACGGTCCTCGGCAAGAACAGTGACCGCCCGGTATTCGACTGTCAGCCGCTTGTCCGTCATTCGGCAAAGACATACGGCGACGGAGCCACACTGCAGCTCGAATACCGGACCATTCCCCAGGCCTCCCACACCCACGCCACCGTCGGCTCGAGTCCCTACTGGTGCTGGGGTTATGAGGAGGGCATCAACGAGTTTGGCGTGGCAATCGGCAACGAGGCAATTTTCACCAAGACGTTCTCCGACGCGGTGGCCGCCAGCAAGGCCGGCAAGCCGCCGGAACCGGGACTACTGGGAATGGACCTGTTGCGTCTTGGTCTCGAACGTGGACGCACGGCCCGCAAGGCCCTGGACGTGATCACCGACCTGGTCGAGCGTTACGGGCAATGGGGATCGGGTGTGCCGGGCGTGAGCCACGAGAAAGGCGGCTACGACAATTCCTACATCATCGCCGACGGCAAGGAGGCGTGGATTCTCGAAACCGTGGGCACACGCTGGGTGGCTCGACGTGTGACCCGGGGAGTGGCCACGATCTCCAACCAACCGTCCATCCGCAACCGCTGGGACCTGGCCAGCCACGACCTGGTTGACTATGCCATCGACCGGGGCTGGTGGCCCAAAGAGCAAAAACATGATTTCGATTTTGCCCGGGCCTACATCGACCTGAAGACACCCCTGCAACTTTCGCAACTGCGTGTTCAGCGATCGCGTCAACTCCTCTGCCAGAAGGAAGACGGAGACATCTCGCCGCAGTGGGTCATGCGGGTTCTGCGAGACCACTACGAAGGGACTTTTCTCGGCGGCCCCAATTTCAATGCCGCGCTGCCGGATTTCCTGACGTTGTGCATGCACAGTTCACCCGCCGAGTTCACCTGGGGCAACACGGCCAGTTCAGCGGTGTTTCTTCTGCCCGAGAAGGATGACCGCCTGGCCCAGATGTGGTGGACACCGGTCACCCCATGTACCGGCCTCTACATCCCTGTGTTTGCCGCCACCAGCCGACTGCCCAAGGTCCTGACCCGAGCCGGCCGCCAGGGAAAAACGGTCACCCGCCCCGACCGCGCCAAACGCGACACCTTCTCGAAAAAGTCCTACTGGTGGCTGTTCCGTGACCTGCTCGACCGCATCAAGGGCGACGACACCGGGACCCACTTCCGGAAACGTCAACCGATGGCCCGAAACGCCTTCGATCAACTGGAACGGCAGTGGCTGGAACGATCTGCCACACTCGAACAAAACGTGATTGCCGATCGAAAATCCCGGAAGACCGGCGACGCCAGCAAACGGCTTGACGATTTCACGGATTCGTGTGTCGGGGAAGCGTTGGCAACCGTCAAGAAATTGAGAGAGTCGATGGGGGCATGAGGTCCTGATCTGCGAGATGCCCTCCGCAGACAGGAACATGTCTCACCAACAGCGGCCAAAACACCAAAGGTCACCAATCCTCATGGGACTCTTGAGGAAAGCGAATCCCGGGGCCAGTGGGCGATCCGTGATTGCCCATGCCCTGAGGGTGAGTGTCCTCGGCACCTGCCTGTTTCTCCTGGTGCTTTGGTCGAACAACGGGTGGACAGGCTGGCCGCTGAAAGTCGGCACATGTGCCGTTTTACTGGCACTCGTCGGCGGATTGTGGGAATGGCAGGTTCCCAGTGAGGAACTGGCCGAAGATGGTGATCCACAACCCCGGGCGGACGAATCAAAACAGGACCAGGGGTGATTGCCTCACATCGCAGAGACCGAGAGCCGCAGCCCCGTACCGACGAGACGGCTTACCTGCCGTCGCCGGCCTTCCTCGAGCCCTTCGTGCCGGACCGTTTCCGGCTCTTCCTGGCCGTGGGGGCCTTGAGTTCACCGGCCTGCTGATACAGCGGCAAGTGCCGGTAATAGACCTCCAGCGTCATCACACACAGGCTGGTCATGTACAGCCGCCCGCCGGCTCCACCGTGACTGTCGGCAACATCCCAGCTGCCGGCTGCGTGGCCCTTCCGTCGTTGCGACTTGACCAGTTGTTCTCGCATGACCTTGTTCCAGTTCTGCCACTCTTCACCACCCCAGTGGTGCAGAACCTGTGTCGCGTAGTAGTTGTAGTACATGTCGTTCCGGCTCGGCCCGGTCGCGGCCAGCAACTTCACTCCAGCCTCCAGTGCCGGTTCCTTCCGTCCCCAGCCGATGTACATGCGAGACAGGAGTCCGACAGCCGTCGTGGAAACCTTCCGTTGCGGACCGGTGTACCCGTAGGCAGCCCCGCCATCGATCTGGACCGAGTCGAGGTAGTAGGAGGCCTTGCGGATCGTATCGGGCAGGATCTGCATCCTGGCCATCTGGCCACTCTTGAGCGCCATGACCTGCCAGCCCAGGACCGAGGTGTCCCCTCCTTTTCGAGGCTGGTATCGCCAGCCGCCATTGCCGGGATCCTGGGCACGCATGATAAAATTCAGTGCCAGTTGCGATGCGGCCCGCAATCGCTTCAGGCTGGCGGTGGCCACCTTCCGGTCCACTCCCTCCTTGTTCCTGGTCTTCGCCCGCGATGACCGGGACCGCTGCTTCAAGGCCATTTCGCTCATCACCACCGCCTCGCACAGGGCCATCGTGGCGAGTCCCTGGATGTACATGCCGGTGTTCCCTTCGGCCACCCCTCGCAGATCCAGTCCATTGGGCGTCGGCTTGGCATAGGTCAGAAGGTAATCGAACCCCTTGTACACCTGTTCGCGATAGTTGCCGACAAAGTGCGTCTCTCCAGAGCCCAGCATCGCCAACAAAGCCATTGCCGTGGCTCCCATGTGCGACTTCTTCAGGCTGCCCGCCTGCGAGCAGGATCCCTGGCAATCCGCATGGACATGGTCAAAACTCCAGCTGCCGTTGTCCGCATTCTGGTGGCGTGACAGCCATTCGAGGCCCGCGCGCACGGCCGATTCGCTGGCCGCGTTTCCCCCGTATCGCGCCACCAGGGCACTTCGTCCGGCCCGACTGCGACCTCCCAGCTCCCCCGTAATCTTGGCAACGGGATTCCCCGCGCCTTTCGTCTTTTCCGGGATTGCCGAGGAAATCTCCAGATCGTTGATGTCGATCTCCAGGACCTTGTCACTGTCGGTGATCAGCTCCTGCACGACTTCTGACGTTTCGTCCTGCTCGATCTGCTCAGGCTGAACCAGGGCCACTTCTTCGAACTTCACGTTCTCCTGGTCCACGGTCGGCAATGCCGAGAGAATCTCGACACGGTCTTCCATTTCGATGGGAATGATGATCGACAAGAGGATCAACACGGCGGCCGCATGCACCAGGCTGCTGAAACCAAACACTCCCAACAACTGACGGCGGTTGGCGGTGAGCGTCTCCTCGTCCTCCTCCCCCTCTGCGGATTCCGTCTGCACTTCCACCTTCACTGGCGACGTCGCCACCGAACTCGTCTCACCTCCCGCTGCTTCCGCCTCCACCTCAATCTTGACCGGCACGGGTGACGGTTCGGCCGATGAACGTGTCGTCAACGGGATAACGTCCACGTGGCCGGTCATGGGGCCAGCAGTCGCTTCGAGATCCGAGACAGCCGCCCGCTCTCCGACAAGGATGTCGTGGAACCCGTCAGCTTCTGCTTCTGCGACATCCGACAACGGCACCTCGAACAATTCGGTGCCATCCGAAACGATGGTCCGCTGCTTCTCAGCGGGAACATAGAAGCCATCCTGCTTCGCTTCAGCCAGGTCCGTGACAGGAATCCGATAAAACTCCTGTCCGTTGGAGACAGTGATCGTCGATGCGTTCACGTTGCCGGCTCCTCGTCGCCCGCCGACACCTTAGTGCGTCGCGACTTCCAGCCACCGGTCTCAGGAGCAGTTGGAGCATCAACAGCGGGAGACTCGATCGCCGTCACCCGGTTTCCACCGATTGACGGGTCGACAACCTCGCCATCGCCGGCCGGCGTCACGATCCCAGGTGGTGGTGCCCCACTTTCGGATTTCCCCGAAAGGTCGAGCCCCAACTGGATCCTCTTCGACCAGTGCTCGATTTCGTCGTCGGCGAGTCCCGTTGATCTCTTGATTTCCAGGTGCGCACGTTTGTCGGCTGACGGGACCCGGGCATCCACCCCCAGTTGGCCGTTGGATTCGTATTGGAATGTCACCTCGACGGGCGTCTTCGCAGGCAACCCGGGCGGAAGTCCACTGACGACGCACCGGCCAATCCGCGTTGCGTCGTTGCCGCTCTCGTCTCCTCCTTCGACCACGTTTACTTCCACGCTCGGTTGATCATCCTTGAGAGTCATGAACCGGTGAGTCGACTTGGCCGGCAACACGGTGTTGCGACTGATCATCAACTGTCGGCGTTTCCGACCCGTGGCACGTTCGACTCCCAGGACACCCAGATGATGGGAATTGACGTTCTTGACCGACATGTCCTGCAAACACGAAACGTCGGACCCGAGCAACAGGCCGGCATAGATGGCCGCACCGTGTGAAATCGACTCGTCAGGCGACAGACAGCGATCCACGGCAATGCCCGATTCGGCTTCGAGCATCCGTTGCACCGCCGGCATCCGGCTCGACCCGCCCACCAACAGCAACCGATCGACATCACTCCACGAGCATTTGCCCTCCCTCATCACCTTGCGAGTGGTCAGCAGCGTGCGATCGAGCAGATCTCCGGTGGACTCCTCGAATTGTCCTCGCGAAAGATCCACCTGGACGCGTTGGCCGTCATGGGCAAAACGCAGCCGCACATCCTCCCGGGCCGACAGGGACCGCTTGCCGTCCTCGGCTTCGCCGAGCAGCGTCTGCATGGCAATGGCGTCCTCTCGAGGATCCACACCATGTTCGGCCTGGAAACGTTCTGCCACGAGATCGGCAATCCGGCGATCCCAGTCAATTCCGCCCAGGAACACATCGCCACCGGTCGCGATCGCCGTGTACGACTGTCCGTCGATCTGCAACAGGGTGACGTCGAACGTGCCTCCCCCCAGGTCATAGACCAGGATCGTCTCCCGCCGACTGCTGCGGCCCTGTTCGTCGAGGAACTGCTGCTGAACTCCGTAGGCAATCGCCGCTGCCGTTGGCTCGTTGATGATGTCCAGCACATCCAGGCCAGCCATCCGTCCGGCGTCCTGGGTCCGGCGTCGCCGCGGCTCGTTGAAATAGGCCGGAACAGTCACCACGGCCTTGGTGAAGTCGCCCAGTTTCAGGACCGCGTCCTCTTTGAGCTTCTTGAGGATCAACGCCTGGATCACCTCCGGCGGCAGATGCTCACCACCGATCGTGCGGTGAAAGTGACGGTTCCCCATATCGCGTTTCGCGAAACTCGCCACCGAATCGGGTTCGAATTCGGCCGCCTTGGCCGCTTCCGACCCGACAATCACCTGACCGTCATCAAACAGCACCACGCTGGGAGTCGTCGGGTCTCCCTCCTGGCTCGCGATCGTCCACGGGCGGCCCTGGCTATCCAGGTGTGCGACGACCGAAAAGGTCGTGCCCAGATCAATGCCGACAGCTGGTGTTTGTGTCTGGTCTGTCACGATGCCAGGTTCGGTCCGACGTGCGGAATGGGATTCCTTCCGTATCGCGTCCTGCTTCTCTTCATCATCGTGGCCCATCTGCGACACGGGACCTCGAGGTCAGTTTTACCGTCTCTCTCGCTGCCAGTTGGGTTGAATGAGCATACGATCGTCAGGCGTCACCGTCAGTTCACGTTCGATCGACTTGTAGCCGGTCCGGCGCATGGCGATTCTGTGGCGAAAACGGGGCTGCCTCTTCAGAGCGACCTCGAACTCTCGCTCCGCCAGGATCTGCACACTCTCGCCATCGACCTCCAGCACGGCCCCTTCCCGCTGACTGGTCTCCCAGCGGATCAACAGAACACCCGCCTCCCGAGTCGCCCCGCCCGGACTGCCACCACCTGACAGCATGACGATCAGCACAACGATCAGCACAACCGAGGTGGCGATGCCCAACCCGGCCAGTAGAGATGGCGTCCTGGAAGTCTTGTCCGTGGGAACTTCTGGCTCGGTCTCCGGCCTGGACACCGGTCGGACCGGCTGCTGCGACTGCAACTGGGCATCGTAGGCCTGTTTCTGGTCGGCATTGAGCAGGCAGCGACGAGCCTGCGTGATTTCGTTGAGCAGCTTCTGTGTCAATTTCACCTGTTCGCCAGCGGCCAACTCCTGCAGGTAGGCGGTTCGCTGGTTGGCCGCGGCCTCGATCACGTCCGCGTCCGACTCGAACAGGTCGATCCCCAGCAACCGGTAATGGTGAGCCGGCTGTTGATCGGGGGGAATTCCCAACCACTTGTGGTACGGATCAAATGACGTGGACATGCTGTCGGATCTTGGCCGCTGGTGAAAAACCGTCTTAACCTATTTTCACCAGACCCCGTCAGAAAACAACTGGGAGTTGTCGGGGCACCGGTCAACAATTCGGCCTGGGTCAACTTTTCCGGCTCGACACGTCCCAACATCACGACCGAATGCCATAGAGCTCCACAAACAGGACTGTCATGTTCGCTTCGCGGCAGTCGCGACGCGTCTGGTATACGGCACGGTGCGATGGCGAAGGGCAAACGATGCCATTGAGGTGCCCCCTCCTTGAATTTTCTTGCTCCGAAGGGTAAAAAATCAACCTGCGGCAGGGCAGCCTGAACCCGTTGTTTCGGGCGACTCCGCAGAGACACCTTTCTTAGGGATCGGACAAACGATGGCAGAAGGCACGATCAAACGGCTGACGGACAGAGGTTTCGGTTTCATTGATACCGGGACCGGTGAAGACATTTTCTTCCACAATTCGAACCTCGAGGGAGTGAGTTACGACGACCTCCAGGAAGGACAACGAGTGTCCTACACTGAGGGAAGCGGACCGAAGGGACCTCGGGCAGAGAATGTCAAAGTGATCTGAGCATCGTGACATCTCTATGAGACAACAGAAGAAGTCGGCGAATTTCGCTGGCTTCTTTTTTTTGCGCCGTCCCCGCCAGCCGAATGCTTTCGCACTGAGCAGGTTCGGATTGCACTAGCTTGTCAGGACTCTCAGCCGCGCACACCGAACATGCGTCAGGCTCATCTCTGTGCACCAGTAGGTCGCCAGAATGTCTCCGTCTGCCAGTCGAACCGCTCTGGGTGCTCCGAAGGCGATCGTGTCGTGTGAGCGGGGGTAGGTGTCCGGCGCCTCGACTCCCAACTTGTCACGTCCGGTCGCATCCCAAACGCAAACCTGGTTGTCCACATCCCACGTCCTTCCCTCATCATCGGACAAAGCAGCAAAAAACCCCGGCTGCGGCCCATCGCGTCGGGTGTAGACGTTCAGCATGTGTCCCTCGCCGAGATCCACGGCGTGATTGGTCTGCCCCGGCAGTGTCGTCGGCTCCGGATCCGACCAGTTCTTTCCGTCGGAAGACCCGACACAACGGTGCAGCGGCTGGTTGTCGATGTCGCTCTTCATCAGCGCCGTCCAGAACATGGTGAACAGACGCCCGTCGTTCATTTGCAACACCTGCCCGTGCCAGAACCCCTTGTCCTGGGAATTTGTGTCTGCGATGACGACCGGATCCCTCCACGTCCTGCCCCGGTCAGACGAGAAGAGCCCCACCACCTGTGGCCGGTATGGCTGGGGCGAGTCGAATGCGTGCCACCGGTCGAAGGGCATGAACCACGTGCCGTCGGACAACTCGATCACCCCGGAACTGGGCGTCACGATCAGGTCGCCGGGAACCTCCATCCGCTCCGGCCGCGACCACGTGCGGCCGTGATCCGTCGAATGCAGAGCCACAAGTTCGAATGCCCCGATCCCACCGGTCTCCTCGTTGAACAAAGGGCGTTCCGGGTCACTGCGATCCACACGAAAGGTCGTGATGACCAGCGAGCCGTCGTCGAGGTGAGCCACCATCGGATCGTGGTACGAATAGGCCGCATCATCCGCTCCGCGATCATGGACCACGTGATGCTCGCCCCAACTCTCGCCACCGTCAGTCGACCGGGCCGCATAGTGAGTCAGGTCGGTTGCGTACATCCCGCCGCCACGGTTGTACGTGCAAAAGATCTCGTCTTCGGAGAGTTGCACCACGTTGCTGAAGAACGCCCCCACATAACCGTAGCCGGGATTCGGGCTCCGGTAGATGGGGCCTTCGCTGATCGTTTCGATGCGAGACATGATGCGGCTTCCTGGAGAATGAAGATCCCCTTGAGACGGTTCCGCCGAGACCTCAACCCCGGCAACGGCCAGAGGTTTTTCCGGATTGGCAAAGCCAAACGTCAGTAAACCACTTCCTGGGCAGCGACAACATGGACGATGGGGCCATCGTAAACTCTCCCACTCAGGTATTTCGAAGCCCGCGATAACTTGGGAGTTGAAAAGGTGTTGCGGCGAAAGCGGTGTTGCTCAAGAATCGCTGTGCCAATTCTAGATGTCCAATTCCTTCACTGGTAACCATTCATGTTGAAATCAACGGCCTTGGTGAGCTGCACTCTATTCGTAGCCATGGCGGTCTTGTCTTCGATGGCGACACGGGCCAGCAGCGAGAAGACAGTTCGTGTTTACTCGAATGATCTGAAAGTGCTTTCTGCCCCTCAACCTTTACTCGCAGACCATCCGGAGTTTGTGCAGCCCGTCATTGCATCAGTGCGGTATGAAGCACCTCAGTTGATTAGCGACTCCTCTGCTGACTTGAGCGTTCGAGCCTGGCGATTCTCTTATAACGCTCGAGGCGTCATTGAAATGCCGAACCGTTTGCGGGCGGCGAAAACAGCAGTTGTGGTAGTCCACCCGTGGGGTGTTGACGATGGTCAAGGTTGGAAAACACCGCAGCCCGCAGGGGCCATTTTCGCCTGTACGCCGGACAAGAACCGGGTGATGGTTCAACATGGCAAAGTCGTGGTCAACCCACTGCTGAAGACACTTCGTTCCAGAGTTGGGATGGTTGTCTATAGCCTGCCAGGTCGAGGCGATCCCATTCGCCGCAAACTCTATCGCTCTATGTCCTACAAGCCGTCGGCGGCTGAGCGCGAGGAAGCGCAAAAGCAGTTGACGGCCAAACTGAAGTCGTTCAGGTATCAAGGCAGTGACATTCCCAAACGCATCGAGTTGCGTTCCAGCAAGCCGGCAATCGACTACTTCCGCCAGTTTCCCGGTCTCGATGCTTCGGCCAGGTACAACAACCAGGGATTTCGGGACTTGCCGATTCCAGTGATGGGTTCCATTGAGGTTGCCCCCAACGATGTCGTTGTCTACGACGGTGAGGGATACGATGCGTTGAAGCGTTTTCTGCAGCACAACGGCATCGAACATGTGCTGATGTGCGGTTACCACGCCGACATGTGCGTTTGTAGTACGACGGCCGGACACGAGAACTTGCGTCGTGACTTTAATGTCTTCCTGGTCGGTGATGCCGTGCAGGCGACATTTCCGGCAAACTCATCGGCCCGATATGCAACCAACCAGGCCGTTTCCTTCGCCTCCTTGAATGTGCTTATCACCCAAACGTCCTGGATCATCCCTGACTAGCCGCCGGATCCGCCCCGGGTCGTCATCCCCACCGTTGACCATCACGCCCTTCTCCTTGCAGATCGCTTGCACCAGACCAGCCACGCCCCAGTACGTCAGCGGCGTGGCAACACGGCCGCATTGACGGAATCCTGATCATGACACACCGGCACCCGGCCTCGCTGCTCCCAATTCTTCCCGTACTTGTCCTGGTGATGATCGCCGGGACGGTTCCGGCGGCCCCTCCGGGACACAAGGCACCACGCCCGAAGCTCGACTACCGCATTGAACTCTCAACAGTCATCAAGGGATTCGACGGCAAGACCTGCTGGGTCCACACTCGTCCGGGGGCCATTCCCCCCGACACGCCCGGCAATCCCGGCAAGACGCCGATCGTGCTGATCACGTTGCAGAAATTGATGCTGACTCGGTCAGACGTATTTTTCGGACTCCACGACCTGCGGACCGACAACATGGGCCGAAACTGGATCGGCCCCACCGGCCATCAGTCCCTGAGGCGGCGTCAGGCGACCGAGCAGATCTCCGTGGTCCCCTGCGACTTCTGGCCGCTGTGGCATGCGGCCACAAAGACACTGCTGGGAACCGGCAAGACGTTCTACTACACCACCAAGGATCAGCGCCACCTCGCCCGCGCCCCCAGCGAGACGGCGTATTCGGCTTATGACCCAATCACCAGAAAATGGAATCCCTGGAAGACACTGAAACTGCCGGATGACCCCAAATTCAAGAACGCATCAGCCGGATGTGCCCAGAGGTACGATCTGCCCAACGGCGACATCCTGTTGCCGATCTATTACCGCCGCCGCGATCAGACCGAACACCGTGTAACGGTTTGTCGCTGCCGGTTCGACGGCAAAACGCTGCGGTTCGTCGAACACGGTGACGAGTTGGAACTGCCGCCGGCCGAGAAGCACGGCGACGGATTCTCCGAACCGTCAATCACCAGGTTCAACGGCCGTTTCTACATGACACTGCGAACCGTCAAGTACGGGTATGTCACGACGAGCCGGGATGGCCTGCACTTCGGCCCCCTCAAGAAATGGACCTTCGACAACGGGGCCGACCTGGGCAGCTACAACACCCAGCAGCACTGGGTCACCCATTCCGACGGCCTGTTCCTGGTGTACACACGACGTGGCCTGAACAATGACCACGTCATCCGCCATCGGGCCCCGCTGGTCATCGCGGAAGTCGACCCCCGACGCGTGACCGTGAAACGACAAACCGAACGCATCCTGGTTCCCGAACGCGGCACGCGGCTGGGAAATTTCGGCATGACCGATGTCAGCCCAACCGAAACGTGGATCACGACCGTCGAATGGATGCAGCCAGTGGGAGTCGCCAAGTACGGCAGCGACAACAGCGTCTTCGTCGCCAAGCTGATCTGGAACCGTCCCAACCTCGCGAGCAACGTCGCCGGAAAAACGCCGGATCCGGGATCGCTGTCCGTCGGCAATTGACCCGCCTCGGAACGTGCGGCACGGGTCTGACCTACCTGCCGAGGACCACATCGCGTTGTGCCTGTGGTTTGGTTAGCACAACACGAGTTCTATTCCGTCTTTTTCTTCTTCTTGTTTTTCTTCTTCTTGTTTTTCTTGTTCTTCTTTTTCGCCGGCCAGAGCTCAAAGGCCTTTCCACTGGCCGCCTTCCAATTCTTCTGCTGCTCCTCTGTCAACAGTTTGACAGCGTCCCTGCGGCCCTGGGCCAATAACGCATTGACCTTTGACTGCACGTCACGGCGATTCTCGTCGGTACGTGATTCCCGGAGCTTGCGGACCTTTCCCTGCATGATCCGCGAGACTTCCCGAATCTGCTTCCGTTGTTCCTTGGTCAACTTCAGGACGCTGGAGAGTTCCTTTCGCATCAGCATCCAGGAACCGGAGGTGTACTGGATCTCGATCTGAAACAGCCGCTTCTGCTGCTTGTCGTCACAGGTGGAGGCAATCGCAGCCCGCAATTTCTGGGTCGCCTCGCGGTTCTTCCTGGACCGCTCCTGTTCTTCCAGGCCCTGGGCGGCCTTGACCGCCGCTCGAACTTCGGAAGCCGCCTTCTTCAAGGCGGCCTTCTGCTCGTCACTCAACTTCAGTTCCTGGTGAACGAGTCGGTTACCAGACAACGTGCCGATCCCCACATTCCGGCTGCGAGTCCGCCCCTTCTGCGCTTCGACAGGCTGCAGACACAGAAGGACAAGGAGCAGGGACAGCGAAAACCGGGCGGCGCACATGGATTGAGTCCTCGGGTTCGAACAGGTCATCGTTGGCACGATCTTAATCAACACGACCCCACCTGTCCTGTTGGCAGGATCGACTTCTGCGATCGATTCTCACAAGCCGCGGCAATTGCCAGCGTCGCGGTGGAAGAGGTCGGCTGACCGACTCCACAGACGAGAGCACAGGATTGCGAAAACAACCGCCGTTCCTAACATCGCTGAAGCACACTGCGTCCCGAGTCTGAGCCAGTTTCTTCCTGTTCCACACATCACAAGGTTCTGCCATGGCACGAACAACCACCGTCATCTGCCTGCTGGGATTGGGAATCTGTGTGGGCTTGGGAGCAGCTAACAAGCCGACGGCAAATCCTCCGCAGGGACAGGCCACCGTCACGAACGTCGCCGATTTCGGAGCGGTCCCCAACGACGGGAAAGACGACACCAAGGCCGTCAACGCGGCCATTGCCGCCTGCAAGGGCAGCCAAACCAGGACACTACATTTTTCGGGCGGAACATTCGACCTGTCTCACATCACCTTTCCACCGACCATCAGCGTGGTGATCCCCAACGGGACGGTACTCAACGTCACCGACGGAGCCATCGCCAGATTCGACGGCCCGTTTTCTGCCGGCTTGCACCAGGTCTTTTCTGGCCGTGGACGGACACAGTTCGGCGCCGGAGCCGTCGGCGAAGTGTACCCCCAGTGGTGGGGCGCCTCGCCCGCGTCATCGGACAGCAGCCCGGCCATCAACAAGGCAATCAACTCCTCTCCGTCTCTTCCCGGCGTCAACGTCCGGCTGTCCGGCACGTTCAACTGCCAGACGACCATCCACGTCAACCGGCATCGGGTGAAGCTCATCGGAGACGGAATGTACGCCACACAGATCACGTTCAACCCGTCCAGCCCGATGGCGCTGTTTGAGTTCTCTCATCCGGACAATAGCGTGATTGTCCAATGTGCGATCAGGGACATTGGCCTACTGGCCGCCGGCGACTACAAGGACCGAAAGCGAGTCCAGAAGACGGGCATCCGAATCGTCGACGCCGACATCATCGAAGTGCGAAACGTCGCCATCCACAACTGGGGTGGCAATCACAGCATTGGTCTCCAGGTCCAGGGACGGCAGTTGGTCTTTGTCGAAAACGTAACCATTCTTGCCGATCTTCCGATCCTCATCGACAAGAACCCGGCCATCGAATGGATCTCGATCGATCATTCCACGTTCCGGAACACCTACCTGCTGCCGATGGATCCCAACGGCCCGTCGGTGAAGATTGCCTCCGGAGTCGCCCTCCACAATGTCGTCTTTGACGGGACCAATGCCTGGGTCGGAGGCAAGTACGGCCTGTACTGGAACGACACCGAAACCAGAGGGGTCAGCGTGAACCTCTCGGTCAAGAACGTGCGGATGGAAAACGGCACGGCCCACGGCGGCGCGATGATCCACATTGCCCACAACTACAACCTGATGAACCTGGTGCTGGAGAACATCTACGGGTGTGGCGGCGGGGGCGGCGGAATCCACCTTCGAAAGTGTACAAGCGCCACGCTGCAGAACATCTTCTACACGCCCGTCAGAGGCAATGCCCCGGCCGGCTACGTACCGACGGCCCTGGACATCGACGACTCATCCTCCAACATCGCCCTGATCAATGCCTTCTGGAACGGCGGGCTGGTCAAAACCGGAAAACTGATCAAGACCTTCGGGACCAACTCCAACCCCGCCAAATACGACAACCGACTGATCGAGGTATACGATCGTCCCAACAACGGACAGGGTGAAGGCCTGGTCCTTTACGGAACCAAGACCTGGTGCCACAGCGGCAAACTCGAAGTCGGGGCAAGCCTGTCACTGCCAGTCGGTGCCGTCCCGAAGACAAAAGTGGCCACCGTCACCGTCTCAGCCTCCGACGGCAAGGACATCAACCAGTCCGCACAGTTCCTGGTCGGTGGACAGGGCCGGACCATCAAGGTGGCCGGCACCGACGGCACCAGCACGGCGGACATGGCCGGCAAGCTTTGCCTGGTCCCCGGAAAACGGGTGAGCGTTCTCAATCGGCTGGGCGGGCCGGTTGACGTCGTGATCACCGTCTTCTGGCATTGACTCCACCCCCGAGACACCCGTCAACGGCCCGCCAGGCATACGGACGCCGAAACGGCACTGGGAGTCATTCAGGCAGCCGAGGCTTTTTCAGCATGCCGACTGTTGTCGGCATGGGAATCGTCGTCCGTGCCGACGTGGGCGTCGCCGTCCACAGCCGTGGCCATGCCGTCGTCGGACGGAAAACGCAACACCGTCAGCACCACGAATCCCGCCGCCATGAATTCCGCAATCTCCTCGAAAGCCTGCCCGGCAAACACCTCGTTCCAGGACGACTGATCGGAGATCTGGGATGCGACAAAGACACACGCCCACGCCACCGAGAACATCAACCACGGCTGTCTCGACCGAAATGCCGGNGCAATCTTCGGCACTCCGCGAGCAACCATCATGACGGCCACGATCACCAAGCTCANCAGGAATGACCCACAGACGATCTTCTCGGCAACCGGAACGTCTGCCGACAGATAGAACCGGCTACTGCTGAAGTGCTCCGGAACCCATNTCGCTCGATGCAGATCCGCTTCCCNNGCGGCATAGATCACCAGCATGAAGGCGGTCAGTCCCANCANCACCCGCTCGTCCGGATNCCGAATCGCTCCGCGAATCNCCAGCATCACNGACGTGCACAAAACGACAAATGTCGCCANCTGCACCAGGCCATCATCNGCGATCAACCGACNNCCCANCTCTCGCGGNACGGCCAGCGTGACAACNGCNANCAAAACAACNCCTGNGGNCAANACCAGTGCNGCCAGGGTTCGGTTGCCCGGAAAACTGTTTTCGCGGCGTATCATCGTCATCTGAGCACTTNCANAGTGATCTGCGACTGTTTCAGACGGTCAACTCCCACCTTTGTCGCCCGAGTCTCTCGCACGTCCAGGTGCTCGAGTCTCTCGAGTTTCACCAGGTGGGCCAGCCCCTTGTCGGTGATCGCGGTATTGTCGACCCGCAGGAACTCCAACGTCTTGATCTCCGACAGATGGGCCAGGCCGGCATCTCCGACAGTCGTATTGGAGCATTCGATCTCGTCGAGTTGACTCAGTTGCTTGAGATGAACCAGGCCTTCGTCGGTCACTCTCGTCCCGGACAATTCGATTTCTTCCAGGTTCTTCAACCGGGAGACATGCTGCAGCCCCCTATCGCTGACATCCGTCGCGTTGATGTCGAGGTCCTTGAGCTGCCGCAACCGTGACAGGTGCCTGAGCCCGTCATCAGTGATGGCGGTGTCGTTCAATTCCAGGTCCACCAGTCGGCTCATTGGCAGCAGGGCCGGCAGTCCCGCATCCGTGACGTCGGTCCCGGACAGATCCAGATCTCTCAATCGCACCAGCCGTGAAAGACAGCGGACACCGGCATCGGTGACAGACGTGTCAACCAGCCAAAGACTCTCCAGTTGTGTCATTGCGGCAATCTGTCGCAAACCGGCGTCGGTAATCGCAGTACGATCCAACCGGATTTTCGTGAGTCCCGGACACTTGACCAGGTGCGAGAGATCCCGGTCCCGGATTGGCGTATCGGCCAGATCCAGCGACCTCAGGGCCGGCAGGTCTTCCAGCGAACCGAGTATTCCGGAATCGGCCGCGGTGCCTCGGAGCTTGACCTTCACGACACCCCGCCAGTGCCAGATGCGTGGATTGAACCACCCAATCCGCTCCACTGTTCCGCCATTCGCTTCGATCAGCCCGACCACGGTTCTTTCGCTGCGTTCGCGGCTCCAGGCAGCAACTGCGAAACCGAAAAGGACCACCAGGAGCAACCACACGCCTTTCTGCCGTCGACTTGGTCGCATTGGTTGCCCCGGCCCAGATCCGATCTCATCGCCAAGCCAGCCACCGCCGACTCGAGCGTCGAGACGCTATAGGAATTCTCAACGACGGTCAACGTGGGTCACGTCCACGGATCTTTCGGTCTTCCCCATCGGCAAGCCGCGACGGCTTGCGGTGACAATGTCATGCCGGAATCACGGCCCCTCCGTGCTGCCGGGATCACGACCCCAGGCATGCCACGCCTGAAGACAATCCTCCTGCGTCGTCCACGGTCGCCAGATCAACCGGGCCCGAAAACCATACCTGCGACCTTTTTCCACCCCGTGGATCACGTACTGGACGTCCACGGCCGGCGGAAAATGGCTGAACCGGATTTCGTCGACGTCGGTTCTCAGGCGATCAAACATCAGGATCAACACCATGCCGTCGGCCGAACGACTGTACAGGACAGGCCGGGTGATCCTGGGCCACTCGAACGAACGGAGATTCAGGGCCATGTTGTGATCGGCATCGAATTCGAGAGCCGACGCGGTGGCGGCCCGGTACGTTCCGACATTCCAGCCACTCTTGGACTCGGCACGGATCCAGCCTTCGGAGCCTCCCTGCTCACTGACACCGCGAAAGTGGACGGCGGCATCGTGGAGCTCACGCATGTAGTTGGCCCAGAAGAAAGTGACGTACTCGCGCGCACCGAACGCCGACACATCCCGGAAACGGCACCGAAATTCGATATCGACCGCCTCCGGCGGTGACACCGCCAGCCGCGTGGCATGCTCAACCGACCAGGGACTCTGTGTCGCCGGACGGACCAGAAACACTGAATGCCCGTCACGTTCGCGGCAGAGCAAGTAGGCGTGCTTTCGAGGGGAAAACCGGTTGCGGACGTCGCGGTGACCACAGTAAACATGCTCGAGATTCAGCCCCGCCCGGAATGCCTCGAACCGCTCGTCCTTGTCCTGGAAACTGAGCGACTCGAGACCACTGAGCACCTGTGGTGTTCGAGAATTGCTCGTCACCCGGAACCGAATCCTCCCTGACTCGACCACGGCCACATCGACGGGTCGCTGAACCGCCTCGGAGAATCCCAGATCACTGAGCACCACGCTGACCGTCTGTTGAAGATCACCCGGCGGTGGTGGGACAAAGTCGTCGAGTTCACCGTGCCCAACGGAAGTCTGCGAACCGGCCGGAGAACCGTCACCGCACCCGGCACCACAGCACAGCCAGGCCAGCAGGACCAGGAGCAGCCCAACCGTCAGAAAAGTCTCGGGGCGGACGGGCATCTCGGAGTCCTGCAGAACACCGTCGGTCACAAATCCGTGGAGGGTCCGGTGATCCACGGCACTATGCCGTCGGGATTCGTGATCGTCAAGATGCCGACAGATGCAGTTCCACCGGCCACCGCCGTGCCGAGTGAAGCTCTGCTGGCACAACTTCGGGTGAGGAAACCGTCACAGCGGTGAAATGGCCACACCCATCCGAAGGTGATGACCGAATGCCCACTTGTTGAATACCGTGAGCAATTCAGCAAGACTCTACCCGCCCGCCCCGTTGCGGATCACAAAATCGTCGGTCAAGCGAGTTCCCCAATGGCTACAAACGGTCCGAAGAACCGTTTTCTCGGCGGTGGCCCGAAAGAACAACGGGACATCCCTTTCATGATTTTTGCGGGGTCGCTGGTACTGATGCTGGTGGGAGCGGCGGAATTCCTGTGGTCCGGCCAGGGTCGCGAAACGTGGCTTGTGGTCTCCGGCACCCTTCCGTTCTTCATTCTCACGGCCGTACTGCTTTTCGGCGGCATCGGCTTCTGGCTCAAGAGCGACAAGTTCTCAGGCCCGGAACTCGCCCTGTTCGTGGGCATCACGCTCCCGTGCTCCTACATCACGCTTGCCTTCGCATTTCTCTGGTTCACAGACATGGGGCACACCGTCATCTGGAATTCCCGAATCCAGGACGTGACCTGGGAAGAGGGATGGATCGACAAGGCCGACCACAAAGATGACTCCGACACGCGGCACCAGCCCAGTTACACCATCCGGACGGCAGCCGACGAAATGGTTTCGACGACCAGGAGTACCTGGCTCACCCTTGTCAAACGGTTTGGCGGTCAGGGAAAGGTCAAATCGGAGCGAAACCTGATGGCCGACATGGAAGATTCTCGACGTGGTGCGAATCGTGGCAGCACCAGTCGTCGCGGCTCCGATCGCGACGTCTCTGATCGTGACGGGATCCCGGAAATCCACACGATTACCTGGGATGGCCGGGAAAGCACCTCTGTCCCCACCAGCCGAGAACACATCGAGACGAACTACCTGCAGGCGGCAGATACGTCGCTGAAGATTGCCGGTGTGAAGCAGGATTACCTGACGTACCTGGTTGATTACCCGCGGGTCACATCCGGCCAGTTCGGCCAGATCGAATTCGATCGCGTGATCGAACAGAAGGTAAAAGTGGGGGGCGGCTTTCACCAACTCGTCGACAGAAAGCTCGACCAGGCACTGCAGACACTCGGATCCAAGAAGCAGTGCAACATCGTCGTGTATGTCGTCGGCACCGAGAATGTCGGCTTTTTCCAGGCGTTGCGAGAACACTGGAAGGAGGGCAAGAAAAACGACATCTGTGTGTGCATCGGTTACACGAAGAAGAAAATCCGGTGGTGCAAAATCATGACCTACACCGACCGCACCCTGTTTGTCGAAAACCTCGAACGTGACGTGCGGCGACTCGAGACTCTTGACGGGAAAGGCGACGCCCTGGTCAACAGCATCCTCACCAACATCAATGCCACCGGCGATGCCGGATACCTGAGAAAACCGATGGCCGATTTTGAGTTTCTCGCTGTCGACATTACCATGCCTTGGCTCACGCAGGCTCTTGCGTTTCTCTGGGCCTGCGTGTGGTTGTCCCCGACCATTTACATCTGCATCCGCAATTAGCAACGTTTGCGGACTCTCGTTTTGGCTACGACCTGTTTCACTACAGAAAGAAATCGATGTCGCCCCAAAAACTCGTAATCGCCGTCCTGCTCGTCATGGCGGTCTCCGCTCTCGGAATCGGCGGGTGCACCTTCTCTACCTACAACGCCCTGGTGGACGACGAAGAAGGCATCCGCGCCCAGGAAAAGCAGATCGACATCGCCGTGGACAAGATGGTCAAGAAAATCGAAGGTCAGGGCCACGTGGTCAACAACTTCAAGTCCACCCTGATCGAGGTGCTGGGACAGACAATTGGCCAAGGAGGCCGCGCTGCAGCCGGAGGCCGGTTCTTCCAGGCTGTCTCGGAACGCTATCCGACCATCCCGTCATCGGTGTGGACGGACATGGCGGCAACCATGAACTCCGAATATGAGTCCATGGCAGCTTCCCAATCGACCAAGGTTGCCAAGATCGAGTCACTGCGGAAGCACTTGCGTCGACCGCAATACATGCTGGCTAAAGCCCTCGGCGGGTTTCCCACGATCAACCTGGCCGAGCACGACCAGCTCATCCTCGGCTCTCAGGCCCGAAAGGCCCGCGAAACGGGTGAAATCGAAACGATCAATCCGTTTGCCGAGAAAGGCGGAGACAAGGCCAAGGACAGGGCCAAAGACAAAGAGAATTAGGGGCGGAGCCGCTGCCTCATCTGGACCCGCCGGCAATCGTGCGGCGATTCCAGTCGAGGTGATCGGGAACGCGCGTCGAGCAGTTGACATCTCCGTACTGTGTCGTGGCTCGGCGACCTCGCAGTGGATAGTCGGTGCCGAAACTGTTGCCCCCAGCACTCGCCACTGATCATTCTCCCGAGCATAGATCGGTCCGCCACTGTCGCCGGAGTAGCAACAGCCCTCCAGGGGCAACGGCCGGGCGTCGCTCTTGCCGGGTCCGAGGATCTTCGAGAGCGACTTGTCGAGCAGGCGATTGTTCTTCAGCGTATTCCGTTCCGGCTGACCGTTGTCGAAATCGAACGCAATCAATCCGTTGCCGTCACGATCCAGGATGTTCTCTCCGGCCCGTTTCAGTCCGTCGTCCTTCCATCGTTTCTCGCGCTTCTGCAGACCCGTGGCGAAACAACCAAACCCGGCAAGACACACCCGGACTCCCGGTGTGGCCCGCCCCTCGAATAAAGCCGCCACCGGTATGCCCTCGACATCCCGGTCGAGTTTCAACAGCGCGATGTCGTTGCGGTCGGCATGACTGCTGTCTCCCCGCCCCCGCCGAAAGAGAGCATTTCTCGTCTCTGGAACAAACGGCTCATGACGGCTTGTGTCCTGTGAGTCAGATCGAAAACGACTCGGCACCACGTCGAGCTATTGGCGAAACGAGAGCGGCACAAAGTGATTGCGACGAATCTGGAATTCGAAGGAAAACAGGCTGGCCGTCTTGAGATGGAACCGCAACTTGATCGGCCGGGCCTGCAACTGGTGACAGTTCGGCCCGCCCTTCCATGAGACAACATGACGCACGCTGTCTCCACGGATCGGCGTACAGTCCTCCTTCGAGAATCCGGAGATCACCCGACCAAGAGCATCAATGGCCTCGACACGAATTTCCCCACCGTCGGCTTTCGCATTGATCACCAGCGTATCACCGATCGCGATGAATCGACGCGTCTGAAGTGTTCCAGCCTGTGGAGCATCCACCGAAACAAACCCGTCCAGCCGTAGAGTGGCCAGTCCGAACCCGCTTTCCAGTGGATCCTTGTGTTGCTTGAACCAGTGCCGCCCTTTCAGCCCCTGGTAGTAGAACCAGATCTGGTCTCCCACGATCAGCGGAGGATCAAAGGGATAGACCTGTCCCCAGTCCCAGTCGGCCTTGCGGGATGTCCCGTAAGGAAGAAACGTCGCCCCTTCGGCAATGGGCTTCCAATCACGTTCCCCCTCCTTTTTCCGACTGTCGGAAATCGCACCCGCCTCTCCGACACGTTGCCAGGTCAGCCCGTCACGACTGAAGGCCAATTGCACGTTGGTCCGGTCCCTCCACATCTCGTCAGCGGGGATCGGTCGAATCGTCTCACCGTGATAGGCCGAAAGGAATCCGAGCAGTGTTCCCTCGTAGGGCAGAACCCGCATGCCGTAATGTTTCGTCTCAAACGGCTCGTCAATCGAGCTCGGTTTCAACACCGTCACCTTGGGTGACCAGTGCACGAAATCCGGGCTCTCCGTCAGCGAGACCCACCTGGTGTTTGGTGGCCCGAAACGGACATGAGCCACGTAACGTCGGCGGGCCGGATCCCAGAAACACGAGTTCAACGTGTCGCTGTGCGGGATCACCGGGTTGGACGACTCGGGAGTCCACGAAAGGCCGTCCGGCGAGTAAGCCGCGTTGGTCGTGTATTTCCGCGGCTGGCCGGCTCCGTACAGCATCTTGTACCGCCGCGCCGGGTCAGGCTCGTGGACATCCTTGAAGACGCTTGGCGGATTGGCAGCTCGGAAGTCTGGAATGACGTTGGACTGCCCGGCCTCGTTGATCAGAGGCTTGTCCCACTTGATTCCGTCCCGAGACGTGGCGTAGCAGAGCAACTGTTCTTTCAGATCGGTGGTGTAAACGCTGTACCACATCTTGAACAGCTTCGCCTGTTCATCGTAGATCACCGATCCGCGGTTCAGCAGTGTCTTCTCCCAGGGCTTCTCAGCAACGATCAGCGGATTCCGCGGGTGCTTGACTGGCCGGTTCAGCACTTTCCTGGCGCCTCGGATCTTTTCGATGACATGATCGTCAATGAACAACTGCCGGCCGTTGAGGACAATGGCGTCGCCGGCCGACACGTCATTGAGATCCTTGAACAGCAGCGATCGCCTGTCTTCCCTGGCCGCGATCGCAGCTGCGGCAGCCGAGACACGATGAATCGCCATACGAGCCAGGTTGACCTGCTCGGCCACGACGTCGACGGCCCTGGTCAACTGTTTCCCGTCGGCGTCCTTGGACTTCAGAGTCGGTGACATCGCCGTCAGTGCACGTGTGACCTTCTCGACGACAGCCTGGCTGCTGCGGATCACCTTCGCTGCCACACCACCGCCATCTGTTCCGGAAAATTCCTTCAGCGACTTGATATCAGACACAAGTTGTTTGAGCCGATGGTCCACAGTCCGATGAGTGTCCCGAGCGTACTGAACGGTCCCCGGAATGCTGTAAGGCCTGTCCGACGGCTGAAACGCGGCGGAATGTTCGACCTGGTCAGTGACCCGGATCTCGTCGATCCGGCCCTGGATGACGTTCCCGAAACCGTAGTCCCAGACGCCCACGTGCAGCCTTCCGCCGGCACCACCTTTCAACGCT
>PBOJ01000020.1 GCA_002724315.1 Planctomycetaceae bacterium | reverse complement strand
GTGCATCGTAACAGCCGCGCCCCGACCGTCAACTCTCCGGCAACCATCGGCTCACTGACATCACTCTGGTCGCGGCGCCACGCCCTCCGACTTGGCCCCATGAACACGAATCCCCGGCCGGGTGGCCCCGACACCGGGAACCCCCGCCGGGATTCTTGAGAGCCGAGAGTCGCGAGAATCGATTGTCGCCGGCCCGCTGAAGGTCGGAACCGCCGCCACGACTCCTTCAACGTCGCCAGCCCCGCGAGTCACAGTTGCCCCTGGAGTCAGCAGCGTCTGCCGACCACGGATCACCACCGGCTCTCCGGAGCCATCACGGCCGTCGCACAACACCTCGCCCGACCGAATCGCCAAGACGCACGCGTCGGCTTCGACACGCAACGCTCCGCCCGTCCAGTACAATAAGCCACGAGTATGCCGCAGCGTGCAGTGACGCATGGCGATCCTCATGGCTCCACCGGCGGACTGACTTGGCCGCCGCCACTCGAATAACCGGCCCCCACCAATCTGCAAGGCGTCGACAGCTGTGACTTCAACCTGATCCGCATGAACTCTCAACCCGGTTGCGACATGCCGCATCAACACCTGTCCGAATGAAACATACACCCCGCCTTGCTCGGCTGGATCATGGACCTCTACGGCCGTCGCAGAACCGATGTCCCGCCCCGTTCCTTCCCCGAGAAACTCACAGTCGACAATCCGCACAACGCCCCCATACACGACGACCCACGGCTCTCCGGCGGGCCCACGCAGTCTCAATCCCTGCAGGCTGACAGCAGGAGCCCGCAATTCCAGTGGGCGTCCGGTTTCGATGCGAATCTCCGCCCTCGAAACGCCACCGTTTTCGCGGCCCGTGATCACCAGCGAACTCGAATGTTCCAACCGTGCCCCGGGCCATTCTCTTGAGTCATCCAGCCGGATCGCCCCACCCGCAGCCTTCACCGGCCATTCCGGCGCCCCCCCAGCCTCTGCCGAAACCTCTTCTTGGCCAGCATCGGTCACTCCCGCGACCGCCAGGGCCGGCCTCAACGGCTTCTGGGAGCCCTCCGTCGCGGGTTGTCGATGGCCGCTCCACACCACCGCAGCCAGGACCAACGCCACCACAGTGCCTCCGATTCCCATCACTGCCCGCAATCGGTTGCGCGGCACCGGCTGCGCACCGCCGGGAGCAGCCGACCTCATCTGGCGCACAAAATCCCGGCCGTAGCGTGCGCGGCCTCCACGCCGCCAACTGGCTCCGATCGCTTTCCAACTTTCCGGCCGCTCGCCTGGATCATGCGCACACAGTTGTCGCACGCGTTCGGCCAGGTGACCCGGAACATCCGGTGCCCAATCCCGCACATCTGCGACTCGCAGTTGCTGGTGAGCGTTGAGTTTCATGACTGGCTCCGCCACGGGAAACGGTGGGCGTCCGGCCAGCAGTTCGAACAACATGCAGCCCAGGGCGTACATGTCACTCGCGTGAGTCGACACAGATGACGCCGCAACCCTTTCGGGCGAAACTCCGTCATAACGGTCGGGATTCCGATTCACATCGACGACCAGGGTGGGTTCCACGGCCGGGGCCACCCCCGCATCCACGGCGACCGCTACCCCGTCCGCGGATAACCGGACGTTGGCCGTCCGCAAATCGCCATGAACAACGCCGTTGGCCTCGAGTTCACACAACCCCTCGACCAATCCGGCCCCGATCTCGTCAACGACGGCCGAGGGAAANCGGCCNCGCCGCACGAGNAGATCNCGCAANGACGGGCCATCGATGTACCGACTNCCCACGACAATCTCNGGNCCGGCTCTCATCACNACTTCCGGCACCACGACTCCGGGGTGNGCCACTNGTTTGCCCACCACTGTCAGAGNC
The DNA here is from genome assembly GCA_002724315.1 of Planctomycetaceae bacterium. Classification (GTDB taxonomy): domain Bacteria; phylum Planctomycetota; class Planctomycetia; order Planctomycetales; family Planctomycetaceae; genus UBA8437. Next base: position 15,465 of record PBOJ01000020.1, on the reverse strand, counting down.
TGCAACCGCCCACTGATGGCCTCGAGNACNTCACTGGGAACAACCAACCGCTTCAGGGCACGCCGGACNCCCCGTCGGCCGATGATCTCGGCCACANANGTTTCCGACCATTGGCCTCCNCCCAATCGGTCCAGTAACACNCACGGCCCGACACGCAAACGTCNTGGNNCATTCGACGACAACAGTCGGGCCTGGTAGCCAGTNAGAATCCGCGACTGCANCAGGGCATCAATCCACACACTGTCGAAAGCGGGAAGGTCGCGGGCCAANCGCCTNACACGTCCGCGACATCGCCGGAGTTCCCTGGGCCCACACACNCCACACTCATCGAGCAGTTGCTGCAACAATTGCGATGGTGGTTCCACGGCGAGAATCCTGNGGCCANAAGAGAGGCACNCCCGTTTTGAAGCGGCNGATTTATCTCAGATCNGCATCGTCTCATCAATACCGACACGATGAATTCAGCGCCATTGGGTCCCACCTCGCATTTCCTCAAATGCGGCCTTTTCCCGCCGATGCTAAGCTGCAACAATACGCGCCGTCATTGATCACGGGACGTGGATTTGCGGCCATGACCGAGCGATCCGAAGGGATCCAACTGCGGGCTCTGCTCCAGTCTGCACACGTGGGACAGTTGACGCTGAAAGTGCGTCACCAATTGGCCCCCTCTGACACGTTCGGCTCGGCCGTTGCAGAGATGCGCGAGCACAGTCACGGTTGTGCGTTGGTCTGTGATGAGGGACAACTGGTGGGTATTCTCACCGAACGTGACATCCTCCATTCGCTGCACTCCGGTGTCGCCCACGAGACACCGATCGCCTCTCTGATGACACAGAACCCCACCACGGTCACGAACCTTGACACCCTCTTTCATGCCATTGGATTGATGGACAGTGGCGGTTACCGTCGGCTGCCGGTCCTCGGCATTGACGACCGTCCCGAAGGAATCATTGACGTCAAAACTGTTACCGGTTTCCTGGTTGAACACTACGCCGAAACCGTCCACAACCAAGCCTCACGGGTCCAGTTGACTGCCAGAAACCGCGAAGGCGCCTGACACCCAACATCCCACGGACTCCCCACCCCACTGCCCCACACACCGCCCTCCTGACACACGACTCAATCCCCCTGACAGACTGTCCTCCCGCAACCGGCCTCCGGTTGCGTCCTGACGACGAGGAGATCTCCACAGATGGCTGCCACCGACGTCGCCCCGGCTAACGAAAAACGCACCGAAGAACGTGACACCATTGTGATCCGTTTCTGCGGCGACAGCGGAGACGGAATGCAGTTGGCCGGCTCGCAGATGACCAACGTCTCGGCCGTGTTTGGCAATGACGTCAGCACGTTGCCGGACTTTCCCGCTGAAATCCGAGCCCCGGCCGGATCGTTGGCAGGAGTCAGTGGTTTCCAATTGCACTTTTCCAGTAACGATGTCTTCACCCCCGGGGACGAGGTCGACACGCTGGTCGCGATGAACCCGGCGGCCTTGAAGACGAACATTGCCGACCTGAAACGTGGCGGCACGTTGATCGTCAACCAGGACTCATTCGCTTCCGGCGACCTCAAGAAGGCCAGTTACGAATCCAACCCACTGGACGACGAAGACCTGTTGGCTCCATTCGACGTCCACAAGGTGGAAATGACACGCCTGACACGTGATGCCGTGGACGGCCTTGGCCTTTCGCCTCGCGAAGCCGATCGTTGCAAGAACTTCTTCGCGCTCGGCCTGGTCTACTGGCTGTACGAACGTGATGCCACACCGACAAAAAACTGGATTTCCGAGAAGTTCTCAAAGAAACCCGAGATCGCCGAAGCCAACCTCAAAGCCCTGCAGGGCGGCCAGAACTACGGAACCTCCACCGGGTCCTTTCGGGTTCACTACCGCGTTCCCCCAGCCCAGTTGACACCGGGCAAGTACCGCAAGATTACCGGCAACGAGGCGTTGGCCTTCGGATTCACCACGGCAGCCAAATTGGCTGAGCGACCACTGTTTTATGCCGGCTATCCCATCACTCCGGCCAGTGACATCCTTCACGAGCTCTCACGCCTGAAGAACTTTGGCGTTCGCACGTTTCAGGCAGAAGATGAAATCGCGGCGATGGCGGCAGCCGTCGGCGCCGCCTTCACCGGCGAGTTCTCGATCACCGCCAGCAGCGGTCCCGGCATCTGCCTCAAGGGAGAAGCGATGGGCCTGGGCGTGATGACTGAACTCCCGATGGTCATCGTGGATGTCCAGCGTGGTGGGCCGAGTACCGGCTTGCCCACCAAGACCGAGCAATCGGACCTGATGCTCGCCATGTTTGGACGCAACGGCGAAAGCCCGTTGCCCATTGTTGCCCCGGCGACCCCAGGCGACTGTTTCTGGATAGCACAGGAAGCGATGCGGATCGCCGTCGAATTCATGACTCCGGTCATGCTCCTCTCCGACGGGTATATCGCCAACGGGGCCGAGCCATGGCGAGTTCCTTCAATGGACGACCTGAAACCGATCCAAGTGAACCATCCGACCGAGTCCAATTCGGAGGACGGTTTCCTGCCCTACCTCCGAGATGAACGCCTTGTCAGGCCCTGGGCCAAGGTGGGTACTCCCGGCCTGATGCACCGGCTGGGTGGGCTCGAAAAGTCCGACGGCACAGGAAACGTCGATTACGACCCCAACAACCACGAACACATGTCCAAGGTGCGTGCACAGAAGGTGGCCAACGTCGCCGCCTCCATCCCCGAACAGGAAGTCTTCGGAGCCCAGGACGGTGACGTGCTGGTGATCAGTTGGGGCGGCACTTATGGCTCGGTTCGGCAGGCGGTCAAAACGCTTTCCGAGGACGGGTGTTCGGTTGGCCACGCCCACCTCCGTTACCTCAACCCGTTCCCAAGCAATCTCGGCGAACTGATCACCCGATTCCAGACGATCCTGGTTCCCGAACTCAACCTCGGACAACTTGTCCAACTCCTTCGATCAACTTTCCTGGTCGATGCCCAGGGCTACAACAAGGTTCAGGGCAAGCCGTTCCGGATCAGTGAACTGATCGAAGCCATCAAGTCCCGGCTGTAGCCGGTCCCACCTGTCACCAGCTCTGCGAACCCACAGAGTGTTTCCCAGTTTGAAAATGAGCGATACGGCGATGACCACAGAACTACCTGTCCTGACAGCCAAGGACTTCGCCAGCGACCAGGAACTTCGCTGGTGTCCGAGGTGCGGCGACTACTCAATTCTGGCGCAGTTCAAGAAGGTGCTCCCCACGCTGGGCATCCCGCAGGAGAATTTCGTCGTCGTCTCGGGAATCGGCTGTTCGAGCCGCTTTCCGTATTACGTCGACACCTACGGGTTCCACAGCATCCACGGCCGTGCACCGGCCATCGCTTCCGGCGTGAAGGGGGTCCGTCCCGATCTTCAGGTCTGGGTCATCACCGGTGACGGCGACGGACTTTCGATCGGCGGCAACCACCTGATGCATGCGATCCGTCGCAACGTGAACCTCAAGATCATCCTCTTCAACAACCAGATCTATGGCCTGACCAAAGGGCAGTATTCCCCCACAAGCCCCCTGGGGAAACGGACCAAGAGCACGCCTCTGGGCTCGATTGACAACCCTCTGAGCCCGCTGTCGGTTGCGATCGGCTCGGAGGCGACTTTCGTCGCCCGGTCCGTAGACGTCGACACCAAACACCTGACGTCCATCCTCGAACGTGCTGCCCATCACGACGGCACCGCGTTCATCGAGGTGTACCAGGACTGCAACGTCTTCAACTCCGGAGCCTTCTATTACGCCTCAAAAAAGGGTGTCAAGGAAGACAACATTGTCTACCTCGAACACGGCAAGCCGCTCATCTACGGGGCCGATCGCGACAAAGGCATCCGGGTCAACGAAGGAAATCGCCCCGAAGTTGTTGAACTTGGCAGTGGAATTTCCGAAGACGATCTGTTGTTCCACGATGAACAGGCGGAAGAACCCAGCCTGGCCTTCCTTCTGGCGCGTATGAGGCATCCGGAATTCCCCGAGCCCGTGGGGGTCTTCCGCAGCGTGCAACGACCGGTCTACGACATGGCCCTCGACGAACAGGTGTCAGAGGCCATCGAGCAACAGGGTCCCGGTGACCTGGACGAGTTGTTCAGCAGTGGAGACACCTGGACCGTCGAATAGAGGCATTGCCCGTCGCCTTTGCCCATGGAGGCCCTCCGATGCTGTGTCCCGACTGCGAATTCGACAACATCGAGGGGATGGACAGTTGTGAAGCTTGCGGACAGTCCCTGGTCTCAACCGACCCCGCCGGGAAAAGTCTCGAAGAATCCATTTCACGACATGCCATCGGGGTTCTCTGCCCTGCCGCCCCGCTGACCGTCGAGCCAGCCACCCCGGTCTCCTCGGCCATCGCGTCCATGTCAGAACACCGCGTCGGCTGCATGCTCGTTGTCGACCGCGAATCCGGTCTAATGGGAATTTTCACCGAACGCGATGTGCTCACGCGTTTTTCTGACGACATCAGCCGCGGCCAACAACCCGTATCGATTTTCATGACCGAAAACCCGGCCACGGTGAGCCAGGACGATTCGATCGGCTACGCTCTCCATGCGATGGACCTGGGAGGTTACCGCCATCTTCCGGTAGTGGACGACAACGACCATCCCATCGGTGTCATCTCAGTTCGAGACATCCTCCGTTTTCTCTGCGTCCAATTTGCGGAACTGCGAACGGCAGACTGACCCGATTCTTCCAACGGTCGCCAGGGACGGAGGCCTCGTGCCGAACACTTCACCCCGTACTGTGCTTCTCGGACGTCTCGCCTCCACATGGGCGACACGGATCGCGGATCAACTTGGTCCATTGCACGGCATCCGTCCCGAATGGCTTGCCGAGACCATCATCGATGCCCTGCACCAACTCGATGGCGACGTTCCCGATTTGGTGATCGTCCTCCAGGACACTCCCGACCAGTATCCGCCTGAAGACATCCGCCAACTGCTCTCCACCTGCCCACTGGCCCGCCTCGTCGTCTGTTATGGGCCCTGGTGCCGAGGTGATGGGCGAAACCGTGACAACTGGCCCCTGGCCGTCCGTGTCCCCCACACCGCGGCCACGAGCCGTCTGGACACGGAATGCCGGGTACTCAGCGGACGAGACACGGGCCTGCCCTGGACAGCAGCTCGAACCGAAATCGCCGCCTCCCAGTACCGGGCCCGACAACACCCCGACAACACCGTATTCCGGTTCCACATCATCTCTCCCGACACGGCTTGGTCGCGGACTCTAACCGATCAGCTGGCCTGTCTCGGAGGCCAGTGGGTCCCTCTGCCGCACGCCGACTTGCTGCTCTTGGACATCGACCCCTGGGACGCCGACAGCATCTCCGACTACGGACCCGTTCTTCAAACAACCTCCGCCCAGATCGCTGTCCTGCTGACCAATCTTCCAGACAACTTGTCGACGTCGTCTGTCAAGCAGATCGATTCACGTCGCCCGATCGTGGTCCGCGACAAATTGGAAGCGGCTGCACGCCCCGACGAACTCGTTGGCTTGCTCCCTGCCCCGCCGACCCGCCGTTCAGCCTGACCGTCATGGCAACCGTCTATTGGTCTGCCGTGTCCGGTTGTGGGAGTCGAGCAGCACGAATCGCCCGGAAATCCAGGTCCGTCGTGGGATCATGTCCCTGCAAGCTGATGTGACCTGCCGCCAGCCGTCGACCTCGTCTCGGATTGGGATCATCGGCTCGCTCATCCCGCCATTCTGTCACCTGCAGGCCATTGACCCACACAGAAAAAGTCGGTCCCGAGGCCACCAACGTAAGCGCACACCACTTGCGATCCTCGGCCGCGACAAAGCGTGCCGTCGTACGACGAAAGATCGCTCCTGTCCCGGCATTCCCCGGCACCAACCGGTTGCCGTCCTTGCTGCCGTTATGGATTTGAAGTTCGTAGCCATTCGAAGGATGTTCAGAGGTGCCGGGTTCTGCTCGAAAAAATATCCCGCTATTCAACTCGTCACCATTTGTCCTCGCCTCAGCCTGAAGAACAAAGTCTCCCCAGGTCGACTCCGACTCAAGGAACCCTGCCCCGTCTTCGACGTGAATCGCTCCATCGACGACGGTGAACCGGCTCTTCCCTCCAGGCACCTCCCGCCACCCCTTCAGGTCGTTTCCGTTGAACAGAGGTTTCACTCCCAAAGGGCGAGCGAACACATTCCGGAATTCGATCTCCCCCCCATTCATCTGGAGGCCGATACGCCCTGCCACCAGCGGCGAGGCCGTCTCGTCAATGAAGTCGAGTACCGGCTTGCCGTCGAGTGTCACAGACAGTTTCCGCCCCTCGACAACGACATGAAACGTGTGCCAATCACCTTCGACCTTGAGACCTGCCAGCCCCTTTTTTCTGGCGACCAGGCTTGCAGTCTGAAACGCCGGGTGCGAATCACAGATATTCAACTCGTAACAGTCCACCGCCGGATTCTTTGGCGAGACGGGTGTCCGCAAAAACACTCCGCTGTTGCCCCCACTGGCCAGCTTGAAGTCACACATCAACTCGTAATCGGCGAACGGGACGGTAGTCACCAGCAGCCCCGGCGGGCCCGAATCGGCATGAATCACCCCATCCCGGACCGCCCAGTTCGCCTCACTGTTGGCCTGCCACCCGAACAGGGTCTGGCCATCAAACAGCTGAATCCAACCATTCGCCAACCGCTCCTGGTTCAGCAACCGTTCCGGGAGACGTGACACCTCCTCAACCGTCTTCCCTCGCTGGCCAACCGTGACAGCGGCATCAGCCGATTCCGACTGGCCAACACCACCACCGGATTGACCATCCGGACGCTCTGCCGATCCAGGCACTCCGGGAACGGGTTCCGGCGACTCGCCACACCCGCACACGACGAGCGCTCCGAACAACCACACGGCAATGCCTCTCGCCATGCACCGTATCCTCGTCGGACACGCCGCTGTCAGGATGTTCCGGACCCCATGCTCCATCTGAGGAACTCCTCCACGAATTCATCGATATCACCGTCCAGAACCGGTTGCGGATTCCCCACCTTGCAACCCGTCCGGGTGTCCTTGACGTATTGTTCTGGGTGCAGCACGTAGTTGCGAACGGTTTGCCCACCAAACCCGATCTTGGACTTCTGGCCCCGTTTGGCAGCCAATTCCGCATCCCGTTTTTCGACTTCGATCTGATACAACTTGGCCGCCAACATCTTGCGTGCCTGGGCACGGTTCTTGTGCTGACTTCTTTGGCTTTGGCACTGCACGACAACGCCGCTGGACAGGTGAGTGAGACGGATCGCTGAATCCGTCTTGTTGACATGCTGACCACCAGCTCCGCTGGCGCGATAGGTGTCCTCCCGGACATCCGATTCGAAATTGATTTCGACCTGAAGATCCTCATCGATCTCGGGCGTGACGTCCACGGCTGCAAATGACGTGTGACGGCGTCCGGCAGCATCAAACGGACTGATTCGGATCAATCGGTGATTCCCGATTTCCCCACGCAGGTAGCCATAGGCGTACGCACCGCGAATGGCAATTGTGGCACTGCGGATCCCCGCCTCGTCGGCCTCGGACAACTCCATCATCTCCGCGCCATAACCTCTTCGTTCCGCCCATCTCCCATACATCCGCAAGAGCATTTCGGCCCAATCCGAGGAATCAGTCCCTCCCTCACCGGCCTGGATCTGAACAAATGCCCCCGCCTGGTCATAGGGGTCCGACATCATCGAACGCAGTTCGAGCTGTTCGACTTGCGGCCCCACGGCCTTGACGGTCGCAGCCACCTCCTGGTCGGTTGCCCCGGACGTGTCCTCCTCAGCGAGTTCGCCGAGGACTTCCAGGTCCTCGCCGACAGCCGACAATTCCTCCAGGGGCTTGAGCGTCGCGTTGAGCCGCTTCAACGCGTCGACCTGCTCCTGGGCGCTCTCCTGGTTGTCCCAAAACCCGGGAGCAGCCATCCGAGCATTGATGGCATCGCGTTGGGCAAGCATCCCGTCCAGGTCAAAGGGAGTCCCGGAGTTGAACGATCCGATCGATCACGCCTTCACAGGCGGTTCGCAGTTCATGATCCATCGAACCTTGGCTCCGGGCCTCGTTCCAGCCGTCCCGTTTGGCCACGGCTGCATCCCTTGAGGGCGAGATTATACGTGACGGTCTCCCACGTGCCTAGCCGCAGGAGCCCTCGTTCACCCCTCGCCCAAACGCTCTCCGTACTGCTGCTCGTAGTACTCGCGGTACGCACCGCTGCGAACCCGCTCGACCCAGTTCGCGTTCTGCAGATACCACTCGACCGTGTCTGCCAAACCCTCGTCAAAGGACACGGTCGGCTTCCACCCCAGTTCGTCCTCAGCATGCGTACAGTCGATGGCGTAACGCTGGTCGTGGCCAGGCCTGTCGGGAACAAACCGGATCAACGATTCCGGCCGATCCAAGAGCTCCAACAACCGTCGAGTCAGTCCAATATTGGACATTTCCGCACGACCGCCGAAATTGTAGACGTCACCCATCACGCCCTCACGCAGAACTGCTGCAACGCCACTGCAGTGATCACTGACGTGAATCCAGTCCCGTACGTTCTCACCGTCCCCATAAACCGGTAACGGCTGGTGATCCAACGCGTTACTGATAAAGAGCGGGATCAATTTTTCAGGAAACTGGTAGGGGCCGTAATTGTTCGAACAGCGGGTGACGATGCCCGGAAAATCATGCGTGTGAACCGCCGCACGCACCAAAAGATCCGCAGCGGTTTTTGACGCCGCGTAGGGGCTATTGGGAGCCAGCGGAGTCTCTTCTGTGAATGCCCCGGTGGCTCCAAGGCTTCCGTAGACCTCGTCTGTCGACACCTGCACAAACCGGTTCGTGCCCGCCGCCCGTGCGGCATCAATGAGCACCTGTGTGCCGACGATGTTGGTTTGAATGAATGGAGTCGAATCCAGGATGCTCCGATCGACATGACTCTCTGCGGCAAAATTCACGATCGCGTCAATGTCAAACTGTTTGAGCACTCCATCCACCCGTTCCCGGTCCGAAATGTCGCCTGGACAAAATTCGTACCGGTCAGATTCAGCCACGCTGGCGAGGTTCTCGAGGTTACCGGCATAGGTCAACTTGTCGAAATTGACCACGCGCACCTCTGGATCATCCTCTAGCAGCCAGCGAATGAAGTTTGAGCCAATAAAACCACACCCGCCGGTAACCAGCACACAAGACATCGCTCATTCCACAATTTCGCCCGGAATCCGTGCCAATGATACGAACCGGTCGCCGTCCTTGAGCGAAATCAATCGCACGCCCTGCGTATTTCGGCCGATGGGACGGATGTCCCCGGCGCGAACACGTTGCAGCATGCCACCGGCTGTGATCATCAGAATTTCATCGGCGTCGCTGACGGCGGCCACATCGATCACCGGCCCGTTTCGATCGGTGGTACGAATATCGATCAACCCTTTGCCGCCGCGTTTCTGTCGCCGGTAATGCCCTTCACTGGCTTCCGGTTCCCCGGCCTCTTCCGAGGCCGATTCCGAGCCTCCCCCGTCCCCCAGCAGTGTTCGCTTCCCGTACCCGTGCTCGCACACTGTCAGCAGGCTCAGCACCGGATCCGCCACCACCATCCCCACCACCGTGTCATCATCGGCCAACTTGATTCCGCGAACGCCTCGGGTCGCCCGTCCCATGCTGCGGGCATCCTCCTCGCTGAAGCGAATCGACATCCCCTGGCGGGTCGCAATGAGGACATCTTGACCTGGTTCAACCAATCTCACGGCCACAAGTTCATCATCGTCGTCGAGGTTGATCGCAATGATCCCACCCTGTTTCGGACGACTGTAGGCACTCAGCGGCGTTTTCTTCACGATGCCACTGCGAGTGACGATCACCAGGAAACGTTGTTCATCGAATTCCCTCACGGCCAGGCAATTCGACACACTTTCGTCATCACCGAGCGACAGCAGATTCACGAGCGCACGTCCCCGAGCCGCTCGACGAGCCTGCGGAAGGTCGTAGACTTTCCGCCAATGCACCTTGCCTCGGTTGCTGAAAAACAAAAGCCACGCGTGTGTGCTGGAAGCAAAAACGTGTGCCACCGGATCTTCGTCGCCGCTCTTCGCTCCGGCGATCCCCTTTCCCCCACGTCCTTGAGCTTTGTATCGCGCCAAGGGAGTCCGCTTGATGTAGGACTGACTCGACAGCGTGACCACCATCGGTTGTTCGGTGATCAGATCCTCCCGGTCCACATGTCCAACTTCTTCGGTCGAAATATCGGTCCGCCGCGAGTTCCCGTACTTCTCCTTGATCTCGACCATGTCGGTCCGTACGACAGCCCGCAAATTGGCTTCGTCTGACAACAGCCTCAAGTACTCGGCAATATCGGCCAATAATCCGGCGTACTCATTATGGAGCTGCTCTCTTTCGAGGTTGGCCAGCGACCCCAACTGCATGGACACGATTGCTTCGGCCTGTTTGGCGGACAACGTGTAGGACTCGGCCTCCTCCCGTTCGTCACAGAACGCGGCGTACCCTTCTTCCCCCAGCGCCCGGGCCACCAGTTGGGCATCAACCCGCATCTGTTGCAGGCTGTCCCGGGCAGCCACACGGCTCTCAGAATTGCGGATCGTCCTGATCACCTCATCGATGTCGATCTGGGCGATCAGAAGTCCCTCAACGGTGTGCTTCCGTTTCCTGGCCTCAGACAACAAGAACTCGGTCCGCCGCCGGATCACGTCCACCCGATGTCGCAGAAACTCCTCCAGCAGCCTCTTGACGGACAGCACCTGCGGCCGTCCTCCCACCAACGCCAGCAGGATCATGCTCACCGTCGACTGCAGTGGCGAAAACTGGAACAACTGGTTCAGGACCACCTCACGATCCGCGTCCCGCTTGAGAACAATGTGCAACCTGACCTGCCACGGCGGAACATTGCGATCGGTCAGGTCAACGATCCGAGCAATCCCCTTGATTTTTTCGTCCCGCACCAGCACCTCAAGCTTCTCTCGAATCCTATCCCGGGTCTCGAGGTAGGGAATCTCAGAGACGACGATCACGTCATTCTTCTTTTCGGTCGTGAATTCCGTCTTCGCTCGCAACACCACCGTCGAACGGCCCGTCAGGTATCCCTGCCGGATTCCCGACTCGCCGCAAATCACTCCACCCGTCGGAAAATCCGGCCCGGGCATTTCCTCGATCAGTTCGTCGATGGTGATCTCGGGATCGTCAATCAAACGCACCACCGCCCCGCACACTTCCGCGAGATTGTGCGGGGGAATGCTGGTGGCCATCCCCACCGCAATGCCATTTGACCCGTTGACCAGCAGGTTGGGGAACCGGGACGGAAGCACCACCGGCTCGCTGTTTCGCTGATCGTAGGTCGGCACAAAGTCGACGGTATCCCGATCGATATCGGCGAGCATTTCCGATGCGACCGCAGACAACCGGGCCTCGGTGTACCTCATTGCCGCCGGCGGCAAGCCCGCCAACGAACCAAAGTTGCCCTGCTTATCGATCAGGACATCCCGCATGATCCAGTCCTGTCCCATACGGACGAGAGTGGGATAAATCGAACCGTCACCGTGCGGATGATAATTTCCGCTGGTGTCGCCGGAGATCTTTGCGCATTTGACCCGTGACGAGTTCGGTCCCAGCCGCAGATCATTCATCGCGACCAGGATTCGTCGTTGCGATGGTTTCAGACCATCACGGGCATCGGGCAGCGCCCGACTGATAATCACGCTCATGGCGTAGGTGAGATAGCTGTCGCGCATCTCATCCTGAATGTCGAGCCGTGTGATCTGTTCACCCGGGTCAACCACGCCACCGCCATCGGGTTCGATCGGGCCGTCAGCCTCGATCTCCTGGCCGTCAGTCACTGCCTTGCTCCTGGTCAGCCGCCATTTTGCCTGGGATCACGACCGCGTCGGGGACGCGTCAGGTCCCGCAAAAACAGTCTTCAAGTGCGTCTCACGTGATATTCGTACGGCATCCTGCCACCGCACTCGAACGTCCTCTCTGTGGGCCGTCCCCGCCATTTTAGCCAACGTCACCGTGACCGACAACGGTCCAAGATGGCCCTCGACAGTGAAGGAACGTTGTTGCCAGAACACGCTTGCAACACACACAATGGTTGTTCAGGAACTTCTCCTGACCTGTCCACTTTCCCATCCCCACACCACACCTTTTAGCCGTCCTTCAGGTTGCCCAACACACCCTCCCTTATCACTGACACACCGGTTCAGGACGAATCTGCCGCAATCGATTCGCAGACGCTCAGTCGGCAATCTCGGCATCCCGCACTGGTCCTGCCCGGTTTTGCCTTCGAGCGCTGTTTGGGTGACGGTGCGTTCGGTTCGGTGTGGCTCGCTCGCGAGGAAAACACCGGGCGGTTGGTGGCGGTCAAAGTCTACAGCCATCACGGCCGCCTCGACTGGACACTCCTGGCCCGAGAAGTGGAGAAACTGGCGGCGTTGGACAGTTCTCGCCATATCGTTGGCCTGCTCGCCGTAGGGTGGGAAAGCGACCCTCCCTACTACGTGATGGAGTATCTCGAAAACGGTTCGCTGGCCAGCCACCTGGTTGACGGCGCCTTTTCGCCGTCCGAAGCCGTGAGAATTGCAATGGGCGTCCTGCACGGCCTTGTGCATGCCCACGGCCGCGGCATCCTGCATTGCGATCTCAAACCCGGAAACGTGCTGATTGACGACGACCTTTCGCCACGCCTTTGCGACTTTGGACAATCCCGCCTTTCCCATGAACAGGACCCGGCCCTGGGCACACTCTATTACATGGCCCCTGAGCAGGCCGACCTTGCTGCCCATCCGGACGCACGTTGGGATGTCTACGCCCTCGGAGCACTCCTCTACCACCTGCTCACCGGAGTCCCTCCACATCGTGACACACATTCCGAACGGCAGTTGGCAGCCACGGATTCACTCGCGGACCGTTTGGCGGTTTATCGCCGACTCGTCGCTGAGACCGAGCGGGGTCCTGATCACCGGCGGGAGGCCGGAGTCGACCGTCGCCTGGCCGACATTGTGGACCGTTGTCTTCAACTGGACCCCGACGACCGTTTCCCCAACGCCCAGTCGGTCCTGGACGCATTCCACACACGAGCCCGCATGCGTTCCCGGCGGCCCCTGATTGCGGCAGGCGGCGTTCTCCCACTACTGCTGGTGATGGCCATGTTCCTGTTTGGCATCTCAGCCACCAACGATGCTGTGCAAACCGCCGAGGAGAATCTGATCACCCGGTCTCTGGAGAGTGACGCAGTGTCTTCTCGTATCATGGCCCGGGGAGTTGAACGGGAACTGGACAGTTGGAAACAGGAACTCACCGACGTCGCTGCTTCTCCACGCCTCCGTGACCTTCTGGTTGCCGCGGCGGAACGTGATTGGCATGGTCGCGACGCCCTGTTCGAGCATCTCGAAACCCAACGACTACAGGCCACCGGAAGTCGTGCTCGTTCAGGGAGAAACCCCGACGCCAGTTGGTTCGTGGTCGACGCCAAAGGTTTTCAACGTTGGCGAGGGCCCGCCAACCAGGACACGATCGACCAGCAGTGGGCACACCGAGATTACTTCCACGGCCTGGGAAAAGAACTTCCCAACGGTGACATCCCCGACACACTGCAACCCGTCAACAAGCCGCATCTCTCACTCGCTTTCCGTAGTCGTGCAACCGGACGCGCCATCGTGGCCTACTCGGTCCCCATTCGCGACTCCGAGAATTCCGTGATTGCCATCCTGGCAGGAACCCGTGAACTCGGGAGCGTCCTTTCGGCTCCTTACGCTGAATACAAACCCCGTCTCGGTTCTACGCCGACCCAGGACGTGGACCGAACGATCGCAATTCTCGACTCCCGAGACGGTCGCCTGTTGGATCACCCTTGGCTGCACACGCACATCGCCACGGCTCCGGTGGTCATGCTCGACCGACCGACTCAGGCGAAACTCTTCCCTTCCGATGAAAAAGACCTCGTCCGTGTTCACGACGACTATTCCGACCCCGTCTCTGCACATGACGCTGACACTTTTCCCGGGCACTGGCTGGCAGCCTTCAGTCCCGTTGGCGACACCGGATGGTATGCCCTGGTCCAGGAACGACGCGACCAGGCCCTGCAACCGATCGCGGCCATGCGAAAAAATGTTCTCAGGACGTGGTTAGGAGCCCTGACAGTCAGTGGCCTGTTACTGACACTCATTTGGGGTTTTGCCCTCAAGACCTTCAGCAACCCCGACCAACACGCCGCCGGAAACACGACTGACCGTCAACGCCTGTTGAATCGCCCCGTTCCGCCGCCCCCGCCCGCTGAAGGGGACCCCGACAATGCTTGAATTGATCGCCATAGGGTCTTCTCCGGACCAACGCGCCACCACACGTCTTGAACCCGGCCGGGAACTTCGCATAGGGCGGAACCCCCAGTTGGAGTTGGCAATCCCGTGGGACCGGCACCTGTCCCGCCACCACATCACTTTGATCGCTGATGGTGACGATACCGTTCGGTTGCAGGCCCAACCGGACGCTTCGAATCCAGTTTTTTCGCGTGGCCATCGCGTGACCACCGCCTCGCTGACAACTGGAGACTTTTTCGTCATCGGCCAAACCAGTTTCCATCTGGGGCACGGAACGGATTCGCATTCGGCGTCGGATCACCCGGAGGGAATCGAAGCAACTCGTTTTGAGCCCGGCCAACTTGAACAGGTGCCTTTCCGAGACCCAGGCAAGAGGCTCGAGGTCCTCACTCGCCTGCCTGAATTGATCTGGGGGGCACGTTCCGATGACGACCTCTATCACCGGCTGACAGGTTTGCTGCTGGCCGGGGTGACCCACGCCGACGCTGTTGCGATCGTGGAGGTCGCCGACGACGACACGGACACTCCAATCTCCGTGCTCCATTGGGATCGCCGGCAAGAAACCGCCGGGCCCGTCAGACCCAGCAGTCGCCTCGTCCGGAATGCTGTTGGCGACTCAGCCCGCAGCATCCTTCACACCTGGGACACCGACCAGTCCGAAACTCCCTACACCGTTGTGAGCGAATTCAACTGGGCCTATTGCACACCCATCCGGGATGTGCCGGGGGAACAGAGGGCGATCTATGTCGCTGGACGTGCTCCCGGCGAATTCGCGCAATCGGGCCGACCCGTCTTGGAATCCGACGTCCGATACACCGAACTGATCGCTGAAGTGGTTGCCGCGATTCGGCGGGTCAATCGCCTCGAACGACAACGGTCCAGTTTTCGGCAGTTTTTCGCCCCGCCCGTCCTGTCCGCTCTCGGTGACGATCCAGACACGTCACTGCTCGAACCGCGTGAATGCGATGTCACCGTGATGTTCTGCGACCTAAAAGACTTCTCCCGACACGCCGAGACATCCTCCGACGACCTGATCACTCTCCTGGACCGCGTCAGTCGGATCATGGGTGTCATCACGACCCAGATACACAAGTACGGCGGTGTGACCGGTGATTTCCAGGGTGATGCAGCATTGGGATTTTGGGGATGG
>PBOJ01000019.1 GCA_002724315.1 Planctomycetaceae bacterium | reverse complement strand
GGGCGATCGGCGGCGTCGTGCCAGTGGGCACTGCGGGGGATGCCCAGCGCGTGGTAGATCGTCGACGCGAAGCTTTCGGGAGTCTGGACATCGGAGGCGGGGTAGGCCCCGCTCTTGTCCGAGGATCCGATCACGCGGCCACCGGCCACGCCGCCACCGGCGATCATCACCGTCTGACAAGGGCCCCAGTGCCCGCGGCCAACCGTCTTGTAGACGTTGGGAGCCCCGTTGAAGATCCTGGGGGTGCGGCCGAATTCCCCGGCGATCACCACCATCGTCTCCTCCAGCATTCCCGATTCCGTCAGGTCATCCAGCAAGGCCGAGATGGCCAGGTCAGTTGGCGGGAACAGGAAGTTCTTGGCCAGCGGGAAGGCATTGCCGTGCAGGTCCCAGGTGCCCATGTTGCCGAGGTTGACCTGGACCATGTTGACCCCCAGGGCCACCAGGCGGCGGGCCATCAGCAGTGACCAGCCGAAGGAGTTGTTCCCGTACCGCTGGAGTGTCTTGGGATCGGATTTCCTGACGTTGAACGCATCGCGGACGCCGGGGTCCGCCAGTAGCGAGACGACTCCCTGGCGGGACCGTCCGTAGTCGGCCGAAGCGGCCGCATCTTCGAGCTGCTGTTGCTGTCGCTCGACGATGTTCAGCAGTTCCACCCGCTTGCGGAAGCGCGGGGCGAACACGCCCTCGGGCAGCGAGATGTTGGGGACTGCGAAACGCCAGTCGTCACGGTCGGAGTGATTGCCGCGGTGGAGATTGTACAGGTAGCCGGGGAACGCGCCCGAGAAGGCGTGGTAGCCGTGGGGCTTGTCAGTCATGTCCAGGAACCACGGTTCGTGGTGCGCTCCCAACTTGCCGGCGAACTGGCCGGGAAAGACTCCCTGTTGGCTATGAACCACTTTTTCGGGCAACACGATGCTGTTGGCCAGGTTGCTGCGACCGGATGTCATCGCTCCGGCGACCGCCGCGATCGACGGCCAGTCGTTGCCGTGAGGTCGGCTGGAGCGGAACGGCGTCTTGTCCCGGCGACCGGTCAGCATGATGTAGGTGCCGGTCTGGTGACCGTTGTCCGGGTGGCTCAACGACCGCACCAGGCTCCAGCGGTCGCTCTGGCGGGCCAGTCGGGGAAAGTGCTCGCAGATCTCGATTCCCGGGGTCGCCGTGTGGATCGGGGAAAACTCGCCGCGGAACTCGCTGGGCCCTTCGGGCTTCATGTCGAAGGTGTCGTGTTGAGACGCTCCCCCGGTCAGAAAGATGAAGATGACCGACCGCGGCTTCGTCACCGAGTCGCCAGCCGCTTGGGCTCGCAGTCTGGCGACGTCGGCCATTCCCAGTCCCATCAGGCCGATCGATCCCGCCTGCAGCAGTTGGCGTCGGGTCGGGGCGTGGGGCAGGTTCGAAGCAGTGGTTGGCGTCGAATGCGTCATCGAGAATTCTCCACGCGGGGACGCCACTCAGGTTACCCCAATCCTCTCGACGACGAAACAGCCGTCTGGCTGAAGGCGGTCGTGGGTTCGCAAATGGCTGCGGGGTAAGCGATGATGAGTTGCATGACTACACATCGCTGCCCCCGCCGTTTGTTGGCCGTTCTGGCCTGGTTGTCCCTTTCTGCAGTCTCATCGGCCGGCGATGCGGCGGTCTTTGGACAGCAGGTGCTGTTCCGGTCGGGAACCGAGAAGACTCACACGTTCCGGATCCCCGCGGTGTTGACCACTCACAAGGGGACGATCCTGGTCCTGTGTGAAGCCCGTCGAGAAAACGGTCGTGACCACGGAAACATTGACCTGGTCATGAAACGTAGCGACGACGGGGGATCACACTGGGGGCCGACGCGGGTGCTGTTCGACGACCGATCACACACCATCGGCAATCCCTGCCTGGTGACCGATCACCGGACCGGTACGATCTGGCTGCTGTTTTCCAGGGACAACAAGCAGGTGTTGCGGAGCAGCAGCACTGATGATGGGCGAACGTGGTCCAAGCCGGTCGACATCACCCGTGGTGTCCTGCCTGAGAAGTGGGGCTGGGTGGGGCCGGGTCCGGGGCACGGGATCCAGTTGCGTCACGGTCGACATGCCGGACGGCTGGTGATTCCTGCCTGGGCGGGCATCGAGAAGGATGTCCCCTTCGGGCGGCGGCAACTTTCCTATGCCATCTACAGCGACGATGCCGGGAAAACGTGGACACACGGCAAGCCGGCCACGGTGGACCAGTCCGACGAGTGCGAGGTGGTCGAACTTGCCGACGGTCGGTTGTACATGAATGCTCGCAGCCGGATGGGCAAGAAACAGCGGGCCTACTGCTTCAGTTCCGACGGGGGGGCGACCTGGTCGCCGATCGCCCACCATGCGGGAATGCCCGAGCGGAGTTGCCAGGGAAGCGTGCTGCGGGTCGGCCCGAATGCGATTGTCGTGGCGCATCCCTCGGACACCGGATCCCGCCGGGTGCTGACGGTGCGATTGAGCCGTGACGATGCGAAGACCTGGCCGGTGGCCCGGGTAGCCGAGGTCGGGCCTGCGGCCTATTCGGACATGGCCGCCAACCGCGACGGTGACGTGCTGCTGGTCTACGAAGGCGATGGCTACAAGACGATCAAAATGGCCAGGTTCAATCTTGCGTGGCTGACGGTCACGGGCAAGTAGTCGCCCGGTCGTCGGCTCAGATCAACTCGCCGATCAGCCCGCGTTCCTCGAGCACGTACCGCGGCCGACCGGCCGGGTCGGGGAACTTCAGCGACGGGTCGATGCCCAGGTGGCGATAGATCATCGCCTGCACGTTGTTGGGACCGTAGGGCGCGGCGATCGGGTAGCCGCCCTTGGAGTCAGAGGCTCCGACGACCTGTCCGACCTGCAGACCGCCGCCGGAAACCAGCACGGTCATCACGGCACCCCAGTGGTCGCGGCCGGCTTCGCTGTTGACCTTCGGGGTTCGGCCGAATTCTCCCATGCAGACCAGCAGGATCTTGCGGTCCAGACCGCGGCGGTAGAGATCCGTGACCAGGGCGGCCACGCCCTGGTCAAATGCCGGGCCGCGTTTCTTGAGACTCTGTTCGAGAGTGAACCCGCAGACCTTCTGGCCGTGGTTGTCCCAGCCGCCGGAACCGACCGTGACGAACGGCACTCCACGCTCGGCCAGTCGGCGCGCCAGCAGCAGTCCCTGGCCGAACTCGCTGTTGCCGTACAGGTCGCGGGTGGCCTGGTCCTCCCGCTTCAGGTCGAAGGCGTCGCGCACCGAGGTGGTGGTGACCATCCGGTAGGCCTGTTCCGTGAAACTGTCCTGGGCGGTGGCGAAGCCCCGGTTGTCGAGGATGCGACGGGTCGAGTCGAATCCCGCCAGCAGACGGCGGCGGTCGGAGAGCCGTGAGGTGCTGATTCCCTTGATCAGTTCCAGGTTGGGGACCTGGAAGTTCTTGGAGGTCAGCTTGCCGCCGGTTTCGAACGGGTTGAACGACTTGCCCAGCCATGCGGCTCGCCCGTAACGCATTGACGAGGGGATCGAGACAAACGGAGGCATGGCCGGGTTGTTGGCGCCACGGACCTTGGCGATCACCGAACCCATACAGGGCATGTCGTTGTCGACATTTGAAGCGTTCCGCAGGTAGTAGCCGGTCTGCACCAGGTGGCTGCCGACGGTGTGGCTGCCAGTCTTGTGGTGGACAGACCGGATCAGCGCCACGCGGTCGGTGACCTGCGACTGGCGAGCCATCAGTTCACTGAACTGAATGCCCGGCAGTGTCGTGTCGATCACGCCGAATGGACCGCGATATTCGCTGGGAGCTTTCGGTTTCGGATCAAAGGTCTCGTGCTGGGTCGGTCCGCCGCCCATTTCGACGAAGATCACCGCGTTGTTGGATCCGTCGCCGTCGTCGGTCCGGCTGGCGGCCTGCAGTTCGATGATGCCCGGAAGCGACAGGGCACCGGTGACTCCCATCCCGGCACGAATCGCGTCCCGACGGGTGATTCCGTCACAGTAGCCAGAGCGGCGACGTGTCATGGTCCGTGGCGTCTCAACGACCGGTATCCGAAAAACCACATCGAGTATATCGGCATTCCTCCACGCAACAAACACCGCGTTCGTCGCGCCGCCGCGGCCATCAGCCCGGAGTGGTCATCAGTCAACAGCGGGGAGACTCAACGTGACCTGGCGACACCCAGCGGTTCGGCCGGCCGGGGAGTCCAGAAACCGCCATCGCTGAAGGCGGTTTTCTTCGGGGCCGACCACTGACGGGCGTGAAATATCCCGACACCGTCGATGATCCGGTGTGAAACCGAGACCAGGCGGTTGCCGGTCAACAGGACAGTGCTGGCGTACTGGCAGTTCTGACCCAACTGGTAGACGGTCCGGCTCCAACTGCGCCCCTCGTCGAAACTGGCCATGAACCGTTGTCCGGATCCGTCGGTCTTGTGCCCGAAGACCAGCAGGATGGTGTTGTCGGGAAGACGCACCAGGCAGGCGGTCTGTTCGTCGAATCCGGTGACCAGTCGTGGCTCGCTCCAGGTCTTGCCGCCGTCGTCGGAGTGCAGGACGGCCGTGTTTCGGACCACCAGTCCCTTGCCGACCTGGCGGCTCTTGGTGAAGGGAGGCTTGTCGGAACGAAGCAGGTGGGGGGATGCCAGCAGGTCGGGATCACCTGGCAACTTGTGTCGCTGGTATCGGACCGCTGCCAGGAGCCGGCCCGAAGGCAGGGCCAGCAGGTCGGGTTCGGCGCCGTATCGGCACATCGGACGGTCGTCACGGCGCCAGGTCTTGCCGTCATCGCTGGACCGCCAGAGAAAGGCCTGGCTGAACTGTTTCGCCTTGGGCAACGGGCCACTTTCGGACTGGAACCAGGTTCCCATGGCCAGGGCGACCGTGCCGTCGGCGAGCGTCGCGAATCGACAGCGGTGGGCTCCCGCATTTTCTCGCGGTCCGCGATTGAGCCGGATCGGGGTTTCCCAGGTGGCTCCATCATCGGTCGAACGTGTGACGTAGAGGTCGGTGTGGTAGCTGGGGTCGGAGAATCCTTCGTAGGGTCGGCCGTCGTTGTATTGCACCGTCAAGTGGGCCAACAGAGTGCCGCGGGGTGTGATGCCACAACCGTCGAAGCTGTTTTTCAGCAGCTTCGATCCCGTGGGGGTCGGCAATCCGCGCGGCGGCGAGCCCAGGCTCTTCCAGTTCGAGCCTCCGTCAACCGATCGGGCGATGACCGACCAGCAATGAGCGAACAACTGGTTTTTCGGTCCCCGGACCAGTGTCGGTTGCGAGGCGGCAAACGGGAGTCGGTGTTCTTTTGACGGCCAGGCCCGAAAACGGGCCTTGCGGTGCTCGATTCCCGCCGGGGCGAAGGGGCGTCCGAACAGTTCCAGGAGTTCCGGATGGCCGGCCGCCCATGTCGTCGTGAGCGGCTTGGCGTCGGGCGTCTCAGCGGCACGGCATGGTGTCGTTCCTCGGAGACAGGACAGGCCGATGGCCGCCAGGAATACCAGGGAGAGCTGACGAACTGGGAGGGACGACTGTCGTTTCAGCGGGGGCATCGCATCGCCTCTCTGGTGCAGATCCGGATGGTTGCGTGGCAATGTAGATCCGTGTTGGGGGCCGTTCAAGCGACCGATCTTCCGTGCGAAATGTTTTTGACCAGGCACCGGAGGAAATGACAACGGGGTGTCACGACGTGGCCAGGCGATCGAGTGCCTGCAGGTTGAGCATCAGGCGGCGGAGCGGGTGGTAATTGTCCTGCCGAGTGCTGCGAGGCACGAAGCGGAACCGACGGTCAGTGGCCAGACGATAACTGGCCTGCCCGTGGGCCGTGCGGGAAAAGTGCCGGTCGGCGATCTCCTGTGCCATAGTGAAATAACGGGCGGCCCACGCCGTTTGCGTCAACTCGTAAGTCATCAGCGTTGCGACGAGTACCTCGTTGAGGGCCCAGAAGGACTTCACGTAGTTGTATTCGCCGGTCATCTTCAGCGGGATCGTCTGGCTGCCGAGTTTCTGGGGACCCCATTCGTAGTCGAACTGTCCGACGTTGACCCACTCGCAGAGTCCGCCGTGCACGTGATCCCATCCGATGTCCAGGTGCCGACGGATGCGTTGGTGACAGGTCCGCTCGATGCCGCGGTCACCACGGCGGCGGGCTTCCTTGACGACGTGCCAGAGTCCCTGCAGACAATGTCCGACCAGGCAGCGGTTGGCTTCCTCGGGGATTCGGCCGAAGTCGTGGTCGAGGAACTCGTTGTTGAGGCCGATGTCGGGGTTGTGATGTCGTTCGAGCAAGGCCTCGATGCAGGTGTCGGCCATGGCTTTCAGTGACTGGTCATCCCGGCGTGCCAGCATCTGCGTGCAGCAGTTGAGCACGTAAATCCAGATGCCCTGGACTCGCCAGCCCGGTTTTCGGGCGTAGGGATCCTGGTAGTCGCGGCGTGTGACCTGGGCGTAGGCCTGTTTGAGCCAACGCAACGATCGGTCTCTCATCGCGTCGTCGTCGGTCGCGTGGGCCAGTTCCTGGCAGCCCTCGATCGTGGTGAACGCGCTGTAGACATCTCCCCGGAAGGGCTGCAACACTCGGCCTTCGCGGCTGAGCAGTTCGGGCCACCAGCCTCGCTTGTCGGGACCGTGTTTCAGCCAGAAGCTGGCCGCCTTGCGGGCGATGGACAGGGTCCGCTGGTGTTGTTCACCGGGCAGCCGGTTCTTGAAGTGGTTGTAGAGGTAGCTGTAGACCCAGATGCCGCGGCCCTGGTACCAGTGGAACTTGTTGGAATCCACCAGTTGGCCGTCGTAACCCAGGGCACATTGGAAGCCACCCCGCTGGTGGTCGATGCCGTGGCGATCCCAGAACGGCAGGGCGCGTCCAAAGAGTTCTTCGGCGTAGTGCCTCCGCCATCGGTCCACCACTTTCGGTGACAGTGGCGGTTTGTCGGTCGAACCGGCTGCCAGGCAGGCGGCCGGGCTCAGCAGGCTGCCGCCGATGGACTTCAACCAGGTTCGGCGGTCGTGGCGAATGCTGCTGGTCACACCATGGCCTGGAGTGAAAGACGCCCCACGGCACGGGGATCTAGGCGAAGAGCTCATCGATCGGCGTGCCCGAGTCGACGATGAACCGGGGCCGGCCGGAAGCATCGACGTAGGTGGTCTCGAGGGGGATCTCAAGATGACGGTAGATGGTCGCTGCGATGTCGGCCGGACTCACCTTCTGCGATGTGATGCTGCCACCCTGGCGGTCGGTGCCGCCGACGGTCCGGCCGTGGGAAAATCCGCCACCGGCCAGGACACCGCCGCCGACGGCCGGCCAGTGATCACGACCAGTGTTCTTGTTGATTCGCGGACTGCGACCGAATTCGCCCACGGCGACGACCAGCGTGTCGTCCAGCAGGCCGCGTTCGTCCAGGTCGTCGACCAGCGTGGTCAGCAGGTGGTCGAATGGGGCCAGCAGCGGTTTCAGTCCCGTTTCCACACCACCGTAGGCCGTCTTGACGGGGTTGCCGTGGGTGTCCCAGGTTGCGGAATTTCCGTAGGCACTGAGCACGACGGTGACAAAGGGCACCCCGTGTTCGACGAGTCGGCGGGCCTGCAGCACCTGGTCGTTCATCTTGCCGGTTCGACCGAACTGGTCGATCCAGGGCACGCGATTGTAGAGGCGACGCACGGATTCGGGCTCGGCATCCAGGTCGAAGGCACTCCGGGCACGACCGCCCAGAACCGCTTCAATCGCTTCCTCCCGCAACCGTGGCACGCTGTCGGTCGCCCCGGACAGATCAGGGCCGCCTGAGTAACGGTCGAGTGTCTTCAGGAGTCCATGCCGCCGTTTCAGCACATCGTCGGTCAGGCGATCGGCTCGCTGAAACGGACCGGCTCCCAGGTTTCCGTGAAACGGATCGTGTTGTCGGCCCAGGGCCCCACCACGTGCGATGGATCCTTCGGTGACATGAAAGGTGACGTAGGCGGGAAGTCCCGGCCGATTCGGGCCGCGGAACTGCGAGACCACCGCCCCCATTGCCGGGATCCGGTTGGCTCGAGGGTTGGTCTTCTTGGCCTCGCGGCTTCCGGTTTGCATCACGGTGTTCGGATCGTGTCCACAGTCGGAACAGTCGATCGAACGCAGCAGGGTCAACTTCTCGAGCAACCGTGCGTGGCCGGGAAGGTGTTCGGTGACCCGGATTCCCGGCTGGGAGGTGGCGATCGGTGCGTAGGGGCCGCGGATTTCGGCCGGGGCCGACGGCTTGGGGTCCCACATGTCGATGTGGCTCGGGCCGCCGTTCATCCAGAGAAAGATCACGCTCTTGTTCGAGCCCGCCTGGCTGGTCTTTCCGGCCGCGGCACAGGTCAGGCAGGACGAGCCGATCGACAGGGCCGATCCGAGCGAGCCCTGCAGGAACAGTCGGCGGTGGAGGTCTGCGGGATGCATGCCGGGAGTTTCTTCGAGGCTTCCGCCGGATCCAGCGTTTCTGAGGGACAGTCTGCTAAGTGTATCGGTCCGACGAGGGGTTCTCAAACACCTCTCTGGCCTTCGGCAGTGGCAATGACCGTGTTGGTGTCGGATCTGTTGTGGGATATGCTGAGCGATTCTCATGCGGAGCCACGGGGCTTCTGTGTATCTGCGGGTAACGGTCTGCCGCCTGCTTGGAATGGACTTGCACCGGATGGGTTCATCCGCCGGCTGGAGGTTCTGTATCAAAGTGGGACGGCAGGATTGATGCCGCGTGTGAATGGGGTTTCCTCCGGACCAGCGGACAGGGAGTCA
The DNA here is from genome assembly GCA_002724315.1 of Planctomycetaceae bacterium. GTDB lineage: Bacteria > Planctomycetota > Planctomycetia > Planctomycetales > Planctomycetaceae > UBA8437. The sequence goes on along the minus strand of PBOJ01000019.1, from coordinate 74,646 downwards.
GTCGATGCGGATTGCGTTTGGTGAAATCGTCCAGGAGACCGGAACCTTCACACGGGCACGGACCGGACGGGATGCCTTCGAGGCCTACGGGCTGTTCCAGGGAGCGGAATTGCTCGAACAGTTGGCAGGAGTGGGGCCACTGGGAGGATTTTTGCAGGTGGCGGCCGATCGGGACCAAGCGGTCGAGCTGGTCCCGTTGTCACGGGCCTGGGCCGGGGCCGGGGCAAAGATTCTCGACGAGACCTACGACGAACTGCTCGAAATGCTGCTTGAGCCGTTGCGGTCGGCCGGGGAACTGGACGCGCTGTTCCTGTCACTGCATGGAGCGGCCAGCATCGAGCGGGACGACGACCTGGAGGGAGCGGTTCTGGAAGCGGTTCGCGATGTGATTGGTCCGGACGTGCCGCTGGCATGTCCCCTGGATCACCATGCCAACATCACGACCAGGATGGTCGAGATGGCCGACCTGCTGGTCGGCCACGAAACCCAGCCGCACAACACGCTGGGGACCGGGGTGAAGGCCGCGAGATTGCTCTTTGATTGGCTGGAAACCGGTCGTCGCCCGACGATCGGGTGGCGAAAAATCCCGATGATCACCCCGCAAGATCAGTTCCTGACCTCCGGCGGCCCGATGAAGGCCTGGTTCGACCGGGCCCGGGAACTGGAACAGCGGGCCGAGGTGCTGGACGTGTCCCCCTATCCGATGCAGCCCTGGCTCGACGTGGCCGAAGGCGGCTGGGCGGTGGTGGTGCACACCGATGGAGATGCGGACCTGGCCGATGCGCTGGCCGCCGAAATGGGGGAGATGGCCTGGGAGATGCGAGAGGACTTCTGGAAGTCCGAACGTGTGGAAGTCTCTGAAGCCGTCGGCCGTGCCTACGCTCACGAGGACGGGTTGCTGATTCTCTCGGACACCGGGGACTCGGTCTATGGCGGTGCTCCCGGGGACAGCACCTGGATCCTGAAGGAACTGCTGGCACAGGCGACAGCCCAGCCGGAGTCGGATCGCCCGATGCTGGTTCCGATCGTTGATCCCGATGCCGTGGCTGTTGCTCGCTCGGCCGGGATCGGTGCCGAGGTGACCGTGTCGCTTGGGGGCAAGATTGACAACGAGTTCAGCCAGCCGATCGAGGTGACCGCCCGCGTGGCGGCCATCTCCGAGAACCACGAGGTGCACGCCGGGGAACGGGGGACCGCGGAGATCGGACAGGTGGTGCTGTTGCAATCCGGTCCGGTTCACATCGTGGTGATGGCGGCGGCCGGATTCGCCATCTGTCATCCCATGCTCTACCAGCACCTGGGACTGGATGTCGGGCAGGCCCGGGCGGTGGTCGTCAAGACCGCCAGCAACTTCCAGTACTTCGACGACTGGCGTCGAGCGTTGATCCGGGTGGATTCTCCCGGGATGACCCAGTCGGACCTGGCGGCGTTCACCTGGACACGGACCCCGCGGCCGATCTTTCCGTTCGATGCCGATGTGACCTGGGATTCCGGTGCCTGACGGTCACGGTTCGGGAGCCGGTGACGGTTGGAGTTGTCCGAGACGAGTCGCCATTGTCGCGGCTCGGGGTCAGTCCCTAGACTGGGGTTTCTGCCTGCAATCGTCCCGCATCGTTTCCTCCCACCGGCACCGGTCCTGGTGCCAAGGAACACCGCCGCCGTGAGTTTTGTTCGCCCTTTGTTGGCTGTGGTGATACTGGTTGCGGCGGCATCCTTGTCCGTTGCTGCCGATCGCCCTCCCGCCACGTTTGCCACTGATGTTCTTCCGGCCCTGAAGACCTACTGTGTCGACTGCCACAACGCCAAGGTGTCGGAGGGAAACACTCGGCTGGACGATCTGAACCCGGACCTGGTCGGGGGGCCCGATGCCGAGCGGTGGCATCACGCCCTGAACATGATCAACCTCGGCAAGATGCCTCCCAAGGACGCCAAGAAGGTGCCCGAGGCCCGGCTGGTACGGATGATCGACTGGATCCAGGCCGAACTGGCCAAGGCGATCAAAGCGCATCGGACCAGCTCTCGCAATGTCATTCGCCGGCTGACACGTCAGCAGTACACCAACACGCTGCAGGAACTGCTTGGCCTTTCGATAAATTTCGGCCAATTGCTTCCCGAGGACGGCAAGTCGAAGTCGGGGTTCTCCAACAATGCCACCGTGCTGCAGGCGACGCCGCTTCACCTGGAGTACTACCAGTCGATTGCCCGCCGGGCGCTCGATCAGGCGATCTTCACTGAAAAGCCCGCCATCACCCGATACCGCATTCGTATTGGGACCGGTATCGGCAAGGGGCTGGCCAAGGGGAAGGCGGCCGGGCGGTTCGGAGGATATGTCTCTCAGCCGGTCGATCCGCAGCACCTGGTGGCCGAGGTTCTCGGCACCGACGGCCGGCCGATCACCGTTGACCCAGCCACACGGACCGGTCCGTACGCCAACATCCTGCAGAACCTGGGAATCGGCATGCGGGGATCGCACAAGCACCGCTACCAGGTCACCGAGGGAGGCATGCTGCTGGATTCGGCCGTGCCGCACCGGGAGGTGGCGCCGGGGTCGTGGCACGGTCCGTCGCCCAATCTCAAGATGCTGATCCGCCGCGACTTTCCGGCAGCTGGAGATTTTGTGCTGCGGGTCAGAGCTGCCTCGGTCGCCAAACGCAACGAAGAATTGCCGGCCTCTTATAACAAGAAGCAAAGACAGACCTTGCTCATGGGGAAAGAGGTCGTCTCTTCGGGCCAGGGCGCGGTCACCGTGACAGCTGCCCAGGCCACCGACCTCTACCTGCTGTTGTTGACCGACGGCCGGCTGGTGCCCAACAACGGGTCGAAGATGGAACGGTCGGCGAAATTTGGTTTCGATCTGCCTGCTCGCGACGTCTATCACGTCGATGTCGTTACGACGGCCAAGACGGTCATGCGGCGGATTGACATGAACCTGGAGGTTGTGGGCACCTCCGGACGACTCATGCATCGCTACCGCAAGGGACCAGTTGACCAGGAACGGGTCGAGAAGAAGATCCTCAGCGTGGAGAGTCTCGGCATTCTGGACCTGCCCAAAGGGCAGGGGGCCCTGCAGTTGAAGTGGAAGGGCGGGCTGGGTGTCGAACGGGTCGTGTTGACTCCGCTGGCCAAGAACCATGCGATTCGCAAGGAACGTGCGGAACAACTTGCCCGGCTCAAGAGCCAGGCCACGGGATCCGGCAAGCGGAAACCGGTTCTCCAGGTCTCGCTCGGCAATCGCACCGATGACGGCCAGGACGCCCGGCGGTTCGATTCGATTCAGCCGATCAAGGCTGCCGATGGCAAGATGGCCAATTATGAGTTCTTCGGACGACTCGAAAACCTGCCGGTTCCCCAGGTCGACCTCGCCGAGTTGAGCAACCTGGCCAACATCATGGTGCTGACCGTCTGGAACGGTGACTTCGTCAAGGACCAGAAGCAGCCGGGATCGAGGGTGTTGGTGGAGTCGATGGAATTCGAGGCACCGTATTTTTCCGAGTGGCCGCCGGCCAGCCACACCGGCATCCTGTTCGATTCGCCCAACAGGGGAGACGAGAGCGTCTACACCCGTGAGGTGCTCCAGCGGTTTCTCCGGCGGGCCTTCAGACGACCGCCACGGACCCGCGAAGTCGATCTCTACCATGCGTTCTGGAAAGACGTCCGGGGGGAGTTCAAGCGGTACGAGGACAGCGTCAAGGAGGTTCTGGTGGCGGTGCTCTGTTCGCCCAAGTTCCTGTTCCTGGCTGAATCGAACGCCGAGAAGAAGACCGAGCAGCAACGGGAGTACGAACTGGCCTCACGGTTGTCGTACTTCCTCTGGAATTCCCCCCCGGACCGGAGACTCTACGACCTGGCCGACAGCGGAAGGCTCCGGAAATCCCTGGCCGGAGAGACCCGGCGGATGGTGGGAGACCCGCGGATCCGGCGATTTGTCGAATCGTTCTGTGACGAATGGCTGAAGCTGTACCGTCACAAGGAGATGCAGGTTGACGTTCGTCAGTACGGTGGCTTCACCCGATTCGTCAAGGAGGACATGGCCAAGGAGACGTACGGGTTCGTGCAACACTGCCTGCAGAAAGACCTGGACCTGTTCACCCTGATTGACAGTGATTTCGTGATGATCAACCAGAACCTCGCCGAGTTCTACGGGATCTCTGGAGTGCAGGGGACGGAATTTCGGCCGGTGAAGGTGGCTCCCGAAATCGGTCGCGGTGGCCTGTTGACCCAGGGTTCGTTTCTCAGTGGACATTCCGACGGTCGTCACGCCCATCCGATCAAACGGGCCGTGTGGATGATGGAGAGGATCCTGGGCGAATCTCCTCCTCCACCTCCCCCCAACGTTCCGGGGCTCGAGCAGAAGGAGAAGGACGCCCGTCTGACGATTGCCCAACAACTGGTCGTCCATCGCGAGAATGTCTCGTGTCGGAACTGTCACCAGAAGCTCGACCCCTACGGGTTGATTTTCGAGGACTACAACGGTGCGGGGCTGCTCAAGAGCAACGCCGGTAAGAATCCGGACACCAGGACAAAACTGCCCGGCGGCACGGTTGTCGACGGGGTGACCGGCATGAAGGCACATATCCTCAAGTCACAACGCAAGAGGTTCACCAGGTCGCTCGTCGAACACCTGCTGGTCTACGCCCTGGGGCGGGATATGTCGTTCGTCGATGAACCCGCGATCGAACGGATTGTCTCGGCGGTGACACGTCGCGGTGGTTCGATGCGTGTGGTGATGGAGGAGATTGTCCAGAGTCCCCTGTTTCTGCAGGAACAGCCGGTGGAATTGGGGAAGAAAGAGGATCGACCTGACGCTACGATAGGCCGACAAAAGAGATAGCTGCGGAATTCACAGGTAAACGGGGCGCTTGGCCCCGGCGGGGAAAATCGGACAGGAAACCACAATGTCACAGAAGTCCTGGCAACTTGACCGACGCTCGTTTCTCCAGGGGGCGGGTGTCGCCCTGACGCTGCCGTACCTGGACGCGATGGCCGATTCGACGGCCAGGTCGGACGAGAAGCCCAAGCGGCTCTGCTTCATGTACTTCCCCAACGGGTGCGGGATTCCGGACAAGAAGAAGTTCGCCGACGACCACCAGAAGTGGAGCTGGTTCCCGATGGGGCAGGGGACCGACTACCAGTTCACCAACACGCTTGAGGTGCTCGAGCCTCATCGCTCGGACATCAGTATCCTGGGCGGCCTGAGTCACCCGAAGAGCCGTGAGGTGCTGGGCCACATTGCCGGCGATTCGTGGCTGACCGGCGGTGACGTTTCAGGCAGCAACTACCGCAACAGCATTTCGATCGACCAGGTCGCCTCGAAGCAGATTGGCCAGAAGACCCGTTACTCGTCGCTGGTCGTCTCGGTCGACGGTGGCGTCGGCTACCAGTCTCGCGTCTCGACGCTGTCCTTTGATGACCAGGGAAAGCCGATCCCGGCTGAACACCGGCACCGGGAGATCTTCGAGCGGTACTTCTCGCCGGGCGGTGGCGCGGCCACCAAGGAACGGCGTTCGCAGATCCGTCGTGGTAAGCGGATTGTCGACCTCGTGCTCGAAGACAGCCGCAGGCTCAGTCGCCTGCTCGGCAAGGCGGACCGCGCCAAGCTCAAGGAATACCTCGAATCGCTCAGCAGTGTCGAACGGCAGATCCAGCGGAACGAGAAGTGGCTCGACACCCCGATGAAGCCTTTCAACGCCGATCACATCAACTTCGATGTGGATCCCAAGAAGACTCCCGAGGCCTACATCCGCTCGATGATCGACATCATGGTGCTGGGTTTCCAGACCGACATCACCCGCGTGATGTCCTACATGCTCGGTCGCGAAGACGGGATCGGTTTTGCCGACCGCTTCCCGAAGCTGGCCTGCGGAATCAACCAGGGTCATCACGGCATGAGCCATTCGACCAAGTGGGAGAACTGGAGCAACTACGACCGGTGGTTGGCCAGCCACTATGCCTACATGCTCGATCGGCTCAAGACGGTACGGGACGAGCACGGGCCGCTGTTGGACAACACGCTGCTGCTGTTCGGCAGTGCCTGCAGTACGACCCACAACGCCCGCAACTACCCCCTGGTTCTGGCCGGTGGCAAGAACATGGGCCTGAAGCACGGCAGCTACCAGAGGTTCGACGACTCGGTGCCGCTGTCCAACCTGTTCGTCAGCATGCTGAACTCCGTTGGAGTTCCATCGGACCGCTTCGCCGACAGCACCGGCCGACTGAAGACCGAGGTGTTCGGCTAGGCCTTCAGGCCCGGTCACCAAACCAGATCCGCTCGGCATTGCCGCCGGCAACAGCGGGGATCGCCTCGTCGGGGATAGGCAACTGACCGCCGGTCAGCAGTTCCAGCTCTGCCACGTAGTCGTCGGCACTTCCGACGACCGGGAAATTTGATCCCCAGGTCAGCCGCGTCGGCCCGGCTGATCGGTAAAATTCGGCGACCAGGGCGTGCAGGCCCTGGTGAGGAAACCCGGTGGTCATTTCCATTCCGGAGAGTTGGATGACCAGGCCGTCGGCCGACAGCAGGTCGAAAACTCCCGCTTGCTGAAAGTCCTGCAACGGGTCGGGCTGGTTCTCGGTGGGGTTGCCCAGGTGCGAGGCCACCAGGGTCCCGGCTGGATGGGCTTCGAGCAGACGACTCACTTCGTCGACGCAAACGGCGATCGATTCGGGGAAGTAGGCGACAACGATCAGGCCGAGATCCAGCGTGCGGCCGACGAGATCGAGGTTGTCGATCTCCGGAGCGATAGGCCAACGCACGCCCTGGCAGCAGGTTGATTCGGCCAGTGACTCGAGCTCTCCGACGACTGCTGCGGACTCGTGGTCAACCAGGCAGACCCCGGCGTATCGGTCCGGATTCGCGGCGACAACGCCCTGGATATAGCTGTTGTCGAATTCCCCGAGATGCTGGGCCAGCACGGCGCGGTGGACTCCCGCCCGGTCCATTGTCGCCGAAACATCCTCAATGGGCAGGTATTTGCTGATTCCGCAGTGTGTGTACGAGTCAATGATCATGACCGGCCGTCGGTGTGCAGGAATGTGTTTCGGAGCGGTTGCGGCTCTCTTGTCGGGAAAAGACGTACCGGTGGCAAGTCCGTGGCGAGCGAAGCGAAGAAGGAAAAACCGATGCAACAGATGGAAGAATTTCGATATAGTACGGCAGACGAACGCATGGGAGTTGACTGATGCTGAAGGTCCTCGGACGCCACAAACAGCTGTGTGATGGGATCACGCGGCGTGATCTGATGCAGATCGGCGGATTGTCGCTGTTTGGCAGTATGAACGTCCCGAAGCTGTTGCGGGCGGCCGGTGCGTCGGGGGAGCAGGGGACCGCCAAGTCGGTGTTGTTGTTCAATCTGCTGGGTGGTCCCTCGCAGATGGACATGTTCGACATGAAGCCGAACGCGCCCAAGGAAGTCCGTGGCCAGTTCAATCCGATTTCGACGTCGCTGCCGACCGTCGAGATCTGCGAGCACATGCCGAACCTGGCGAGGTGGATGCACCGGGCCACGTTGATCCGGACTGTCACTCACAAGTACAACTCGCACGATCCCACGGCGATCATGACCGGATGGGACGATGGCAACGCACGATTGCCCGCCCAGCCGACCGATCCGCCGGATATCGGTGCGATCTGTGAGTACCTTGGTCTGGGTTCCGGAGAGATGCCGGCCGCCATTTGCCTGCCCAACTATCCGGGGGAAGGGCAGAAGTACCGTCGTGGCGGCCCGTATGGGGGATTTCTGGGTAGCCAGTACGATCCGCTGTTTTCGGTTTGCTCGCCGAAGTTCGATCGGGAACCACCCAAGAAGGACTACTACCCGGTCATGCCGATCGGGGATCCGCAGATGCCGGCACTGGATTCGTTGCCATCGATGACTGCCGACCGGTTGGATCGGCGCAAGTCAATTCTTGATCAACTGGATCAGCAGTTCGAAGCGGTGCGGGCCAGTGTGGCTGTCGAGCGTCTTGACGGGTTTCAACAACGGGCCTTCGACATGCTCTGTTCGAGCAAGACCCGTGATGCATTTGATCTTTCCGGGGAATCCAAGGCGACCCGCGACCGTTACGGTCGGCATCTCTGGGGATCCACGATGCTGGTGGCACGTCGCTTGCTGGAACATCGTGTTCCGTTCATCAGCGTGCACCAGGACATCTACAAGCACTACGGGCATGCCTACGACATGCATGCGAACAACTTCGGCATGTTGAAGGACCACAACCTGCCGATTCTTGACCGGGTGATCCCGGCCCTGCTCGAGGATCTCGATGATCGAGGGTTGCTCGATTCGACCCTGGTCATCGTGATGGGGGAAATGGGACGGACACCGCGAATCAACGGCAATGCCGGTCGCGACCACTGGCCGCAGTGTGGTTTCAGTTTCATGATCGGTGGTGGCGTCAAGCAGGGCCACGTGCACGGCAAGACCGACAAGCAAGCTGCCTATCCGGTGACTCATCCGGTCAAGGTGGCGGACTTCGTCGCCACGATCTACCAGTTGATGGGAATCGATCCTCACATGACCGTCGATGACCGGCAGGGCCGACCGATTCCGGTCGCCCATGGTGGAGAGCCGGTCTTCGACGTGATCGGCTAGTCGCCGCGGTCAGTCCAGAAACCGCAAATGGTCCCGGGCTGCCACGCGAACCTGCTCCCGGGAGCGTGTCATGTAGTGGCGGTGCAGTGTCTGGTTGCCGTTGCCCCAATCCATCGCTGGGGTCAGTGGAGCGGATGTCGCAACCGATCCACTGACCTTGATCCGCCGGGCGTCCGTCCGCATCGAGAGGGGCAGTTCAACCGGCCGCTGTTGCGTCCAGTCCCTGAGGTCACCGTCGTTGGTCGGCGGCGGCCGCGAGAGAACGTGAAGGATTTGGTACAACGTGAGTCCCTTTGAAGGAGAACACCGTGGAATATCGACCGCTGGGACAGACCGGGCTGGAAGTCAGCTCGATTGGGCTGGGCTGTGTGACATTCGGTCGGGAGATCGACAAGGCCAAGTCATTTGACGTGCTTGACCACGCACTGGAGCGAGGTATCAATCTGCTCGATACCGCCGAGGCCTACGCGGCTGGCGAGTCCGAGCGGGTCGTCGGCGAGTGGATGGCCGATCGTGGGGTGCGGGACCGCGTCGTGCTGGCGACGAAGGTCTCAGGCACGTTGACTCGCGAACGGGTGATCACTTCGGCCGAAGAGAGCCTGCAGAGGCTGGGTGTTGATGTCATCGACCTGTTTCAACTGCACGTCTTTGACGATTCGACCCCCGTGGATGAGACCCTGGCGGCCCTCGACACGCTGGTGGAACAGGGCAAGGTCAAGCACATCGGTTGCAGCAACTGGGGGGCGTGGCAGATGGCCCATGCCCTGGTTCGAGCGGCCTCCGAAGGGGGCCCCCGAATGGAATCGGTGCAGCCGCCCTACAACCTCGTGCAGCGTGAGATCGAGGCGGATCTGTTGCCGTTGTGTCGTGACCAGCAGGTGGGGGTGCTCAGTTACAGTCCCCTGGGTGCGGGGTTCTTGACGGGCAAGTACCGGGTTGGCCAGGACATCCCCTCCGGAACGCGCTTCGACGTGATGCCCGGGCACCAGCCGATCTATTTCCACGAAACGGGATGGGCAGCGCTGGGGCGGCTGGACGCCGCCGCCGCCGAAACGGGACGGTCGCTTGTCGATCTGGCCCTGTCGTGGGCGATCGCCCAGGACGGAGTCACTTCGGTGTTGATCGGCTGCCGCAAGCTCTCCCACGTCGATCAGGCCTTCGAAGCCGAGGCGACCGGTCTTTCGCCAGAACTGGCGGCCCAGTTGTCGGCGGATCCCGAGCCGATCGAGGACTGAGCTCAGCGGCGAGATTCGAGTTCTTCCCACTCGGCGAGTCGCTCGGGCAGCAGATCAGAGATCTCCTTCAACCGGGTTGAGGCTTCGGCGATCTCGTCGCCGTCTCCCTTGAAGAACTCGGGGTCGGACATTGTCCGGTTGAGTTCCTGCTGTTCGGTTTCGAGTTCTTCGATTTCCAGGAACAACTCATCGGCCCTTTGCTGTTCGCGGAAGCTCAGTTTCCGGGGTTTCTTCGAATCGGTCGTGACCGGCCGGGTTTCTGGGGTGGGCTCAGCAGGCGACTCGATTGGCTTCTCGGGCTTTTTCTGACGGATGTAGTCGTCGTAGCCGCCGGCGTATTCCTTGAGCGTTCCCTCGCCCTCGAAAACCAGCGTGCTGGTGACCAGGTTGTTGAGGAATGCCCGGTCGTGGCTGACCAGCAGCAGGGTGCCCTGGTAGTTGGAGATGAGCTCCTCGAGCAGTTCCAGTGATTCGGCGTCGAGATCGTTGGTCGGTTCGTCGAGCACCATGATGTTGGAGGGCCGCTTGAGGATTCTCGCCAGCATCAGGCGGTTGCGTTCGCCCCCCGAGAGATGCCGGGCAGGGCGACGGGCCCGTTCGGGCGTGAACAGGAATTCCTGAAGGTACCCGTAAATGTTCCGTGGTTTGCCGTCGATCGTCAGGGTCTCTTGGCCTTCGCCGACGTTTTCGACCACGGTCTTCTCTTCTTCGATCTGCTCACGCAGTTGATCGAAGTAGATCACCTCCAGCCGTGTGCCGTGTCGGATCGAACCGACAGTGGGCTGCAACTGGCCGAGCAGCAGTTTCAGCAGGGTGGTCTTGCCGGATCCGTTGGGGCCGATGATGCCGATTCGGTCTCCGCGTGAGACCAGTAACGAGAGATTTTCGATGACCGGGTGCGGGCCGTCGGGCGTGTCGTAGTGGAACCCGATCCCGGTCGCTTCAATCACCAGCCGTCCCGACTTTTCGGCCTCGGACGCCTGCATTCGGATGTCGCCGACTCGCTGCCGCCGGTTGCTGTGCTCGTCCCGCATGCGTTTCAGTGCCCGCACGCGCCCCTCGTTGCGGGTCCGCCGGGCCTTGATTCCCGTACGGATCCAGCGTTCCTCCTCGGCCAGCTTTCGGTCGAATTCGGTGTTCTGTTTCTCCTCGGCGTCGAGCAGGGCCTGTCGCCGCTTCAGGAACGTCGGGTAGTCGCACGGCCAGTCGTAGAGTTGGCCTCGGTCAATCTCGATGATCCGCGTTGCCAGGGACTGCAAGAAAACGCGGTCGTGCGTCACGAACATCAGTGTGCCGTCATAAACACTGAGAAACTGTTCGAGCCAGGTGATCGATTCGATGTCGAGATGGTTGGTCGGTTCGTCGAGCAGCAGCAGGTCGGGGTCATGAACCAGGGAACGTGCCAGCAGCACGCGACGCTTCATGCCCGAAGACAACGACCCGAAGGCGGCGGTTTCGTCCAGCGACATTCTCGAGAGCACCCGGTTGACAGCCTGATCCTGCTGCCAATCCTCGACACCCACATTGGCGGAATCGGTGGCGGCCTCTTCGATCATCTCCCGCACCGAGAGCCCCGAACCTGCCGGGACATCCTGGACCAGGCGAGAGACCGTGGTGTTGTCGTCCCGCAGCACCTCGCCGTTGTCGGCGTCGATCTCGCCGGCGATCAGCTTCATCAACGTCGACTTGCCTGTGCCGTTGCGTCCCAGCAACCCGATCCTCTCGCCCCGCTCGATCTCCAGGTCGATCTCGTCGATCAGCGGTTCGCCTCCGTAGGTGAACTGGAGGCCACGCAGGCTGAGCAGGGACATCGGTTCCGGCCTCGATTCGCCCACCGGGAACGGCGGGGGACGACGGTTACTTGTTCTTGTCGAGTTGAATGGTCGGTGGCCCCTGGATGTAGCCCAGGGACGCGAGGAACCGGTCCATCTCGGTGACAGTTGCCAGGAAGTGCTTGGGACTTTGGCGGCGGTTGAAGAATCCGTGTGGCTGATTCTCGTAGAGAAACAGTTCGCTGCGGCTGCCGACCTGCTGCATCATCTTGCGGAAGGCGTGAGCCGTCTTGACCGGTACCAGCTTGTCCCTGGTTCCCAGGAAGACAATCGTCGGCGGCATCCCCTTGCCGATGTTGTGGAGCGGTGAGATCTCTCGGAACCGATCCCTAACCCGGGAATGGCCGTAGCCACCGGGTCCGTTGTCGTAGACAGGGTTGAATAGCAACAGGGCGTTTGGCCGACAGTTGATCTTCAGGTTGTCGGACTTCGCGTCGAGTCCCGGAACGGTCGCGGTGGCCGCAGCGACGTGACCACCGGCAGATCCGCCTCCGGCAGCAAGCCGCCGGGGATCGATCGCCAGACGGTCGGCGTTGGCCCGCAACCACCGAATGGCCGACTTCCCGTCCTCGACGCAGTCGAACGGTGTCGTCGCTTGCCGGCTCTTGACCCGGTAATCGGCCACGATGCCGACCATGCCGCGTGAGGCGAGATAAGAAGCGTGCTCCTGGAATTGCCTGGGTGAGCCACCGTTCCAACCGCCGCCAAAGAAGAACACCGCGGCGGGCCGACGTTCGGATCGATTCTGGCGACGTGGCTGATAAACGTAGAGCTTGAGCTTTACGTTTCCGAGGGTCTTGTAGACGTGGGTGGTGGCCCCCGGAATGGAAGGGGCCTGGCCCTCCTGCGTTTTCTGCCCGCAAGCCGGGGCTGTTCCCAGCAACGTGGCGACCAGCACTCCGGCCCCCAGCAATGCCCGGCGATGTCTGGACGGTCTGTCCAGAGATTGGACCAACGGCCCTGTCAGCACGGCGAGAGCTGAGCGAAGTGACATGTTGTTGGAGACTCCCTCGGGAGGTGCTCGACGGTCGGGAGGCGGTCCGCTGTTCGCGATGTTTGAGTCGATGTAGCCTGTGGGAGATGGATCCGCCCACTCGAGGCCTTGTAGAACGGACAACCCCGTGATGCTCACCGACGATAAGACGCCACGTGTCAAAAACCAAGCACGTGTCTGGACCGATCTGGGGCCTGTGGTTGCGGGTGTCATGGTGGTCGTGATGTGGACAACCGGAGAACGCCTGACGGCCGCTGAAATGGGTTCGGTCGGCCAGTTGACCGGCCGACACCTGCCGGCTGAGTCGAAGCCGGCATGGAAGAAAGCTGGCGGGACGGCTCGTGAGTCGGTCGAAGACGGACGCTGGGTGGTGCGTGACCCGAAAAACTTCTGTCGCAGGATGCTGGTCGGAGATTATCAACAGACCGATGGACAGAGGAACGAGGTGCGGTTCGAGTGGGGCACCGACTGCCGGGACAACAGACGGGCCGATGGATTTTCGATTCACACCCAGGGGCGGCGGTTGCGGTTGCATCCGATTCACCGTCCCAATCGGCCCGACCTGCTGCTGGTGGGCGTCCGTGGCGGAATGGGACCCGACATCATCGCCAGCCATGTCGATCTCACGGCGTTGCCGGGATTCAATGCGAGAAAGCCCAACCGCTACCTGCTGCGGTGGGTGACGCAGGAGATCAATGACTTTCGTTTTGAACTGTCGATCAATGGCACGCCGGTCGCGGAGTTGACCGGGGAGCCCCGGGTTGTCGGCAGGGACGTGTCGATCGGATTCGAATTCCGTGGTGGGACGCATTCGATCTCCAGCGTTGCCTGGGACATGAACCGGGGGGGACGACGCGTGGTCAGCCCCGGGGCCCGCACGGCCGTGCGGCGGCTGGCGATGGGATACCGCGAGTTGTTTCTCGATGACCTGATGGTGGCCGAGTTGCGAGGAATCAAAAAAGTCCTGCACCGGCCGATCAAGTACTCCCGTAATCCGGTGATCCGCCATCACCAGAGGCCCTGGCAGAAGTTTCGTGCCCAACTGTACGGAACGGTGCTGTACATCCCCGAAGAGAAAATCTTCAAGATGTGGTACCTGGCTGGGGCCCGTTTTCCCGACGAGGCTGCGATCACCCTCGATGGGAAACCGAGGATTCCCAATTTCCAGATGCTCGCCTACGCCGAGAGCCGTGATGGGTTGAACTGGACGCTTCCGGACCTGGGCCTCGTCAGCTTCAACGGGTCCCGGCACAACAATCTCTGCCGGTTCTCTCGGGAAAACGCGGAGGGGGTCGGAGTGGTTTACGATCCGCATGACCCGGATCCGGCCAGACGGTACAAGGCATTTTACTGGGAGCACTCGGTCCGCAGCCCACACAAGATCCCCGTGGCTGTCGCGATCAGTGCGATGTCGGTCAGCTTCTCGGCCGACGGCAAGAACTGGACCAATCACCCGGGCAACCCGGTCATTCCGCAGGCCAGCGACACCGGCCACCAGGCCTTGTGGGATCCGTTCCGAAAGGTCTACGTGGCCTACGGACGGTTCGGTGCCGGTGGACGCAAGATCGCTCGGTCCGAGAGTCGTGACTTCATCAACTGGAGCCCTTCGCAGTTGGTCTTTGCGGCTGATGCCGCCGACGCCAAGTCTCGCGGGGGCCGTCCACAGTTTTACGGAATGGGTACGACGATCTACGAAGGGACATACATCGGACTGCCGTGGTTGTTCTGGGAGAATTCGAGCAACCGGCTGGACGTTCAACTGGCCAGCAGCCGAGACGGAATTCACTGGCAGCGAGCCGGAAATCGGCAGACATTGATCCCCAACGGAAAGCGGGGCACCTGGGATGGCGGATGCATCTTCACGGCCTCACAGCCGTTGCAGGTCAAGGACGACACGATCTACATCTACTACTCGGGGCTTTCGCTGGATCACGAGGAGTCGCGGCCGAGTCCCCGGGCGCGGCCGGAGTACGGCGAATCGTCGATCGGAGTGGCGACGCTGCGACGAGACGGCTTCGTATCGATGCGGGCTGGCGAGAAGCCGGCCACACTCGTCACCGGGCTGTTCCAATGGCCGGCCGGTCGCCGGTTGCACCTGAACGTCGATGCCTCGAAAGGGGGCGTGCGGGTCGGAGTGCTTGACCAGAATGGACGGCTGCTGGGTGGTTTCGCGAGGTCGAAGCTCATCTCCGGAGATCGCACGGATGTGGTGGTTGAGTGGACTGGATCCGGCGAGCCGAAGGCCAAATCGGTACAGTTGAAGTTCGAAATGACCAACGCGGACCTGTACTCGTATTGGCTGAAGTAGAAGGGAGCGGCGGACGATGCGGCAGATCGAGAGGCGTGTGTTTCGGGCTGCGGTTGGCCTGGTGGCCGTGGTCGGATTGCTGGCTGTTGCAGAGACAGTCTCGGCGCAGGTGCCCAAGGCGGCCACGGGCGACTGGCCGTGGTGGCGTGGTCCGAATTTCAACGGTGTGGCCGAATCGGGACAGAAGCCTCCCATCCACTGGAGCGACAAGAAGAACGTGGCGTGGAAAGCGGTGGTGCCCGGTCGCGGTCATTCGACGCCGATCGTTGTCGGACAACGGGTGTTCCTTCAGACGGCTGACGATAAGGCCAGGTCGCAGTCTGTCCTGTGCTATGACCGTGCCACCGGAAAGCCACTCTGGCAAAAGGAACTCCACCGCGGAAACTTGCAGAAGAGAATCAATCCGAAGAACACCTACGCGACGAGCACCATTGCCTGTGACCGTGGGCGATTGTTCGTGTTGTTCAGCAACAACGCTGCCGTGCAGGCCACCGCCATGGATCTGGACGGCAAGGTGATCTGGAAGACGACCGCGGCGCCGTTCATCGAAAAGAAGTTCCCCAATGGGTACGCCGCCTCGCCGGTGCTCTACGGAAATACGGTCATCGTCGCTTCCGATTGTGAGGGAGGCGGGACATTGCTGGCCCTGGATCGTGACACGGGCAAACGGGTCTGGGCCACGAGTCGTGTCGGTAAGACCAACTACGCGTCACCGGTGGTGGGGCACGTCGCCGGCCGTGACCAGCTGTTGATCGGCGGGCTCGACATGGTTGCCAGTTACGATCCGAAAAATGGCAAGCTGCTCTGGGATGCGCCGGCCATCGCAATGCAGACGTCCGGTACCCCGGTCTGGGAAGGCAACCTGGTGTTTGCCGCTGGTGGCTATCCGTCGGGCAGCACCGCGGGCATCCAGGCCGACGGGTCGGGCAAGATCGCCTGGAAGAACAATCACCGGATCCACGAGCAGTCGTTGCTGGTTCATGACGGGCATGTTTACGGGATCAACGACACCGGGATCGCTTTGTGCTGGGAGGCCCGTACCGGCCGGGAAGTCTGGAAGCATCGCCTGAAGCCACCGATCAGCGCCTCGCCGACACTGGTTGGTGAGACGATCTACCTGACCAACGAACTGGGCACGACCTGGCTCTATCGTGCAACTCCCAAGGGATTCGAGGAGATCGCCGTCAACCAGTTGGGGACCATCGCATTCGCCTCGGCGACAATCTGCGGAGGGCAGATCTTCCTGCGCGTCGCTGACATGGTCGACGAGAAACGGGTCGAGACGCTGTACTGTTTGCAGCGAGACAGTGGGCGTTGATCGAGGAGCCCGGGGGCAAACACGGAATCCGTGCGTCCCGGTTTTACCTGCGATCGGTGTCGGTCGGTTTGCGTCGGTTGAATGCGTCGACGACTTTTCCGGCGTCGCCCACATCGTAGAAGTCGACCACGACGAAATGGGGGCGGCGGCCGGTCCGCTTTCGACAGGCTTCCACGCGAGGCTGCAGCACATTTTTCGTGTTTGCCTGTCGAGCCAACCCGACGCTGGCCGTCGGTCGGGTCAGAAAGTGATTGAGGATCAGCAGGCGATTGGCGGATTGGCCACGGTTGCGGTGAAAGGAGAAGTCCTGGACACGCTTGACCGAGAAATGCGTTTCCCAGCAGTGTTTCCAGACGTCGTGGTAACCGGGCCATTGGCCGCCATCCCGATCGGTCATGACGACCAGTCGCCGCTTGGAGACGACCATCTGTCGCAGCGTGGGCCATGGGGCGCCACGTTTCTGATGGTGGAGTGAGTCGAGGAGTTCGGCGTCCTGGAATGCCTTACGGATCCGTTGCCCGTCGACGTAGGACTCGAAGATGATCGTGATGACCGCCCGTGGGGTCTCCTTGAGGAACTTGCCGATCTCCTTCAGGCCGTCCACCAGTGGCCTCTTGCCCAGGAACGACTTGCTGTGCACCAGATGGGGGTGGCCGCCGACGAGATGGACATCGAGCATCAGGCCGCGGACACCGTCCTTCAACTGACGAGTCAGCCCGTGGTTCTGGTTGGGGAATAGCCAGCCTTCGGCCCGGTTGGACATCGCGTTGTGAGTCATCAACACGGTGACCTGGTCGTATCGCCGGTCGAGCAATGCCCTGTCCGAAGCGGGTGGCTGTGCTTTGGACTCCGGGAAGCCACAGAGCATCACCAGGCCGATCGAGGCGACCAGGATCGACGAGAGGCGTCGCGAGGTCGGTGGGCGGGTGACGAGATGGAGGGACATGGTTCCATCCTAACACGCCTCGCGTGGGAACATGTCACCACCGATGACATCGTGATCCTGGAAGGGGAGCCAACGTTTCGAGTTCCGCCCCGCGTGGTCAGTTCGACGACAGTTGTCTGTGGAATGACGACAGCGAGTGGTTTGTCGGAGCAGAGGAGTTCTGCAGACGTCGGTGTCTGGTCGGAACGGAATGCGAATTGCTGCTCCGTCAGTGGTGTATTTTTCACTTGTGACGAAGGAGTGAAGTGATGCGAAGCATGGCGAGTTTTGGTGTTGTGGCTGCGATGTCCGTGGTGGTCTGGGCCGAGGTCGCCGACGCAGCACCTCCCGTCTATTGGAACCGGGGATCTGCGGCGAAGTCGACATCGCGAACGACGTTCTATGGTCGAACCGGCAGAACGGTTGCTCGCAGTCGTACGGTCGGCAACCGCACCCGATTCACCGACCGCACCGGTCGAACGATCTTCACCAGTCGGACTCGAGGCAACAGGTCGACCGTCTCGGATCGCAGTGGCCGCAAGGTGGCCAGCAGCGTCACCTCCGGAAACCGGACGTCCTTTTTTGGTCGCAGTGGCCGGAAGACGGGTTCCAGCCGTACCGTGGGAAACCGGACGTCGTTCTACGATCGCAGCGGTCGAAAAATCGGATCGAGTCGCACGATCAACGGTCGGACAACGACTTATGATCGGACCGGACGGGTGACAGGTCGCAGCAGGTCCCGGAAGTGATCGTCACCTGGCGGGGATCCGGTTGAGCGTGTAATAACCGCTCGGGTGCAACAGCGGCTGTCCGTCCCGGCTGCGGAGTCCTGGGGCGTGCAGTTCGTGGACGTACATCTCTCGTAGACCGGCGATCCTCAACCGGATCCGCAAACCGTCTTCACTCACCGTGATCGACCGGATCGCCAGGTCTCGTTTCAGGATCTCGTCGCTGCCGTAGGTCGAGTGGTAGGTGTAGGTGTAGCTGTTGACGGTGTAGGACGAGAGCCGCTGCGCGGATTCGGGGTCGACCGGACGGGTCATCACGAGTTCGAATCCATCGGGGCGGGCCCGGATTTCCTTCATCTCGAACGGTGTCTTTCCCGTCCAGACCAACCGTTGCAGCCCGTAGGAGGCGGTTCCCAGGCTGCTCCAGCCGCGGTTGCTCAAGCCCGCAAACAGGCTGCCGTCGTGGCCCTGGGACAGCCGGATCACCGCCGAAGCCAGTCCCTCACGGAACGGAAAGCACGCTCCCTGGTACTCGCCGCCGACCTTTTCCAGGAACACGCGGCTGATCGAGGCCAGTGTGAATTCTCCGATGAACAACTGGCCATCGAAAGGACCGAAGCGGCCGTGGCTGTCGTCGAGCACGATGTCGGTGGCCGATTGTCCGACCTTCTTGTACGGGAACCAGACGGCCGGAGGTTTCAGGTGCTTGAGACGCTTGACCGCTTCGGGCAACGGGACACCGCCGGGGATCGCCTGGATGCCCTTGATCGGTGAACCCGGAAGGCTCATTGAGGCCAGGGCCTCGGGGTGATGGAAGAACGCCCCGGATCGCATGTGGTGCAGCGAATTGGTGCCGACCCAGTTGCCCTGCTGATCGGTGTAGAACATGTCGCCGGCGCGGTTGGAACCCAGTCCGCTGGGGGATCGCATGCCCGCACACACGGGGACGAGCTTGCCCTGCGGAGTGACTTTCACACCCCAGCCTCGCCAGCGGGCCTGGGACACGCCGAGAGACTTGTTGCTGACCATCAGGGAACGCTGGTTGCCCTTGAAGCCCATGCCGATGTTGAGCGTCATCCAGAGGTTGCCGTTTCGGTCCAGCCTGGGGCCGAAGGCATATTCGTGGTAGTTGCCCGTGACTCCCCAGGCATTGTTGACGCAGATGTACTCATCGGCCACGTCGTCACCGTCGGTGTCGGTCATTCGGGTGAGTTCGGTTCGCTGAGCGGTCAGGTACGACTTCCCCTGCTTCAGCAGCCCTAGCGGCTCGTGTAGCGCCTCGGCGAATCTCTTGTAAGTGACATTCTTCGGGGGGTCGTCATAGACCCCGTCCAGAAACCAGACCTCTCCCTTGCGGATGCTCACCGCCAGGCGTTTCTTGTCCACCACGGCCATGCCGCTGACTTCCAGCACCAGGTCCCGCGGCGGCGGTTTCCAGAACTTGGCCCGGGACCCGGTCGGGGCCTTGGACGACAGGATCGTCACCAGGCGGTAGTAGTCCGACTCGTCGTTGGCCGAGGCGACGGGGCTTTCGGTGGACACCACCACCATCGCCAGGACCACGGCGGGCCATCGGGCACTCCGGAAAGTTCGGTTCACTTTTACCACCGGTAATCGATCTCCAGGGTGATCGGGCTGGTGACCAGGATCGGGATCCGCCATTCGACCAGGCCACCCAGTCGGACCAGTTTCCCGGGACGACGGCCCGGTGTTTTCGAGACCGAAACCGTCAATCCGTTCTCGTCGGTGTATCCGCCGGCTTCACGGCTCTGGAGCGATTTTCCGATGTGAGCCCGAATCCAGGCCGCCGGCTGGTCCGATCTGGTCGTGATTTTCAGTGTTCGTCTCAGTCCTCTTTGGGGCGACGGTTCGATGCGGTCTTCAACCGCCAGGGTGCCAACGGTGTAGAGCAACGTCGGCACTCGGGATTTGTCCAGCCGGTAACCGCCGAACCGGTAGCCGGTGACCGGATCGAGAGCGTCGGGCCAGGCCGCGTTGTTGGCGGACAGTCGATTGACCGCGAGGCCTGCCGGAAGCGTGACAAGGTCTCGACCCAGTGGTGCGGCCGGCGGGATGAAGCGATTGAACCAGGTCGCATGGGCATCCAGAAACCGGCCTCGCCAGGCCTCGACCACTCGGCCGCCCCGTGCGTCGAACGCAAAATGAGGGCTGGAGGGGAAGCCGACCGCAATCGCGTGCCGCCCGACCCGTTGCATGAACGTTCTCAGGACCAGTGGACGTTTTCGGGGAACCAGTTCGTAGTTGTCGACCTTGTTCCTGGTGATCTTCTCGGGAAGGGGCTGCCGACCGATGTCGGCCAGGTAGGTGTGGAAGGCGGCCAGTTGTTGATCGACACGCCCTTCGAGAATGTCGGGGCTGTTGGTCTTGCCCTTGGGAAAGAAGGTCGGCATCCGGGTGCGGGCCTTTTGCGATGCGGGATCAAGCAGGAATCGCTTCAGCCACTCGGGACGGATCCGGGCGGCGGTGCCGTCGAGATCAATTCCCACCACCCCGGGCAGACGCTCGCCTCGCACCGGGTGACATTGAACGCAGCCGCGGTCGACGAGACTTCTGCCGGCGGTGACCAGCGACTTGGCAGAAGTTCCGGATGTCGCGAAGATCTTCGCGGCCGGCGCGTCGGAACCGGAGTCGACGGTCGCCAGTTGGCGGGGCAGTCCCAGGACCTCGGCAACCGGAAACACCGGCATGCGGATCTGCAGGTGGGGCCGCACGTCACCGGTGCCGGCCAGCACCTTGACCAACCACGCTGTTGTCAGTTTTCCACCGACGCCGTCCAGGGACGGTGGCAGTCGGCCCTCGTCACCCAGGTCGACATGGCCGGCGGTTTCGAAGTAGCCCCTCCGCTTGGGGCCCAGCCCACCGGACCCGTTTCGAGCGTGACAGGCCAGGCAGTTGAGTTTCAACGTGGTTCGTTTCAGCGACAGCACGGGCGTGAGCGGGGCCGGCTTGGCGGCAAGGGCCGCCGCGATGGATTGGGCCTGCTGCTTGTCGAGACGATACCGAGGTTGCCGGCCGGAGGCATTGGCCAGGCACGAGTCGGTGGCCGAAAGGTTGAGCTGGGACAGGGGGGGAGGCGGCTTGCGAGCCGGGTCGGCTTTCAAGCCCCGGCCGGCCGTGTGGCAGGACTGGCACCGAAATTGGAGGAACAGGCGACGGCCCGCGGTGACCAGGTCCGGAGTGTTCTTTGGATCTGTCAGTGACCGTGCTGTGGCGTTCGGGTGCAGGAACGCGACCAGGTCTGCCGCTTCGTCGGGGACCAGTTTCAATGACGGCATGCGACCGCCGGGTCGCATGGACTCTGGGGCAATCAGGAAATGGGCCAGTCCCTGTCGGGTGTACTTGTTGGCCAGGTCGCCATGAGGAACCGAAGGGAACGGACGAGCGGCGGCACCCAGTCCGAGTTCCTTGAGTTCTTCGGGATCGAGCTGAGACAGCAGTTTTTCGAGTTCGGAGGTGGGCTGGGGACGGACCGTGTATGCGGCATCGGGTTGGTGACAGGCTACACAACCGACCTGGTGAAACAGTCGGTTCCCACGGGATGGGTCCCCTTTGTCGTGGAAACGCGGGGCAACCGGTCTCGTGGCGGTCGATTTCAACTTGGCAAAATCTTCGCGGAGAGACGCCAGGAAAGCTGACAGGGCCGCGATCATCTCGGTTTTCTGCTTTCCGGAAACACCGTGGAGCACATCGGGCATCGTGGTGCCCGGTTGGGTGCCGGCAGGATCGGACAGGAAGCGAGACAGCCATTTCGCCTGCAGTCGACGACCGGCTCCCTCCAGTCGCGGACCTCGCTTGGGGTGTGGGCCAGTAGTGCCCGGGGCGTGGCAGGAGGTGCAGCCGAGTTCTCCCAGCAGCAGCCGACCGGCCTCAGCACGGTCCAGGTCGCCTCGTCGAGCAAAACGTTCGAAACCGGCAACGAAGGGCGACGTCGGTGGAGCGGCGACGGCGGCGGCGATCCACAGGGACGGGCAGGCGGCGAGGACGCCGAGGATGCCGAGTCGAGAGCCAGGAATGCCGTTCACGGTCTCGACCCGCGGGGAATCAGATCAACTCGGCGATCGGTTTCGCTTCGCTCAGAATGTGGACCGGGCGGCCCCGAAAATCATCGAACGTCTGCGAATGGTCGATGCCGAGGTGGTGGTAAATTGTCGCCAGCAGATCCTGGGGCGTGTAGGGGCTTGCTGTGGGATATTCGGACTTGCTGTTGGTCGCGCCGACGACCTGTCCCATTTTGAGACTTCCACCGGCGACAAGTGCCGAATAGGCCTGGGGCCAGTGGTCCCGGCCGTAGGATCGGTTGGGCACTCCGTACCGCATTGCCGGGGTCCGGCCGAATTCGCCGACTACCACCACCAGGATCTGCCGTTGCAGGTCCCGAGAGTGGATGTCCTCGATCAGAGTTGCCAGGGCCTGGTCCATGTAGGGCAGGCGGATCTTCATGAACTTGGCGAAGTGCCCCTCACGACCGGCGTTGCCAGGGTGATCGTCCCAGTTGGTGAATTCCTGGCCGGTTTTGGGTGTGTTGAAGTAGATGTTGATCACGGAAGTCCCGGCCTCGGCCAGGCGGCGGGCCAGCAGGCAGGCCTGGCCCCAGAGGTGGCGTCCGTACCGGTCACGCAGCACATCGGATTCTTCGGAGAGGTTGAAGGCCTTCGCCGATTCGGGGCTGGTGAGCATCTCGAAGGCCAGTTCACGGAACTGGTCGGTCCCTGCCAGGTTCCCTCGCAGGTCCTCGGTCCGGCGGATGCGGTCGAGCTGATCGATCAGGGTCTTGCGGTCTCCGAGCCGCTTGCCGTCCTTGCCGGCGGCGATTCCGACGTGCGGTGCCCGGAATCCCTTGACGCTGGGGTCGCCGACCTCAAAAGCCCCGTGGTGCAGGCCCAGGTAGGTTGGCCGGGTCATGTAGGGTTTCTGCGGAATCGCCACGTAGGGGGGCATCACGTTCGGTCCTGTCCCCAGCGACTTGCTGGCCACCGAACCGAAGTCGGGGTGGGCACTCTTGGATTGTGATGTCGGATCGGCCACCAGGGGAGCCTTGCCGGTCAGGACGGTGATTCCGCCGTCGGTGTGACTGCTCATCTCGTGATGCAAAGACCGCACGATCGAGAACTTGTCGGCGTTCTTGGCCTGGAGCGGAAAGTGCTCGCAGATGTCCATGCCCGGGACATTGGTCGCGATCGGATCGAACTGGCTGCGGGTGGCCGTCGGGGCGTCGGGCTTCAGGTCGTAGGTCTCAAGCTGCGAGGCGCCACCGTGCTGGTAGAGCATGATCACGGAGGTTCGCTTCGAGTGGTTTCCCGAGGCGGCTCGGGCGGCCAGGACCTGTGGCAACGTCAGGCCGCCCAAGGCCAGGGCCCCCACCTGCATGAACTGGCGGCGACCCAACGGGCCAGTGCAGTCGGAGGTGGTGTCCTTGCCGTCGCCCATTGCTTGGCTCTCGAGAAGATTCACGATACGCCCGTGTGTCTGATATCGGCAGTATACGGGAAGTCCGACTTGCTCGAAATCGCATTCTGGAAAGTTGATGCGTTCGGGGCCGACCCTATTTCTTTGGTGACGCTTTCTTCTGTGCCGCCAACGTGTCGCGAAACGCTTTCTCTTTCAGCGAGATGTAGTCACGGTATCCGGCCGGGTCGATGAAGGGGCTGACCTTGGCCCCTTTCAGCTTCGGGTACTTGGCGTGCATGCCGTAGTAGTTCCCGTGAGCTCCGAGGAAGTAGTCGCACTTGAGTGAGTTGAGCACCTTGAACGTGCGGGAGAAGTCCTTGGCGATTTTCGGGTAGGCCTTGTTTTTGACCAGCTGATAGCCAGGGTTGACGTTGGGGCTGCCGACGACGACGACCAGTTTCTTGCTCTTGCCGTCGGTGACCTTGGCCGTCCAGGTGGTGCAGCCCGGCGTGTGGCCGGGCGTGTGGCGGGCCACCAGCGTGGTGCCACCCAGCGTGACCTTCTCGCCGTCCTTGAGCACCTTGTCGACGGGGCATGGTCGCCAGCGGCTGTCGGTGTAGAGGTACTGGCCCTTGCCGCCTCCGGCAATCACTTTCTCGTCGCCGGTCATCACGAAAACCTTTGCTCCGCTGACCTCGCGGGCACGGGCGTGGCCGGCGACGTGATCCGCGTGGGCGTGGCTGGCCAGGATGATCTTGATGTCGGTCATCTTGAACCCCAGTGAACGGACCGAAGCCTGGATCAGCGGCACGGTCTCGTCGAAACCGGTGTTGATCAGCATGTGCCCCTTGGGAGTCGTCACCAGGTAGATGGCCAGATCGTTGGAGCCAACGTAGTAGATGTTGTCGACAACCTTGTGAGCCGGGTAGGGACCATCAGCCCGGGCGTTTGATGTGGCACTGATCAGCAGGGCCACCAGCAGTGCCAGCGACGGGCCCTGAAGAGATTTGGTGAATGGCATGAGGAGCCTCGGAGAAAAACCGTGGTTTGATGAGGTGTGTGGAACCTGTGGTGGTCGATGAACAACAGCAGGGACGTCATCCTATCAACAACGCCGTTGGTCGACGAATCGGTGTGGCCCAATTCCGGTTGTCTGCGGTCGGGTCAAGAGGTTAGTCTGGTCGCATTGGCGGTGGTTGATCTCAGGGAGCAGGTCGTGATGAGTCAGCAAAGTGGGATGGACCTGGCGGCGGTTGACCAACTGACACGGCGGGCCGCACTGCAACTGGGCACCGGGCTGTTCGGGCTGTCGCTGCCCGGTTACCTGGCCGCATCTCGTGCCGGGCAGGTGGATCCCGCTCGCCGCGATTACTCGTGCATCTTTTTGTTCCTGGCCGGTGGCATCAGTCACTTCGAGTCCTGGGACCCCAAGCCCGATGCGCCTGTCGGCATCCGTGGTCTTTGGAGTCCGCAGTCGACCAATGTGCCCGGAACGTTCATCACCGAGAAGATGCCGTTGCTGGCCCGGATGATGGACAAGGTGGCCGTCGTCCGGTCGTGGAAAGGTGCCAGCGGCAGTCATGGCGATGCCTCCAAGCACGCCATGAGTGGCGTGTTGCCCCGGTCCCGCAACCAGCAGTACTTCCCGAATTTCGGGTGCATTGCCAGCGCGGTGCTGGGGACCCGGCAGCCCGGCATCCCCTCCTACGTCGGCGTTCCCGTTGCGGCTCGATATACGACGCCCTCCGGATATCTTGGTCCGGCCTACTCGGCCTTCGATGTCGACGGCGATCCCAGTGCGAAGGATTTCCAGATCGAGGGCCTGCGGTTGCCGCGGGGCCGGTTCGAAACACGACGGAGCCTGCTCGACCAGGTCGACAATCTGGGGCGGCTGGCCTCCTCGGGCAACAACACGCTCTCGGTTCACGACAACCTGTTCGAGGAAGCCGTGACCACACTGACCAGCGGCGCCATCCAGAAGGCGGCGAAGCTGGACGAGGAATCCCTGGCGGTGCGTCAGCGGTACGGCATGAACATCTATGGCCAGCGAGTGCTGCTGGCCCGGCGGATGATTGAAGCCGGAGCCCGGTTCGTAACGGTCAACCACGCGGTGCAGGGAGGCCTGTTCGGCAAGGGTGTGACCAACGGGACGTGGGACAACCACGGCTGGCTGTTCGATTCGATGATGTCGTTCGGCTCGCGGCCGGCCGCCGTTGGCAAGGACAAGACCTGGCACGAATACAAGGGCCCCGGCAACTTGCCGCAGCTGGACATGTCGCTGACCTCGCTGTTGACTGACCTCGAGGAACGGGGGCTGCTGGACACGACCCTGGTGGTGGCGATGGGTGAGTTCGGGCGGACGCCGAAGATCAACAAGACCGCCGGACGTGACCATTATCCCCGCGCCGGCAACGTGCTGTTGGCCGGAGCAGGAGTGAAGGGCGGAGTGGTGATCGGTGCGACCGATCCCAACGGAGCCGCCCCGGCGACACGGCCCTGGACCCCCGTCGATTTCGGCGCGTCGATCTACCACGCCCTGGGAATCGAGCCGGAGACGACCTATTTCCCACGACTGCCCCGGCCGACCAAGATCGCCGAAGGGCAGGTCATCGAGGGGCTGTTTGCCTGAAAGTCGCTTCGGCGGCCCTCGCTGATACAATATCGACCGTGGAATCGGTCCCTGAGGGAACGTGGTCGAGACGATGATGAACCGGCGTCGAACAATCGTTGTGCTGGGCGTCCTGGCGTGGTGCACCGGCGTTGCCCGGGACGTGCCCGCCGACGACCTCGACTTCAACCGTGACGTTCGTCCGATTCTCTCGGAATTCTGTTTCGCCTGCCACGGACCCGACAAGCAGGCCCGCAAGGGAGATCTCCGGCTGGATACGGAGGCGGGGCTGACGCGGTCGGGCATTCTCGTCGCCGGTCAACCGGCGAAATCGAAGCTGGTGCAACGGATCGAGAGCGACGACCCGGAACAGCGGATGCCGCCTCCTGAGCACAAGAAACGTCCGAATGCCGACCAACGCCGCGTCCTGGCCGAGTGGGTCCGGGCAGGAGCCCGATGGGAACGGCACTGGGCCTTCGTGACCCCCGAACGGCCGCCGGTCCCAGCCGATGCCGGGCAGGCCGCATGGGCCCGGACGCCGATCGACTTTTTTGTGGCCCGCGGATTGAGCCACCGTGACTTGCAGCCCAATCAGGCAGCTGGTCGCCCGACACTGGCCCGTCGTGTTGCTTTGCACCTGACCGGCCTGCCGCCGAGTCCGAGGATGTTGGCGGCGTTTCTGGCTGACAAACGGCCCGGTGCCTACGAACGGCTGGTCGACCGTTTGCTGGCTTCACCGGCCGCCGCCGAACACCGGACCCGGTTCTGGCTGGATGCCGCCCGATATGGCGACACCCACGGCATGCACTTGGACAACTACCGTGAGATCTGGCCCTACCGGGACTGGGTGATTCGGGCCTTCGCTGCCAACATGCCGTTCGACCAGTTCGTCATCGAACAGGTTGCCGGTGACCTGTTGCCCCGGGCCACACTCGACCAGCGGGTTGCTACCGGTTTTGGCCGCTGCAATGTGTCGACCGCTGAGGGTGGTCTGATTCCCGAGGAGATGAATGTTCGTTACATGGTCGACCGTGTCGAGACGGTGTCGACGGTCTTCATGGGTTTGACGGCCCGGTGTGCGGGGTGTCACGACCACAAGTACGATCCACTGAAACAGCGGGACTTCTATCGACTGGCCGCGTTCTTCAACAACACGACTCAGCCACCCAACGACGGCAACCAGAAGGATGCCCCTCCGGTGGCCGTGTTGCCTTCGGCAGAACACGAGGCCGAGTGGACGATGCTGCAGGGCCTGCGCCGCACGCTTTTGGCTGAAAAAGGGCGACGGCCCGATGCCGAGGTCCGAGCGTGGTGGGAGTTGGCTGACCGACGTTCTCTCGAGGTGGTTTCTTCGGCGGGTCAGATGTTTTCGGACCCGCTTCGACGGCCCCCCGGCAGCAAAGGGGGGTGGCCTGAGGGTGTCCGGGCGGCTCGGGCCCATCCGGGTGGAGATCGTGGAGTTCGGTTCGGTGACGGTGCCGGGGGTTTGACGCGGCAGTTGCCGGGACTGGATACCGATCAGGCGATCTCGATCAGTTTCTGGCTGAGGACTCCCGAGAAGCTGGTCAGCACGACGGTTCTCGAACACCGGCACACCGGGAAGGACAAGAAGACGTCGGGCTGGCGGATCACCAGCAATCCTCGTGGAACGCTGTCGTTTGAACTCTCTGATGCCCGGGGAGCCTCGGTCAAAGGACTGCTTCCTGGTGATCAGGCGCTGGCGCCCGCAGCGTGGCAGCACGTCTGCGTGAGGTATTCGGGAGGTCGGTCCAATTCGTCGATCAGCATGCTGGTCGATGGACAGGTGCGGCGATTGCGGAACTCCAATGAGCAGTTGATCGAGGCGACCGCTCTGCATGACGGCCCGCTGGTCATCGGTGGCAGCCTGCCCACCGGAGGGATCAGCGACGTCCGCATCTGGTCCCGGTGGTTGAGCAACGACGAGGCGAGGCTCCTGGCATCGGAATTCCGCCTGCGGGACTTGGCCGCCAACCGGGCCGCATGGGATGCGCTTCGCGACGGCGACCGTGACCTGGTCGCCGACTGGCACGGATCGGTCGCCGACAGGTCGCAGCAACTGGTGTCTGCGGCACTGGGCCGGACGGAAACTCGTCGCGATTACATCTACGCTCGTTCGATCACCACGCTGGTGATGCAGGAACGCTCGGACCGCACGCCCCGGGCATGGGTGCTGGAACGAGGGGAATACGATCAGCGCCGCGAACAGGTGAAACCCGGCGTCCCGGAGATGTTCGCCGGGCTGGAAGCCGGCGTTCCGGCCGACCGGCTGGCACTGGCCCGTTGGCTGGTCGATCGCCGGCATCCGCTGACAGCACGGGTGACGGTCAACCGGCTCTGGCAATCGGTCTTCGGCGTGGGACTGGTCAAGACGACCGAGGATTTCGGGGTGATGGGTGAGCGGCCGAGACACCCCAGGCTGCTTGACTGGCTGGCTGTCGAGTTCATCGAATCCGGCTGGGATGTGCGACACGTGTTGAAGCTGATGGTCAATTCGGCCGCCTACAGACAGGACAGTCGGGTTTCCCACTCCAAATGGACGGCCGATCCGGACAACCGGTTGATGTCGCGAGGGCCCCGGCACCGCCTGGATGCCGAGGTGCTGCGGGACCAGGCGCTGGCGGTAGGAGGGCTGCTGCAGCGGCGGGTTGGCGGGCCCGGCGTACGGCCCTACCAGCCCAAGGGGGTCTGGAAGGATGTCGCGTTTGCGGGCAGCAACACGCGGGAGTACACGGCCGACAGCGGGGAAGCCCTGTATCGTCGCACCCTGTACACGTTCTGGAAACGGACATCTCCGCCTCCGGCCATGGCCACGTTCGATGCGCCGACCCGGGAGCAGTGCACGGTTCGTCGAGAGCGGACCAATACGCCGCTGCAGGCGCTGGTGCTGATGAACGATCCGCAGTATGTCGAAGCGGCCAGGGGACTGGCGGAGCAGGCGGTGAGGCTGGGCGGGCCGGATTCGAAACGCGCGAGGTGGATGTTCCGGCGGGCACTGTCCCGCAACGCCTCGGATGCCGATGTCGAGCAACTGGTGGCTGCGTCGAAGGTGTTCCGCGGTCAGTTCGCCGCGGACCCGGAGGCGGCCCAAAAACTGCTGGGTGTCGGGGCCAGTCCGAAACCCGATGACCTGGATGCCATCGAGTGTGCCAGCTGGACGATGGTGGCCAACCTGCTGATGAACCGAGACGACTTTCTCAACGTGGAATGAACCATGGCCGGGCTGATGTGTGACGACTTCGCCGCATCCAGGCGGACTTTCCTCGCAGGTGCGGGCCTGGGGGCGGCCGCCGTGTCGACGATGTTGGCCGAGGACGCACTGGCCGATCAGTCGACCCACTTTCCACCGCGGGCCCGGCGAGTGATTTGGCTGTTCATGGCCGGGGCTCCGTCGCAGTTGGATACCCTGGACCACAAGCCGGGGCTGCAGAAACTGTTCGACACGGACCTGCCGGATTCGATCCGGGGTGCCCAACGGCTGACCACGATGACGTCGTCGCAGCCGCGGTTTCCGATTGCTCCGTCGGTGTTCCGGTTTCCTCGTCACGGTGACTGTGGAAAACCGATCAGTGAGCTGTTTCCTCGGGTGGGGTCGATGGCCGATGACCTGGCCTATGTGCACACGATCCACACCGATGCGATCAATCATGACCCGGCGATCACGCTGATCCAGACGGGCAACCAGGCGGCCGGTCATCCCAGCCTGGGAAGCTGGCTGAACTACGGGCTGGGGACAATGAACCGCAACCTGCCCAGTTTCGTCGTGCTCAACTGCGAACCTCGCGGCCAGGCACTCTACTCGAGACTCTGGGGCAGCGGGTATCTGCCGTCGCGGCACGCGGGAGTCGCTTTCCGGTCACAGGGAGATCCGGTGCTGTACCTCTCCAACCCGGCCGGAGTCAGCCGGGAGGTGCGGCGAGCGATGATCGAGCGGCTGAAGTTGATGAACGAGGCGGTGCTGGCCCGGGGAGGAGACCCCGAGACGCGGGCCCGGATCTCCCAGTACGAGATGGCGTTCCGCATGCAGGCGTCGGTGCCCGAACTGGTCGACATCTCAGGTGAGACGAAACAGACGCTGGAGATGTACGGCAAGCAGGCCACTCAACCGGGGACGTTCGCGGCCAACTGCCTGCTGGCGCGACGGATGGCCGAACGGGACGTGAGGTTTATCCAGGTCTTCCACCGGGGATGGGATCATCATGGCAGCCTGCCCAGCAGCATCCGGCGTCAGGCGGCCGAGGTCGATCAGCCGGCCTGGGCCCTGGTCCAGGACCTGAAACAACGAGGTCTGCTCGATGACACCCTGGTGATCTGGGGTGGGGAATTCGGCCGCACCGTCTACAGTCAGGGCACCCTGACCAGCTCCAACTATGGACGTGATCATCACCCGCGGTGTTACAGCATGTGGTTCGCCGGGGGTGGGACCGCCGGGGGTGTTTCTCACGGACAGACCGACGATTTCAGCTACAACATCGTCGAGAACCCGGTCCACATCCGAGACCTCAACGCCACGATCCTGCACCTGCTGGGGATCGATCACCGGCGACTGAGCGTCAAGTACCAGGGACTTGACCAGCGGCTGACCGGTGTGTTGCCGGCACGGGTGGTCCGGCCGATCCTGGCCTGACCAATCCGAGGGAACCCGCACATGAACCAATCGCTTTCCGGCCGACGGATCCTGGTATTTGTCGGAGACATCTACGAGGACCTCGAACTGTGGTACCCGCGGTTGAGGCTGATCGAAGCGGGGGCGGAAGTCGTGGTGGCCGGTCCCGTTTCCGGCGAAACGTATGCCGGAAAAAACGGGTACCCCTGCGTGGCGGATGCTGCCATCGATGACATGTCGGCCGGAGACTTTGACGGACTGGTTGTCCCAGGCGGGTTCATGCCCGACAAGTTGCGTCGCGATCCGGCCGTGCTGGAGATCGTGCGAGAGTTCGCCGCGGCCGAAAAGCTGGTCGCCGCGGTTTGCCACGGTGGCTGGATCCCGATCTCGGCGGGCGTCTACGACGGGGTGCGGGTGACAGGCTCGCCGGGGATCAAAGACGATCTTGTCAACGCGGGAGCCATCTGGGAGGACGCTGCGGTGGTCGTCGACAGGCACTTCGTCTCGAGTCGCAAGCCCGATGATCTGCCCGAATTTTGTCGTGGGATTCTCGAGGTGCTGACATCCGGCGGCCAGTGAATTTCTCCAACGCATGCAGCACGCTCTCGAAAGGACGCGACCGATGCTGATGATCCTCTCGCCGGCCAAGACTCTTGATTTCGAGTCATCCCTGCCGACCCGGCGGCGTTCGACCCCGGCCTTCAGCAAGCAGTCCTCTGAGGTGATCTCGTCGCTGCTGAAACTGTCCCGGACCGAACTGGCCGGTCGCATGAAGTTGAAGCCGGAACTGGCCGAAACCACCCATCGGCAATACTCGGACTGGCAGCAGCGACCGACAGTCCGCAATGCCCGACCGGCTGTCCTGGCCTACCGTGGCAATGCCTATGTCGGGTTGGATGCGTCGGGATTCTCCGACGACGATTTCGCGTTCGCCCAGGACTCGTTGAGAATCCTCTCGGGACTCTATGGGATTCTGAGGCCACTGGACTTGATCCAGCCGTACCGGCTCGAGATGGCCATGAAACTCGAAACCTCGGTTGGCGAGACACTCTACGACTTCTGGACGGATACAGTTACCGGTGCGCTGGCGCGGCAATTGAAACGCGGTGGTGACGGAGTGCTGGTCAACCTCGCCTCGGGTGAATATTCCAAGGCGGTTGATTTCTCGGCCCTGGGAGCCGAAATGGTCACGGCTTCCTTTCTCGAAGATCGAGACGGTCGCGTGCGGCCGGTCTCGGCCTTTGCCAAGAAAGCTCGGGGGTTGATGGCTTCGTACGTGATCCGCAACAGGCTGACGGTTCCCGCGGAGATGAAATCGTTTGATCTCGAGGGCTACCGGTTTGACGGCGAGCGGTCTTCGGATGTCGAATACGTCTTCACACGGTCAAAAGCCTGAGCGGCGAACGGCCGATTTCGGTGCGATTCTTTTCTGACGGGATACTGTTGTCATGGCAGAGACTGGTGCAGCGCGATCGGGAGAATTTCTCGAGTTCATTCGTCGGTCGGCTCGCGAACTGAGAAACGGTGAGGCGATCCCGAAGACACTGGATCACTGGAAGGACCTGAGGACAACCGTCCGTAAGAACCTGGTCCAGGCGATTGGCCTGTCGACCGACAAACCGGGGCCGGTGCCGGTCCGCAAGATCCGTGAGCAGAAACGGGATGGTTACCGGATCGAGCACCTGGTGCTGCGGACGATTCGCACCGGCGACGGTTGGATCGAGATGCCGGCCAATGCCTATGTGCCCGAGGCGTCTCCCGGAAAGGCAAAGCGAATGCCGGCGGTGTTGTGCGTGCATGGTCACTGGAGCGGTGCGAAGCAGGACCCGGTCGTTCAGTCCCGCTGCATCGGCCTCGCCAAACTCGGTTTCTTTGTGCTTGCCGTCGATGCCTTCGGTGCTGGTGAACGCGGGCTGAAGACCGGGCTCGGCGAATACCACGGCGAGATGGTGGCCGCGACGTTGTGGCCGACGGGCACTCTGTTGTGCGGGATCCAGGTCCAGGAGAACATGCGCGCAGTGGATTACCTGCAGACACGCCCCGAGGTTGATCCGGAACGCCTGGGCGTGACGGGGACCTCCGGAGGTGGCAACCAGACGATTTATGCCGGGGCATTGGACGAGCGATTGAAGTGCGTGGTGCCGGTCTGTTCGGTCGGCAACTACCAGGCCTATCTCGGGGCTGCCTGCTGCATGTGCGAACTGGTTCCCGGCGTGTTGACCTTTGCCGACCAATGGCAGGTGCTGGGCCTGGTTGCTCCCCGGGCCCTGATGGTGATCAACGCCACCCGGGACGCCGTGCAGTTTTCGGTTCGGGAGGCGAAGAAGTCGATCGCCGGGGCCCGTCCGGTCTTTGAACTGTACGACCGGAGCGATGCCATCCGGCATGTGCCGGTCAATTCGGGGCACGACTACAACCAGCCGATGCGAGAGGCGATGTACGGCTGGATGACCAGGCACCTGAAGGAGATTGGTGACGGGTCACCGATCCCGGAACCGAAACTGAATCCGGAAGATCGGGAAGCTGTGAGGGTCTGGCCGAAGAGTTCGCGTCCCCGGACGCATATCAGCCTGCCGCAATACGCTCGACAACTGGCCGGTGAGGCGATGAAGAAGCAGGTGGAACCTGTCCACGCCGAACACTGGGAGTCGGAGGCCGAATGGCGGGTGGCGCACCTGAAACGGCTGTGCCGGGTGCCCGGAAAGAAAACGGATGGCGGCAAAGTCCAGGTGACCAAGTCCGGTGAGTCGGTCACCCTGCAACTGGAGGTCGAGCCGGGAATCACGGTGACCACTCGGTGGCGTCCGGGTGGAGAATCCTCGCCGGGGCTGGCACTGGTCCTGGACCTGGACGGTGCGATGTCGGCCGTGAAGTCGATGGAGTACACGGGGACGCTGAAGGCGGGGTGGGATGTGGCCGTGGTGGAATTGCGGGCCACCGGCTCGCTGGCACCCAAGGGGAACCGGGTTCGGCGTGCCCTTGACCACAACTCCAGCCAGTGGGCGATGTGGATCGGCCGACCGTTGATCACCCAGTGGGTTTCCGACATTCGTCGTGCACTGGATGGACTCGGCAAGCTGGTCTACAAGGGGCCTCTGCCGAAAGTCCGTGCTGTGGGGCGGGGCGGGGCAGGGCCGCTGGCCGTTGTGGCTGCCGCGATCGATTCGAGAATCGGTGAAGTGCATACTCACGGCGCTCCCGTGTCGGTGATCACCGATCAGCCGTACGGAGATGGACCGATCGGGACGTTGATTCCCGGAAGCCTGAAGACGGTCGGGGATCTGCCACAGTGGATGTCGCTGCTGGCGCCTCGTCCGTTGCGGGTCGTCAACCCGGCCACCGCCGGGGGGAAACCGCTCGGAGCGGGTGCCGCCCGCCGAGAGCTGAAGCACACCCTGGCGACGTACCGGGTGATGAAGGCGGCGAAGTCACTGTCGATAGAGGCTGGTTCGTAGCGAGTCGTCCGCTACAGGTGGCAACTGCCCAGGCCTCGTTTTTCGAGGTACTGCTGGTGGTACTCCTCGGCACGGTAGAAGGTCGACGCCTCGGTGATCTCGGTGGCGATGGGGCGAGGGATCCGTTCCTGGGCTGCGGCCCGGGAGACTTCGGCGACCTGCTGTTGCTCGGGGGAATGGAAGAAGATGGCCGACCGGTATTGCGTGCCGACGTCGGGTCCCTGCCGGTTGAGTGTCGTTGGGTCGTGGCATTTCCAGAACAGGTCCAGGAGTGTCTCGAACGCGACCTGGTCGGGATCGAATTCGACTTCCACCACCTCGGCGTGACCGGTCGTCCCTGTGCACACATCCTGGTAGGTGGGGTTTTCGAGAGTTCCGCCGCAGTAACCCACGGCTGCGTCACTCACGCCCGGCACCTGCCGAAAGGCCACCTCCACTCCCCAGAAACAGCCCGCTCCGAACGTCGCCAGTGCCATCGTCTCACTCCCTGCAGTCTGAATTGCTTCCACGGCCGTTGCGGAATGGAATCACCCGTGGACAACGGTTAGCATCAGGCCCGTGTGGTCCGAGGGCAAGTCTTGGACACGAGTTTCTCGAAGGAGTAGGGCAGATGAACGTGCGATTGGGCTCGGTGATTGTCGGACTGTCGTTGGTGGCCACCGTGGTTGTGAATGGGATCGGTCTCGAGACCGGAGTTGCCCAGGACAAGCCCAAAGCCAAGAAGGCACAGAAACCGCAATATGACTTCGAGAAGGAGTCGATTCCGGGTGCGTCCATCGATGAACCTGTGCTCAAGGAGTTCTCGGCCGCCAAGGCCGCCGCTTACATCGAGAAAGGCAACAAGCTGTGGTGGAAGAAGCGAAAATGTATCGCTTGCCACACCTCCGGCGTCTACGGCGTGATGCGTCCGTCCCTCTCGACGTATCTCGGCAAGCCCGATCCGGCTCTCCGCATGAACCTGGTCAAAGACCTGGCCAAGATGAAGAAGATGAAGATCGAGGCGCTGCGAAAGGGGATTCGGCCCACCCAGGTGGCTTACCTTGCCGGCGGACTGGCCGAATGGGACAAGCACGTCACCGGGAAACTTTCTCTGGAAACCGACGAGGCCCTTCGGCTGATGCTCTCGCTTCAGTCTGACAACGGCGCATTCAACAACATCGGTTGCTGGCCCCCTTTCGAATCCAGTGCCTACCACGGCACAACGGTCGCTGCCATGGCACTCGAGGCGGCTCCCGGATGGCTGGCAGGGCTCAAGGACAGCGACCTGATGGCCCGGGTTGCCAAGACGCACAACTATCTCAAGACCACCAAGCCGCCTCACGACTACGGCCGTCTGCTGTTGCTGTGGACATCGACCCGCGTGCCCGGCCTGGTGGACGCGAAGAAGCGACAGGCGCTGATCGACATGGTCGTCAAGCACCAGCAGCCGGATGGGGGCTGGTCGATCCGCACGTTTGCCACGCCAGAGACATGGGGTGATGGCAGCCGGGCCGCGAAATTGAAGGCAGAGCCCGAATTCAAGAACCCGCCCAGCGACGGTCACCAGACGGGCCTGGTCCTGTTGGTCCTCCGTGAGGCCGGTATTGCGTCCAAGGATCAGCGGATCCAGCGAGGTGTGAAGTGGCTGAAAAAGAACCAGCGGCAGTCGGGTCGCTGGTGGACTCGTTCGCTGAACACCGATGGTTTCCACTACATCACCTTCAGCGGCAGCTGCTACCCGCTGTTGGCGCTGGGCATGTGCGGTGAGTTGCCGGACAAGGTCCGAGTCAGCGCTGCTCCGTAAAATGGCGTGCGACTGCCGGGATCACGCGGCGGCACCTCGGGTGTCCGTCGATGGTGGCTAATGCCGTCGGCATGTTGGAGTGCGCAACGTCGATCTTCGAATGTCAGGAGATTCCGGGATGAGGACAGCGAACGAGATCCGGTGTGGCTTCGGACGGACAACTGCCTTGGTGTGGCTGGCAGCCGGGCTGACGGGGATCGGTGGACTCCCGCTCGCAACCGCAGCGCCGAAAACCGACGAGATTCGTGATATTGGTTCGCGCCGCGAACTGATGATCGACAACTTCCTGGTGGATCGCCTGGTCGGTGCCGCTCGCCTGCGACTCCACAATCCCGTCCGGCGCGAGATCGCGATCGTCCACGACGCGCCGTGGGAAGGGAACGGCTGCAACTATTACACCGTGTTCTTCGACAAGGGGTATCGCGGGACCGGGCGATACCGGATGTACTACCACGCCTGGCACATTCCCTCGGACGGCAACCAGTCACACCCACTGCGAATTGCCTACGCCGAGAGCAAGGACGGAATTCACTGGGTGAAGCCGAAACTCGGTTTCTTCGAGCACGCCGGATCCAGGCAGAACAACATCGTGTTGTCCGAAATCAACGGCCAGCAGCCGCACGATTTCTCGGTTTTCAAGGACGACAATCCCAGCGTGAAGCCGGAAGCGAAATACAAGGCGATCGGTTACGGGAACAAACCGCCGGGACTGTATGCCTTCCAGTCGCCCGACGGTCTCCGATGGACACCGATGAACAATTCGAAGCCGGTCATGACCGGTCATGCCTTCGATACCCAGAACATCGCCTTCTGGGACTCTCGCATTGGCAAGTACCGCAGCTTCGTCCGAGACTTCGATGGAAAAATCCGTGGCATCAGGACGGCCACCTCCGAGGATCTCGTGAACTGGACCAGGCGAGACTGGCTGGAATATCCGGGGACTCCTGTTGAACAGCTCTACACCAACCAGATTCTCCCCTATTACCGCGCCCCTCATCTGCTGATCGGGTTTCCCGTTCGCTACGTGGATCGCGGGTGGGTGCCGGGCACCAGGCGGCTGCCGTCGTTGAAACTGCGAGAGCAGAGATCGCGGTCCAACAAGCGGTATGGATCTGCGGTGACTGACACGGTCCTGATGACCAGTCGCGATGGTCGGAGGTTCCATCGGTGGAACCAGGCTTTCCTGAGACCCGGCCTGAGAACCCGGCACAATTGGGCCTACGGCGACAACTACATGGCGTGGCAGATGGTGGAAACCGATTCTCCCGAGGATGACAGTCCCCGGGAGTTGTCGATGTATGCCACCGAAAGCTACTTCACAGGAAAGACGTCGCGGCTAAGGCGGTACTCGTTGAGGATCGACGGGTTCGCGTCGTTGTTTGCGCCTCGCGAGGGTGGCGAGTTGATCACCCGACCGTTCCGTTTTCGTGGCGACCGGTTGTCGGTCAACGTGGCGACATCGGCAGCGGGTTCGGTTCGAGTGGAAATTCTGGATGCCGCAGGAAAACCCATTCCCGGTTTTGTGCTGGCCGAGTCTCACGAGATCTTCGGTGATGCGGTGGATTATCCGGTCGAGTGGAAATCGACCTCGAGCGTGGCCCGCCTGGTTGGCCAACCGATTCGCCTGCGATTTGTTCTCCGTGAGGCGGATCTGTATGCACTGAAGTTTTCCGCCAAGGACAAATCGTCAGCACCAAGGAAACCGCAGGTCTCGAAGTCCGTGCAGGATCGCTGCCTGAAGGTTCTCGAGGATGGTTTGCGAGGTGAGGACTTTTGGCCGGCGATCCACGCGGCCGAAGGCCTGACGCTGGGCGGACGGCAACAGGTCGTGATTGACTTCCTGCGTCCGAAGCTCGATGAGGAAAACGACTCACAGAAAAGGTGTGGGCTGGCACGAGAACTGGTCCGCGCCGGGGCGAGGAAATACGTTGACGAGATGGTTCGTATCCTTGGTGCGAAAGATTCTCACGGTCACGTCCATGCCGCCGAAAGCCTCTACAAGGTGCACGGCTGTGGAGATGGACGTGATCTGGAGCGGGCGTGGAAGACCAGTGACAACATGATTCTCCGGTTGATGGCCGCAGCTGCCCTGGCGAGATCTGGACGCGGTGATGCGCTGGATTTCGTCCGGAACCAGCTGGTGAATCCGGACGACAAGATCTCGAGAATCGCCGCGTGGATCGTTGCGAGGGTCGGTGATCGCACCGACGTTTCGCGGCTGAAACGAGGGATCAAACCGATCAAGGATCCACTGAGCCGATGTTATTTCGAACACGGACTGGCACTTCTGGGTGACGCGTCCGGACGACGGGTGCTGATGAAGAATCTGGTGTCCGATCGCCCGGATATCCGCACCTACGCCGCCGTGTTCGCAGGCGAAGCGAGGATGGTCAGGGCGATTCCCCTGCTGGTCGGCCTGCTGGACGATTCGTTTCCGGATGTCCGTTATCGGTCGGCGCAGGCCCTGCTGGAACTCTCTCGTCCCCAGCCGGCATCCCGGTTTCTGCTCAGGAGAACACAGGTTGACGGGGAAAATGGTCCAACGGTTGCGGTTGGCGTGGAGAATGCTCACTTGGTCCACACGACTCAGCTGCTGCCCGGGAGTCGAGCCGACAATGCGGAAGAGCAGATCCGGTCGGTCCTGGATCAACTGGATGCCTTGATGAGCGGGTATCGGACACCTCGGAGCCAACTCGTCAAACTCAACGTGTATGTGACCGGTCGACCGGTGCGGCAGGTCGTGGAGAAATCCCTGGAGATCTGGTTGCCGACAGGTTGTCGGCCAGCCGTGGCTCATGTCCAGACACCGTTGGCTGATCCCCGGGCCAGGGTGGCAATCGACGCGGTTTTTCCGGCCCAGCAGGTGCAGGCCACCGACGGGGTGAAGCACACGCCGGGTGTCCAGAAGGGCCGTGCGTCGCGGTTTGCCCGGTCGAGTGTTTTGCCGCGGGGAGACGTGGTTTACGTGTCGGGACAAGCGCGGCCCGGATCTCTGTCGGTGGCGACGACGGCAACGATGAGAGGACTCTTTGCGACCCTGGAATTCATGAAGGTCCGCAAGCAGGACATTGTTCAGATCAAGTGCTTTGCCAATCCGGTCAAGGACGCCGCGACAGTGATGGATGCGATTGCCAGTGTGTTTGCCGGCGAGACGATTCCGCCGGTCAGCCTGGTGGAATGGCAGCACGGTTCACTGCCCATTGAGATCGAAGTGGTGGCCTGGCGTCCCGGAATCCGATCGAAGGAACCGCTGAGTTTTGCGACGCCGCCGGATTTGTCGTCGTCACCGGTCTTCAGCCGCGTGGCGACCATCCACAGCCAGAACCGGATTTACGTGGCCGGATTGCGTTCGACGGGCCAACAGTCTGACGCGTCACAGGTGAAGTCGGTGTTCGACCAGTTGAAGTCCGGCCTGTTGCCCCATCGGTCGGATTTGCGTCACCTGGCCAAGGCGACCTACTACGTGACGACTCCGGGTTCCAGTGGGGAACTGAACCGGCTGCGACCGTCTCTTTATGATCCCAAGCGGCCACCGGCAGCCTCAAAGGCGATGGTCAGCGGTGTCGGGTTCAAGGGGCAGACGATCTCGGTTGACATGATTGCCACGGGCTTGGCCTCGCCGTGACCAGCGGCGTCCTGTCTACCACATTCCCTTGGCGGAGCCGGAGCAACTCGGGCTGGAGATCTGACATGAACCAACTCGTCAAGGCGTGTGTGATCTGGGCGTGTGGCATCGCCTGTGTCGTCGCGGCTGACCAGCCAGAGCCGAAGGCTCCTTTGCCGTTATCCCCCTCGGAGAGTGTTCGCGAACTCAGGCTCCCTGAGGGATTCCGCATCGAACTGGTGGCCAGTGAGCCGCTGGTTGTCGAGCCATCTTGTGTTGCGTTCGACGGTCGAGGACGGATGTTCGTCAGCGAGATTCACGGCTTCAATCTCGAGGGCGAAATCGATGTGAAGGAACTGAACAAGTCGGGGAAGGTTGACCGCACGGTCCGCCGGATCCGATGGGAACGTGTCGGTGGGCCGATCGCCGAACAGGCCAAACGTGGACAATTCGGGACGGTCAAGCTGCTGGTCGACTCCGACGGCGATGGTCGGATGGACAGGGCCGACGTGTGGGCTGACCGACTGCCGCCATGCTACGGCATGCTGCCGTTGCGAGATGGACTGGTGGTCGTGTGTGCTCCGGACATCCTATTCCTGGCCGATCGAGACGGTGATGGGAAGGCGGAGGTCCGTGAGACCCTGTTGACGGGATTTCGTCGTGAGTTCATAGAACGGGGAATCAACAACCCACGGTGGGGACTCGACAACTGGATTTACGTGGGCTCGGGAGGTGACGGAGGGACGATTCGTGGTCCCCGTCTCAAGACACCCGTCAAGCTGGGGCGAACCGATTTCCGCATCAAGCCAGACGGGTCGGCCATCGAGCCGGTCACCGGCACCGTCCGTACTTTCGGCTGGGGAATGAATGCGATCGGAGATCGCTTCACAACGGCCGGCGGGACTCCGGTCTCGGCCAATCTTCCGCTTCCCTATCGATATCTGGGCCGCAATCCCTTCGTCTCTTCTCCGGCGGTGGCCTACACCGCATCGAACTACAATCGCGTGTTCGGTGTCTGTCCACCGCACCCGTGGCGAGTGGTTCGGGGCCGAGACCCGAACTGGGTCAAGTTCTACGGGCAGAGGGAGACCTCCGGCGGATACTTCACCAGTGGTTGTGGGACGGAGATTTACCAGGGGCGTCTCTTTCCCCGGGAAATGGTTGGACAACTGTTCTGTTGCGAGCCGTCCAACAACGTGATTCATCGAAGTGGGCTGACACTGGACGGTTCGACTTACAGGGCGCGGCGGAAAGCGTCCGAGGCCGCGTCGGAATTCCTGGCCTCCGGTGATCCCTGGTTCCGACCTGTGAACCTGCGAGTCGGTCCGGATGGGGCGATGTACATCGTCGACATGTATCGCGAGATCGTCGAAGACTACTCGGCGATTCCCCGGTTTCTTCAGCAACGTTACGGCCTGGCCGGAGGCCGCAAACGGGGGCGCATCTGGCGGCTGATTCCTGAAAAAGCCCAACTGCGACCTGCCGTCAATTGGCAGGAAGCGTCCAACGCGGTCCTGCTGGCAGCG
Organism: Planctomycetaceae bacterium; assembly: GCA_002724315.1. Taxonomy (GTDB): domain Bacteria; phylum Planctomycetota; class Planctomycetia; order Planctomycetales; family Planctomycetaceae; genus UBA8437. Next base: position 33,706 of record PBOJ01000019.1, on the reverse strand, counting down.
TTGGAAGACGAAAATGCCTGGCGTCGCTTCACCGCTCAGCGAATTTTGATCACCCGGGGCGGGCGGACGGCCATCAGTGGATTGACGAAGTTGGTTCGTCAGGGGCGGTCGGCCACCGGACGGCTGCATGCGCTCTGCACACTTGATGGCCTCGGAGTTCTTCGTCCGCCCGAAATTGCTGCGGCTCTTGGCGACTCGGACCTGGGAGTGAGATTGCACGGATTGCGACTGTCCGAAAGCGTGTTGCCGGACAACGCCGAGACTGTTGGCCTGGTGGCAAGCCTGGCCGCGGCCCCCGAATCCCGAGTTCGACTGCAGGTGGCGCTGACGCTTGGCGAGTCGAACACCTCTGCAGCGAATACCGCCCTGCTGCAGCTTGCCCGCCGATTCGGACAGCAACAGTGGATGTCGGCGGCGATTCTCTCGGGAGCAAGAGATCGCGCTGCGGACCTGCTGGCCGGACTGCTTTCCGAGAAGACGGTCGGGAGGGGAGGGCGTGAACTGGTCGGCCCACTGGCGGCCACTCTCGGTGGGCGTCGACGGTTCTCCGAATGGGGGCTGGTTCTCGAAGCGGTGGCTTCCCACGATGTTGCCGTCAAGACGGCATGCCTCGAGGGGCTGACCACCGGATTGGGATCCGACACGGAGAAACACGACGGTGCTGAGCCGACGTGGACGCCTCTCGCACGGTTGGTGACCGATCGGTCTCCGAAGATTCGGTACCTGGCCATCGGATTGGCATCGCGTCTGGGATTCGGCAGCCGTCCGGCCGTTCGCCGGGAGATCCGACGAGCCGTGGGTCTTGCAGAGGACGTCAGGGTTCCGGTTCCCGATCGGGTCAAGGCGATACGGACGTTGGCCTTTGCGTCGTTCGAACAGGTGGCCAGGACGTTCGAGAAAGTGCTGAATCCCGGTCAGCCGCTGGACCTGCAGTTGACGGCTGTCGCCGCAATGAACGCGTCGAACGATCGACGTGCCATCGAGGCGATGTTGGCCGGATGGAGCCGTTACACTCCTCGCCTTCGAAAGGACGTACTGGATGCTGTGATGTCCCGAGAGAAACGGTTGCCGTTGCTGGTCGGTGCACTCGAAAGGAAGACTGTGGCCGTTGCCGAGATGAACGCGTCGCGGCGTGAGCAGTTGGTGGCGAGCCGCAATCCGAAGGTGTCGGCACGGGCCCGCCGGCTGTTTGTCGAGAGGCCGTTGGAGACAGAGTTGCGGGCGCGTGTTGCTCGCTACCAGAAAGCCCTGGTGGGGAAACGCGATCTGAAGCGCGGTCGCGAGGTGTTTGCTCGGCACTGCCTGGCCTGTCACAGGTTGAAGACGGAGGGGCACGCTGTTGGCCCCGATCTCGGTGGGGTCATCAAGAAGCCTGATGAGGCGATCCTGCTCGAGTTCCTCAACCCCAGTGCAACGATCGAGCCGGCCTTCCAGAGTTACACCGTGGTGACCACCGCGGGACGGATCTACACAGGAACCATGGCTGCTGAATCGGCTACCAGTCTCACGTTGCGCAAGGAGAAGGGGCTGACCGAAACGGTGCTGAGAAAGGAAATCGAGTCGGTCAAGGCCTCGGCGGTGTCACTGATGCCGTCGAACCTGTATGAGAAGATTGGTCCGGCCGAAATCGCCGATGCGATTGCCTATCTCAGAAAGGCGTTGAGGCCCTAGACGGCCGGATTTGTGACGTGCGACTTCCGGTGGTGATCAGCCGGCCATCCACGTACGTTGGGGCAATTCGTTCAGGCGGCCAGGGAGAAACCATGTTCACGATCGCTGAGTCTTTCTGTTTGAAACCCGGTTGCTACGACGAATACAAACGGGCTCACGATGAACTGTGGCCTGACATCGCCGAGAGCATGGCGGAACACGATGTGAGCATGGCCATCTACCTGCGAGGTGACCGGCTGTTCCTGCACGGAGTGGCTCCCAGTCGTGAACACTGGGACAGGATGCGAGAGTATCCCGGGCTGCCGAAATGGCACGCTTACATGGCCACACTGATGGTGACCGATGACCAGGGACACACGGTCGTCGAGGAACTCGAGGAAGCGTTCGTGTTCGGGATCTTTGCCGAATAGGGCCGGATCCCCGTCCGTTGCCGGGTGCTACCGAGATGCGGGCCAGCCGTCGGGAAGTTCCAGGGACCAGACCTCGCTGCTGAGCGGCCTCGCGTGGCCACCGGCGATCCAGAGCTTGCCGCCCAGGACGTAGGCGGAATGTTCGTGCCGGGCCTTCCACGTCGTCGAGGTCTTGTATTCGGTCCAGGTTTTGCCGTCCTTCGAGTACCAGGCGTCTCCCCAGTTTTTCGACGGGTTGTTGGACCAGCCGCCCAGCACCCACATGCGGTTGCGGTAGACGACCGACGTGAACCACAGTCGCGGGTGCCACGGCGTCTTTTCGGTCACCCGTGTCCAGTGGACGCCGTCGGTAGAACTCCAGACATCGTTGAAGGCCTCGTATTCCGGCACGTAGTTGCCGCCACCGAAGACGAACATCCGGTCACCGAGCACCGCCGCCTGGTGGTAGGCCCGAGGTGTCCAGCCGGCGTTGTCGGTGGCTCGCGTCCAGGTCTTGCCGTCAGGCGAGGACCAGACATCGTTCTTGAGGCTTTTCTTGTTGCCGAAGTAGTAGTTCTCGGTGCCTCCCAGCATCCACATCCGGCCCTTGAACTGGACGAGGGCGGCGGCCAGTCGAGGAGTCCATCCGGCGGCCTTGGTGGCCCGGGTCCACACCTTGCCGTCGGTCGACGACCAGACCTGGTTGCTGGCCGAATGTCCCGGCAGCCGGCCGTTGTACCAGCCACCCATGAACCACATGCGGTTCTTGAAAGTCAACGACATCGAGAGGTCGCTGTGGATCCAGGGAGCCTTGGCCGTGACCTGGGTCCATTTCTTGCCGTCGGCCGAGGACCAGACATCTCGCGGAGGGGCCTCGAACGAATTCATCCAGCCGCCGAACAGCCAGAGCCTGTTCTTGTAGACGAGTTCGCCCTGCGAGTCCCGGGCGGTCCATCCGGCCTTTTCCGTGACGCGGACCCGGGCAGGCTGCGGCGTGTCGGCGGCGGGTACCGGCGATACGAACAACAGGCAGGTGACGATCGAACAGATGGCGTGTCGTGTGGCGAGCGTCATCACTTGGAGACCTGTTTCACGAGCTTGTGGACCGAGGTGGCGATGCGTTTTTCGACATCACCGGCCCAACGGTAGGCCGGCCGACCGTATTCGTAGAGCCGGGCACCACCCTCGTAGCCGCCCTCTTCCCAGACTCGCCGCGAGGGGATGTAGGAGATCATGTCGTCGGCGTAACCGCAGACCCACGTCCGCGGCCCGAACTCGTTCTTGAAACGCAACGCGAAGTCGACGACCGTTTCGGCTCCCATGCCAATCATCAGCGTGTCCTTGCCCAGCCGCCAGGCGTGAACGGGGTACGGGTAGGTGGGCGAGAACTTCGCTCCGTTGTCGAGCTTGCCCAGCAGTCGCCCGGCCCAGCGACGTTCGATCCGGTTGTTGCTTTTCTGCGCCTTGATCAGCATCTCGCGGTCGACAAGTTTCTGGTAAGCCAGCGGGACGTATTCGAAGGCGGTCTTCAAGCCGGGAGTCACCGGGCGGAGCGGTTGTTTTTTCAGCGCTTCCTCGACGCCGACGGCCAGCATGTGTCCGTACTTCTTGCAGAGCTCCAGCTTGCGGCGGGGCAGGGGGTTCTGGTCGCCGCCGCAGGTGTTGACGAACATCGCCAATGCGCCGGGATGATTTTTCTCGATCTCGACCTGGGCGTAACCGGGGTAGTCCCCGCACCACTTGGTGAAACTGAGCGTGGTCGGGTGGCAGGCGTAGCCGAACAGGATCGCTCGCAGGCTGCCGTTTTTTCCGGTGACCGTCATCACGGGCACGGTGTGGTCGACCGGGCCAACCAGGGGCTTCCCGGCGGCCAGCAACGCCGGCACGTCGGCCTCACGGTTGTTTCGCCGATTGACCCCGAAAGTCGCTCGGCCCTGTCCGGTGTGAATCGTCGCCGGCTTCAGGTCTGCCAGGGCACGGCCGATCAGTTCGACACTGCGAGTGACCATCCGGTCGGTATATTTCCGGACCAGTTCCTCCTGCGCCTCTTCGACCGGGTAGTAATCAATCAGGTCTTCACCCAGTCTCGGGCCACAATGGTTGTGCGAGAAAGTGAACATGATCTGGTGACGATCGAGCTGGAATTTCTTCTTCACCTGCTGGAAGACCCGGTCGCTCATTCCCTTGGGCACGCCCTGGAAGTCGCTGGTGATCAGCACCACTCGGTGGCCCTTTCCGTCATCCAGGGCCAGGGCTTTCATCCACAACTCGTGCAGAGTCTCGGTCGCGACTCGCCTGCTGCCGTAGCCGGCCAGCCAGACATCGGTCTTGGGAGTCAGGACGGCCTTGGCCAGACCGGCTTTCCATGCCGCTTCGAGTGGGGCTGACCCGGTCAACAGCAGGGTGCAGGCGATGGTCAACGCCAAGGACAGCGGCCCCGATGGGCGTGTTCGAGAAACGGGCGATCCCGGTGTCGCCAGAAAACGATCGGTGGAAATCATGGTCACGCTCCCGCTTCCGTCAGGGTGTGGATATTCTGAGCCTCACCGAATGCCCGGCGATTCACCGAGTGGGTGAGTGAAAACCGGCAATCGGCCAGCACTGATGATACGAGGAAACCGTCAAGATGGCACATTCGCAGGAGTCGGGATTCAGTCGTCGGGACTTGTTGACGGCCGCAGCCGGACTGGCAGCGGGCGTCTCAGCGCAGGGGGGCCGTGATGTGAGTTCGGCCGAGGTGGCTGTGCCGCCTGCCGCAAATCCCGAAATGCTCCACTTTTCGAACCTCAACCAGCCGCAACGGTACCAGTACACTCGGTCCAGTGATCTTTCCGGCCGACGACGGTTCGCGTTTCTGGATACCCGCCAGGTTCGTGATATCTCGGGTGCGGAACTTCGTTTTCACCCGGCCGAGAAACACGGCGACCCGGTTCTCGAATGTGACCCCACGCTGGAAACGGGTGTGCTGGTCTACGGTAGTGTGCTGCATGACGGCCAACGTTTCCGAATGTGGTACCAGCCGATTGCTCACAAAACCGGTCCCGGGAATCCCTATGACGTCTCGTATGCTGAGAGCACTGATGGGGTTCACTGGGAGCGTCCGAAACTGGGGGTGGTGTCCCGGGGCGGTTCGAAAAAGAACAACCTGGTCAACATGCGAGGACATGGGCCGAGCGTGATGGACCTGGGGGCCGCGGCTCCACCGGAGCGACGTTACCTGGGGATCGCGGTGGGATTTGCTCCGATTCTGGGAGTTCCCGAGGCTCTCGATCACCCGAAGACCCGCAGGCACCACGGCTACTGGATGTACTACTCGGCCGACGGATTTCGCTGGCAGCTTTACGAACGACCGGATTGCGGCATCCTGAACTACATGTCCGACACCGCGTGTTTCGTCCACGATCCACATCGCGGTCGCGTGTTAGGCAGCGTGAAACTGGAACCCCGTGTCCGACTCTTCGACCGTCGCAGCGTGACAATCGCCTCCGCCGCAACGAGTGATCTGGCCCAATGGTCCTCGCCTCGCCTGGCGCTTTATCCCGACGAACTGGATGACCGGATGGCGGTCGAACGGGGAGCACGGTTTCTCGAATTCTATGGCATGGGGATATTGCCGACCCGGGATGTGTTGATCGGCTTCCCCGAAGCGTACTGGGTGAAAGGAGGCCTGCATCCATCACAAGTAGCGGGGGTGCGACTGGGATGGGAGGGGAAATGCGACATCCAGATGGCCTACAGCTACGACGGCCACGCCTGGCATCGATCGCTGGGCCGTCAGCCGTTGATCGCATTGGGCAAGCCCGGGTCGTGGGACGCTGGGTTTCTGACCATGCAGGGATCGGCGGTCGAGGTTGATGGCATGACCCACCTCTACTACAGCGCCAATCCGGGGGGCCACGCGTTTCCTTCACAGTTGAACACCCGCAAGATCGGCCTGGCCCGGGTTCGGCAGGATCGCTTCGCGTCAATCGGGACCAACGATCGTGGAATGGTCGAAGTGTTTCACGGCCGACGTGCCGGGAGCGGATTGGCCGTCAACTCTCTGAGCCGTGATGGCGGCGAGGTGCGGGTGGAAGTTCGACGGCCCCGTGGAAAGCGGAGCGAACCGATTGCGGGGTTTTCGGGAGCCGACTGCCGTCCGGTGCGAGGTGACGACATCCGACACACGGTCGCCTGGAAGGACCGGACGTGGCAGGATCTGCCCGTCGGCGAAGACCTGTTGCTGAGATTTCAACTGGTCAACTCGGACGTGTTCGCCTACGAACTCTTGTCCTGACCTTTTTGTCTCTGGTGGAAGCTGTTGCAGCCGGGTCAGCACTTGGCGGTCTTGCGTTTCTTGCCGATTCGTCCGGCGGTCTCGGCCTTCTCGATGTACTCGGTCGCCAGGGGGACCTTGCACGCCGTCTCACCGGTGTCGACCGAGACGTTGCCGATCTTCTTGGCTGCGGACTTGGCCGCCTTCAGGCACGGGGTGACATAGACCCCGACGGAAATCACGAAACGGTTCATCGTGTAGCGGACCCTGTTGGGGGTGCCGTCGATTTCTGCGACGACCTGTTTGAGCAGCCCTCGGATCTCTGGCAGGTCCAGTTCGTCGTCGGGGAGAACGGAAATCCACGACGAGTACGTGCTCCAGCCGCTGGAAGCCACCGACTCCTTCCTTGATGCCATCCACTTCAGCGACAGGTCTCGAGCGTGCTGGCTCTCGCAGGCGACCCACGGGACCGTGTATTCGCTGAGCATGCTCCAGTCCGACTCCCGGCACCATCCGTCCAGTTGCTTTTTGGTCATCAGGGATCCGTCGGCGACCAGGCCGGCCAGATACCGGGCGTCGGCGTTGCCCGTGGCGTAGAGTTCCAAGGCGAGGTCCTGTTCTCCGCGGATCTGTTTGACGATCGTCTTCAGGTCGGCCACCTTGACGCCGAACATGTTCTCGGGTGCCCCGTGACGCTGGCACGTCCGGCGAGTCTGTTCGCTGCCCAGTTTCTTCAACTGGGCCATCACCTGCTTGAGCGTTGTCATGGCAATGTGCTCTGTCGGGGTCGATGGTACAACAGTGTGTGGTCGTCCACTGGCACCGGATTGTGGTTGACCCGGTTGCGGATACGCCAGTCCGTGATGTGTTCGCTGCGAACCGGCTCAGTCGGTCTGTGGATTCAGCGAACGGTGTAGCCATTCCCTCAGGGCCTTTCGGGCCGGTGAAGGTCGCAGCGTCCAGGCGTCGTTGTGATTGCGGAAGCCGGTCAACTGGAACGTGAACCGGCCGGGGACTCCTGTGGTGTCCAGGTACTTCCGTGTGGCTTCCAGGCTCATGGCCGCGTTGGAGTGTGATTCGTGGCAGATGAACTGGGGCCGCTTGCCCAGGCGTTTCAGTCGGGTCCGGGCCGAATGCCGATCGGCCCCGGGGTATCCCCAGCGTTCGAAGACACCGTCGTAATGGCTGTAGGGAATCATCGCGGCCCAGAGTTTGGCAATCTCGTCGTCGTAGAGTCCGATGTAGTTGCAGGCGATGGCTCCTCGTGAGAAACCCGCCAGGACGACGCGATCGGGATCGCCACCATGTCGGCGGCACAACTCGGGAACCGCTCGCTTGATGTAATTCAGGGTCGGTTGCGGGTCGTGCCCGGGCCGTTTGCCCCACCAACTGGTGGCGATCTTCTTGCCGGTGTCGTCGATGAACGGCAGGCAGATCCAGATGTAGTTGCGGCCGCCGGAAATGCCGTATCCCAGTTTGCTGCCCTCGGGTCGCCCCGTGCTGACGTCACCGAATCCGTTTCGGTAAGGGCCGTTGCCGGCCAGTTCAACGATCACCGGATATCGTTCACCCGCCTTCCAGCCGGTGGGCAGCCAGGTGACGTGGTAGAGTTCCGTCGATTCGTTCCCTTTCAGCACCTCCTTGACCCGCTTTCCCGGGCCGGCGATTCCGGGTGAGAGTTTCGGCAGGGTGAGGTCTGCAGGGACCGATGCTATGTCGGGTGGAAGCTGGGCCAAGGCGGAGGAGAGTCCGGACATGATCAGCAAGGGCCCCAGGAGATGGGCAACGGCCGGTGTTCGACGAGCGGGAATCATCTTCGGTTGTGGTCAACAATTGTGTGGGTTGGGCCGGACCTTGTAAGCAATCGGCCGGCATCTGGTTTATCATCCGTCCGAATGAACGCCTGTCCAGTGGAGCCGGGGAGCGAGGAAGCCGGGTGCCCCGGTTCGAAAACGGACGGGTGCTCCCGGTGGTGATGAAAGGTTACTGGTTACGGATCATGAAACGGATTCTGGAACATTGGACCCGGCCCGCGTGGCCGGTTGTCCTGTTGTTGATGGCCATTATTGGGGTGGAAACTCGAGTCCTGGCGGTCGAGCCTTCACTGAAGGTGACGGGATTTGTGGCCGACGTCTCACCACCGCTGGGGCAGCCTGTGGGCCTGGGATTTATTGCTCCGGCACTCACCAAAGAGCATCCGTTGCTGGCCAAGGGGATCATCCTGGAGGGATCGGGACAGCCGGTTGTGCTGTGTGCGATCGACTGGATGGAATTTCACAACAGCGCCCTGTCGTTGCTGCAGTCTCGCATCGCGACTGCCGCCGGGACCGATCCGTCGCGGGTCAGCGTCCACGCTCTGCATCAGCACACGGCACCGGCGCTGGATCCCGACGCTCAGATCCTGATGTTGCCTGTCGACAGTCCCAGGCGAATTGCCACGGCGCTGTACCTGAAATTGACCGCCGAACGGATCGCCACAGCTGTCCGAGCGGCTCGACAGAATTCTCGGCCGGTGTCACATGTTGGCACCAGCCAGGCCAAGGTCGAAAAGATGGCTTCCAGTCGGCGTCTGCGGCAGAAAGACGGATCGATCACGNCCAGGATGAGCCGTACCANGGACGCGGCNCTGCGNGCGTTGCCCGAGGGCCGGATCGACCCCTGGTTGAAGACGGTCACNCTGTTCAACGGGNCGCAGCCNNTCGTGCAGTTGCACTACTACGCGACTCATCCCCAGAGCTTCTACGGAGATCGGCGGTTGACCTACGACGTACCGGGTATTGTCCGCGAGCGACTGCAGAAAGAGACCGGCGTATTTCAGATCTACTTCAGTGGTTGTGGGGGTGACGTAGCTTTCGGCAAGTACAACGACGGCACCCGTGCGGCGCGGGATCGGCTGGTCGAACGGCTGGATCGGGGAATGCGTCAGTCGGTGTCGGAGGTCAAGCGGTTCCGGGTTGATGGCTTCGGCTGGAAAAGCCTGCCGGTGAGATTCGGCAGTCGGCGTGAGCCGACGTTTTCTAGCAAGCACTGCCGCCGTGTGCTGGCTGATGCCGGGGCCAGCGACTCACAGCGGCTCAGGGCGGCGATCACCCTCGCATGGAACCAGCGGGTCGCCGATGGAGATCACGTGTTGTTGTATCGACTCGCGATCGGCCCGGTGCAGATCGTGCACCTGCCAGGCGAGCCGTTTGTCGAATACCAGTTGGCGGCCCAGAGGATGGCACCGAAGTCATTTGTGGCGGTGGCCGGCTTCGGGGATTGCGGAATGAGTTATATCGGCGGCGACCGGATATTCACTGACAGGGGCGGTTACGAACAGACGTGGGCTTTGGCCGGTCCAAGTGAAACCCGCCTTCTGGAGGCCATCGGCCGATTGCTGGGTGTCCGACCCTGATTCGGATGGTACTCGCTCTGACGAAACTGTTTGCGGACATCGATCGTGACGATACGATCTGGAGTGCGTGCGGGTGGGGTGACGGCCTGTCGGCTGGAAGCCGAGTTGCATCGAGACCGGAGATTGTGGGATGAGCGGCAACCGGATTGAGTTTCGCACTGGCCGGGTCAGTTCCCGTGAGATGTTCAGCGAGGCCCGGGCACTGATGTCCGGCCATTTCTGGATCATGGTCGGGATTTGCCTCCTCGGGCTTCTTGTCGGCGGTGTTGCCCCGTTCGGGGTTCTGATGGGTCCGATGATGTGCGGAATCTTCATGTGCTGGTTCGCAATTATGCGAAACGAGAAACCGACCTTCTCGCTTTTGTTCGAGGGATTCGATGTGTTCATGGAGAGCCTGGTCGCCATGCTGATCCAACTCGGCATTTCGATGCTCACCATGGTATTGGCGTTCGTCGTGATGGCTGTTGGCGGCGTGGCTCTTTTGGCGGTTGCCGGGGCCGGGGGTGGTCAGCCGGGTGGCAACGCCGAGGCTGCCATGGGATTGTTCACGATCGGCGCCCTTGTCTTCTTTTACGGGCTGATAATTGGGGTGAGCATCCTCGTGGGGGCGCTGTTCGCCTTCACCTGGCCACTGATCGTGGATTATCGCCTCTCCGGCCTGGAAGCCGTCAAGCTGAGTGCCCGTGCCGCCTGGGCCAATCTCGGGAACGTTTTTCGGCTGATGATTCTCAATGTGGTGGTCGTGGCCGTGGCTGCGGTCTTCTGTTACCTGCCGATGTTCCTGGTGATGCCAATCGTCTTCGGATCCCAGGCGGTTCTGTATCGGCGGATCTTTCCCGCGGCTGTTTCTCCTGGCACCGTCGGAGAATACTGGGAAGAACCGCAACCGGATCTCGGCGGCGGTGGTTACCAACTGGATGGTGGTATGGCCGACCAGGGAGCAGCCGATTGGGCCAAAGACGACAACTGGGAGTAATCGGTCGTTGGCTGTCCGGGTCGGTAGTTGACCGCGAGTTCTCAGCAAGGGACCTTCCTGCACATGTTGATCCGTTCGTGTCTGTTTCCGCTGTTGGTGTTGCTGTTTGGTGCGGTGGGTCCGGTCTTCGCTGCTGAACGACCCAACGTGCTGTTTATCTTCAGTGACGACCACGCGCCGCATGCGATCGGTGCCTATGACGGCTGGCTGCGGTCGGTCAATCCGACGCCCAACATCGATCGGTTGGCGAGCCAGGGGATGCTGTTCCGGAACAGCTTCTGCACCAATTCGATCTGCGGCCCCAGCCGGGCCGTGATCCTGACCGGCAAGCACAGTCACCTGAACGGGTTCATGCGGAACGGAAACAAGTTCGACGGCGGCCAGCAGACATTCCCGAAATTGCTGCAGAAGGCCGGTTACCAGACCGCCATGATCGGCAAGTGGCACCTGTCATCGGATCCCCAGGGGTTCGATCACTGGCAGATCCTTCCCGGGCAGGGACAGTACTACAATCCCGATTTTCGGACTGCCAAGGGCCGCAAGCGGATCGACGGTCACTGCACGGACATCGTCACCGACCTGGCGCTCGAGTGGCTCAAGGGGCGGGAATCGGGCAAGCCCTTCATGCTGATGTGCCAGCACAAGGCCCCGCATCGCACCTGGATGCCGGCGATCCGTCATCTTGCGCTCTACAACGACATCAAGATTCCCGAGCCGCCGACGCTGTTTGATCGCTGGAAGGACAATGCCAGCCCGGCCCGTCACCAGGAGATGGAAATCGACGGACACCTGAACATCGTCTACGACCTGTTTGGTCCGCCGGTCAACGGCTGGGATCCCAACAAGGGCAAGTCGGTCGACAAGTCGGGATTCCGCAACCTCAAGAAGATGACGCCCCGGCAGCGGTCTGCCTGGCAGGCGGGCTTCGCGGCCCAGAACGAAAAACTCAAACGCGACGGCCTGAAAGGCCGGGCGTTCGTCCGGTGGAAATACCAGCGGTACATCCGCAACTACCTGCGGTGCATCAAGGGTGTCGACGAGAGTGTTGGGCGGTTGCTGGACTACCTGAAGTCAACCGGACTGGAGAAGAATACGGTCGTGATCTACTCCTCCGACCAGGGGTTCTACCTTGGTGACCACGGCTGGTACGACAAGCGGTGGATGTACGACGAATCGATGAAAATGCCGCTGGTCGTCCGCTGGCCGGGCGTGACCCGGCCGGGATCGGTCAACACCGACCTGGTCCAGAACCTGGACTACGCCGAGACCTTTCTCGAGATGGCCGGGGTGAAGATTCCCTCCGACATGCAGGGACGATCGCTGGTTCCGCTGTTGAAGGGGTTGAAACCGAAGTGGCGGGATGCGTTGTATTACCACTACTTCGAGTTTCCCAGTTACCACATGGTGGCCAAGCACTTCGGCATTCGGACCAACCGTTACAAGCTGATCCGCTTCTACCAGTTTGACGAGTGGGAGTTCTACGACCTGAAACAGGACCCCGACGAGTTGTCCAACCGGTACGGAGACCCGAAGCACGCCGAGACCATCGCCGGGCTGAAACGGCAACTGGCCGACCTGCGGACCGTCTACAGGGACAACAGTGACGTTCGTGCAATGCCAATCGAGTGGCGGAAGAAGTACCGTCCGGGACGCAAGTGAGAGGCGGATGGTTTCCGGGGTGAGGGGATCTGTGGGACGGCTTCCGTGGTTGGTCCTGCTGGTGATGCCCTGTTCGGCGTGGGCACAGCAGGCGGTCGATTCGCCTGCCGTCGGTGATGTGCCCCCTGCCGCTTCAGGCGATGACCTGGCACCGGCTCCCCCGGATGACGAACAGGGTGAGGGAGAGGACTTCCCGCCGGACGGCCAGCGAGAAGCGGAAGAAGCGGCGGGCGTGGTTGGCGTGTGTTGCTGCTGTGGGTTCTCGATCCTGATCCCGCTCCTGCTGTCCTTGATTTACCTCGTCCGCCGAATGAATGACAGGAAACGGACCGAGGCTCTCTCGAAGGTCGCGCTGGAATTGGGCCTCGAATTTCAGTCGGATGGAGACCAGGAGTTGCAGTCTCAGTTTGCCGGATTTGCCCTGATGCAAAAGGGCCGCGGACGGAAGTTGATCAACGTCTGCACCGGCTGCACCGACGAGGTCCGCTTGTGGATCTTCGACTATCGTTTCGTTACCGGCTACGGAAAGAACCGCCGCGTCCGTTCGCAGACCGTCACCGCATTGGAATCGGAGCAACTCGGCCTGCCCGAGTTCCACCTGAGACCCGAGGAGGTGATTGATCGGGTCAGCCAGATGGTGGGGTTGCAGGCCATCAACTTCGAGCAGCATCACCGCTTTTCCAGTCAGTTTGTGCTGCAGTCGAACGTCTCGGATGAAACCCACGAGTTCTTCGACAACGATCTGCTCGACTTCTTTGCCGACCGTCCGGGGATTTCCATCGAGACCCGGCCGCAGTTGTTCATCATCTACCAGTCACGAAAGCTGGCCGCCCCGGCCGATTTTCGGAAAGTCTTCGAGGACGGCTTCACGTATTTTCTCGCCCTGCGAGAACGGATCGATCGAGGTTGACCAATTCGGCTGGCTGGTCAAATGGCCGCTACGCATCAACTTCCTTGGGAGACAGGTACCCGTCGCCGTTGGTGTCGAGCCTGTCGAAGGCCATCTCGAGAAATCGTGGTGCTTCAGTTCGATCCAGTTGTCCGTCCCGGTTCTCGTCGTGGCTGGCAAACGAGAAATCACGGGGCAGAAATCGGACGCGAGCTTCCTGGACGTGCAGAATGGCTGAAGTGAATCCCGAATTGGCGATGTCCAGGGGGGGGCCGGTGTGTTCAACGATCACCGCGACACCGATTCCCTTGAGCAGTTCGCCCCCTCCTCCCTGTTGATCCTTGAGCAACCGGCCGACCGACACGTCAATCGGGGCCTCACCGAATGGCGGTGTGAAGGGGGTCGATGCCAGTTCGGCAGTCCGGGTCATGTCACGGGTCAGGTCGGTGAACCGGAACAGTGCGATTCGGGCCCGAAACCGCGTGGCCCAGGCCTTGGCGGCGTGTGGATCGGCCTCGGCGGCCAGTCGAACCGTGAACTTGTACCGTCCCGGTCGCTGGTTGTAGATTTCCTGGGCGAGCACCGCGCGGGTTCCGGTATCGATCCTGCCCCCAGCCGCATGGCCGGCAAGACCGAATCCGATCTGTGCTTCGTGTCGGACCCGTTTGCCGGATTCGACGGCGACACGACTGGCCACACAGAAACCTCCGGGCTGAAGAGGGGCCCAGGCGGGCAGTCCCACCCAGTTCTCGGCATGGCCGACCGAGCCTTCTATCGTCCGGCCGACGGTGAATGTTTCGTTACTGATCGGGCCGCGGTTGAAGTCCGGCAGCCGATCGATTCGTCCTCCGGCAGGAGTTCGCGCGTCGGTGACTGGTCCCGAGCCCAGCACCTCGTCGACCACCTGTCCGGACGTGATCTTGAACGGCCGGCCGGACACCTCGATATGTGTTTCCGGGTCGATTCCCATCAGGTGAAAGATGGTGGCTGAAAGGTCTTCGGGTGGGATGCGGTGTTCGGAGGGGAGCGATCCGTTGCGGTCACTGGCTCCGACAACCTGCCCGGTGGCCACACCGGCTCCGGCCAGAACACCGCTCATTACCGGTCCCCAGTGATCACGGCCGCCGTTCTTGTTGATCTTGGGTGTGCGTCCGAAGTCGCCCAGCACCACGACCAGGGTGTCTTCGAGCAGGCCGCGTTGATCGAGGTCATCGATGAAGGTCGAGAAGCCCAGGTCGAAGGGGGGGCAGAGCGTGTCGCGACATCGGCCCGTGTTGTCGAAGTGAGTGTCCCAGACGGGGTTGCCCACCGAGAGGTCGCCGGGTTCGCGGGGCCAGTTGACCTGGACGAATCGCACACCGCTCTCGACCAGCCGTCGTGCCAGCAACAGGCTCTGTCCGAACTTGTTGCGTCCGTAGAGATCTCTGAGCGAGTCGTTTTCCCGGTCGAGCTCGAAGGCTTCGCGGGCAGGACCGGACAGCAGGACCTCGAAGGCATGCCGCATGTGTCGGCCAAATGTCGCCGCCGCCTGCCCGCGTTGCCCGGTCGCAAACCGGTCTCCCAATCGATCCAGCAGGGTTCGACGGCGCGCCAGCCGGGGACCGGTCACTTCGTTGACCATTCCCAGGATGTCCGTTTCGTACTCTGGCCGTGACGGATCACAGGGAAACACCTGGGGGTCCCAGCCGCGGCCCATGAACCCGCCGTCCTGTCCGGCGAACAGGTAGCCGGGGTTGTTGAGAATCAGTTCCGGGAGGATGACCGAGGAGAACGGCGAGCGGGAGGCGGGCTTCAGCTTGCCGATGACCGAGGCTAACGACGGCCAATCGGTCAGCCGGTTGGCCGCACGATCGGTTTTTCCCAACGGGAGACCGCCTTTGACCTTGTTCGTGCCAGTGTAGTAGTAGTACGCGCTGCTGCCGTGCGTGTTGTCGTCGGTGGCCAGCGAGCGGATCGTGCACAGCCGGTCGGCGATCCGCGAGATCCGAGGCAGCAACTCGCAGTACTGGATCCCGGGGATGTTTGTGCTGATAGGCTGGAACGGGCCTCGCAGTTCGGCCGGGGCACGAGGCTTGGGGTCGAAGGTTTCGTGCTGGGGGTGACCACCCGAGAGAAAAACCAGCACGCATGAACGGGCGCGGCCGAATTGAGGGCCGAGGGTATTCGTATTGCGGGCAGCAGCCAGCGGAATCCCCGACAGCGCGGCGGCCAATCCCCCGGATTGCAGCATCCTGCGACGTGTGGGGAAGACGATGTTCATTCGGTCGAGTGCCTGCGGGGGGCGGGAACCGAGTTGATCATACTCGCAGATCGGCGCAACGGGGCAGCGAACCCAATCGAGTTGTCAGTATTGAAACGAATCACCAGGGAGAACGATCGTCGAGGGGAGCACCGTGTGAGGCCACCCGAGGCGATGACGGCAGCGCGGATCACCGGAAGAAGATCCGGCAACGGGGAATCGCCTTGTTCAGCTTGGTGACGCCTTCGGAGGTGACGCCGGTCTTTGCGAGGCTGAGGCCTTCCAGCTTCTTGAGCGTCGTGAGGTGCTCCAGGCCTGCGTCGGTGATGTCGGTCATTGCCAGTGTCAGTCCGGTCAGCTTGGTGAACATCCCGACATAGACAAGGCCGTCATCGGTCACCTTCGTACTCGAAAGTCCCAGGCTCTCGAGATTGGCCAGGTGTTTGATGTGGGCCAGGCCGGCGTTGGTGATTCGCGTGTCGGGCAGACTGATCCCCTTCAGGGATTTCAGGTTCCGCAGGTGTTTCAGACCGTCGTCGGTCACCTTGGTGTCGGCCAGGGAAACGCCTTCCAGGTTGACCAGGCTCGCGAGATAGGACACTCCCTTGTCGGTGATCTTCGTGTTGAACGTGCAGTCGACGAACGTCAGCGTGGTGAGCCCCTCGACGTGGGCCATCCCCTTGTCAGAGATCTGGGAACCGATGAAGAGCGTGGAGAGCTTGGGGAGTCCCTTGAGGTGGACCAGATCGTCGTCGGTGGCCTGGCTGTTGGAAAAATCGACCTCTATCACCGAACCGTTTTCGTCGGTACCCATTCCGGCCTTGAGGGCCTTGAGGGCTTTGACTGCCTCAGCGTCGTCGTTGCCGCACCCGGCCAGGAACATGCAACTGGCCAGGGCCAGTTTTTGCAGCCAATGGAGTTGATCAAACCACTTCACTGATTGGGCGTCCGTGTGCCAGGATTGGTGTTGGGGACCCTGGGCGGTTCAGTCCGTCTCGGCCTCCGTTTGCTCGAAACGAACCGGATAGGAGAGCGAACCGGGCAATGATATCATGAAAGACGTCGCCTGCCATTACGGGATGATTCTGCTGATGGACCGGATAGGAGCGTGACTGCCGATGGTGCCGCGGAAGCAGCGATGGACCCGACGCCGGTTTCTGACCGCCGGATCCCTGGCCAGTCTGGCGATGGGGCACTCCGAAGTGCTGCGGCAGCGGGGGTTGACAGCCAAGGCGACACAGGCGGACGAGCCGAGCGGGCGGGGAGAACAGGATACCGCGGTGATCCTGGTCTGGTTGACCGGTGGCTTGTCGCACATCGACACGTACGACCTGAAGCCCGCAGCACCACGAGAGTATCGTGGTGAGTTCAACCCGATCTCGAGTACGGTCCGTGGTGTCGACGTCTGTGAGCTCCAATCCGTGAATTGCTGTGACGTGATCGTGCTCCGGGTTTTCAGTCGCGCGTGACATCATGATCAGTCTTCAACGAGTTCTGCTGCTGGTTGTTCTGACAGCAATTTTCTCCAACGCGGTGCTGGCGGCCGGGAAACCGAACATTGTTCTGGTGATGGCCGATGACCAGGGCTGGGGCGATATGGCCTACAACGGCCACCCATTGCTGAAGACTCCGAATTTCGACAAGGCGGCCGCCACCGGACTGCGTTTTGATCGCTTCTACGCGGCGGCCCCGGTCTGTTCTCCGACACGAGCCAGCGTCTTGACCGGTCGACATCCGAATCGGTCCGGGGTCTTCAAGTGGGGGTATCCGTTACGACCACAGGAATCGACACTGGCCGAGGTGTTGAAGACGGTCGGGTACTCGACGGCGCATTTCGGCAAGTGGCACCTGGGCAGCGTTCGCCGCGCCAGCCCGGCTCATCCGGGGCGCAACGGATTCGATCACTGGTTGAGTGCGCCGAACTTCTTTGACAACAACGCGGTTCTGTCGTTGAAAGGGAAGGCGGTCAAAACGAGCGGAGAGAGTTCCATGGTGACGGTCGATGCGGCCCTGGAGTGGATCGGCCGCGAATCCAAACGGGACACGCCGTTTCTGGCGGTCGTGTGGTTCGGGTCACCCCACTCGCCTCACCGTGCCGCCAGCCGCGACCGCAAGCCGTACGCCGGGCAGCCGTTGAAGAACCAGCATTTTCTGGGTGAGGTGACCGGCATGGACCGGGCGTTCGGAAAGTTGCGGGATGCCCTGGGGCCATTGGGGATCCGTGATAACACGATCCTGTGGTACTGCAGTGACAACGGCGCGTTGCCCCGAGTGGGATCAGCCGGGCCGTTTCGGGGTCGCAAGGGAAAGATCTATGAGGGCGGTTTGCTGGTACCGGCCATTCTCGAATGGCCGGCCCGGATCAAGTCGTCCCGCAAGACGTCGGTGCGTTGCAACACCTGTGACATCTACCCGACGCTGCTGGAGATCACCGGGGCCACGGCGAAGCACCAGCCCGAGGTCGACGGGATGAGTCTCGTGGGACTGATTGATGGCAAAACGTCCAAACGGACACGGCCGATGGGGTTCTGGGACTACCCCGTACGAGGTATCAGCACGCCGTCGGCCAAGTGGATGGGTGATCTGCTGGCGGCTCAGAGGAACGGTGACGATTTGCCGCCCCATGTGTCGAGCCAGAAAGCGGCCGAATTGCCCAGTCCGCGTCACCGGCTGGACCGGTTCCCCGGTCATTCGGCGTGGATTGACGGGCACTGGAAACTGCATCGGATCGACGGCAAGAACGGCAACGTCCGTTTCGAGTTGTACAACCTGGAGTCGGATCCGTCGGAGAAGACCAACGTGGCTGCTGGCCACCCCGAGCGGACCGGGCAGTTGAAGCTTGGTCTCAATGCTTGGCTCAAGTCGGTCGTGGGCAGTTACAACGGCGATGACTACGCGGGTGCCTCCCCCCGATGAACAAGGCCTTCGTCAAAGAACCGGAATTTGATGGCCGGGCGTATTGCCCGAGCTGCGGACAGTTGGGGACCCAGGTGCAGGGCGTGACCCTGGACGCATTCCTCCAGTCTCAGGCGCGTGGAGACCTGGGCCAGGACGCGTGGTTCTGCGGTTTCGACCGTTGCGACGTTGCCTACTTTGACCTCTTCGAATCCACCGTCACCACCGGGCACCTTGTTCGCAGTGTCTATCCGATGGACGTACAGGCTCCGATCTGTGGCTGCTTCGGATTGAAGATGTCCGACATCGAGGCCGACGTTGCCGAGGGGCATCCGTCCCGGCTTCGGGAATTGTCCGATCGGTCCAAGAGCGAAGAGGCCCATTGCCAGACAGCCGCTGCCGACGGGCGTTGTTGCATGCAGGAGGCACAACGGATTTATTTTCGGCTGCGGGGTGGTGTGGATTGACCGGTACGGCGACTCGATTCGCCAGCCGTTTTGCTCTCGGTCATCTCCGATCCCGACCGTCTCAATCAGCTGAACTTGATGGCGTAGAGGTCGGCGTCCCTGAGCGTCACGCGGATCCGGATCGGGCGATTGGCCAGGCGACCGACATCCGTCGAACCTCCCCAGGAAACCGTGCGGTCGAGTTCGTTGCCAAACGTCTCGTCGGCGTCGGAAAGTGAGAATCCCGGAATCGGTTCTCCCGTGGCTGACTGGAGTTCGACTTTCATCGTACCGGCTGCCGAGGTGGCGAAGTTGGCCGTCAGCCGACGGCCCTGGAACGTGATCGGTCGTGTGATCAGTTCGCCACCGCGGGATGGAGAACGAACCGAGACAAATCCGTCCTGTCGCAGGGTGTGACGGGTCAACGTCGAGCCGGGTCCGTGCCACTGGCCGCCGCCGGCATAGAACGAGAGCTCGTCGGGGGCACCCGGCAGAGAGGATTTCGTCGTGACGATGTTCCAGGCGACGGAGTTGTGGGCGTAGTACCAGGAGTCGGGACGCTGGATCCCGGGAGGCAGGAAGGCGTCGTTCCAGAGTGCGAAGCGGGTTCCGTCGCGGCTGGACATGATCTGGGTTTCGGTCAAGGCCTGGCCGTATCGGGGATGTGCTGCGATTCGCTTTCGGCGGTTCTCGAGATCGGGCAGTGCCCGCATCGACGGATTCCAGCCACGCTCGGTGTATCGCATCGGGAAACCCAGCAGGAGGTGGGGGGCGCGGAAGTAGGGGATGATGTTGTTGGTGTACATGTGCTGCTCGGGCGAGTCCACGTAGGTCAGGTCTCGCTCGTCGCTCCAGGTCAGCAGGTCATCGGAGACGGCTGTGCGAATGGCCCGGGTCTCGGCAGGAGTGAAGAACCTCCAGTAAGCACGGTACTTGTGGATTGTCGGGTCCCAGAAGGCGATGTTCTGGGAATCGAAGTAGCCGTTGGTGATGACCGGCTTGTTGCGGGCCAGGCTCCAGCGGACCCCGTCGGGGGACTGGAAGAGGTAGAGGCCGCCTTCGCGTCTGAGGCCACCGAGCGCTTTCAACCGTGCGTTGTCGGGGCAACCGGGACGGCGATCGACGAAGGGGCTGAAGTTGTGGCAGCCGTTGCCTCGCCACACGATGTTGGTCTTCTTGTTGCCCTGGTGATCGAACAGTCCGAGTTCCGGTTTGACCCAATGGATTCCGTCACGGCTCTCGGCGTAACAGGCCACTTCCTGGTTGGTCTTGGGCAGGTTGGGGCCCTTGACGACCTTGAAGTTGTGGCCCCGGTAGTACATGCGGTACGTATCGCCATCCTGAAACACGGTGTGGTAGGCCGATCCGACACCCTCCCACGGCTCGGCATGCCGGATCACCTGCTCTCGGGCGATAGGGTGATGCAACTGGTAGAACAGCTCTCCGCTGGTACGTTCGACGAGAAAATCGTCGACGAACAGCTCCCGCCTCGATCCCATCGCGTAGACCGGCTTGGGCTTGCCTGGGGCCGGCCGTGCGGCGGCAGCGTGAACCGTTACTGCGGCAGCGGCACCGCCTCCCAGAAATCTTCGTCTGTCGATCGGCATGGGTTTCTTCTCTCTGGTGGGGTGGGCGTCAGCCTACCGGGCTTTCGGCAGCAGCAACAGCAACGACTGGCGAGACAATTGGCCGTTTGTGGATGTCTCGGCAATCACACTGCGGTAGGATGGCGGTCGACTTATCCGCTGGCCGCTGTTTCCCGGCGTGATCCGGATGGGCCAGGAGCGCGCGACATGAAGTTCTCCGTTTGGCTTGTTGGCCGAGGCTGCCGACGACTGACCATCGCAATGATCGTCGCCGTGCTGGTTGTGTCGGATCTGCCGGAAACGAGTCGATCGTTTGCCGGGGATGCCGTGCCGTTCGCCCGGCTCGATGCCCAGTTCAAGAAGTCGATTCGGCCACTGTTGGGTCGCTACTGCCTGGGCTGCCACTCGACGCAGAAAAAGGTCGGCGAGTTGGATCTCGAGCAGTTCACCACCTTTGCCGCAGTTCGCAAGGGGACGAAGTCGTGGCTGAAGGTGGTCGAGATGCTCGACAACGGGGAAATGCCACCGAAGAAGTCGGCTCAGCCGACCGCCGCTCAACGCAAAACGCTCCGGAACTGGGTGGAACGGTATTTGTTCGCTGAGGCGGTGGCCCGAGCGGGAGATCCCGGACCGGTCGTTCTGCGGCGGCTCAACAACGCCGAGTACACGTACACGATCCGCGATCTGACAGGCGTCGACCTTGACCCGGCTCGCGAGTTTCCGTCCGAGGGCGCCGGGGGCGAGGGCTTCACCAACACCGGCAACTCGCTGGTGATGTCGCCGGCCCTCTTGAGAAAGTACCTCGATGCCGGCCATGAAATCGCCGGTCACGCGGTATTGCTGCCGACTCGCATCGACTTCTCGCCGGGGAACAGCCGACGCGATTGGACCGACGAGTGGCTCGAAAAAATCCGCGCGTTCTACCGTCAGCACACGACGGTCAAGCGACTCGGCACGCCGTACAAGGGTTACGAGCGAATGGCTCACCTCGGGAACGCCGGTCTGCTGCCGCTGGAGAAGTACCTCGCCGCGACACTGGCCGAACGGAAGTCGCTCGGGCAGGGGAGCAAGGCGATCGCCACCGTGGCCGCGCGGCGAGGTCTGAATGCCAAGTACCTTGGCCTGCTGTGGTCGCGGCTGAATGCCGATGACCGATCGCTGCTCCTGGACGACCTGCGTGCCCGCTGGCGAACGGCCAAGCCACAGGATGCCGCCAAGTTGGCCTCCGACGTCATCGCCTGGCACAGGGGCCTGTGGACGTTCAGCTCGATCGGGTTGCTGGGCAGAAAGGGCAGCCGTTCGCGGTGGCTCGAAAAGGTCAGTCCGCTGCTGTCCGAACAGGAATTGCGGTTGAAGATCCCGGTTGTCAAGCCGGACCCAAAGGACAAACCCAAGACGAAACCGCCCAAGGACCAACCGGCCAAGCTGGTCGTGATTTCACTGGTCGCAAGGGATGCGGGAGACGGCAATCAGCACGACGACGTCCTCTGGCAGAAGCCTCGCCTGGTCGCCAAGGGAAAACCGGACCTCCTGTTGCGGGACATTCTCAAGTCCGCCGGTAGCGAGCAGGCATCTCACTTCGGCAAGCATCCCGACGGAACAGCGATCGACGAGTCTTCGCTGTGCGTGCGTGCTCCCTCACGGTTCACCGTCCGGTTGCCGTTGGAGATTGTGGGCGGGCGAGAACTGGTGATGACCGCGATGCTGCATCCGAAGACCGGCAGCGAGGGGAGCGTCCAGGTCGATCTTGTCGCCGGTACGCCGAAGCTCACGTCCGGCCTGAAGCCCAGCGAGGTGAAGGTGACACTTTCACGAGTCAACATCGGCGCCGACGAACGTGTGGTCTCTTACCGCAACCCGATTCTCGTCGCGCCGAAGAGCCAGGCCAGATGCCGGTTCGAAGCAGCTCTGGACGACCATCGCCGACTGTTCCCTGCGGCCCTGTGTTACTCGCAGATAGTGCCGGTCGACGAACCGCTGACGCTGACGCTGTTCTATCGCGAGGACGACCACCTGGCGCGACTGATGCTCGACAAGTCTCAGCAGGCCCAGCTTGACCAGTTGTGGGACGAACTGCGTTGTGTCAGTCGCGAGCCTTTCCGGATGGTCGACGTGCTGGATTCCCTGCTGGAGACCACGATCGATCATCCGCAGGAGGGGGTCTTCGAGGGACTCGAAAAGACGTTCAAGAAACGGGCTGCCGCATTTCGCCAGGGCCTGGTCAAAAGTGAGCCGGTTCACCTGAACGCGCTCATCCGGTTGGCCGCCCGGGCCTGGCGGCGACCGCTGGCCGCGGAGGAAGAGGACGACTTGCGAGGGCTCTATCGCCGGTTGCGGGCGCTGGGGTTGCCGCACGAGAAGGCCTTCCGCATGACGCTGGCCCGTGTGCTGGTCGCCTCATCCTTCCTGTACCGGCTCGAGGAATCACCCGTGGGAAAGAAGTACGCGGCGGTCACCGACTGGGAACTCGCCAATCGGCTCAGCTATTTCCTCTGGTCCTCGATGCCCGATGCGTCGCTCCGTCGCGCTGCCGTGGCTGGCTCGCTGACCGACGGGCAAGGTGGTGTCGAGGAGTTGCTGAGGCAGACCCGCCGCATGCTCAGAGACGACCGCGTGAAACGGCTGGCGACCGAGTTCGCCTGCAAGTGGATTCACGTGCAGGACTTCTCGCTCGAACAAAAAAGCGGGAAGCACTTTCCCGAATTTCGTGGGCTCCGGGGTGACATGCACGAAGAAGTGATCCGGTTCTTCACCGACCTGTTTCAGCACGACCGCTCGCTGCTGAGCCTGCTCGAAGCCGACCACACCTTCGTCAACGGTCGGCTCGGCCAGTTCTACGGGATCCCGGGCGTCAAGGAGAAACAGTGGCGACGAGTTGACGGCATGCGGCAGCGGGGACGTGGGGGCATCCTGGGGTTCGCGTCGACGCTGGCCAAGCAGTCCGGGGCCAGCCGAACGAGTCCGATTCTGCGAGGCAATTGGGTCAGCGAGGTGCTGCTCGGCGAGAAACTGCCACGGCCGCCGAAGAACGTGCCGCAACTGGATGACGAGGTTCCCAAGGGGCTGACCGAGCGGCAGTTGATCGAACGCCACAGCAAGGACCCGGCCTGCGCGAAGTGCCACTCGAGGATCGATCCGTTCGGTTTTGCGCTTGAGCATTTCGACGCCATCGGTCGCCACCGCCAGAAGAGCGGTGAAGGCGTGGCGATCGACACAAAGACAACACTGCCGGACGGAACACAGATCGACGGCCTGGCCGGGCTGCGAGACTACCTGCTGGAACGACGTCGCGATCAGTTCCTGAGACAATTCTGCCGGAAACTGCTGGGTTATTCCCTGGGACGGGAATTGCAGTTGTCGGATCGACCGCTTGTCGATGAAATGCTGAGACGGCTGGCAAAGACGGGCTTTCGTTTTTCCGTGGCCGTGGAGACAATTGTCCTGAGCCAACAATTTCGGATGATTCGCGCGACACCGACGGCCGCTGCCCGGTGATTGGTCCGATAAGAGATACTGACGGAGGTCTTCCATGACACATCAATTCTCTCGTCGAAAGTGGTTGCGTGGCGCCGGTGTGACGATGGCGCTGCCGTGGATGGAGTCTCTGCCGGTGTGGGGCGACGAGCCGGTCAAGAGCTCGAAGCCGGGCAGCCAGGCTCCCGTGAGGCTGGGCGTGTTGTTTGCCGGGAACGGCTTTCATGCCGGGCACTGGTGGGCCAAGGGGTCCGGTTCGAAGATCGAACTGGGCAAGGTGCTCGAGCCGGTTGCCGAATTTCGCGAGAAGATGACGTTTGTGGGGGGGCTGTTCAACGAGCAGGCGCTGAAGGGCAATATCCACAGTTCTCAGACGGGAAACATCCTCTCCGGGGCGCCACTCGCTCCCGGTGGCGACATTGTCAGCGGCACGAGTTTCGACCAGGTCATCGCCCAGCAATACGGACGGTCGACGCGAGTGCCGAGCCTGGTGCTGGGGTGCGAGCGATCCAACCCGGGGATCCACAAGAACTACTCGATGCTCTACAGCTCGCACATCTCGTGGAGTTCGCCCACCACGCCCACGCCGCTGGAACTTTATCCGGCCCTGGCGTTCGATCGTCTGTTCAAGAACAGGGTGCAGAAGGGCGAGCAGAGCGTGCTGGATGCGGTGCTCGGCGAGGCCTCCCGGTTCCGCCGGAAGGTCAGCCGCCGTGATCGCCAGAAGCTGGACGAGTTCCTGAACTCGGTCCGCGAGGTCGAACAGCGGATCAGCCGGGCAGGTCAGAAGGGGGAACTGCAGGGCTGGCGGCCGACGTTGGACAAGCCGAACATCCCACGGCCTCCCGACGGCATTCCCCAGAATATCGCAGACCACGCGAAGTTGATGTGTGACATCGTCGTGCTGGCCTTCCAGACCGACATGACGCGGGTCTGCACGCTGAAGCTCAACAACGACCACAGTTACCTCCAGTTCCCGCATCTGGGTGTCGAGGTGGGACACCACGAATTGTCGCATTCGGATCGCGGCAAGCAGTCCCCGGACTGGCTGAAGGTGAACCACTTCTTCATGGAGCAGTACGCCTACATTGCTCGAAAGCTGGATGCGATCCAGGAGGGCGAACGGACCGCGCTGGACAACTCGATGTTGATGATGTGTTCGAGCATGATGTCGGGGATCCACGACGCGACCCAGCTGCCGGTGGTGTTGCTGGGCGGTGGCGGTGGAAAGCTGAAGACTGGTCGGGTGCTCAATTACCACGGGAAGCCCAACCGCAAGATGTGCAGCCTGTACCTCTCGCTGATGGAGAAGTGCGGTGTGCGGATGAAGGCGTTCGGGGATTCGACGGCGAAGCTCACCGAAGTCTGAAATCGGTGACGGCAGCGGCCTCTCGCTCTCGGATCGGGGTCGCTCGCGGCGACTAACGTTTCCAGCGTGCGGTTCGCACACGGGGTGGCTTGCTGGCTTCGGTCCAGGCGAAGAACAGTTCGTTGCCGAGGCGTTCCATGCGGGGGAATCCCGACGAACGGCTTGCCAGGGTCCGGGTCAGTCTGCGCGATGGCGTCCTGGTTCCGTCGCGGTGAACCATCCGCCAGCGGATTTCGGCGGACTTGTCGTCGACCTTCAGCCACGACACGGCGGCGGTGTCCGCATCGACCAGCACGATGTCGACACGTCCAGCCGACGCGCCGTCGTCCACGCGAATGGTCTTCCCGAATGTCTTTGCCGAGTCGTCCGAGAATCGCACTCGGACCTCCGGATGATTCTTGACATCGGTGAACCACGCGACCGCGACCGACCCGCGGTGAGTGTCCACCGACGGACCGTTGACCGGGCATCCTTCGATGACCCAGTTGTCGGAGTGAACACGTTGCGAGCGCCGCACACGACCGCCCTCGAGGAGTGATGACGAGATGTCACGGACCTCGCCCGGAAGTCGATCTCGAAACACCACGAACGGGTTTCCGCTTTCCAGGACCACCGCGCCCGTCTGGCAGCACTCGCAGACCCGCGGATCCACCACCCGTTCGGTTCCCAACCGACCGTCTCGTGTCAGTGTGCAGTATCGCAGTGCCATTTCGCCCCCCTTGACGACCATCTTGCGGCCATCGAGCCAGAATACGCCGAAGGTGGTCTTGTCCACCGGGACGATCGATACGAAGCCGTGTTCGGTGGGAGTGCCGTCACGGTGCGGGGAGACCGCTCTCGACCAGGATTGGCCCTGGTTGTGTGAGAGGCTCAGCTTGACGTCGTAGGAGTAGGTCCCGGCCGAGCTTTTCTGGAGCCAGTGGGCCACCAGTGTCCCGTCAGGCAATGCACACAGTGACGGGAAGTCTGCCCAGTTGACGAACCAGTTGTCTCCGGTGGCGATCGGTCTCGGCATCGACCAGCCATCGGTGTTCCAGGACGAGAATTTCAGGGTGGCCATCCGCCCCGGTCCTCGTTCGATCCAGCTCAGGTACAACCGGCCGTCGGATCCTCGCAGCAGGTTGGGTTCACCACTGGCAGCGGCTGCGGGGCAGGGCACCTTGACGGCACTGGACGCGTCCGCACCGTCGGCGGTGTTGGTGACGACACACAACAGGCCGCAGAGGAGAAGGGACTTCACGGGAACTCTTTCCCGGCATGCAACCGGTACCAATCGGCTCAACGAGTGAGGGGACAAGACCGGGCCATCACCGCTGACGGCTGCCGGTTTACCCGAGCAATTCGTAGATCGGATCGCCGTGGTAGATGTGATGGGGACGGTCGAGTTCGTCCTTCCACGCGGCGGTGTGCGGGATTCCCAACGCGTGATACATCGTCGCGGCCATGTTCTCGGGCTTCATCGGCGAGGAGGCCGGGTAGCCGGCGATGGCGTCGGAACTGCCGACAACCGTGCCGCCCTTCACACCGCCACCGGCGAAGAACGCCGTCTGAACCGCTCCCCAGTGGTCACGGCCCGGCTTGTAGAAGACCTTCTCGAGCGTCGAGAGTTTCGGGGTGCGGCCGAATTCGCCGGCCATCACGATCATGGTTGACTCGAGCAGTCCGCTGTCCTCCAGATCGTCCAGCAGAGCACACAGTGCCCGGTCGGTTGGCGGGAAGAGCTTGTTCTTGAATCGTGAGAACGCCTCGCCGTGGGTGTCCCAGGTTTCGTTGTTGCCGAGGTTGACCTGGATCAGCGGCACACCGGCCTCGGTCAATCGGTACGCCATCAGCAGAGACCACCCGAAACTGTTGGCCCCGTACCGTTCCTGGGTCTTCGCGTCGGCACGGGTGACATCAAAGGCGTTTCGGATCCTGGGATTGGTCAACAGCGAGATCGCCGACTCGCGTTCGCGGTCGTAGGATCGGGCTTCCGCCGAATCGGCCAGCTTGCGGCGCTGGTCGTCGAGCGTGCCCAGCAGTGTCCGACGTGCGTCAAGACGCCCTCGCGTCAGTCCGGCAGGCAATTTCAGGCTGGGAGCCTGGAACACTCGGGCATCGGGACTCTTGGGAGGATTCCGGGTGGAATCGGAAATCGAGAAGCCGGGGACGGCTCCACGCCAGAGTGGGTTGCCGTACGGCAAGGCCTCGATGAAGTACGGGTCACGTTGAGACCCCATCAGTCCGCCGTACAGCCCGGGGATTGTGCCACCCTGCCAGTGGACCAGTCGTTCGGGAAGTACGATCGCCGGCGGCAGGTTGTTTTGCTGCGGCGGCAGCGAGTAGCCGGCCACCGACATGATCGACGGGAAATCGGTTGGCCGGGGAACACGGTCGCCCTTGAATCCGGGGGTCGAGCCCGAGCGGCCGGTCAACATGAAGTAGTGACCCAGCGTGTGTCCGTTGGTGCGGTGTGTCAGTGAGCGGACCAAGCCCCAGTGGCGGCTGCGTTGAGCCAGGCCCGGGAGATGCTCGCAGATGTGCACACCGGGTGAGGCGGTCTGGATCGGACTGAACTCGCCGCGGATGCCGTCGGGGGCGTCGGGCTTCAGATCGAAACTGTCCTGCTGGGCCAGTCCCCCGGAGAGAAAGATGTAGAGGACCGTCTTGGCCGAGCCTCCGCCGGGAGCGGCCTGCTGTGAATCAGCTGCTCGCAACGCCTGCAGGTGGTTGGTTCCCAGGCCCATCAGGCCCAGCGCGCCGGCTTGCACGGCTGTCCGCCGTGAGACCGGAGCGTGCTGCCAAGGAGAAATCGGATGTCGGGTCATCGGGTTTCGGCCGGCGGAGGAAACGAACGGTGGAATCAGTCTACCAAGTCCTGTCGTTGAGTGAATCGTCAATCTGAAGTCAGTGGGTTGTCGATACCAGCAAGTCTCGAATGGCAATGGCGAGGTGATGGTGTCCCAACGGGGTCGGATGGCAGTCATCATGAATCAGGTCGCGGTTGAAATGTCCGCCAAGTTCAGCCTGCACCCTGTCGAACAATTCGCGGGCATCCAGCAGCTCACACCCGGCATCCTCGGACGCACGCCGGATTTCCCTGTTGATACTCAATCGGCCACCGAGGTGCCCCACCATCTGTTCGCGACACACCGCGAACGCATTTTCCGCCTCGTCGGGCCGATTCAGTCCGACCAGGCACTCGCCTTTCAGATAGTGGAGAACTGGCGACTCGCAGTCGGGGTGTTCGGCCGCCTGCAGCGTTGCCAACGCTCGGCCCGGCTGCGAATCACCAATCAACGTGTTGGCCAGGGCGATGGCCCTGCGAATCGAGGCCTCTTGATCGGTGTCCGAAGCCAGTGGCTGGCGGTGGTTCCAGGCCGGAGCGAGCCTGTAGTTGAATGGCACGGTGACCAGGACCACTCGAGAGTTCTTCAGGGTGCGCGCGATCTTGACCAGGTTGCGACGGAACTCATCGAGATATCTTCGCTTGGCGTTGTGCCAGAGTTGCGGATCGAACCGTCGAAGGTCTTCGGGGTGCTTGAGTGCGTAGGTGGAACCGGTCAGTTCGACGTGCAGTCGAAACGTCGATTCGAACTTTGCCAGGTGTGCGTCACGGGCCGAGTCGAGCGACTGTCGCCGCTGCCAACGGAAGACAAGGTACTGGACTGCAGACAGGCTCCGACTGTGGGCCAGTCGAGTCAGGACGTGCCGTGCGCCATTGGCGGTCGGTGCGTCTGAAGGAACGAATTGTTCTGGCTTGGTCGGGTTGGTGTTGTCGCCAGGGCGAAGACAGGTCGAGGTTCTCCAGTGGACCCACTCGTTGTTTCCGGCGAAAATGATAACGACGTCGGGCTGGAAGTCGGCGGCGATCTTGTTGGCGATGGGGACGAGGTCATGAGAATTCCAGCCGGGGTAGGCGGTGTTGTGGACCCGGGTGGCAGAAAACTCGATTCGGGATCCCGCGGCGCGTGGTCGATTGAGGAGCCGACGAAGTTCTCCAGACAGCGAATCACTCTCGTTGTAGGGGTACCCGTAGGCAGCCGAGCCGCCCAGGATGAAGACCTGTTTGCCGGATGTGGCGATTTCCGCATCGGCCGACAGGGGTTCCTGTTCGGTCGCGTGACGCGCATCGGGAATCACTCGGCCGCCGACGACCAATTCTCCACCCGTCCCGGGCAGGTCACGATGTGGGCGGACAAACAGCCGTGGGTCGTCGTTGTGGAGGTCGGCTGGAGAGGTGAAGGGCGAGGCCGCCGGTTGGGCCGACGACGTTGGCTGCAACTGGTGGTCTATGGCCTGTTGGCGGTAACCGACCAGCAATCGTCTTCGGAATTCCCAGATCGAGTCGGCCAGCCAGGCGGTTCCCTCGATCGTTCCCAGCAGGATCAGCAGGAACAACCAGCGGGGACGTCGGTGTTGCTTGGGGCTGGTGATGACGCTGCTCCGGAGACGCTGACGAATCGGTCACTTGGTGGTTCGCCAGTGCAGACGACATTCCAGTGGCCAGTCGGTGCAGATCCCATCCATGCCGCTGGCTCTCGCCATATCCCAGATGTCGGGACGGCGGTCGCCAATCTTCAGGCTCAACCAGACTTGTTTCTTCAACTTGTGAGCCCGGTTCATTTCCTCGCGACTGGGCACGTAGCCAACCCAGAGACAATCTGCCAGGGGATCCTTCAACGCGGTGGCGAACTGCTTCGAGTCGTAGATCTTCACGATCGTAGTTCGCAGCTTCGAACTGGCTGCCTTGAAGCGGCGGCTCGAGTCGGCGGGCTGGCCGAAAGCGAACAACTGGTCGAAAAGATCGTATTTCTTGACCACTTTCACGATCTTGGCCTCGATGCCCGGCGAGATCACCTTCATGTTCAAGGCGATCGTGATCGGCCTGCGTTGTCGCTGCTTGATGAGACCGAAGGCCTCGTCGAGCGTCGGCACCTTCAGGCCACGAAACCTCGGATGGAACCAGCTGCCGGCATCCAGTTTCCGGATCTGGGCCAGCGTCAGGTCGCCGATGCGACCCGTGCCGTTGGTCGTACGGTCGACCGTGCCGTCGTGGATCACGACCAGTTGCCCATCACTGGTCTGGTAGACATCCAGTTCAATCGATGCTCCCAGTGCGATTGCCGCTTCGAAGGCCGGCAGCGTGTTTTCGGGCGCGTGGCGAACCAGTCCGCGGTGAGAGAGCAGGACCGGCTCACGGATGACCGGTTGCGTTTGGGCGACGGCCGCCGAATGGGCAGAGGTGAACATCACGACACAGGCGGCAACCAGGTGAAGCCGCAAGCGACGGCAAAGAGCGAGATGTGCGGACATGAGTGACCCTTTTTGTCTTGGGCTGGCGGAAATGTCGATGATCTGGACACGAGCGTAACCGGTTTGGAGGACACAAGCGAACTGGGTGAGTTGATGCCGGTCCGGCCTCCGGCATCGCTGTCAGCGGCCAGGCTTCGGGTGTGTCGACTGCGGATGCGATGGAAGGCGAAGAGAAATTTCTCCATAGTGAGCCTAACCAAGGTGACCGCGGGGACGTGCCGATGAGTGTTCAGATCAACAGGTGGACAAGGCTGCTCTGGTGTGCGGCCTTTTTTGTGTCGGCAGATTCGCTCGTGGCGGCTGACCGGTTTTCACTGCGGGAAGGTGACGTGGTTGTGTTGGCCGGCGGCACCAACATGGTTCGCCTGCAACAGGCCGGTTACCTGGAAGCGGCACTGACCCACGGCTTCCAGGCAGCTCGTCCGAAGTTTCGGGACCTGGCGTGGGAGGCCGACACCGTGTTTCGGCTGGGAACCGTGATTGAACGCTGGCGTCCCGACGGGTTCGGCAAACGCGACGAGCAGTTTCGACGTGTGGGGACGACGGTCGTCATGGCGCAGTTCGGCCAGTTGGAATCCCTTGCCGGCCGCAGTGGACTCGGACGATTCATCAGGGCGTACGGTGAACTGGTCTCGTCGTGGCAAAAGCAGGCCCGGCTGGTCGTGCTGGTCACCCCGTCACCGTTCGAAGCTCCTCCCAACCGTTTGATTCCGGACCTGTCGTTGCGCAATGACGACCTGGCCCTGTACGTCCAGGCCATCTCGAAACTCGCTGCCGATCGTGGACTGGTCCTGGTGGATCTGTTCTCCAGGTCACGTAGCGGATTGACCGACAACGGGATGCACATCAAGCCATCGGCCCAGGCCCATGTCGCTCACTCGATCGCCAGTCAACTGGGCGTCGAGTTTCCCGAAAAGAAGGTTCTCGAGCCGTTGCGGCGCGCGGTCGTCGAAAAGCACCGTCTGTGGTACGACTACTGGCGACCGGCTAACTGGAAGTTGCTCTACGGTGACGATTCGCGTCGACAGTTCACCCGGGGGGGAGCCAACTACATCCCCTTCCGCGAGGAATGGAAGAAACTGCTCCCGTTGATCGACCGGGCGGAAAAGCGTGTCTGGATGGTGGCCACGGGCAGGCCGGATCCCGGGCACAATCGGCCCCGACCCGAGGTGCTTCACAAGGCTCCCCAGGCCAACATCAAGGCCGAACTGGCATCATTCGCGGTTCCCAAGGGGTTCCGGGTCAACCTGTTTGCGTCCGATTCCCAGGGGCTGACGTCGCCAATTGCCATGCGGTGGGATCCGTCCGGTCGTATGTACGTGGCCGTGACCACCACCTATCCCCACGTCTTTCCCGGCGACTTGCCCAACGACAAGATCATTCGCCTCGAGGACACCAACGGTGATGGTACGGCCGACCGCTCGACCGTTTTTGCCGAGGGGTTGAATATCCCGACCGGGATGGAGTGGGGAGACGGCGGGATCTATGTCGGGCAGAACACCGAGATCCTGTTTTTGCAGGACACCGATGACGATGGTCGAGCCGACCGCCGCCGGGTGGTGTTGGGCGGGTTCGGCAACGGCGACTCTCACCAGACGATCAACTCGTTCATCTGGAGTCCGGGGGGAGAACTGTACTTCGGCCAGGGGGACGGATGCGAATCTCGCGTCGAGACGCCGTGGGGATCGAGCAACCTGTTCCAGGCCGGCTTCTACCGCCTTCGGCCGCGGCGACTGCAACTGGACCCGTTGCTGGATGACTTCATGGGACCGGGGAATCCCTGGGGTGTGGCCTTCAATGGCTGGGGGCAGATTTTCAGCATCGACGGTGCCGGCGGCGTGACCTACCTGTCGCCCGGGCAGGTGCCCACCACCCACAAGTTGAAGCTCCGGCGGATCGGAAACCCGGGCGGATACTGTGGCATCGGCTTCCTGGATGGCCGTGGGGTTCCTGAATCGATGCGAGGCGACTTCGTGATCGGCGATTTCAAGCCCAACCGGGTCAAGCGGTTTTCGGTTCGCCCCGACGGTGCGGGATTCTCGTTGCAGTGGAAGGAACCGATCCTGCAGTCGCGGCACCGCAACTTCCGTCCGGTGGACGTGAAACAGGGGCCCGACGGAGCGATTTACGTCGTTGACTGGTACAACCCGATCACCTGCCACCAGGACGATGCGTACCGAGATCCGACACGAGACAAGGCACACGGCCGGATCTGGCGTCTGGTTCACGCCGATTCGGTCCGGTCGGTTCCCAGGCCGCCGGACCTGGCGAAGGCATCGATCAGGGAGGTGCTCGATGCCTTGAAGTCACCCGAACACTGGACCCGGTACCAGGCCAAGCGGGCCCTGACGACCAGGGATCCGGCCGAGAGTGCCGTCGCACTGGACGCCTGGATTCAAACTCTGAATGCCAGGGACCCCGGTTACGAACATCATCTCTACGAGGCCCTGGGCGCGTTCGAGACGATCGAAGTCGTCCGTCCGGGTTTGCTCAACAGGCTGCTGGGAGCCAGGGACCACCGGGCCAGGGCCTATGCGGCACGGGTGGTCGGACGGTGGCACGATCGTCTGGACGACCCACTGAAGATCCTGGAGCCGCGGGTGGTTGATGATCATCCCCAGGTACGGATGGAAGCGGTTATGGCCTGCGCCGCAATCCCTTCGCCGAGGTCCATCGAGGTGGTTGCCCGCGTTGTCGACAAGCCGAAGGACGGCTGGATCGACTACGCCTTCAAACAGGCCGTGCATCACCTGGGGACCCATTGGATCCCCGCATTCCGCGAGGGGAAAGTGTCGTTTCAGCGTCCCAGCCATCTGGCGGCCGTGTTGAACGAGGCCGGTGGGCGTGATGCCCTGGCGAGCCTGAAGCGGTTGCTCGACGGAGCCGACCTTGATCGGGCGACCAGGTCGGCCGCGATTTCGGCCGTATTGGCCGTCGGTGGTCCGGATGATCTCAGGACGTATGGACTCGACGAGAAACGATTCACTCGAGATGGACGATACGACGCGTCACTTCATGCCGAATCGTTGGGTCGGTTGGTCGAGGTGACCCGGTTCCGCAAGGTGCGGCCGTCGGGTGACCTGGTCGCTTTGCTGGGGGGCTTGATCGCCAGGGATCATCCCCGGGTGCAGGCTCGCTCACTGGAACTGGCGGGTCTCTGGAACGTGAA
>PBOJ01000018.1 GCA_002724315.1 Planctomycetaceae bacterium | reverse complement strand
GGTGGCGAACTTGTGCTCCCAGAACTTCTGGCCTGTCTCGGCGTGCAGGCACTCGACCACGACGTCGTTCTGGACACGGTGAGGATAGACCAGGTACGGGTGCCGGATGGCCGGTGCCGCGTCCCCGTCCCCGGCAGCCAGTTCCCACACCTTGGTCGGGCCGGATTTCGGCCAGGTCTTCAGCAGGTGTGTCTCCGTAGAGACTCCGTTGTGTGTTGGGCCCAGGAAACCGGTCCAGGCGTGTGTCCGCGCCTGCTTGGAGAGCGGTTTGGCCGCCTTGTTCGTTTTGACCCGCGCGTACGTCTTCAACGCCGGAGGCGTCGTGTTGTCCGCGGCACCAGCCACCTTGGGCGGAGCCGGATCCTCCACGGCCGTTGGGTCGGCACTTTGTCCGAGCCCGGACATCCCCAGCCAAACCGAAAGCAGAACCGCCAGACGCATGGTCATCCCCTTCTACAAGTCGTGCTGCCGCCAGTTTGCCCCAGGCAGGCTGGGTCGATTGAACCCCCTGCCCAGCGGATTTTCAACCCGCCCCCGGAGAGCCGGCTCGAGCTCAATCCCAAACCGATCTTGCGGGAATGTCACGCGGCGGCGGCCCCACATAATGCGGCCGGGTGACACTGGCCACGGGATGTCCAAATTGTTCGAGCACGTGTGCCGACCAACCCAGCAACCGTGCCACGACCACCAGCGGCAGGTGGCACTCGGGATCAACACCACCGGCGGCCAGCAGTCGGATCGCTGCCCAGTCCCAGCCGGGCACGCCGCCGCAGGCAATCACGGCCGCCTCGAGTTCGGCAGCCGCAAGATCGATCGCCTTCACCGATTCGCTGTCGGCCTCCCCAGCCAGGTGTTCGGCCCACGCCACACCGATCTCGCGTCGGGGATCTTCAGCAGCTCGGCCCCCGAAGACGGTGCCGGGCACGCCGAGCCCCGCGTCGAGTCGCTCGAGCACCCACCCCTCGGCGTCATCCTGCCAGGGCTGCTCGTCCCACAACGACACCAGCTGCTGCGACAACCCCGAACGTTCCGACGTCGATTCGACCGCAGCGGCGGCCAACACCGCACCGTGCAGATCAGCTCCGGTAGCCGCAGCCAATCGAGCAGCCTGCACGGCGGGGCTGAACCCCACATCGATCACGCTGATCAACAACACGTCCAGTGCCCGCTCGAACAATGGCGACGGAACCGTACCGGTCAGCATCGCTGCCAACTGGGACGGAAAACTCCGCTCCACGTCCGGCTCGACCGGCTCGAACCCCGTGGTTGCTGCCAGTCGATCCGCCACGATCAGCGGCACACGGCCGATCAGGCGAATCGCCCGGGCCCGATCGGCATCCACCGATTGATCAGCCGACCGCGGATCGAAATGGGCCACGGCGCTGATCGCTGTCAGCAACACGTCAGCCAACGCCACGTGCAACGGCAGCCGTTGCAGCAGGTCACGCATCCATTCCGACTCGTCGGCCCATTCCCCGGCATCTGACGATTCGGCGAGCACGGCGCGGAAATCTGCCAGGAACACCTCGTCCGGCAGTTCACCGTACAGCAGCAGGTACGCCACCTCGGTGAAGGTCGATTCCCTGACCAGGTCCAGCACGTCGTATCCGCGGTAGGCAACCGAGCGGTCACTCCAGTCGGCAATCGCCGTGTCGGTCACCATCTCGCGGTGACCCGCTCGAACACCTCGCCCCTCGCCATGTTCCGTCACGGCGTCGTCCCCCCGGGAAATTCTGAGGCCACTCCTTGGCCCCAACGGGCGGCATTGTAACGTCTGAGAACCTCCGGAGACGCCCAATCGCACGAAAAAACAGAATCCGGTCGCTACGATGGGCCTCGTTGCTCTTTACCCCGTTTCTCGAGAACGCCCATGCCCTCCTCCCCTGCCTTCCTGCGACGGACACGTCTCGCACTGATCGCGATCGTCGCGGCCTGCGCCGCCACTTCGGCCTCTGCCGATTCGAGAACGTTTCGCGTGGAATTCAGCAGCGCGTCGCACGACAAGCCGTTCACCGGGCGGGTCTACCTCATCTTCAGTCGCAACAACCAGCAGCCCCGACAGGGACCGGGGTGGTTCAACCCCGAACAATTCGTTGCCCGCGATGTCGAGAACTGGTCACCGGGGGTCCCGCTGGTGTTTGCGGGAACATCTCCGACCAAAGTGGCTGGTCCCGGACGGCTCAAGGCCGGCCCGATCCTGGGTTATCCCGGTCCGCTGTCGAAGATGAATCTGGCCGGCTACCGAGCCCAGGCAGTCGTGAGATTCAATCCGAATGATCGCGAGATCGGTGTCGGGCCGGGCAACGGGTACAGCAACGTCACCACTCTCGGTGACGAGGACTCGCAACCAAAAGTCGATTTCCAGGTCACCAAGCTGGTCAAAGCCAAGCCGTTCGCAGAAACAGACTGGAGCAAGTTGCTCGATGTCCCCTCAAAACTGCTGACCCAATTCCACAAGCGGCCCGTCTCGCTGCGTGCCGCCGTGATTCTCCCGGCCAGCTACCGCGAACAACCCAAGCGACGGTACCCGGTGATCTTGACCATCCCGGGTTTCGGAGGCACTCACCACGGCGGGAGTACGCCGCGACCGGTGGCCGAACGGAACGAGGGAGGTGTCGAGTTTCTGAGAGTGGTGCTGGACCCGAGTTGTCGGCTGGGCCATCACGTGTTTGCGGATTCGGCCAACAACGGGCCCGTCGGCGCAGCGCTCACCACCGAGTTGATCCCGGCACTCAACAAGCGTTTTCGTACGATCCCCAAGGCGACCGCCCGGTTCCTGACGGGACACTCCTCGGGTGGCTGGAGTTCCCTGTGGTTGCAGGTGACCTACCCCGAGGTCTTCGGCGGCACGTGGAGCACGGCTCCGGACCCGGTCGATTTTCGCGACTTCCAGCGGATCAATCTCTATCGCAGCGGCGAGAACATGTACGTCGACGGCCAGGGCGAACGACGTCCGCTGGCCCGGGTCAACGGCCAGGTGCGACTGTGGTACAAGGGGTTCGCCGACATGGAGTGGGTGCTGGGACATGGCGGACAGTTGCACAGCTTCGAAGCCGTCTTCAGTCCACGGAATGCCGACGGAAAGCCACGACTGCTGTGGGATCGCAAGACAGGCCGAGTCGATCTTCAGACTGCCAGGACGTGGGAGAAATACGACATCCGCCTGGTGCTCGAGCGGAACTGGAAGACGCTCGGCCCACGCCTGAAAGGCAAGCTGCACGTCTTCATGGGCGACGTCGACACGTTTTACCTCGAGGGAGCCACCATACGACTCAAGAAGTCCCTGGCCGAACTGGGCAGCGACGCCGTCGTCGAGATCCACAAGGACCGGGACCACTTCAACCTGATGCGAGGCGGCCTGCGACAGAGGATCCGCAAGGAAATGGCAGCCGCCTTCCTGGCAGCCCATCCCGACCAGCGTCGTCCGGCAGCAGGCCGTTGAAGCTCTCCGAACCAGTCGCTATTCTCGCCCCATCCTGCTCGTGTTCGAGCTCGAGTCGGCAGTAGTTTTTCGACGCGTCTTCCAAGGAGCCCCTCATGGGCCTGTTCGACGGCAAAAAGGGACTGGTCTTCGGCATTGCCAACGACCACTCGATCGCGTGGGCCATCACGCAGCAACTGCACGCCGAGGGAGCCGAAATGGGCTTCACGCACCTGCCCGACCGGGATCCCGAACGTCCCCGGATGGAGCGTCGTCTCAGGAAGCTGGTCGAGCCCCTGGACACCAAGATGATCGAAGCCTGCGACGTGACCAACGACGAACAACTCGACCACGTCTTCGACGTCGCCGCCTCCACCTACGGCAACATCGACTTCATGCTGCACTCGATTGCTTACGCCCCGATGGATGATCTCAAGGGAGAAGTCGTCGATGTCAGTCGCGACGGATTCAAACTGTCGATGGAGATCAGCGTCTACAGCCTGATGACCCTCACCCGACGAGCTCGCCCGCTCCTCAATTCCGGCGGCAGCATCCTCACGCTGACCTACCTCGGCGGCGAGAAGGTGATTCCCGGCTACAACGTGATGGGGCTGTGCAAGTCGGCACTCGAGAGCACAACCGAGTACCTGGCCAGCGAATTGGGCCCGGAAGGCATCCGCGTCAACGCGCTCTCGGCCGGTCCGCTCAAGACACTCAGCTCCTCGGCCGTTGGCGACTTCGACCTGATGCTCGACCTCTACAAGACTCTCTCGCCGTTGCGCCGCAACGTCGAGGCCGACGAGGTCGGCAAAACGGGCATGTTCCTGCTCAGCGACCTGGCCAGCGGGATCACCGGCGAAACCCTGCACGTCGACTCGGGGTACCACATCATGGGTGCCCCCCCGACCGACGCACGAGATGACGGCGAATCGGAATGACCGCCGAAGGCCAGGCCGTCGGCATCGCCGTGGTCCTCTCGGGCGACGGACATCGCTGCCTGGTCGGAGAACGTCCGGCTGACGTACCGCTGGCTGGTTGCCTGGAATTTCCCGGCGGCAAGTGTCTGCCAGACGAATCACCGCGCGATGCGGCGGTTCGCGAGTGCCTCGAGGAAACCGGCATCGTCGTGACGCCAACGCGTCAACTCGCCCTGCGAACCCACGACTATGACCACGGCCGGGTCACGCTGCATTTCTGGCTCTGCCGGCCGGTTGACACGAATCCGGCCTCGCCGTCGGAGCCGTTCACGTGGCAATCGACTTCGGACCTCGACGCCGGCCGCTTCCCCGAGGCGAATGCCGAGGTGATCGGTCAACTCGTCTCAGGCCGACCACTCGATCAACTCCCCAACGGCGATCAGACGGAGTCGACCCACGATTCGTAGAACGTGAAGGTCTCGTTGATCTCGTCGGCCTGTCCGGTAATGGTGTCGGCCCCCTCGTTGCCGGCCAGCGTGTCCGAAGCTCCCTGGCCGTCGATGGTGTCGTTGCCGTCACCACCCAGGACAATGTCGCGGCCTCCGCCACCAGCCAGGGCATCATGGCCATCGCCACCGAGAATGGTGTCGTCGTCGCCGCCACCGTTGATGTCGTCGTCGCCGTCGTGGCCGGAGAGGCCGTCGAAGCCCTCTTCGCCCAAGAGCGTGTCGTCGCCATCTCCACCATTGAGAATGTCGTCACCCTCGGCACCTTCGAGCAGGTCATGCCCGTGACCACCACCGATGGTGTCGTTTCCGACATTGCCGTACAGGCGGTCGTCGTTGAGACCACCGTGCAGGTAATCGTTGCCGGTACCACCATAGAGGCTGTCCTGACCGGCATCGCCCATCAGAGAGTCATCGTGCTGGCTGCCCGAGAGAGCGTCGTCATCGTCACCGCCAGAGAGCGTGTCGCGGCCGATTCCCCCGGTGAGTGAATCGAACCCGGCGTTGCCGGAAAGGCTGTCGTGTCCTTCGCCGCCGTCGAGAGTGTCGTTGCCATCGTTACCGATGATCACATCGTCGCCATCCTGCCCGTCGAAGTCGTCGTCGCCCTCGCCGCCGACCATCGTGTCATCACCGCGGCCACCATCGGCACGGTCGTCACCCAGACCGCCCCACAGAGTGTCACCGTCGAGACTTCCGGTCAGGGTGTCGGCGCCGTCACCGCCATCCAGTCGAAGTCGCACGTCGCCGATCCGCACACTCGCAGCCGACAACGTGTCGTCGCCATCGTCGCCGTTGATGACGACAAGCGTGCCCGAAACGTCTTCCAGCGACCCAACCAGCATCGTGTCGTTGCCGTCGCCACCATTCACATCAGTCCGGCCGACCTTCTTGGAGATCGTGACGATATCGGTCCCGTCGGTGACGACGAGTTTCGGCCGGTTGCCCGAGGTCCGGGTCACCGACAGCGAGTCCGCGTCCGCGCTTCCGGATGCTTCGACTCTCGCCGAGCCGTCTGAGTTGTTCATGACATCCGACCCCTTGCCGACCTGCCACTTCAGAACGTCGTCACCGGCCCCGCCGTCGAGAGTGTCCGAGGATCCCTGCCCATCGAGCGTGTCATCACCCGCATCACCGAAAAGTCGGTCGCTGCCACTGCCGCCCAGCATCGTGTCGTTGTCGAGTCCACCACGCATGGTGTCGTCACCACTGCCGGCGTTGACGTGGTCGTAACCGCCCAACCCACTCCCGGTGTCGTCGCCACTGCCACCCTTGAGAATGTCACTGGCACTCCCGCCAAACAGGGTGTCGTTGCCACTGCCACCCAACAACGTGTCGCCCACGGAGGTCCCGGCCAGGGCCACTCCCGGATCCACCTTGGTGATGAACAGTTCGTACTCGCCGGTTTCGGTGCTTGTTGCGATATTGTCATCGGCACCGAATGCGGTGAGGTTGTAGGACGGGGGCGCGTTGGGCGTCAGGGCCAACGTGTTGCTGACGATGCTTGCCCCTCGGTCATACACCTCGACCAGGTTCACACCACCGGTGCCCGTGCCCAGCCACACCTGGCCGGCATATCCGCCAACAGCGTCGTAGGTTCCCGCACCAACGCCCAGCGGGCCGTAGCTAAGCGTCGAGGCCCCACTGGCAGGGTCAATCTCGTGAACGGTCGCTCCCCGGTTGTCTAGCAGCAACAGACGGGGTGACGCACCGTTGGGTGCGATTGCGGCCAAGCCACCCGTGATGTTGCCGAATGTGCCGGCAGCGTTGGCCGCCGGCTTGGTTCCCTCACCGGTCCCGACCAGGTTCAGGTAGTCAGTGACCTGCCCCACACTCGGATCGAAGATCAGGATTTCAGGAGCATCCAGGACCTGCATGACCGGGGGATCAGCGTTGTCGTCCTGGGCCTGTCCGGGCACCGTCTCAGCCTGCACATCCAGGATGTAGACCCTGTCGTTGTAGTAAGCCAGGCCGTCATAGGCCCCGGTACTGGTTCCAATCGGAGAGACGATCGTGGTTTGGGATTGTTCACTCCCGTTGCCCGGATCGAGTTCAAAGAGGACCCCCTGGTCACCATTCATGAAGAACAGACGATCGCCGGTACTGTCATATGCCAGAGCCGCCTGGCCCGATTCGGACTCGCCGGCCGGCAAGTCAAACCGGTTCAGTTCAATTCCGGTCCTGGGATCAAGTTCGATCACCTGGTCACTTCCGTCGGTCGAAAGTGCAAACAGTCCACGAGTCGGAGGCTCGGCGATCTCGATGTAATAGGTGTCCGAGAAGTTGCCGGTGGTCGGCAACGTGAGGTTGATCAAGATTGGATCGGTCACCGGCTGGCCGCTGCCATCGTCGAAGTTGTCGTTGACGGCGATGTCGGTCGATGCCGTATCGCTGCTGTGATACGGCACCGGGGTTCCGGCCGAGTCATAGACTCGCACGATCGTGTCGATCGGGTCGCTGACCCGAGAGAGCCAGGCAGAAAAGACCTCGATCGAAACCACCTGGCCACCGACGCCCTCGAACGAATAGACGTCGATCTCGCCGGCCGCACCGATTGACCCACCGATAACCGCGGCGGCTTCGACGTCGAGAATCTTGCCGGAATTCAAACCTGACTCGAGCGTATTGGGTACACCCAGGGCCCTGAGCGTGATCTGCTGTGACCCGCCGGCGGTCAGCGAGTCGTGAGCACCGGACATCTCGCCGATCGACAGTCCAGCCTCGTTGAAGGCCAACTTGATCGCTGACCGTTCACTGAGGAACAAATCGGCGGTGAAGTCGATGGCTCCACCCAGCAGGTTCGGCGATGCCATGATGTGGCTGGCCGTCTCGGTGGCATTGGCGGGGCCAGGAAAGGCGGGATTGAAAGCGGTCGCACCGGGAGGATCGGTGATTCCCGTGCTCGCAGAAAGTGAACCGAAGGAATCCACATCGCGGAGCCCCATCAGATAGCCCAACTGGTGAGCAGCCACGTACGAACTGGCGGCGATGATGTTGTCGCTGGTGGCCGCGGGTTGCCCGCTTCCACCGACCAGCCCTCCCGAGCCCAGAACGTCAATCGAAACCCGTCCGCCGAGATCGAGGTTACGGAAATCGTAGTCGGAAGACTCACCGGCCCCAACAATTCCCGGACCACTGCCCGTCAGTGTGTCATTGAAGACGATTTCGACATAGGCACCGTCCTGCAGATAAAGGCTGCCGGCGTCGGGCGGTTCGAGAGTGAAGTCGAGGTCGAACGCGGCGAAGTCGGTCGCCAGGTTGTCCCGGATCGCAGCCCGTTGGCCGGCCGTGTAGGCATGCTCGGTCTGCGAATCGGTCTCGCTGTCGAAATCCAGGAAGACGACCTGCTGCTGAAAGCCCCTCAGCAGGTCGTGGCCGCCCCCGCCATCCAACTTGTCCAGGCCCTGACCACCGACCAGCGTGTCACGGCCGCCCTGGCCCCTGAGCAGGTCGTCACCGAGATTGCCCAGCAACGTGTCGCGGCCGGCCCCTCCCAGAACGGTGTCATTTCCGGCGGTGGTACCGCCACTGGCATCGTCACCATCAAGGAAGTCGTGGCCCCAGTGACCGTTGATCCGGTCCGATCCGCCGTTGCCAAGAATCGTATCGTTGTACCCGTGACCGTTGATCGTGTCGTCCCCGGCGCCACCTTCCATCTGGTCGCGACCCGAACCGCCGTGCATCACGTCGGACCCGTTGCCTCCGGAAATCGAATCGTGACCACTCTTGCCGTTGATCCAGTCGTCGCCGTTGCCCCCCACCAGGGTGTCGTGGCCGTGACCACCAATGATCGAGTCACCGGTACCGGCCGGCTCGTCTCCGCCGTTAACCCGGTCGTGTCCGTTACCGGCGTCAATCGTATCGGCACCGGTCAGCCCATCGATCTCGTCGTTGCCGTCACCGCCGGACAGCACGTCAGCCCCGACGCCACCAGTCAGCGTGTCATTGCCGTCACCACCGTCGGCCGTCACGCCAGCGGACCCCACAGTGACGATGTCATTGCCGTCGCCGGCATCAATCATGTCAGAGAAGTTGATCGTCCCGGTGATCGTGTCATTGCCGTTGCCACCCTCGATGGTCACCCCCACCAGGCTCGTCCATATCGTGGTGTCGACTCCCCCCAGGCCCTGCCCGTCACCGAGATCGATGATGTTGGCCCCATCACCGCCTCTGACCAGGATCGTCTCGACCACATTCGCATCCAGGACGCCGATGCTTGTGTCGGGCGTGTAAGTGAGCGTTCCCCCGACGGTGGTGCCGACCAAGACCTCGACACGACCGACCTGCAACGGATCCTCGCGGATCACTATGGCGTCATCGGCATCCGAAAGGACGGTCAGATCCCCGTTGAAGAACAGCGAGGTCACCGAGAGCAGGGTCCGGTCCTCGAGCACTTCAGCGGCTCGCGCACCATGTGCTGCGCGGCCGGACTGAGCCAGTCGGGCGGCCCGGCGGAGACTCCGCGTCCGCTGCCAACGATTTGTCAGGCTGTCGATCCAAGATGTGATGCGCACGGCTCTCACTCCCAAGGGCCCGGTAAAGATGGGCCACTAAGCCCGGACTTGGGGGTCCAGGCAAGGACTAACGGTATCCCTCAAATCTAGGCCGCAGAGGGGGACCAAAAGGAAGACCGCTTCTCGGGAACTGCATTTTTCCGTGCGATTGTGACGATTGGGCCCGGCGAGAACGGTCGTTGGGATCGTCCGGTCATCCAGAGGCCAATCCATGGAAAGCGGGGGTGGAGGGGGCCGGAATCTGTTTGCGAACGGTCTTGGCGGATCCCTACCATGGAAAAAGCAGGCAAGTAGCGTCGACCGCGATGGTTGGGCTGCCTGCAAAAGAGATTACGGACCAATCGCCCCTCGATGGGCGAGGAGCCACCATGCGATTGACTTCCTGGATCGACTCACTTCGTAACCGACTCGCCTCGCCCGGCTCGCACCGCCGCCGGCAATCCGCCCCTCAAAATGTCGAGGCGCTGGAAGATCGGACCCTGCTCTCGGTGACCTCGTTGTTCGTCAACGGACTGCTGAGCGTCACGGCCACGTCGGGGGAATCGATCCGAATCACGACCGACACGACATTGAACGCGGTTGTTGAAGTCGATGGTGAAATCGACACGAACCTTCCGCAGGTGCTCGCCGGCGACGTCGAGCAGATCGAGGTCATCGGAGGGGACGGCGACAATGTCATCGACCTCACCGATGTCCGTTCGGCGATCTTCAACCACACCGATCCCGTCACCGGCGATCCGATGCCCATCAGCATCAACGGCAGTGACGGCCAGGACACGATCGACGGCAGCACCGATCTGAACGACGTGATCCTTGGTGGTGACGGCGATGATGTCATCCGTGGTGGCACCGGCGACAACCACATCGATGGCGGTGACGGCAACGACAACCTCTCGGGTGGCGAGGGCAACGACAACATCGTCGGTGAAGACGGCCGTGACACGCTGAGGGGTGAAAATGGCAGCGACACGCTCTCGGGGGGAAACGGTCGCGACAGCCTCATGGGTGATAACGGAAACGACAGCATCGACGGGGGCCATGGACATGACACGCTCGAGGGCGGAAACGACAACGACTCGCTCAACGGCGGCGACGGACACGATTCGGTGTCCGGCGGCCCCGGAGACGACAGCCTCACCGGCGGAATCCAGTCCGACACTCTGATCGGCGGCACCGGTGACGACACGGCCCTGGGCAACACGGGTGCAGACCACCTCGAGGGCGGAACGGGTGACGACCTGCTGGTGGGTGGCCACGACAGCGACACGCTGCTGGGCGAGATGGGCAACGACAAGCTCAACGGCCAGCGCGACAACGATTCCCTGG
This sequence comes from Planctomycetaceae bacterium, assembly GCA_002724315.1. Classification (GTDB taxonomy): domain Bacteria; phylum Planctomycetota; class Planctomycetia; order Planctomycetales; family Planctomycetaceae; genus UBA8437. Next base: position 30,534 of record PBOJ01000018.1, on the reverse strand, counting down.
ATGCCGGTCTCGGCGACGACACGATCTTTGGCGGGCATGGCAACGACACCGCCACCGGCAACGGCGGCGACGACACCATCAACGGCCAGGGTGGCAATGACTGGCTGGTTGACGACACCGGCGACGACCTGATCAACGGTGGAACCGGCCGTGACTTGATCGACAGTCGCGGCACGTACGTGACGATCGATGACGTCCAGTTGGCTGCCGAAGGCAACACCGGCGACACCTCGGTCATGACCTTCACGGTCTCACTGGTCGGCAACACCTCGTCAGACTTCACGATCGACTTCGCCACCAGCGACGAAACCGCCTCCGCCGGCAGTGATTACGTCGCTACCTCCGGACAACTGGCCTTCGCCCCCGGTGAAGCCTCCAAGACCATTGATGTCACCGTGAATGGCGACACCCTTTCCGAGAACCACGAGACGTTCGCCGTCACACTCTCCAATTCCGGCAACGTGATCCTCTTCGACGCGACCGGACAGGGAACCATCGTCGATGACGACCAAATCGCCGGTCTCGACTTTCCGGGATTCACGCAGAGCGGTAGCCCACCGGACCCCACCGCCGCCGCCGGACCCAACAACCTGGTCGGGATGGTCAATGTCGACATCGGCATCTGGAACAAGAACGGCACCGTCGTGGAAATCGCGGCCCTGGACGACTTCTTCGAGGAAGTCGACCAGGACTACGGCCCCTTTGACCCCTGGGCCACCTTCGACCAGTATTCCGACCGCTACATCGTTCTGGCCGAAGAGGTCGAGTCGGGAACGGTCAACCAGGACGGCTCCGGCGGTTCCACAAAAGGTGGATATGGTGCCACCCAGGCGAACCTCCTGATTGGCATCTCGACCGGCGACACACCCGATGACCTGGACGTGGCCGGCGGAGACAACGACTGGCACGTCTACTCCATCCCCGCAACACACGACTTCGGCGCTGGATTAGCCTGGATCGACTACCCAAAAATCACCGCTGACGCCGACAGTATCTATATCACCGGCAACTACTTTGCCTTCGGAGACAGGGCGTTCCAGGGAACACGAGTTACCCGATTGGACAAAGCCCCCATGCTCGACGGCACGCTGGGAACGCGAACCGACGTGGTGACCGGTTTTACCAGTACGTTGCAACCCGCCTTGAGTGTCAACCGGTCTGCCGCCGACCCCCAGTTGTTTGTCGAAGCATCTGCGGGGTCTGTCAACGTCTGGGAGATGGACGACAGCAACTCGTTGACAATCGCCCAGACCTTCCCATCGGCATACAACCCACTCCCCGGCAACTTCGGTGTGCCACAACAGGGTACGTCGTCCACACTCGATTCAGTGCCGAACCGGATGATGAACGCCGTCTGGCGAGACGATTCGCTCTGGGCCACCCACACCGTCAATGTCGGTGGTGCAGCAAATGCCCGCTGGTACGAAATCGACACGACCAACTCCAACTACACGCTGACCCAGGCCGGGAACGTCGCCGCAGGTCCCGGAATCCACACCTTCATGCCGGGCGTCTCGGTCGACAGCGAAGGCAACATGGGCATCGTCTATTCGCAGAGTTCGACCACGCAGTTTCCCGCGATGATGTACGCCGGCCGCCAGGTCGGAGATCCACTCGGAACGACCCGCGAGGGAACCGTCGTCAAAGCGAGTACCACATTCTATGAGGGGGCTCCCGGAAGATCACCAAATCAATATCGATGGGGCGATTATGCCGGGATCGCCATCGACCCGGCGGACTCCAAGACGTTCTGGGGCCTGCACGAATATTCCGCGTCCAACTCGGCTTGGGGCACCTGGTGGTCCTCGTTCCGTTTCGCCAACGACACCCCACCCCCTCCGCCCCCGTCTTCATCTCCATCCCTTCCCTCATCCGGCACTGACACCCTGAGAGGCGGCAACGGCAACGACACGATCTTCGCCGGAGTCTCCAACGACCTGATCTACGGCGGAACCGCCAAGGATTCGATCGACGGCGGGCTGGGCGACGACACGATTCGTGGCGAGGGAGGACGTGACACCATCAACGGAGGCGACGGCAACGACGAAATCCGCGGCAATCAGGGGAATGACGTCCTCAATGGCGGCGGCGGAGACGATCATCTGATCTGGAGTCCCGGCGAGGCCAACGACACGACCAGTGGCGGAGAGGGATTCGACACACTTCAGATTCACGGCAGCAGCCTGGCCGATGACTATTCGATCACCAAGACAGCCGGCGGCAATGCCAGAACCCAGATCACTGACGGCAGCCACACGGTGACACTGGGCTCCTCGATCGAGATCGCCTCGTTGCTGATGGGTGACGGCGACGACACGGTAACCATCAACGACGTCAAGGGCGTCCCCGGCACCCTGATGGCCGTCTACGGCGAAAACGGCAACGACACGATTTCGGCCGACGAGAGCCGGGTGGGCACCGTCCGACTTCTGCTGGATGGTGGCGACGGCAACGACACGCTGACCGGCAGCATCGGAAACGACACACTGCTCGGGGGCGACGGTGACGACTCCATGCATGCCGGTGACGGCCACGACACGCTCGAAGCCGGACTCGGCGACGACGTGGTTCACGGAGGCCTGGGCGGTGATGTGCTCAGAGGAGACGAGGGCAACGACACCCTCGAAGGCAACACGGGCAACGACAGCCTCGTCGGTGGAGCCGGCAACGACTCGTTGACCGGTGGCTACGATGACGATTCGATCGTCGGGGCCGAGGGCGACGACGTCATCAATGGCCAGCGCGGCAACGACTTCCTTCTGGGCGGCGCCGGTGCCGACACGATCAGGGGCGGAAGCGGCGACGATTACCTCGACGGTGGACTCAACGACGACCGCATTCTTGCCAACGACGGCAATGACACAATCCGCGGCGATGACGGCGACGACGAAATCCACGGCCACGACGGCGACGACCTGATCGGTGGCGGCGACGGCAACGACGTCATCACCGGCTCCAGCGGCTCTGACCTGATCAACGGCGGAGACGGTGACGACCGTGTCAACGCCGGTGGGGACGACGACATCGTCCTCGGTGGAGACGGAAACGACACGCTCTTCGGCGGATCTGGCAGCGATGTCATCCTTGGTGAGAACGGCAACGACCGGGCCTTCGGCCAGGGCAGCACCAACGACACATTGTCCGGTGGAGAAGGCTCCGACGAATTGAACGGGCTGGCCAGCGAGATCGACGAGGCTTTCAGCCTCGAGACCTCGGTGTTCGCCCTGCTCAACAGCGTGTAGACTCGGGCAACACCCGAGGACCACCCCACGATGCAGGCTTACGAACGGACGCTGGGACGCCTGCAGTGCGTGGTGCTGGACACCGTCCCGGATGGACAGCCGGTTGAACTGGCGGTGGTGCTCTGCCACGGATTCGGAGCATCCGGAACCGATCTTGTCGGCCTGGGTCCGGAGCTCTGCCAGCGTGCCCCGGAACTGATCGGTCGCACACGATTGATCTTTCCGGCCGCTCCGCTGTCACTCGACGAAGTGGGAATGCCCGGTGGCCGCGCCTGGTGGCACCTGGATCTCGAGGCACTCAACAACGCCATGGAGCACGGGGAATTCCGCGACCAGAGAGAGTCGACTCCCGATGGCCTGGATGAAGCTCGCGAATTGCTGACCGAACTGGTCGAGGCCGTCGGAACCGAATGGCAACTCGGCCCGGACAGCCTGGTCCTGGGCGGGTTCTCGCAGGGTTCCATGATCGCTACCGATGTCGCGCTGCGATTGCCGGAACCTCCGGCGGCGTTGTGCATCTGGTCAGGGACACTGTTGTGCGAGGCGGACTGGCGTGCACAGGCCGAGTCGCGAGGGGCACTGCGGATCTTCCAGAGTCACGGTCGCACCGACCCGATTCTCCCCTACGCCGCCGCCGAATGGCTCAGGGATCTGCTCACCGAAAGCGGACTCGAGGTCGAGTTCCTCGAGTTTCCCGGAGTCCACACGATTCCCGCCGAAGCGGTCGAACGGACGGCGGCCATCCTGCAGGAGGTCGTCAACCGCTAGCCGGCAGCCTCGGCATCGATGGCCGCCTGCACGTCTCCGATCTGCTCGGCCAACGCCGATTGATCAACGCCTTCGGCAAACTCTTCGAATCCCGCTGCAGCAATCATGGCCCGGGTGTTCCGGCCAACCTGGTCGAGCGTGAATTCTACCGGACAGCCCATCGTCAGCGGATCCAGGTGAAACATGCGGTTCACGCCAGTCGGCGCGTAGTGGTAATGCGGATCGTCGTCGAAACAGTCGAACCGCAACAACTGCACTCTCTCGTCATCGACGTCGCCGAAAACCCGGACAGAAGGCCCCCGGTCATCACCGGTTCGCCGGTAGTCGATCGTCAGCACCACACCACCGATTTCCAGCTCCGTCATCATTCCGCTCCCGTCTTGAATACCATCGGCCGCCACGATACCACATGACCCATCGCCCGTCCGGTCCATCCACACTGCCAGGTCAACCGATGCCCGACACCTCTTCGATCAATGCCTACCTGGTCACTGCCGACGAGGACGGCCACATCACCGCCGGTCCCACGACGATCACAACCGACCAGCTTCCCGACCAGGACATCGAGATCGCCGTCGAGTGGTCCTCGTTGAACTTCAAGGACACGCTGGCGGCCGCCGGCAATCGCCGCGTTGCCGGTAACCTGCCCCATGTGCCGGGCATCGACGCTGCCGGCACCGTCGTGGCCGACGGCAGCAAAGTTCTGGTAACCGGTTACGGACTGGGCGCCCCGGAATGGGGCGGATGGGCGGAACGGATCCGGGTGCCGGCCGACTGGGTCTGTGTCCGTCCTGAAGGGCTGTCCGCTCGTGCCGCCATGCAACTGGGCACCGCCGGACTGACGGCCGCGATGGCCGTCGAAGCGATTACCCAGGGACAGGTCGAACCCGATTCGGGTCCGATCCTGGTCACCGGAGCNACCGGAGGNGTCGGGCTGCTGTCGGTCGCGCTGCTGTCNCACCTCGGATTNCNGGTTGTCGCCTCCACNGGAAAGGCGGATCAGCACGAGATGCTCAAGCGGATGGGAGCCGACGAGATCATCGACAGGGACGAGGTGCTCCGGGATGCCGATGGCCCGCTGGCCAGTGCCCGCTGGGCCGCTGCAGTCGATGTCGTCGGTGGAGACACCCTCTCGGCAATCATCCGGACCACGCGACCACAGGCTGTCGTCGCCGCCTGTGGCCTGGTCGGCGGCGTCGACATTACGGCCACCGTCTACCCGTTCCTGCTCCGGGGCGTCACGCTGGCCGGAATCGATTCCGCCGGCTGCCCCGGACCGCTCCGCACCGAACTCTGGAACCGGCTGGCCGATGCCTGGGCACTCGAAGGCCTCGACGAAATCACCCACGAGGTCAGCCTCGACCAGTTGGACACATCCATCGCCCTGATGCGAAACGGCGACCACATCGGCCGCACCATCGTCCGACTCGCCGTCGACTAGTCCTCGACCACGTGATCGGCAAACCGGTCGTTGGCCGCTGCCCACCCCGCCGCATCCCAGCTTCCGTCACTTCCCAGGCAGTCGGCGGCAGCGAAAGCCATCGCCAGTGCGTGGTGGGTGTTGTCGTGGGCGAACAGCCCCTGTCGGCCCAGCGTCACCAATCCCGGCCACTGGTCCAGGTACGAGCGAACTGTGGCCAGGTGTTTGTCGTAACCATGGTCATAAACCGGATACACCCACGGCACTCGGCGGACTTCCGCAGCCCGTATCGGTTTCAGCGGAGGCAACCCGATCCGGGTTACCTCGCGACCGACTTGGTTCACCAGTTCATCGTCGGACATCTGCCACGTCGCGTCACCCGGGTCACAGGGCACCTCGATGCACACGCCGGTCCGATCCGAATGTGAACGTGCCGCTGCGTAGTGAGTCGGTTCGGACGTGCGTGACAGGCCCACCGCGGAATCCGGGACATAGTGTGCGTCGAAGGGAGTCCATCGGGCCGAGTCCAGCACCACGCAGACCAGTACCGCGGCTCGACTGTGCAAAGCCGAGGTGGCGGCGGCCACTTCGGTGGGTGGGACCGGTTCCATCAGGCCGACCAGGCGGGAAATCGGGATCGTCGAAAACACCCTGTCGAATTCGTGACGCCCTTCTCCGGTCTCAATTTGCCATCCCGGATCGCGGTGCTGCAAACCAGTGACCGGTGAGGACACCGACAGACGTCCTCCACGCCGCTCAAAATCCTTGGCCAGGGCTTCGGCAATCCGTCCGAAGCCACCGTCGGGATAATAGAAGGACGCGCCAGCCCGACCCCGATTCCACAACTGGCGGGTCATCCGACGAATGATCTGCCACGGCGAACGGACCGAAACGCGTCGACGAGCCTGTTCGGCAGCGATCTCGATCGGTTCGCGACCCCACAACTTCCGTGCCATCGGGAAATAGAACTCGCGGCACAGCGTGACGCCCAGTTGACCTTCCAGCGTCGCGGCAAACGAATCCGTGTCGTAACGGCTCGGCCGCACCAGCATGTCCCGCAGAAGACCGCACTTGATCCGCCAGGGAAGCTTCAGCGCGGCATCGACCGGCCGAAGCGGAAACCGGATAAAACGTCCGCCCAGCACAATTCGCCCGTGGCGGGGTCTGCGGTGCAACACCCCCGGCAGCAACTCGTTGAGCACCTTCAGGATTTCCGGGTCGATACTGGGGTGCAGCCGATGGCTGCCGTGGTCGAAGACGACGCCTTCGAGTGCGAAGCTGGCCGCCAATCCGCCGACCTCGGCATTCGCCTCGAACACCTCGACCTCCATCTCGCCCGCGTCGTCGCGAGCGAGAATCTGTCTCGCCAGGCCCAGCCCTGCCGGCCCGCCACCCAGGATCGCCACCCGGACACTCACGACGAGGCCTCCTGACATCGTGCGGGGCGGACCTCGGGCATATGGCTGGATGGGTCCCCGGAACCAAGATACAGGTCATGCCAGGTCAGAAAGTTCATCAGGCCCCACAGCGCCCGGCCGTGATCAACGCGATGCGACTGATGTTGTTCCCAGATCGATCGGATCGCGGCCGGGTCAAGCAGGCCACCCGCCGAGGCCGATTCGCTCAGCAACAGGTCGCCGGACCACTCCTTCCATTCGTCCGTCAACCACCGCGAGTAGGGCATCTCGAGTCCAACCTTCTTCTTCGAGAGAATCCGCGCCGGCAACCGATCCTGCATGCCCCTCCTGAGCAGTTGTTTCCCCGTCAAACCGCTCATCTTCAACGACGTCGGCCACGACACCAGTTCTCGGGCCAACCCGATATCGGTGAACGGCACACGGGCCTCCAGGGAATGAGCCATTGTCATCCGGTCGTTCTTGACCATCAGATCGTCGGGCAGGAACATCCGCCGATCAATTTCGAGCAGACCGTCAAGAGGATCGGATGCCGCTGAGCTCTCGTAGAGCGAGTTGAACAGCGACGCGGTCGTCGGCCTCGAAGCCGTCCCGACGATCAACTCGTGCCGGGCCTCTTCCGAAAGCACCTCTCGCCAGAAACAGTGCGACTCGGCGACGCCCAGTTCCACACCGCGGATGAAACGCTTGGCCTTGAACTCGAAACTCAGCTTACGGTGCGAGACCGGCAACAGGTCGACCAGCGGGCGGACCAGGCCGCGGCGGATTGGTCCGGGCACCCGTCGCATCCGCAACCGTGCCCGGCAGGCCCGGTGCGTGTCGTAGCCGGCATGCAGTTCGTCACCCGCTTCTCCCGACAACAACACGGTGACATGATCCCGAGCCGCCTCGGCCAGCAACCACGTCGGAATCGCCGAACCATCGGCATAGGGTTCATCGATGGCCGCCAGCGCGGCCGGCAGCAGTTCGGCCACCCGGTCGGGTGTCACCCGAATCTCGTGGTGTTCGGTGCCCAACGACGCGGCCACCACGCGTGCCGAGTCCGACTCGTCAAAACTCGGATCATCAAACCCCAACGAAAACGTGTGAAAACCGGCGTCGCCTCGCACCTCTGCATGCAGTACCGCCAACGTACTCGAGTCGAGCCCTCCGGAAAGCATCACACCAACGGGGACGTCGGAAACAAGCTGACGCTCGACTGCCGCTCGCAACAATTCAGTCGACTTCTCGGCGGCCTGCTGGACCGACTGCCGTGCGATCCCATCACCGGCTGCCAGTTGGCTGAAGTCGCCCCGGTCAACCACCCGCGCCTCCGAGCCGACCTGGAGCCACGTACCGGGCGGCAATTCCCGAATCCCGGCAAACGCGGTGCGTGCACCGGGAATGTAGTTCAAGCCGAAGTAATGGTGCAGGGACTCAACATCGACCTCGGGACGGAATCCGGGCACTTCCAACAGCGCCTTGATCTCGGAGGCGAACCAGAAACACCCGTCATGTTCGAGCAGGAACAGTGGCTTGATCCCGAACGGATCACGGGCCAACAACAGCTTCTGCCCGCGGCTGTCCCAGGCCGCCAGGGCAAACATCCCGTCGAATTCCTCCAGCGCGGCGGGACCGGACCGCTCGAGAAGATGCAACACCACTTCGGTGTCCGTCCGGGAGCGAAAAGGTCCAGCTTCCTGCTCGAGGTTCTTTTGCTGTTTCAACTCCCTGAAGTTGTACAACTCGCCGTTCCACACCAGTGTCGTGGCTCCCGACGGGGTTCGCATCGGCTGACGACCGGCGGCCGAGAGGTCGATGACATTGAGCCTCCGATGAGCCAGCCCGCATCGTCCGTCCCAGGCCAGTCCCTGGTCGTCTGGACCACGATGGGCCAGCCGTGCCGACATCCGTTCGAGTGTCTCTGACGGATCCCACCCGTCCCGGCTTCCCCCCTGTCCAACGACGACTCCTGCAAATCCGCACATCGGCGTTTCAGACCTCGCCCGAGTCGGATTGCTTCTGCTTGGTCCGCAGCCGGGCCGGAATGTAGTCGATTCCCACCCGGCCACCACGTCGCGCCATGCTCTCGGACATCATCCCCATCAACAGCATCTGCACCGCGACGACCAGCAGGATCACCGTCGTCGTCGAAACCGTTTCGGTCGTCAGCAGTTTTTCCGCGCCCCCGCCGCGAGCGGTCACGCTGATATCCCACGCCAGCTTGATCCCACCCAGGAAGAAACTGGCCAGGGCCATCGGGGCAAAGACTCTCAACGGCCGAAACAGGATCGACAATCGGGTCACCAGCGAGAGAAACCCAAAGAAGTCCCAGGCAACGACCTTCGATCGCCCGACCCGTCGACGGTACTCGATCGGTCGATAGACCACCTCAAGACCGTCACAAAGCGAGGCAATGGTCAGCGTGGTGGTGAAGCTGAACCGTTCCGAGAGGATCGGGAGATACTGGATCACCAACGATCGCCGGAAGACACGCAGGCCCGAATTGAGATCGGGAATCCGGGCACCGGTAACAAACCTCGCCAGGCCTCGCAGAAAGGCCTTGGCGGGACGCCGGATCAGGGGCACCGCCGACGGATGTCCCGATCGGTCCCCCACGACCATGTCAGCTCCATCGAGTGCATCGACCAGTTCGGGGATGCTTGCAGCCGGGTAAGTGCCATCAGCGTCGATTATCGCGATCGTCTCCCAGGTCGCTGCCTGGACGCCGGTCTTCAAAGACGCCCCGTAGCCCAGGTTTCGCTCGTGACGTACCACTCGTACTCCGGCATCCTCGGCGACATCCGAGGTGCCGTCGTCGGAAGCATCATCAACCACCAGGATCTCAACGGACTGATCCCACCCGGCAGCCATGCCCTGGAGTTCCGCCAGCACCGCGGCCAGCCCTTCACGCTCCCGGTAGGCGGGCACGATCACCGAAACGCCACCTGATTGACTCATCGGCGCACCCCCTCTGCCGGTGTCCGTTCCAGTCTCTCGAGGTTCAGGCGGGCGGCGGTAAAATCGGGATCGGCTTTCAGGGCCCCACGCCACGCGTCGGCCGCCTTGTCGGATCGTCCCTGGTCCAGGTAAACCAGCCCGAGGTTGGTCCAGGCCTCGGCATATCCCGGCTCCAGTCGCACGGCACGTTCCAGGTGTCCGCGAGCCTGGTCAAATCGCCCCTGTTGCGCGAGGATCATCCCCAGGTTGTTGAGCGCTTCGACCAGTTGCGGATCGAGTTCGACGGCACGACCGCAAGCCTCGGCAGCTTCGTCCAGCTTCCCCTGCTGTTCGATCACAAACCCCAGGTGATTCCAGGCAACGGCGTACGACGGCTTGGCATCGATCGCGCGACGAAACGACTTCTCGGCAGCCGCCAACTCACCGCGGTGAAACAAGACCCGCCCTTTCCCGTCATGTGCCTCGGAGTAACCGGGTTGCAGCCGGAGTGCCCGATCGAGGTGCTGTTCGGCAACCCGGTCGTTGCCGTCCTCGAGCAACATGCCGGCCAAGCTCAGGTGCGCCTGGGCCGATGTCGGCACCGCCGCGACCCATTGTTCCAGAAAGCCCCGGTGGCTGCGATANGCCGTCCCGCGCGCCCAGCCGACCACCGCGAGTCCGATCCCCAGGATCACCGCCGCTCCCAGGCCACGACGTCCCCNACCAAACGACGATGTCTCGCATGCCATCAGCACCAGGGCCACCAGCGGTACAGCGGCCAGGACACCGTAGCGTTCGGCAAACGGCGTCTGCTGTTGCACCAGGTTGGCCGTCGGGGCAATCACCAGCAAGAACCATCCGACCCAGAACCAGACCACCCGACCAATCGGTGACTCGCTCCCGGAGTGTCCTCGCCTGAACGCCAGGCCGATCCCCCCCAGGATCACCATCGACAACAGCCCACGTGCCGGGTTCCACCAGTCGGCGACCCCCGGCTCGTAAACCAGCGACCATCCCGGAGCCACCAGCGACTGCAACGTGTAACCAATTGACTGCAACGGCCCAAGAGGATTGTCGAGAACCGCCAGGTGATGTTCTCCCGACCCGGCAAACAGGGACAGACGAACCGCCATGTACATGCCCAGCAGCACCAAGCCCATCACATGGCGGCGGAACCATGCGATTCGTGAGTCGGGCCGTGATCCCGACATCCCCATCAGGTCGGCCCACACAAACAACACCGGCAGCACTACCGCCTGTTCACGACACAACAGCCCCACTCCGACCAGCCCCCAGGCAGCAGAGGCCCACCGACGGCCACCGGGACCGTTGGCCCGCAACCAGGCGGCCATCGCTGCGGTGATCACCACGGCCGCGAGCAATGTCTCCCGCCCCGATGAGACGGGATAAATGGCACAGGCCGACACCGGGTGTACGGCAGCCAGCAAGGCGCCAACCAGAGCCGCCGGCCAGGTCAACCGCAACGACGGCGACAGCAACAGCCAGAAGATGGACAGGCCCCAGCACGCGGCCAACAGAACGTTGAACGCGTGGAATGCCGCAGCCGATGGGCCGTGCAAGGCATTCTGCAAATCGATCGTCAACCAGGTCAGCGGCCGGTAATACGGCAGGTTGTCGGCCTGCCGGGTCGTGAAGACCGAGACCACGTCACTGAAACCCGACGGCACCGACCGGGCATGGACCACCAGGAAATCGTCATAGATGAAGTCGCACCACAACGCGGGAAGATAGACAACGACCACTGCCGCGGCCAGGCCGCAGGCCATCGGTCCGAGCAAGCCGCGTTTGGGCGGTGGGTGTATCACAGCGGCCCCGCAACCGTCGCCGAAACGGCGACCGAATGGGTGACGAAGACAAGTGGCTGAATCGGATCGAACCTCGAGTATAGGACATGGCCCGACCCGTCGGGACACCTCACCGCGATTCCCCATTTTCACCGGATTCGCACTTGCCATCTCGTCCGGTTATGCTGCCCGTGTCGCCAGCCCCAGGCTCCGTTTTCCTGGCTGTCCCAACCCAGGCTATTCCCACCACAGGATTTCCCGACTGATGACCACTGAGAGCTTGCGACTGGGAATGTTCGTGATGCCGGTCCACGACCCGGACAAGCCATTGGCCCAGTGTTTCGACGAGGACCTGGAGTTGGCGGTCAAGTGCGAGGAACTGGGATTCGACGATTTCTGGGTCGGCGAACACCATTCGTCGACATACGAAAACATCGCGATGCCCGAGATCTTCCTCGCCAGGGTACTGGGAGAGACCTCCCGGATCCGAATCGGTCCGGCACCGGTCTGCCTGCAGTATCACCACCCCGCTCACGTCGCCAGCCGGCTCGCCTTTCTCGATCACCTCTCGCACGGTCGTCTCAACGTCTGCTTCGGCCCGGGAGCGATTCCCACAGACATGGAAATGTTCGGAGTCGACCCCAAGGAAGCCGGGCGACGCGTCGTCGAGTCAATCAACATGATCCTGGAGATGTGGACCAGCACGCCGCCTTACGAGATCGACGGAGATTTCTGGTCCATTCAGCTGACCGACAACCTCGACCCCGACATGGGTCTGTCCGGTATCCATCACCCGCTGCAGACTCCGCACCCCCCCATCTTCACCCCTTGCATCACCCGCGATTCGATTGGACTCCGCAAAGCGGCCGCCAGGGGATTCTCTCCGATCAGTCACCACATGATCGGCACCGACGTGCTGAAAAATCACTGGGACACCTACGCGGCCGGCTGTCGGGAAGGTGGTCTTGAACCCGACCCGGCCAACTGGTGTGTCTCCAGAAACATCTATGTCGCCGACACCACCGAGGAGGCCCTGGCCCGAGCACGAGTCAATTCGATGGGTCGTTGCATCGAATACATCATCGAACTGACTCGTCGCGGTGACGCCCTGGACCTCTGGAAAAGCAGTCCAGATCAGCCCGATGACGAATTGACACTTGACTACTTCCTCGACGAGGTGATCATCGCAGGTGATCCCGACGAAGTGACTCGCCAGTTGCGGGCACTTCGGAGTGAAATCGGGGACTTCGGTAGCCTGGTCCTGGTGGCTCACGACTTTGACGACAAGGCCGATTGGCTTCACAGCCTCGACCTGTTCGCCAACGAAGTGCTGCCGGCCCTGGAGAGCAATTGAGACAACGACACTGGCGGGACGGATCCGCCGCGGACGCGAGACGACCAGGAGGGTCGACACGATGCCGCTGGGAACGACACTGATCACTGGCGGAGCCGGAAACCTGGCCCGACAGTTGTCTGCAGACCTTGCCGAGGCGGGACACCGCGTGGTGCTGGTCGACTTGCCACCGTCGGCTCCTGATCTGCCTTTCGAATACCACGTTGCCGACATCAGCAATCGTGAGCGTCTCGAGTCGATCCTGGCGGAGGTCCGGCCCGACCGGGTGATCCACTTCGCGTCCCTGCTCTCGGGAGGATCCGAGGACAACCGCGACCTGGCGTGGCGAGTCAACGCCGATGGTGCATTCGGGCTTTTCGAAGCAGCCTTGGCCACCGGCGTCAGTTCAATCTTCTTCCCCAGTTCGGTCGCCGCCTACGGCAGTCCGCTGCCCGAGACGGTCCCACCTGACCAGCCCCAGTGGCCCTCGGGGCTTTACGGCGTCACCAAGGCCTGTGTGGAACGGCTGGGAGTCTACTATCACCGGAGGTTCGGTCTCGACTTCCGCTGCCTCCGCCTGCCGGTAGTCGTCTCGAGGTTTGCCCCGCCCGGAGCCGCCAGCGCCTACGCCTCACGATGTTTTGTCGAAGCCGCTTCGTCCGGCCGCTTCACCTTTCACGTGCGTCCCGAAACCAGTCCTTCGCTGATCTACATCAAGGACGTGCTGCGAGCGATCAGAAACCTGCTCGACGCGCCCCACAAACAACTCACCCAACGTATCTACAACCTCCAGGCACTCTCACCTTCCGCTGGAGAGATCTGTCGAGCGATCAACGACCGGATCCCCGATGCCAGGTTGGAATTCGATCCGGACGCAGAGGTGACACAGTTGATCGAGAGTTGGCCGGTGCGATTCGACGATTCCGCCGCCCGCACCGACTGGGGCTGGTCCCCGCATTTCGAACTCAATTCGTTGGCCGATGACTTTCTGGGAGAGCTGACCGATGGCGATGCGGATGGACGCCGCCTACGCGGAACTGGTTGATCGGGCGAGGCGATCGCACGCGGCCAACCGGAATCCCGCGGGCATCACCGCAACCGACATCAGCCGCGCACGGCTGTACTGTTACGGCTTCCGCGGCCAGGTGATCGGCACGTTTCATGCCACCCGCGTCGCTCTCGACCAGCACCCACCCGCCAACGGCGAAGCCGCGGCCTGGCGACAACGAACCAATGACGCCCTGGCCGACCTGGCCGACCTGGCCATGGACACCATCTCGGACGATTTCCGAGTGGTCATCTCGACGCTGCACCACTACCACACCGGTGTGCTGAGGGTGCTCGAAAGCCTCGAACGTGAATCAGCAACTGCCGGCAGCATCCACCTCTCGCGGATCACCTCCCTGTTTCAGACCACCATCGAAACGATCAGCAACAGCGGCGGGCTGCCCTGTACCCAGGACACCCACGCACCCGAACAGGCCAGCTTCGTCGTTCCCAGCCTTGGCATCGTGATCGTGCCCCTGGTTTACGGGGACTTCCACTCGTGGAACCTCGCCTGGCTGGGTGGCGATGAGCGCAACGTGCCGACTCATCAGCACGAACGCGGTGTCGAGATTCACCTGGGGTACGAGCCAACCCATGGTGAGACGGTGCTCGGAGAATCCCGCTGCCGGTGCGACGAGGGATACGCCATGCCGATTCGGTCCCAGACCCGGCATGGATGGGTCAATACCAGCGAGGAACCCCACCACGTCCCGTTTATCTTCGGGTCACTCGACCATGGTGGCTGGGGCGTGTACCTGGACGTCGAAGCTCGCACCGAACCCGTGGTCACACTGGAATCGGTCCCCCGGGACGGCGCCGCCTTTGCCGACATGGTCTACCTGGAACGCGAACTCGATGGGCTGAGCACGCCCGGGGGAACGACGCGACAGATCCTGATCGCCCACACGGTTACCGACCGTGACGGCACCGGGGGCCTCGAGTTGGCCGCTTCCCGGGTCGGCCCCGAACGGCTGGTGTTCCACGATGTCCGTTACCGAATCGTTTCGATCGCTCGGGGCAGCGGTCGAGTGCGGATTGCGGGTTTCGAACGGGCCGTCGAACAACACGACCACTTCGGCATCCCCGCCGGAATGCCCGCTGAACTGATCCCCACCGGTGACACGCCCCTGGTCGTCCTCGACACCACCATCCAAACCGACCACACGGGCGGAGCCGCCTGAGATCCCACCGGTTTGCTTCAGCGAAGCCGGCGAATGGCGATCTTGCATCCCGGCAATGCGAGTCGAAGCGGGGCGACCCCCTCGGAGGTGACGCGGGTCCCATCCAGGCGCAGCTGTTTCAACGATTTGAGTCCCTCCAGAAACGACAACCCCTGGTCACTGACACGCGTCTCGGAGAGATTCAGGACAATGAGCCGGCTGAGTTCCGACAGGTGAGCCAGCCCAGAGTCTCCGACGGCAGTTCCTGAAAGGCTCAAAAGGCGAAGATTCTCGAGATCGCCGATCGGCGCAATCGCCGCATCGGTGATTCCCAGTCCCGAGAGTCCCAGTCCTTCCAGCCGGGAGAGGCTCCCGATGTGTCGGACCCCCTCGGTGCTGATCCGAGGCCCTTCCACCACCAACCGCCTCAGCGACTTGAACTCCGAGAGGTGCGCCAATCCGCGGTCGGTGACGTCGAGCCGGCCGAGGCTGAGTCCGGACAGGCCGGGGAATTGAGCCAGACGAGCCAGCCCGTCGTCAGTGATCGGAGCCTTGTGCAGGTGCAGCCGCTCCAGCCCGTTGACGGACTCCAGTTGCGGCAGCCCCCCGTCGGTGATGTAGATCCCCTGCAGATACAGTTCACGAACTGTTCCCTCTTCACCTTCGACGATTCGCACCAACGGCTCATTCGAATCGAGTCGTGCCGGGCGACCGTTCCGCCGCTGACGCGTCTCAGACTCGAGATGTTTGAGTGCTCCGAGCACATTGCCGCCCGACGGTGTCAAGGCTTCCAGCAATGCGTCCTTCGGAGCGGGGCCCAGTTCCGCCAGTCGACCAGTTCGTGGAGCCGGAGCCGCATCCTCGACCGACAAGTTTTCACAACCACTAAGCCCCAACACGATGACACCCACCACCACCGCCGCTCGCCGTGTCCGCTGCCATCGTGGCTTGTGGCTACTGCAAAGACTCATGATCGGCCACCGACCTGGTTGTTTCGCGCAAGAAAAGTCCCGGGAACAGCCGGTCCCAGGGGGGCGAAGGACTCGAACTGCTCCCGGGAGCGATTGGCTTTCCGTGTGAGCGGCGGAACGATAGAACTTTGGCCAAAACGCGTCAAGCAAAGTTTTACGGATTCGTGGCCGCGGGCTGGAATTCGACGGCTGCGATCGGAGCCTCAAGCCAGCCACTGATCAGCTGTGCCGAGACCAACAACACCAGGCAGGCCATCAACACGTTCCGTTGATGCGATTCGGTACGGCGACAAGCCACCGCCGCGACCCCTCCCACGATCGCCGCCACCACCACCAGCACGCCCCCCTGCCATGGCTCATCGAACAGTGGGGACAACACGCGGTGACCGCCCAGGCAGCAGCTGACACATGTCGCTGGGACCACCGATCCGACTCGCACCCGTCGATCACAAATCGCTTCCAGTCCCCGGGCTGCCAAAACGACAATCGGAACCACGGCAAACGACTCGGCCAGCCGCAGCGGATATCCCTCACCGGCCAGCCCGATCCCCAGACAGGACAGCCCTCCCCATGCCAGTGCCAACACCGCTGCGGGGCGTTCCGCCTGATCCCCGGCATGGATTCTCCGAACGACTTCGATGCCCCCCAGAACAACCGGTCCACTCAACCAGCCGAGCCAGATCGCCAACTGGCCCATTCGCTGCAGTAACTCGGGCCAACCAGTGAACCCGCGACCGACGTCCGACCACAACCAGGACACGAACGGATCCCGGACAACCAGCCACGACCAACCGACCACGACGGTCGCAGCAACCGACAACACGATCACTCCGGCCACCAAACCACGCCAGCGGCCACCAACCCGGGTCCGACTGGCCGACGAACCATTGCCCCACAGCCCCAGTTCTCCGGTCGGATTCGACAACGCCGCAATCACCAACATCACGATCACCGGCAATACCAGCGATGCTGACAGCAAAGACGTCGTGGCCAGGCCCGCCGCCGACACGGCCAGAGAAAGCGACACGATTCGATGAGAACGTTGGAGGTGAGAGACCATGCTGACGATCGTCACACCGGCAGCGACAGCCGAAATCGCCAGCGGTTCGAACGATCGCCCAAGCATCACAACCGGCGTGTGACAACACACCAACACCGCCGCCAGCAACCCGTTTCGTGACCGGAACACGACGCAACCCACAGACCAGGTCAGCCCGACCAGGACCACCGTTGCCAGGTAACCCGGCACCACCGGCAACCAGGCTACCGGGAACTGATCCAGGGCAAACAGGTCCCGCCAGGGCTGGTTTGCCACCCAGCGGCCCCAGGGAGAGAGAAACCGCGATGACAGTTGGTCGGACAAGCCGGCCGCATCGGACATCCGGGTGGTGTCGGGCGTGACGACCACCAGCGCCGTCAATCCGGGCAATACGGCCATCAGCACGACCAGGGGAGCCATGGCGGACGCACGATCCAGTACCGGCAGCAGCCGTTCGGGCGGATCGGCCGCCAGTTTCATCAACCGCGAGTCGTCAACACCGACCACGCCGACTTCCCCCGTCAGACCCGCTCATCGGACTCCGCCCTCGCATCTCCGCCAGACCGGCTGGCTCGCCTCCAGGCGATGATGTCGTCGAGGATCTCGTCAAGCGTCATGCTGGGCTTGGAGCCAATCGCCTGCTCGAGCTTGTCGACTTCGGGCACCCGTCGCTGGATGTCCTCGAAATCGTCGCCGTAGGCCTCGCTGTAGGCAATGTGCTCGATCGGAATCTCGCCGCCCACCTTCGCAACGACCCGCTCGGCCAGTTGACGAATCGACACCGGCTGATCACTGCCGATATTGAACACGCTCCCAGCTGCACCCGGCTCGTCCATCAAGCCCAGGATACTGTTGACCACTTCGTGGACATGGGCAAAACAACGGATCTGGCTACCGTCGTCATAAACCACGACCGGCCCCCCATCGAGAGCCTGGTCGACAAAACGCGGAATCACCATCCCGTAGGCACCGACCTGTCGGGGACCGACCACGTTGAAGAAACGCCCGACCACCACGGGCAACCCTCTCTGGCGATGATAGGCCAGGCCCAGGAACTCATCGATCGCCTTCGAGCAACCGTAAGCCCAGCGGGGACGAGAAGTCGGCCCCAGTTGCAGATCATCCTCTTCGGTCCACGTCGCCTTCGGGTTCTTGCCGTAGACTTCGCTGGTCGATGCCAGAAAAAACGGCAGGCGTTCCTCGCTGGCCAACCGCAATAACAACTCGGTCGGGTAGATGTTGGTGTGGATCGTCCGCACCGGGTTCTCGGCAACCAGCTTGACGCCAACTGCAGCGGCCAGGTGAAACACCACGTCCACCTCCTGAATCGACGACTCCAGCAGGGCCGGGTCAGTGATCGACCCGTTCCGGATTTCCAGCCTTTCGTGCCCGGACACGCCCTCCAGGTTCCCTGACGTCCCGGTCGAGAAGTCGTCGACCAACCGAACGTGATCACCTCGTTGGAGCAATCGTTCAACCAGGTGGCTGCCGATGAAACCGGCACCACCGGTGACCAGGCAATGGGCCATCTCGAGGCAATCTCCTCAGTCAGTCGTCATCGCATCAAAACGTTCATGGGCGGCCGAGACCAGTTTCACCGTGCCACTGGCCCCGATCCGTGTCGCCCCAGCCTCGACCATCGCCACCAGCGTGTCCAGATCGCGGATGCCTCCGGAGGCCTTGACTCCGATCGACTCGGGACACTCGCTCCGCATCAACGCCACGTGCTCGACCGTCGCACCTGCCGAACCGAACCCCGTCGAGGTCTTGACGAAATCGACTTCCAGGCGACTGCAGATCTCGCACATTCGCCTCACCTGATCGTCGTCCAGGAAGCAGGTCTCAAAGATCACTTTCAACACCGCCCCTTCCGAGCGTGTCACATCGAGCACACCACGGATCTCATCGGTCACAGCATCCCAGGCCCCGTCGCGGACGCGGCCGACGTTGACAACCATGTCGAGTTCCGCGGCACCGTCGGCCAGGGCCGTCCGGGCCTCGGCCAGCTTGACGGCAGGCGAGTGTGCCCCGTGGGGAAACCCGATCACGGTGCTCGGCAACACTGCCGATCCGTCCAGGAGCTCCGAACATTGTCGCAACCAGTCGGGCTTGCAACAGACACTGGCCGTTCCCAGTTCCAGTGCCAGCCGGCACCCTTCCTCCAGGTCGGCCGACATCTGATCGGGTCCCAGAACCGCATGGTCAATCAGGGCCGCAACGACATCAGCGGAAAGTTGCACGAGAATCACTCCGCGCCACGAACCGATTCGAGTCGTGCCACCAGGTCATCGCGTCCCTTCCGGTCACAGAAGTCACCGAAGGATTCCCCCTGCAACCGATCATCCCGAAAATAAGACAGAACCGGCACCAGCGTGGGAATGATCTCGGCGTAGGGAACGAGATCCTGAAAATTGAAGGCCAACCGTGTGCCCAACGAGTTGCCTCCCAAGAACACCGTGTATTTGCCAGCCGTCTTGCCGACCAGGCCAATATCCGGTGAATAAGGCCGCGCACATCCATTGGGACAACCGGTCGTATGGATCGTGATCCGCTCGTCAGACAACTCGTGGCGAGACAGTTCGGTTTCGAGCTGGTCGAGAATCTCTGGCATCATTCGCTCGCTCTCGGTGATCGAGAGTCCGCATGTCGGCAACGCGGGGCAGGCCATCGACAATCGCCGAATCTGCGAACACTCCTCGGCAGGTGCCACCCCGTGATCAGCAAGAATTCGGTCAATCTCGTCCCGTTGTGACGGCTCGATGTCGCACAACAAAATGTTCTGCTGAGCTGTCATGCGGGTCGGCATCCGGTACGACTCCACAATCCGTTTCAGGGCGGACTTGGTACGGACTGTCTCGGTGTCCTGAATCCGACCGTTCTCGATGTAGATGCCCAGGAAATCGCGTCCGTCACCCTGGGCACACCAGCCCAGGTGATCCTCAACCCCGGTAACTTCCGCAGGATGAGGTTCAGCCATCGGGCGTCCGAGGTACTCCTCAACCGTCCCCTTCAACCGCTCCATTCCCCATCCGGCCAGCAGATACTTCAGCCTCGCCGTCTTGCGATCGCTGCGATTGCCGTGGTCTCGGAAGACACAGACCAGCGCCCGGGCGACGTCGACCGCCTCGTCAACACCGATGAAGGCCATCTTCTGTGCAATCGCCGGGAAAGTCTTCGCGGCGCTGGGTGTAACCCCCTGCCCTCCTCCGACAAACACGTTGTAGCCAACGAGATTTCCGCTCTCGACAATCCCCAACAGACCCAAATCGTACGTCAGGATGTCCACGCAGTTGTCCTCGGGCAACGCCACGCCCGACTTGAACTTCCGGGGCAGGTATCGGGTCCCGTAGACGGGTTCGTCGACCGGAGTGAATTCCGAGACGTCCTGGCGGTTGCCCTCGTTGTCCTCGATCCAGATCTCGCTGTAAGCAGTGGTCCGCGGCTTGAGTTCCTCGGCAATCTCATCGGCAGTCTGTTGCAGCTGATCGTGAACCGGATTGTGTCGCAACGGTGCCGGGCAGCACATCACGTTCCGCTCGATGTCCCCACAGGCGCCAAACGTGGTCAGCTGCGTCTGGTTGATCTCACGGATCGTCTGTTGCAGGTTGTCCTTGATGATCCCGTGAAGCTGCAGCCCCTGGCGACTGGTGATCCGCAACGTCTGATTACCATACCTCTCACAAAGATCGAGTTCGGCCAACAGCGCGTCGGCCGGCACACGACCGCCGGGAATCCGGGTCCGCACCATGAACATGAATGCTTTGTCACGACGCGTCCCATCGGGGTTTTTCTGCTTGCGTGCATCCCGGTTGTCCTGTTGGTACAACCCGTGGTGCTTCAGCAGTCCGGCGTTGTCCTTGCTGAAGTGGTCGAGTTCCTCCTCGGCCAGTTCGTCGGCAATCGTGCCGCGCAGCTGCCGGCTGTCTTCCTTCACGAATTCAGACTTGTCGAGCTTCACCTCGTCAGGCATCGGCGGGGTCGTTTCTGTGGGGATAAGGGAGAGAGTTCGCTGACAGAACGCGAGTATACTCGTCACCGAAAGGACTGAACAGTTGGGCCACAGTGACAGCGACACCCGCCTGACCACAGTTGACCACCTGGTTCTGCTGTTGGCCACCGGCCTGGGCACGGGCCGTTCGCCCTGGGCGCCGGGCACTGCCGGAAGTGTCCTGGGCCTGGGATGGGCCTGGACCGTCGCCATGATCTCCCCGCCATTTCTGTCCGGCCCGGGGATGGGCCTCCCGGGTCTTCGTCTGTTGATCACCCTGGTCGCTGCAGCGATCGCAGTCCCGATCTGCACTCGTGCCTGTCGACTGCTCGGCAACAAAGACCCCGGACAGGTGGTGCTCGACGAAATCGTCGCCGTCCCGCTTGTCTTCGGGTGTGGCCTTCTTCCGACAGATCTGCCATCGCTGATCTCCGGATTCGTGATCTTCCGCGTCTTCGATATCCTCAAGCCGCCTCCCATCCGACGGTTCGAACGGCTTCCCGAAGGCGTCGGAGTCGTCGCCGACGACATGATCGCCGGCCTCTACGCCGGGCTGGCACTGTGGGCCGGACTCGAGGCCTACCAGCAGCTCGTCGTCGCCGGAGACTTGTTGCCACCCACGTCGTTTGGTTAACTGCCGGGCAAACCTCGCCGGCAATCGGTCGGGGAACGGACTCCAGACGGCAGCAAGCAGAGGGAAAGGCCGTGGCGGCAACGATTATCGACGGCAAGGCGATCGCAGCAACGATCCGCGAAGAACTCGCGGTGGACGTGGCGGCATTCCATGCTGACAGCGGGATCACCCCCCACCTTGCCGCGGTCCTGGTCGGTGACGATCCGGCCAGCGCCGTCTACGTCCGCAACAAGCAACGGGCCTGCGAAAAAACCGGCATTGCGAGCACCCTGCACCGGCTCGACGCCGACACATCCCAGGACCAGCTGCTCGACCTGGTCAACCAGCTCAACGCCGACGCCGATATCCACGGCATCCTGTGTCAACTCCCACTGCCAGAGCAGATTCGTGAGCAGGCTGTGCTCGACTCGGTCTCGCCCGACAAGGACGTCGACGGCTTCCACCCCGAAAATGTCGGTCTCATCGCCCAGGGCCGCCCCCGCTTCCTGCCCTGCACGCCCCATGGAATCCAGCAACTGCTGATCCGCACCGGTGTCGAAACTTCCGGAGCTCACCTCGTTGTGCTCGGCCGCAGCGATATCGTCGGCAAGCCCATGGGACTGCTGATGGTCCAGAAGGCCGAAGGCGCCAACGCGACGGTGACGTTCTGCCACAGCCGCACCCGCAACCTGGCTGAAATCGCCGCGACCGCCGACATCCTCGTGGCCGCAATCGGACGCCCGAATTTTGTCACCGCGGAGATGGTCAAGCCGGTCGCGGTGGTGATCGATGTGGGGATCAACCGCGTCGACGACAAACTCGTCGGCGACGTGGATTTCGATCCGGTCTCGGAAATCGCCGGCGCAATCACTCCCGTCCCCGGCGGCGTTGGACCGATGACGATTGCCATGTTGCTGAAGAACACGCTGACCGCTGCCCGAGGTCTGCACGCCGACACATCCGGCTAGCGAAGCACCTGGCGGGTCACCAGGTCGATCGGCCCCGAGCCGAGACCTCGAGGGACTTCCCACGTCGAAGCCGGAATCGGGGACGGGTTGACCTCGATGTCCTTCAACCGGATCACCAGCGACAATTCCGCCTCGGGCCATTCGAGCTCGATCCGCCGTGGCACGACAATCCCGGTCTCGGAATCCGTCCGGTGATCGTCCAGCGTGGCCCGAGCGATCAGGCTGGCAGATTCGTCGTAAAGCGACTGTTCGATCACGACCCCCAGGCAGGTGTCGACGACCAGTTGACGACGCACGCGGCCACCCCGGGGCGACCTCCGCTCGGCGACCAGGGTCAATCGGTGCTGGGACGGCCGCGAACTGGCGACGCTCCATTCGCCGGCCGCCAACGGTGATACGCCCAGGGCCTCGACCAGCCAGTCGGGCTCGAACGGCAACGAGAGCTGTTTGCGGACCCGGGGCAGATCCTTGTGCCCCACGGTGATCACGTACGGCTGCTCGCTGCGGCGAATCCAGAACCAGAATCGTTCGGCATTGGAACCCAGGTCGACCTCGTTGGCCCCCAGCAGGCTCGCCCGGAGCCGGAACTGGCGGGGACGGGCAATAGCGATGTTGGCCGAAAGCGTCACCGGCAGCCCCCCCTCGGCGCGAGCCCGGATGCTCGCCGACGTGGATCTCCACGAATACAACCGGTCAGCGTTGGCATTGAGGTGAGCGATGATTTCGGTGGACGTCGCGTCTTCGGACAACTGGCACTCCGGCGGACAATAGGGACACCAGCGAACCTGTTTGCACAGCGCGCGACATCCAACCGTCGGCAGCATTGCCGCCACGATCAGCAGGAGACACAGCCGGCGACGGCTAGCTCCACTCTTCACGCTGCAACTGCTCATTCAGCCGGTCCTGTAACTCATCGATTTCGTCGTCCGCCAACTTGCAGTCCAAGACGTCGAATTGCCCTTCGCCACGCACACCAGAGAACTCCAGCACCTCGCGATCCCCCTCCATCTTCGATCCGCCCAGTTTCAACCTGCGCTTTCGCCAAAGCATCACAGCAACCACGTAACGGAGCTTCTGCTGGAGCGGCTCGGCGGGATCATCGGGCTCGTCGGCAAGCCGTTCGAAGTACCGCATCAGGCTGTCGGGGTCGATCGTCAATACCGAGGACACCACGGGTTCGGGCACCGTGCACCGCCACTGGCCAACCGTACCTTCCGGAGGTCCCTGCCAGTCGGCTTCACAATAGTCCAGACGCAACAGCTCGCCGTCGCGTTCGATCAACACCGACACGCAAACGGTGCTCGGTTCGAGCGGTTCACCACCGTGCGCGCAGATCTTACCGACCGGTTTGAGATGGTAGTCCATGGCCCCCGTTCGCAGCTGGTCGTGCGAGGCGGGACTGTAGTCGAGGTCCCGAAGACCGACAAGACCGATTCCGACTCCAACGCTGCGTCGGGTTGAACGATTTTTGGCCTGTCGAGAAATCCCTGAAACACGTCTTCGAATGGTACCCGGGCGTTCCACCCGGGGTGCCGGAGTGGCTCTGGCGGAGACATTCTCGGTTGGTATGATCACCAAAGCTCTACGATCTTGCGTCGTGACCCACCCATGACAACTTCCCTCCGTTCCACACTGCTGAACGCTGTTCGCGGACTTGTCGAGGAACAGCAGAAGATGATTGAAGACAGCCGGGCGGTGTCCTGGCCCGAAGTCGGGAAAGCCGATTTGCAGCAGTCGCTCGAAGAGATCGCCACCGCATCGCTCCGCCGGAGGCACCCCAGGACGAGACGGACTCCCGATCGCTACAGCAAACTGGTTCGCGATTGCTACGAGTCGCTGGCCGGCAGCCAGCGATCAAGAGACGATCGTCATCAAAGGCAATCTCGAAGATGACCCCACTCGATCAAGACAGTGAAGCCGGTCCCATCCGACTGCAGAAAGTCCTGGCCCGTGCCGGCCTCGGCTCACGACGTGCCTGCGAGGAACTGATCCTGGCCGGCCGCGTCCGCGTCGACGGCCGTGCCGTCAGCCAACTCGGCACCCGGGTCACTCCGGGCATCCAGAAAATCGTCGTTGACGGAGAGACGATTCGCACCGAGCGATCCGCTCACTTCCTGTTGAACAAACCAGCCGGTTACCTGTGCACCAACAACGATCCCCGCGGCCGCCCGCGGGTGATCGACTTGTTTCCGGCCAATGGCCCCAGGCTGTTCACCGTCGGACGACTCGACGAAAACAGCCGTGGCCTGCTCATCGTGACCAACGACGGTGAGTTGGCCCACCGCCTGGTCCACCCACGCTACCAGGTGTCAAGAATCTACCGGGTCCAGGTCGCGGGGATCCCAAACCGTGCCAGTCTCCAGGCTCTGCGAGACGGACTCCATTTCTCGGACGGCTTCTTCCAGGTGCATTCAGCCAGAAAACTGAAGACTCGAGGCAAGAGCGCTTTCCTGGAACTCGAACTCCGACAGGGACGCAACCGGGAGATCCGCCGTCTGATGGCCCGGGTCGGACACAAGGTGATGAGCCTGGAGCGGATCGCCTTCGGACCACTTCGACTGGGAAGACTGAAAGTCGGTGAACACCGGAGACTGAGAGCGGACGAACTCAATTCGCTCCACGAGTTGATCGACGGGGTCTCCACGTCGCGAGGTCATCGGAGGCAATCGCGGCGACGATCAAGTAAAGTGGTCGACAGGAAACGTCGTGGCGGTGGCCGGAAACGTCGCCGCTGAACGCTCATCGTCTCCCGCAACCAATAGCACTGGCGCATCGAGGAATGGCCCCGCCCATGGATGCGGCTGCCCAACCACCGCTCCCCGGACTCGTCCCCACCGCCGGCCAGCAAACGGCCAAGGTGGTCGAACAGGTCCGCATGGCCCGTGACACCTACCGGCTGCGACTGGAATGTCCTGAGCTGGCCAGGCAAATCGTTCCCGGACAGTTCTTCATGATCCGGGAGCAAGGTGGCAGCGACCCCCTGCTGGGGCGGCCGTTCGCGCTGTACGACATCGTCAGCAATGACGACGGTGACCCGATCGGAGTCGACTTCGGCTACGTCGTTGTCGGCAAACTGACCAGCCGAATGGTCGACTGGCAACCCGGCGACTCCGTGGACATCTGGGGCCCCCTGGGAAATGGTTTTCCCGCTCCCCCGGCAGGACACCTCGTGATGGTGGCCGGAGGAATTGGCCAAACACCGTTCCTGGCCGTCACCCGTGAAGCACTCGGCCAACGGCAGTACGGGAGCCCACCACGTGGCATCTCGACCCGACCGGAAAAACTCACGCTCTGTTATGGAGCCCGGTCGGAGGAGTACCTGGCCGGAATCGACGATTTCACTACCGACGGCCTCCAGGTTCGTGTCTCGACCGACGATGGCAGCCACGGACATCACGGGCTGGTGACCGATCTGCTGAAAGACCTTTTTCGGGACAGCCCCGAGCCGACAGCCATCTACACCTGCGGTCCCGAGCCCATGATGGAAGCCGTCGCCGGGATCGCCGCTGAGCACAACACGCCCTGCTGGGCCTCCCTGGAAACCCCCATGGCCTGTGGCTTCGGAATCTGCTTCAGCTGTGTCACGCGGATTCGGCTCGATGATGGCCAATGGGACTACCGCCGCACCTGTGTTGAAGGACCGGTCTTTCGGGCCGAGCAACTGCAATGGTAATCCGATCACGCTCGCTCCTGCTGTCCTGGGCCGTTGCGATTGCGATCCTGGGCACCGTGACCCATTCGTGGGCCGAGGCTCCCAAGAAGTCTCTCGAAGACGAACTGCCCAGGATCCCGCCGGTGGAGCCCGACAAAGCACTGGCCACCTTCACCCTCCAGCATGGGTTCCGCCTGCAATTGGTCGCCAGTGAGCCACTGGTGGCCGATCCGGTTGACGCCTGTTTCGATGCGGACGGCCGTCTGTACGTCGCCCAGATGCACGGCTATCCGTTCTCGCAGGAACCAACCCGTTTGAATCCCAAGGGCGGCGGCAAACCCGACGCCGGCATCGTGCGGTTACTGGAAGACACCGACGGAGATGGACGATTCGACCGCAGCGTGAAGTTCGCCGACAAGATCCGCTGGCCGACATCTGTCTGTTGCTACGACGGCGGCGTGTTCGTACTCGCGCCCCCCAAGCTGCATTACTTCAAGGACACCACCGGCGACGGTGTTGCCGACATCCGACGCGACGTCCTGGCGGGATTTGGTCGGGAAAATGTGCAGAGCGTCGCCAACAACCTCAAATGGGGGCTCGACAATCGCATCACGCTGGCCGCCGGTCGTAACGGCGGCAAACTGTCGCACAAGGGCCAAACCGTCATCACGCTCGGCGGAAAGGACATCAGTTTTGATCCCCGGACAAGTGATGTGCGTGCCCTGACCGGAGGAGTCCAGTTCGGGAACAGTTTCGACGCCTGGGGCAACCGCTTCGTCTGTAGCAACAGCAACCACATCCAGCACATCGTGCTGCCAAGACGCTACCTGTCCCGCCGCCCCGGTCTCAGCCCACCGGCAGCAATCCGTTCAATCGCCGCCGGCGGCGCCGCCGCTCCGGTCTTCCGCAAGAGCGGTGCCGAACCGTGGCGGATCGTTCGCACCCGCAGAAGGGTCTCTGACCCCAGGGTCAAGGCGAGGCTTCCGCGGACCGAACAATTCGCCATCGGCTTCTTCACGTCCGCCACCAGTGTCACCATCTACAACGGCAACGCCTACCCGGAAGCGTTTCGAGGCAATGCGTTCATCGGTGACGTGGGTGGCAACCTGGTCCATCGCAAGACCATGACCCCGGCGGGCCCGTCGTTCATTGCCCGGCGGGCCGACCAGAAAGTCGAGTTCATTGCGTCGACGGACAACTGGTTCCGTCCGGTCAACTTCGTCAACGGCCCCGACGGCGCGCTGTATGTTCTCGACATGTACCGCGAGACGATCGAGCACCCCTATTCGGTTCCGGAGGACATCAAGAAGTTCCTGCGTCTCGAAAGCGGAGACGACCGAGGGCGGATCTACCGACTGATCCCCCCGAAGTGGAAGCAACCCAAGCCCGTAAAACTCGCTGCTGCCAGTTCCCGTGACCTCGTCAAAGCTCTTGATTCCGACAACGGCTGGACGAGACAAACGGCACACCGACTGTTGTGGGAACGAAACGACCGCAGGACGGTTCCCCTGCTGGCCAAAACCGCCGTGCGGTCTGCTCAACCCCTGGCCCGAGCCCACTCGCTCTGGATTCTCCACGGACTGGAAGCCCTCGAGGACGAGGTCCTGGTTGCTGCACTGGGTGATCCCTCACCGCGGGTCCGCGAACATGCGATCGTGCTGGCCGAAGACCGACTGGACCGTGCCATTTTTCGCCCGGCCCTGGCACGACTGTCCGATGACCCGGACCCACGTGTCCGCTATCAGGTCGCCTTCAGTCTCGGAACAGTCGGGACCGCCCACCGCCAACTGCCACTGTCGCAGCTGGCCAAGCGAGCCCCCGCCGACAATCATCTGAGGTTCGCCGTGATGAGTTCGAGCCTGGGGCTCGAAAACAAGCTGCTGCAGGCATTGTTGCGGGACAAAGCCTTCCTGGCCAAGAACGGTTCGTCGGCGTGGCTGAGCGACTTCGCCCGGCTGGCCGGTGCCAATCCGAAACCCACCGAAGCCATCTCAATTCTGCGACTGGTCCTTGAACAAAAACACCCATCCCGACGGCAGGCCGAACTGCTGACCGCCCTGGGGAACGGCCTGTCTCGCCGGGGACAATCGGTTCTGGGGATCCTGGCCGACCAGGACACTCCCGCACCGCTCCGCAATTCCGCAGACCAGGTGTTCCGCCAGGCCGTCAAGACCATGGCCGGCTCCGCATCGTCGGCTGCCAACCGCATCGCCTCGGCACAACTTCTCGGATTTGCTCCCGCCACGGTGGCTGTCCCGGCTCTGGCAGGCCGACTGGGGCCCGGAGATCCTCCGGCCCTGCAACGGGCAGCCGTCGCCTCACTGTCACGTCACCCCATCCCGAAGACCTGGACAGCACTGCTGGCCAACTGGAAGGGCCACAGCCCCCGGCTGCGGTCCGACATCGTCGACGTTCTCGTTCAGCGTCCTGCCTCTGCCGGCCTGCTGCTGGATGCCGTCGCGGCAGGCCGTGTGCTGATTGCCGACCTGACAGTCGAGAAACGCCAATTGCTGATCAACAACCGGGATGCGAGTCTGAAAGCACGGGCTGCCAAGTTGCTTGCAGGTGCGCCCACTCCAAATCGTGCCAAGGTGATCGCCCGCTACACCCCGGCACTGGACAAGCCGGGTGATGCCAAATCCGGGGCCGCGGTCTTCAAGAAGCTCTGTTCCGCCTGTCACAGGGTCGGCACCATCGGCCACAAGCTCGGCCCCGATCTCAACAGCGTCAGCAACAAGTCGCCCCGCGACCTGTTGATCAACATTCTCGACCCCAACCGAGAAGCCCAGCCCAACTTCATGACCTACACGCTGGTCACCACCACGGGCCGCGTTTTGACCGGAATCGTGTCCGCCGAAACCGCCGATTCCGTCACGCTGACACGCGCCGAGGGCAAGCGGGATGTTGTACCGCGTTCTCAGATCGACATGCTTGTCTCCAACGGCAAGTCGCTGATGCCCGAGGGTCTCGAGAAAGAGCTCTCGCCGCAGGCACTGCGCGACGTGGTGGAGTGGATCAAGGGGTTGAAATCCGGTATCAAATAGTTTCGGTTCGTATTCGCTGAAATCGCCCCAGATTTCCTCGTCTCCCTGCCACTGACCGGCCTGTGCCCATGGAATTCTCCTATATCTACGGGGTTGTTCTCTTCCTCATAGTGATGAACATGGAGAAGACTCGAAGAGCCCAGGGAGAGGAAGACGAATTCAACCCGGACGTAGATGACGCGCAAAGTGGCTGGGAACACAAGGTGCTGCATTGCCGCCATGCCAGATTCAAGGACCCAGACGCCCTCGCCGAAGCATTGACCCTGGAATCGGCGGCCGGATGGATGCTTCTCGAAAAACTCGACGACAAACGACTTCGACTGACGAGGCCGGTCTCGGCTCGTGATGGCGACACGGCCTTGGACTTTGATCCCTACCGCGCCTCATCGCCAACGACTGTCTGACACGCCTGAGACGGAGTATCGTGCAATGCCCAATGACGCTCAAACCGATACGCAACAATGGGAGTTCAAGTTTCTTCGCTGCCACCGACTGTTCTCAGACGTCAAGTTCCTTCAGAAGGCGATCTCAGAAGAAGCCGAAGCGGGTTGGGATCTGGTGGAAAAACTCGACGACAACCGTGTCCGACTGAGGAGGCCGGTCTCGGCTCGTGAAAATGACCGGTCACGGGAACAGGATCCCTACCGCACAATGAGCCCGTCGATGTCTGAAGAAATGCAGCGGCGCGGAAAAAGAAACCTGAAAGTGTTTGGGGCTGTCATGCTGGCAGGCGCGATCTTCTTTGCGTCACTGCTGTTCCTCTTGGAATAGCCTCTGACCTTCTTGACGACACCGCCTCGTATTCGGCGACCTCCCACAAACGGACGCCGACTGGTTCCGCACAAAAGGCTCGCTGTTTTCTTACGGGCGCGTGATAGCCAGCCACACAGAGGATTGGGGCTGGTTGCCCACCCGGGGATGGACCGATACAGTGTCGATTGTCCCGATTGTCCGGGAAATCTTCTTGAGAATCGCACACCGGAGAGACGCCGACATGTTGCCTCGCATCACCACGCTGCTGCTGGTTGCTGCCGCCCTGTTGCTCACCCCGTTTGCCGGATCGGCCGAGGACAAGGACGGCTGGATCTCACTGTTCAACGGCAAGAATTTCGACGGCTGGAAGATCGGTGACGCCAAGCAGGGCAAGTGG
>PBOJ01000017.1 GCA_002724315.1 Planctomycetaceae bacterium | reverse complement strand
GTCGACCGATTCGCCCTTGGCGGCCAGGGATGTCAGCAGTGCCGCCACATCGATCGCGTCGGCTTCCCCGTCCATGAGTGCCGCGAAGGCCATTTCGACCGATTCTCGCGGTGAGTCCTCGCCGTCGATTGCCGCTTCGACGACGGCCTGGATTGCTTCGTGCATGGGAGACACCTGGAGTTGATCGGAGAGTGGGACAGGCGGAGGGGCAGTATAGCCGGGCGGGGGAATCACACAGAAGGGAATTGACACCCGCTTCGAGACGGTCCTACCATCGGCGGACCCGCTGGCGGTCGGTTTTTCTGTTTGTTTCCACGGTCGGCAGGTGGTCTCAGTACCGGGAGGCGCGTCCGCAGGTGGTTCAGAAGCTGGTCATCGATGCCGATCCGGGAGTCGGTGATGCGCTAGCCATCGTGCTGGCCCTGCAGGATCCCGACGTCGAGGTCGTGGCGCTGACGCCGGTCGCGGGACGAGTTTCCGGGCTGGTGGCCAGCCGGAACATCCAGTCGGTGGTCGATTGTCTGGACCCTTCCAGGCGGCCTCGCATCGGTCACAGCAGTGCGACATCCCCTGCCCTGCGGCCACCGGTCAACCTGGATGGGCCCAGCGGCCTGGGGGACTGGGATGTGCCGGTCGTGGGCCTGCACCACCGTCACGAATCGGCACGGTTGCTGGTGGAGATTGTGCGGAGTCAACCTCACGAGATCACGGTGCTGACACTCGGTCCACTGACCAACGTCGGCCTGGCGGCAGAAATGGCCGCCGACTTCTTCGGGCTTGTGGGCCACCTGGTTTGCCTGGGTGGTGCGGTCGGGGGCGGAGGTGACGTCACCGCCGCCGCGGAATACAACGTGATGGCCAGTGTCGAGACGGCTCGCCAGGTGTTGGTGTCATCGGCCAACAAGACGCTGGTGCCGCTGGATGTCAGTGGTCGCCTGATGCTGAGTCCCGACCAGTTTCGACGGCTGCGGTCTCGCGTTTCGGGATCGATCGCCGAGTTGCTTGACGGCTGGTTTCCTCACTGGTTCCGCACGCACCACGAGTCGCTCGGAATTGAGGGAGTGGTGCTGCACGCGGTGGCGGCACTGGCTTCAGTGACACAGCCACGCCTGTTTCGGCGACAGGACATGCAGGTCGACGTCGAGGTGGTCGGGCAGTTGACTCGCGGCATGACGGTGTTTGACCGGCGTCGCGAAATGGGGGCGCCGGCCAATATCGAAGTTTGTGTCGACGTCGATGAGCAGGGGGTGGTCGACTACCTGTCGAAAGTGCTGGCGGGGGGCTAGCGACCGTCGGGGGCGGCATCGATCACGTTGCGGTCACTCAGAGACACGCGGACCTGGAGACGTTGGCCTGATCGCCAGACGCCCAGCGTGACCGTGCTGCCGATGGGTTGAAGGCTGACGAGGTTGATCAGGTGGTCGAAGTCCAGGACCGGCTTCTGCTGGAATTCTGTCACCACGTCGTTGGCCTGCAGGCTCGCCCTGGCGGCAGGAGTGCCTTTCGCGACGCTGACCACGCGGGCTCCTCGCTTGCGGTCGAGTCTCAGTTGACGGGCTTCCTCGGTGGTGAAATTCGAATCCAGGACCACGCCCAAGTAGGCGCGACGGACTCGCCCGTGTCTCAGAAGGTCATCGATGATTCTCTGTACCAGTCGACTGGGGATACTGAACCCGACTCCGGAACCGGTTCCCGAGGTGGTGGCGATCGCGGTGTTGATTCCCACGACGCGCCCGCGAGTGTCCAGTAACGGGCCTCCGCTGTTGCCGGGGTTGATTGCCGCGTCTGTCTGAAGGAAGTCCTGGTTGATCACGGCGTTGCTGCCGAGTTTCAACGAGCGGCGGCCCTTGGCACTTATGATTCCCAGGCTGACGGAATGGCTGAGATCAAAAGGGCTCCCGGCAGCGAGCACGAAGTGGCCAATCTGGAGGCGGTCGCTGTTTCCCCACTGGGCGGGTTTGAGTCCGGGAGTGTCGAGCGACAGCACCGCCACATCGCTGGCCGCGTCTGACCACGCCTGCCTGGGGGATGTGACCCGACCGTCGTGGAGGTGTACCTGCAGTTCGGCGGGTGCCTGGCCGGCGATGACGTGCGCGTTGGTGACCACGACCGTTCTTCTGGTTTGGGCGTGCCGGACGATGATGCCCGATCCGGTTTCTTCAACCGTGCCCCGTTGGTCGGTCGTCTTGCGGCAGCGAATCTTGACGACGCTGGGCATCAGTCGGGTGGCGACGTCGGAGAGTTGGCGGCCCGCCGATTCGAGCACCTCCGCGTCGCTTGGAGAGGCCGTCCCGGTACTCTGTCGGGCCGCCAGGAGCGGGTAGAGGCCTGCCGCTGTCACGGCCAGAATGGGCAGGGCCGCCAGCAACCAGTGCCCTCGCGGAGCGGATGACCGTGGTACGGGCATGGGGGGACGCCGCTGCTGTTGTGGGGTAGGCCTTGGGGCTGTCGCTCAGTCGACGTCGATGTCTCGCAGACGCACCTCGGTTGGGTTCATCCGGCCTTCGAAGTCCAGGGCGTTTTGCCAATCGACGTCACCGTCTGAGGAGAGGCCGCCGGTCAATTCCAGTTCACGCTGGCAGCTCACGCAGAGGATCGACGTCGGAACGGCCTGGAGGCGTGCGATTGGTATCGAGTGGCTACAGTGTTCGCACTTTCCGTAACGGCCCTCTCGGATCAACTGCAGCGCCAGTTCCACCTGCCGCAATTCCCGGCTCTCCAGGGCCGCCAGTTGGGTGTTCAGTTCATGGGAGGCACCGCTGTTGGCGGCGTCTCCAATGTCCCCGCCGGTTTGCGGGTTGGTCTGCCAAGAGTGATCGTCGCCTCCAAATTTGATCCGCAACGCGTCACGTTTCTCGATCAAACGTTTGTGGAGTCGCAGCAGTGTGTCCTTGCGAGCCATTGCTGTTTTCCTCCGAGTCCTGGTCGGTCTCGATCGGGGGGGCTGTCCTTGGTTTGAGCCGATCACCACGCGGTGGAGGCCGGTGGTGTCGGATTGCCTTGGGCCGGTGTGGCCTCGGGAAAGCCTAGGTCAAGCCAGGGCCGGTGCGGGCCAGGAAGTCGAGAATCGCACCAAGGACTCGGCCGGAAGGCCGTCACAATTGTCAGAACCGGTAAAGTTCGCCCAGTCGGACGCCCGATATTCACTCTGGGGCGAGCAGGTTCTGCGCAGAGCTGTCCGGGTGACAATTGAGGTCGGAGAGAACCGGTGATGGTCAGGAAGCTGATTCGGTCGGGTTTGGTTCTGATCGCCGTGGTGGTACTGGGAGGCGTGACCGGCTGTTCGTGTCATACGTCGACCTGTTACGACGGCGATTGTGGCCTGGTGCATGACAACGATTACTGGGAGTCCGGCTGCGGGGCACCATCGGGACACTCACCCGGTTGTGGTGGCTGCGGGGCGCCGGTGGCCCACTCGGGGTGCTCGCACCCTCAGGAGCATTCGGCCGGCTGTGGTGGCTGCGGTGTTCCGCATCACCAGGCCCCGAACTGTTCCACTTGCGGCGGCGTACATCCGCACCCTGCCCCGGTGACCGATCAGCCCGGTTGTGCCCATTGCGGACAGCACCACGGGCCGGCTGTGGAGGGAGCTCCACCAGCTGAACCGGCACCGTCGGAAAGCACGACCGCTTCTCCGCCCCCGCCGCCATTGCCGCCGGCCATCCCGGAAACTCCGGGGAAGTCGCCAGCACCACCGGCCAAGAAAGCCCCCGCTCCCAAGACACCGCCGGTCAAGGCCAAGCCGACGGCCGGCCAGGCACCACCTCCACTGCAGACGGTTCCCGCCGGAAACAGTGCGGCGCCGGAGCCAGCTCCACCGCTTCAGCCGGTGGAGGTGCCACTGCCGGCCCTGGAAAAACCTGCCCCGATTCCCCGGGATGCCTCCGGGCAGCCGCAGTGGATTCCTCGCAGACTCTGAGCCGGAATCGGGCATGGTCGAATTGGATCGGTTGTCTCCGACGCGGCGACCAAAACGCAATCCGGTCGGTTATCAGAATTGGCATAGCCTGGCGTTCCTGCACTGGCGGATTTCACCCGACCGTCTCGCCACGATGTTGCCGTCCGATCTTGTGGTCGACACCTTTGACGGGTCGGCGTGGGTCGGCCTCGTTCCGTTTCACATGACGGGAGTGCGACCCTGGTGGTTCCCGGCCGTTCCCGGAGTCTCTGCATTTCACGAGACGAACGTCAGGACCTATGTGCACCGTGACGGCGTCCCCGGTGTGTGGTTCTTCAGCCTGGACGCAGCCAGCCGTCTGGCCGTCTGGATCGCGCGGGCCCGCTGGCGGCTGGCCTATCACCACTCAAGGATGCGGGTGGAGAGGATGGAGGACGAACGTGGAAAACGAGTGGTCTACTCGAGCCGAAGGGGCGGGCGAGGGACCGAGACCCCCGGAATTGCTGGGCCCGGACTCCCGGGTGTGGGACTGGATCTCGAGATAGAGCTCGACGACGCACCTGGATTGGCGGGTCTTGATGAAGCCGGTCACGCCATCCCCGGGTCGCTCGAGCATTTCCTTGTTGAGCGTTATGTCCTGTTTACACACGACCCCTCAGGGCGGTCATCGAAGCTGTTCTCCGGCCAGGTCCACCATGTGCCCTACCCCGTAAGGCCGGCCCGGGTCCTGATGTTCCAGGACTCGCTGGTCCAGGCAGCCGGAATCGAGATCTCAGGTCCGCCCGAGCACGTGGCGTTCTGCGAGGGCGTCGAAGTGGAGATTTTCGGTCTCGAGCCGCTTGCCACTTAGACCTGCGTGATCTCAAGAGGGGTCTCGGCGGCCATTTGCCTTAGCGCCACGGCGTCGGGCATCCCTGTGGTGGCGCCGGTCACCTGGACACAGCAGGCTCCGGCGGCACTGCCCATTCTCAGGCAGTCCTCGGGACCTGATTCGTCAAGCAGTGCCAGGATGAAACCGGCGGCGAATGCGTCACCGCCTCCGGTGCCGTCGACCAGCGGCACGTCGTGTGCGGAAGCCCGAAAACGTCCGTTGGCGGAGGCGAGTACCGAACCCTGGTTGCCACAGGTGATCGCCACAGATGCGGCACCTGCCTCGAGAAAACTGTCGGCCTGGTCGAATGGATCGTCGAGGCCACACAGGAGCTTCGCTTCGTCGTCGTTGGGAACGAAGTGATCGGTGACTGGGAGCACGGGGGCGAGTCGGTCGGAGTAGTCCCCGGGGCCGGGAATCACGACATCGAGCATGGTGATCACGCCCAGTCGGCGGGCGCGAGCGAACAGGTCGGCAACCTGTTCGGCTGTCGGCTGGTCGGCCAGGCAGTAACCGCCCAGGTACAGGACTCGCGTCCGTTGGAGAATCTCATCGTCGATTGCACCGGTCGTGAAGTGGGCATTGGCCCCTGTGGCGTGGATGAAACGGCGGTCCTCGCCCTGGACGTTGATCACCTGGGTGGCGGCGGTGTGGAGGTCGTCGCGGATCTCCAGGATCGAACAGTCGACGCCCGCCTCATCGAGTACCTCCCGGACGAAGCGTCCAAGGATGTCGTTGCCGATCGTTCCGGCGACGGCGGTTGCCAACCCCAGGCGGGTCATGTCGACGGCACAATTGGCGGCGCAGCCACCGATTGACAGGTGTAACGAAGCAGTTTCGGCCAGCATTCCCGGAAGGGGTAGTCGATCGATCGGAGCACCGACATGGTCGGCAACGATGATGCCGGCACAGAGGCAATCCAGCGGCCCGGTGGAAGCGGCCGTCATGGGGAGTTGTCCGGAGGGGGGACAGGAGGGGGAACAGGATTCGATTCCGTTTCCGGTCCGACCTGTCCCCGGCGTTTGACTTCTACCAGCCGCTTGACGATGGGGTAAGTGGGGATGGAGCAGATTGTGGCCAGCACCAATGACCCGGCGATCATCGGCCAGGCAACCTCGGCGAAGATGAACTGCAAAGGGGCGAACCAACCCTCGTTGAGTGTCTGTTCGAATCGTTGCTGGAATTCGGCCGGAGACATCGGCGCGTCGACGATCAGGGAACCGATGTAATAGAACGCCGCGTAGAGCGGCACGATGGTGAGTGGGTTGGAGACGTAGACGGTGATCACTCCAGCGAGCCGGTTGAAGTGAAACATCCGCTGGGTGATGCCGGCAATGGCCAGGATGACCATCATCTGGATGCCAACCGTCGGCGTCAGGCCGACGAACATTCCGATCGCCGTGCCCAGGGCGATGGAATGCGGGGTGTCGTCCAGGGTGAGGACTCGCTGGACCAGCCGTCCGGGGCTCGTCCACCAGCGAGTGTCGGAATCGCGTCCTTGCATGTCCGCCTTACTTGGTGCCGTCGCCGGTCGTAGTCGACGATGCTCCACCGATCAATTTTTCGACCAATGGCACGATGTGGTCCTTGTAGGTGAATCCCTCGTCGCCGTATTCACCCGAATCGTTGTCGAATCGCTTCACCATCCGGCCTGCCGCGTCGTAGACGTAAACGGCCGGGATCGCTGCCAGTTCGATCTTGTCGTAAACATCGACATCGGCGTCAGAAAGCAGAAGGTTGGTGCAGGTGGCTTTGGTGGATTCGAGAAATTTCATTACCGACGGTCTCTTCGATTCCGGCGGTTCCTCTTCCAAGCCCTCGTAGTCACAGGAGACCGAGATGCAGGTGATTTTCTCGGAAGGGAATTTCTCGTGCAGCGCGACCAGGTTGGGGAATTCCTTCATGCAGGGCACGCAACTGGTCGACCACAGGTCCACCACCACGACCTTCCCTTTTTGCGCGGCGATCAACGCTTCGGTGTCCTTCCAGCTCTTGATGGTCAGTGTCACTGCGTTGGACTGGGCTCCGGAAGACGTGCTTTCCGGTTTGTCGGACTTTGGTGGGTCGGGGACGTCAGGTGCCCCGTTGCAGCCGATCGACAGCAGTGCAGTGGTTAGAGCGACAACGGTGTGAAGGCAACGAGGCCGGTTGAGAATGGTCATGGGGAAGAGGTCCGATGGAGAAGAGGACGTTGGCGGTCTCGCGCCTCGCCGGAAAACAGGGAGCTTAGCGAGCGACTTTTGTCAGGCCCGCTTTTTTTGCGGCGGCAGCGGGGTCCTCGTAGGGCAGCGCCTTGAGGAATTCGGCCAGGTCGCCCAACTGTTTTTTGTCGAGGTGACTGGTGTGGCCGTGCCGGTCGCCGGTGTTGTGGGTTGTCAATACGTCGATCAATGTCGCCGCTTTCCCGTGGTGCAGGTAAGGCGCCGAACGGTACAGGCCCAGCAGCATGGGGGTATCGTATTTTGGTCCCATCTTTTCGCTGGGATCGACCTGGCCGGTGCCGACATCGTGGCGGAGCGGTTCCGGTCGCGGCCGGGAGTCGGTGTAGAAGGGGCCGGAGTGACAACTGGCACATCCGACTTTCTTGGAGTTGAACAGCGAACGGCCACGCTGGGCAGATTCCGAAAGGCCGGTTTTTGCGTAGGGGCTCATCGTGAACTTGTGGGAGTTGGTGTAGGCGGCCAGGGCGTCCAGGTCGGCCGAGAGTCCCTTGTTGGGCTTGGCCAGTGACTTGTTGATGCCACCACGAACCAGGCCACGGCCCTGCATCAGTGGGCCCCGAATGGTGTGTTCAAAATCCTGGGATTCGTCACGGTCAGCCGACCAGTGGAGTGGATGGGTCCAGGCCAATCCGAACAACGGCGGCGTGGCCCTGAGCCCCTCGGGGTTTTGCCACGTCCGTCCATCGGGATCTCCGTCGGGGTGGCAACTCGAACAACTGATCCATCGTCGCCCGACCATCGGTTGCAGGGCCGTGTAGAACAGGATCTTGCCACGATGGATTTCCTTGGACAGCGGGTTGTCCGTCACTGGAATGGTGGCCAGGGAACGGCCCGAATTGGCATCGTAGGCGACGACGTTGAAATCCAGGGCGTTGTAGACAAAGAACCGGGCACCGTCGGGCGAAACTCGGACGGCGCGGGGATTGTGTCCCAGGGTGATGCGACGCCGCAGCTTGATCTCGGTGTAATCGTCATCGACCGTGTCGCAGAGAAACATGTCGTCGGTACCCGAGAAGACGACGAAAAACCGTTTGCCGTCTGCAGAGACATCGATCTCCCAGGGATTGGCGGTCACGAGGTTACCGAGAAACGCGTCCATCGGAATCCGCTTGCGTCGGCGGCCCTCCCCCCCCTTGGTGTCAACAACTCCGACGTAGGGGAAAATGGAACCCTCGCCCTGGGCGGCCGCAATTCTTGAGCGGATGTGGGGGATGTAGGCCTTGGGGCGAGTCGGGTGCAGGACGATCTGTCGGCAGAGGTTGTCGGTGCTGGCACCCTTCCAACTGTCGACGATCTTGGCCTGGGTGATGTTGACCGCGTTGACGCGAGCTGAGTAGTACTCGGCCGTGTAGAGGGTTTGGCCATCAGGGGACAGGGCCAGGCCGCGAGGGAACCGACCGCCGGGCAGTTGGCGGAGGACTTTGCTTTTTGCGGGGTCGATCTCAGCTATGTGGCCGGGGAACTCGAGCGTCACATAAATCCGGGTGCCCTTGGCGTTGGAGACCACGCCGTATGGTTCATCGAAGACCGAGACCCTGGCAGTGATCTTGCCGGTGTCGGCGTCGAGCAAAGTGACGTTGTCGTCGTTGTAGACCGCGACAGCCAGGGTGTGTGTTTTGCCCACGAACGCCACCCCCTCGGGATGTGTGCCGACGGGGGTCTCCCGCAACTTTTTGAGCGTCTTGAGGTCGACGATGGAGACGGTGCCGCCGTCGCGGTTGGAACAGGCCAGCAGGCGGCCGTCGGTCGAGATGTCCATCAGGCTGTTCGAGTCGCGAGCGATCGCCGGTGTGGCGATCAGTCCAAACAGGATGGCGGCCAGGGTCGGCAGGTGACGGTGAGAGAGGATTGTCCGGCAGTACATCTTCGCCTCGCGTGGATGGGGCCAAGGTTTCGGCGGACACTCTACCAGAAGTTGCCAGAATCCCGTAAGTCAGGCCTTGGGTGCCCTGCCCGCCAAGGACTGTTAGACTCGAGAGCAACATGCTCCGCTCCCTCTTTTCACTGATCCCGATTGTGGCACTGGTCACCGTGGCAGGGTGTTGGCAATCGACCTCTTCGACTCCTCCGGTCCGCACCGGCGACGGGGCCGATCCTGGTCTCCCGCCGGTTGTCACCGAAAGTCCGGGTGACGCTCCTGAGGGCATGGTCTGGATCCCCGGTGACGTGTTCGAGATGGGCACCCGCGACGGAGGGAGCAACCAGGACGAATTTCCTCCGCACAAGGTCGAACTCGACGGCTTCTACATTGATGTCTACGAGGTGACCAATGCCGAGTTCGAGCGATTCGTGACGGCCTCCGGTTATGTGACGGCAGCCGAGAAGAAGCCCGATTTCAGCTCGGTTCGTGAAGGTTCGAAGCGGACCGAGGCAAAGATCCTGCCCGAGTTGAATCGGCCGGGG
This sequence comes from Planctomycetaceae bacterium, assembly GCA_002724315.1. GTDB lineage: Bacteria > Planctomycetota > Planctomycetia > Planctomycetales > Planctomycetaceae > UBA8437. The sequence continues at coordinate 94,160 of PBOJ01000017.1, read as the reverse complement.
TCGATCTGCATGAAACGGGGGCTGAAACCAGGTGACATCGATCCTCAGTTGGGGGCCTATGGGTGGTGGGAGTATGTGCCGGGAGCCAACTGGCGACATCCCGAGGGGCCGGAGAGTTCCATCGTCGATCGGATGGACCACCCGGTCGTGCATGTCTCGTGGCACGACGTGAACGCGTACTGCCGATGGGCCGGCAAGCGGCTGCCGACGGAGGCCGAGTGGGAGTTTGCGGCACGCGGCGGGCTGGACGGCAAGACCTATCCCTGGGGTGACGAGCGGAACCCCGGGGGAAAGTGGCTCAACAACATCTGGCAGGGAGCCTTCCCGGTCAAGAACACCAACGAGGACGGTCACCTGACGACGTCTCCGGTCGGGGTGTTCCCGAAGAACGGTTACGGCCTGTTTGACATGTCGGGCAACGTCTGGGAGTGGTGCCACGACAACTACACGGCAGACTACTACAGCGACAGTCCTCGGCGGAATCCCCAGGGTCCCGAGGAAAGCTACGATCCCGACGAACCGGACATCCTCAAGCGGATCCAGCGAGGCGGGTCGTTCATGTGCAGCGACACCTACTGCACCGGTTACCGGGTGACGGCCCGGATGAAGGGCGAGGAGGCTTCGGGCCTCTACCACACCGGTTTCCGCTGCGTGGTGTCCCACGACGGCTTGGCGAAATACGCCAAATCCGCGGGCCGTCGGTGATCGGGTGGGCTGGGGCCAAGCCGCGTCTTAGGGGTAGAACTCAGCGAACTGCTCCTGCACGGCGACGATGCCGCTGCGGAGCAGTTTGGTGTCGCTGGTGGGGCTGATCAGCCGGACGCCTTTTTCGTGCATCATTCCGGCGTGCTCGGGGCTGACCACCACCGCGCCGATATGCTTGCCGTGCTTCTGGCAGGCGGCTGAGACACGGTCGATCGCGTCGATGCACTTTTCGTGGAAGAAGTCGCCTGTCACCCCCAGGCTTTGGCTCAGGTCGCTGGGGCCAATGAACAGAAGGTCCACGCCCTCGATCGCCGCGATCTCATCGACTTCCTCGACCGATTGAGCCGTTTCGATCTGGATCGCCACAAACGTCTCGCGATTGGCCTTCTCGGTGAAGTCGGCCGGTTTCATCGCGCCGAATCCCGCGTCGTAACCACCGGTGTTCAGGCCGCGGTTGCCCCGCGGGTGGAACTTGCACCAGCGAACGATCTCCTCGGCCTGCTCGGCCGAAAACACCTGGGCTGCCATGATGCCTCCACCACCGGCTTCCAGGGCCCGTGTCACCGTCGCGTAGTCGGTCGGGGCAATTCGTACGAAGTTGTCCAGCCCCTCGCTGCGAGCGGCCAGTGCGTTGATCTCCAGGCTCTCGATCGTGAACCCCACGTGTTCGGCGTCGAACCACACGGACTGGAAGGCGCCGCTCAGGCCCAGGATCTGCATGATGTTGTGATGCAGGATGCGGCCCACGCCGATCGTCATCACCGTTTCGCCCCGGTCCAGTCTGTCCTTGATTCGTTCCACCATCGTCGGATCCTCGTGAGAGAGTCAGCAAGTCGGGCCAGTCTGAGCAGTGCGTGGAGGGAAGTCCAGCGGGGGAACCGGCTCCGGGTTGTTGGCATGGCGCGTCGTGGTGTTACAATCCACCCGCCGAGAACTGGACCCAGCCGGAGCATGATGATGGACAGCCGACAACGCACGTGGATGAGGACTTTTGCTGCGGTGGCCCCGCTGGCGATCTGCCTGGTGGTGGCCGGATGCAACGCCGGAGACGCCAACAAAACCGGAGCCAGTGACGGTGCTGCGAAGGACGGTGGCCAGGCGGCAACCTCCACGACACAGGACAAGTCTGGGATCACCTCCCCGGAGAACATTCCCGAGTTGCCGCCCGACCCGGTGAAGTTGGCTCTCTCGGCCTCCGGTAACGATGCCGGGTCGGAGGCTGCCAGTGGCGAGGTTCTGCTCTCGCGGAGCCGTTACTACCGTCTGGACGTCGAGACGGTCGACAAGAGTGTCCTTGTGACCGTCTCGCGACGTTGGCTCTATAAGGACGGTTTCCCGGAGGGACTGATTGCCGCGATCCGCAAGCATCCCGATGTCAAGCAGACTGACTCGCGTCTGTTCGACTCGCGGGACGGCAAGATCCAGGCCAGCCAGTACATCCGCTGGGATCCGTCCCCGTCGGGCAGCAAGGCTGCGGCGCTGCTGCTGTACGTCGATGGGACCGACGCTGACGGTGAGGCGCGGCACGAGTTGGCCATCAGCGTGGACCTGGAGGTCGATGCCACGCTCGGCAAAGCAAAGCCGAAACAGACGGTTGCGTTCGACGCGATGTCAGTCGACCTCGACCTGGACACTGCCCGGCTGATGGCCGTTCGCTGGAGTGACAAGCCGTTGGCCGACGGAGACGCCGAAGGGGATGGTCCGGAGCACACCGTCGATATCCGCGTCACCGGAACCCTGACAGCCGAATCGAGTGCCAACATCCGGGGGGCCGACGCTCTTCTGGCCGACGATGTCAGCAACTCGTTCCGTTCACTGGCGGCCATCGCGTTCCAGAATGAGAGTCACCACGGCATCACCCTGGGCTGGCTGGGACTCGACCAACTGCGTCATGGCCTGATCGTCGTTCCGCAGCAGGACGGCAAGCTCTACGACCTGCAGTATTCGGTTGCCGGGGAGAGTTTTGACCTGGATGCGATGCGGAGACAGATGGAAGTCGCGTCGTGGCCCATCATTCTCCGCGGCCGCGATTACGTCGGCACGTCGCTTTCCGGCCAGCACGTCTTCCAGCCGGTCGAGTGCCTGGTGTCGCGGCGGATGCCGGAAAAACCGACTGGGAAGTCAGACAAGAAACCGGCCCAGAAGTCGGACAAGAAGGCCAGCAAGAAGGCCAGCAAGAAGAAGCCCGCTGCCAAGAAGAAATCGGACAAGAATTCGGCCAGGTAGGGGCGAAAATCCGCCCGTTTTCCGGTGACGACCAGTCGCGGCCCGGAGATGGGGAATGGGGAAACGGTTTGAGGGTGACACCGGTCAAACCGATCTTGTCCTGACGACGGTGTCTTCGGTATCGTTCCGCCGCTGTGGCTGGATTCCAGTACGATAGCCGAAAGATTTCGAGAAGATGCCCGACCAGGCCTTGCAGCAATGGGTCGACGAGGTCGCTGCCCTGACCACTCCCGACAACGTGCACTGGTGCGACGGCACCGATGAGGAGATCGGGCGGCTCTACGACATGATGGTTGAAGACGGGGTGCTGGTGCGGCTCGATTCCGAGAAGCACCCCGGTTCGTACTACGCCCGCAGTGACATCAACGACGTGGCTCGCGTCGAGGACCGGACCTTCATCTGTGCGGCGACTGAAGATGAGGCGGGGCCGACCAACAATTGGGTGGCTCCGGCCGAAATGCACGCCATGATCGATCCGCTCTTCAATGGCTGCATGGCCGGGCGGACGATGTACGTGATTCCCTACCTGATGGGTCCCCCGGGAAGTCCGATGGCCAAGGTCGGTGTCGAGATCACCGACAGCCCTTTTGTGGTGGCCAACATGCGGATCATGACTCGCATGGGACAGGTGGCTGTCGACGAGTTGGGCGAGGACGGCGATTTCGTCAAGGGGCTGCACAGCACGGGCAATCTCGACCCCGAGCAGCGTTATATCAGCCACTTCCCTGATGAAAACCTGATCATGAGTTTCAGCTCCAACTACGGTGGCAATGCCCTGTTGGGGAAGAAGTGCTTCGCACTGAGGTTGGCCAGCGTGATGGCTCGCCGCGAGGGCTGGCTGGCCGAGCACATGTTGATCCTGGGCTTGACCGATCCGGAGGGGAACAGAACGTTCGTCGCTGCGGCCTTTCCGTCGGCTTGCGGCAAGACCAACCTGGCGATGCTGGTTCCGCCAGACTCGTTCATTGAAGCTGGCTGGAAGGTCGAGACGATTGGTGATGACATTGCGTGGCTGAAATTCGGCGACGATGGCCGATTGTACGCCGTCAATCCCGAAGCCGGGTTCTTCGGCGTGGCGCCGTTGACAAGTGAGGAGACCAATCCCAACGCACTGGCCAGTTGCCGGGCCAACACGCTGTTCACCAACGTGGCGCTGCTGCCGGACAACACGGTCTGGTGGGAGGGGTTGTGTGATCCACCGGCGGAGGCGACCGACTGGAAAGGGAATCCCTGGACACCCGAGTCCGAGGACCCGGCCGCTCACCCCAACAGCCGTTTCACCGCTCCGGCGTCGCAGTGTCCGTGCATTTCTCCCGACTGGGAGTCTCCCGAGGGAGTGCCGATTTCGGCCATCATTTTCGGTGGGCGTCGCAGTTCCACCACTCCGCTGGTTTACCAGGCCCGCTCCTGGCAGCACGGCACGTACGTCGGGGCGACAATGACCAGCGAAAAGACGGCCGCCGCTGTCGGGGGACTGGGGGAACTGCGGCACGATCCGATGTCCATGTTGCCCTTCTGCGGGTACCACATGGCCGACTACTGGCAGCACTGGTTGGATGTCGGGGAACGGGGAGGCGACAACATGCCCGAGGTGTTTCACGTCAACTGGTTTCGACGTGATGAGTCGGGAAGCTGGCTGTGGCCGGGTTTCGGCGAGAACATTCGTGTGTTGAAGTGGATCGTCGACCGGGTCGGTGGGGGTGGCGACGCGGTGGAGAGCCCGATCGGGTGGTTGCCGACTCCGGAAGCCGTCGGGTTCGATGAGCTTGGGATCGGTGACGCTGCCGGAGAGGCGTTGTTGGAAGTGGATTCCGAGGAGTGGCTTGCCGAAGCGAACGGGCGAGGCGAGTATCTTGCCGGGTTCGGCGAGAAGTTGCCGGCAGCGATTCGAGAAGAGAACGACGCGCTGATCACTCGCCTGCAGTCGAGTGACTAGTTCGAAACCGAAACTTCGGTGAGGTGTCTGCGTGACGGTTCGGTTGGGTGCCTGCCTGTGGATGTGGTTGACCATTGCGCCGATGGTCGCCGGGGCTGAACCGGTCAAGGTGTCCGGGCCCGACGCGGCTCGTGCCTATCGGTACCTTCAGGCTGTCTGTCGGCTTGGGCCCCGTCCGAGTGGTTCCCGGGCGATGCAGGCTCAGCAGAGACTGTTGGCCAACCATTTCTCACGCTTTGGGGCTCGGGTGATCCGCCAGTCGTTTGACCGGCCGGATCCTCGCAACGGCAAGGCGGTCAGGATGACCAATCTGGTTGTCTCCTGGCACCCGAAGAGGAAGACCCGGGTTGTACTCTGTTGCCATTACGACACTCGTCCCTTCCCCGATCGTGATCCGGTCAATCCACGGGGGAGATTCGTGGGGGCCAACGATGGTGGCAGCGGGGTGGCCCTGCTGATGGAGCTGGCACATCACATGCGGGGACTCGATGTGCAAGTCGGCGTCGACTTTGTGTTCTTCGATGCCGAGGAGTACCTGTTTCCCAGGGGGACGCAGACGCTGGGGAAGTTCTTCCTGGGATCCACACACTTTGCCACGCAATATCGCGACAAGCCGCCGGCTCACAAGTATGTTGCCGGAGTGCTGTTCGACATGGTCGGAGATCGCGACCTGCAGATCTTTGTCGAGAAGAAGAGCCTCGCGTTTGCACCGAAAGTGGTTGATGGCCTGTGGGACACCGCTCGTTCATTGAAGGTGGCCCAGTTTCGTGATCGACCACGCCCCAAGCACGACGTCGAGGATGATCACGTGCCGTTGAACCGGATCGCCCGGATTCCCACCTGTGATCTGATCGATTTCGATTACCCGTACTGGCATACGACGCGGGACACCGTGCGAGCCTGTTCTGGCACGAGCCTGAGAGCCGTCGGTCGCGTGGTGCTGGGATGGCTGAGGACACTGCCGGCAACCGGGCCCTGACCGACGGGCGAGGCCGATCCTGCACGGCACGGAGGACACGACAATCGGACTCGATGAGAATCACTGGGTGTCGACGGCGATCTTTGGCGGAGCGCTGGCCGTGGCCGGACTGGCGATGATGGCGTGGCACCACAAGTCCTGGGGACGGCAACAGGTTGAGCCGGGCTTCAAGCAGTGGGATCTGAAGAGGCTGAAAGTCCGGTACCGACGACGGATGCAGACCTCGGGCATGATCGTGGTGCTGGGCGTGATGCTCGCGGTGGGGGATGCCGTGATCTGGTCCCTGGGGCCGTTGGTCGCCACGATTTACTGGATCGTGGTGATCGCCATGGGCGGCTGGCTGCTGTTGCTGGGCGTGGGCGACTTGCTCACGGTTCGGGTCGACTCGAAGTTGGCCCGGGATGAACTGCAGCGGCTCGGCCGGAAGCGGGCCGAGTTGGAGGCCGAGCTGGAAGAGATTCGTCGGCGAGGGTCCAATGGTGAAGCGAAGTCCAATGGTCGACACTGAGTTCTGTTCGGGAGTCCAATGATATGGCCAATCAGATCACGCGACGAGATTTTGGGAGCCGGTTGAGTGGGCTGTTGGCGGCTGGGGTCGCAGCTTCCAGCGGCAGTGAAGTCTTTGCGGCGGCACGACGGAAACTTCCGGTCGCGGCCGTGGTGACCGAATACCGCAACAACTCGCACGCCGACGTGATCGTGGGCAAGGTGCTTGAGGGCTGGCGGCAGGATGGGCAGGCCGGCCCGGATCTGCGGCTGGTCTCGATGTACACCGACCAGGTTCCCAAGGGCGATCTCAGTCGGGGTCTGGCAGAGAAACACCGGTTTCCGATCGTCAAGACGATCGAACAGGCCATCCGGCAGCCCGGGGGGGATGATCGGATCGAGGGAGTGCTGTCGATCGGTGAACACGGCAATTACCCCTACACCAAGAAGACGCGTCAGCACATGTACCCGCGGCGACGATTCTTCGATGAGATCGTCGCGGCGATGCAGAAGGCTGGCCGGATTGTCCCGGTGTTCTCCGACAAGCACCTCGGCTGGAAGTTCTCCGACGCCCTGCACATGGTCAAGACCGCCCGGAAGCTGAAGATCCCCTTCATGGCCGGGTCGTCGCTGCCGACGTGTTGGCGGTACCCCTCGTTGACACTCGAGCGGGGTGTGGAGATCGAGGAGGCGATGGCGGTCGGTTACGGGGGGCTTGAGGCCTACGGCTTTCACACGCTCGAGACACTGCAATGCATGATCGAACGGCGCAAGGGGGGCGAGACGGGAGTTGGTGCCGTGCAGGCTGTCAGTGGCGATGCATTGGTCAAGGCGAGGAAGGCCGGTCGTTGGTCCCAGGAACTGCTCGAGGCGGCGCTGGGGTCGCTGCCTGCCAAGTTCCGCACCAAGCAGGCGATCGGACCGGCTGCCGAGAAACATGCCACGGCCTATCTCATGGAACACCGCGATGGGCTGAGATCCTCGGTCGTGATGGCCAACGGGTTCAACAATCAGTTCTGTTTTGCCGCGAAACTGAAAGGCCGCAAGGAGCCGGTTGCCGTCTGGTTCCGCCTCGAGGAGGGCAAACCCTTCGGCCACTTCGAGCACCTGTTGCGGGCCATCGAGGAGATGTTCCATACGGGCCGGCCGGCCTACCCGGTCGAACGGACGTTGATGACCACCGGTGTGCTCGACCGGGTCATGCATAGCGTTGCCGAAAAGGGGCGACGGTACGAGACCCCCGAGTTGGCGTTCCAGTACCAGCCCACCGAGTGGGGCTTCGCCAACAAGTAGGCGGCAGGCTACAGCTTGATCTTGGCCAGGTAGATGCTCGTCTTGCCGTTCTCGTGTGACGAGTAGTAGCTCATCCACAACAGCCCGTCGTGAATCACCATTCCGGGGTAACTGGTGTCGCCCCCGCTGGGCAGTTCCAGGACGTGCTGGAAAGTCGTGCCCGTCATGGTTGCCAGTGACGTCTTGGCGGCCTTGCCGTACTTGCGTCCCGCGGCCCACATCTTGCCGTCGGGTGCCAGCAGGAAGTTCGGGCCACCGATGCCCTGGCCGATGTCGGTGTAGGTCCATTTTCGGTACGGGGGCTTGCTGAGACCGATCCAGCGTGGGCGGATCAGGGCCACCATCGTTTCGTCGGGCAGGAACCGCAGTGTTGTCTCACTGATGCCCTCGGTTTCCATCTCGGTCACGTAGTCGTACTTCAGTCCGTCCTTGGTCTTGTAGAGGAATCCGCGACGCGGCTTGCGGCCCTCGTTGAGTTTCGACACGGTCCAGCCGGTCCCCTTGTGCCAGGTGATCCGCCACAACCAGTGGTCTTCGGACAGCAACGTCTTGGGCAGTGACCAGGTGTGGCCGTCGTGCGAGAAAGAGACACGCGGTGACCGGGTGTGGTACTTGCCGTCGAGGTTGACGATGCCACCCATCAGCAGCATCAGTCGCCCGTCGGGATGAACCGAGAGCTTGGGGTCACGGAGGTCGATGCCCGACTGCCTGACGGTCGCCAGTGACGTCCACTTGCTGCCGTCTGTCGAAGTGATGATGCGGACGATTCCGTTGTCGCCACCGTGGGCCTTGGCTTCTCGGAAGCAGCACAGCCACCGCTTTTTCCATCGCAGCAGGTCGGTGAAGGCACAGTGGGGGGCCTTGTCCCAGATCTTCGTCACCGAGACCAGTGTCGGTTTGGGGGCCGGTTCGGCGGCGATGGCGTGATGGGAGGCCACTGCCAGCAGGCCAACTGCCAGGGAACGGGTGATGAACTTGTGGAGTGATGTCATCGCGACTGCGTCCTTAACCATATGTCTTGACCGCGCTGATCAAAGCTTCGATGTACCCGTAGGAATGAGCGAAGGCCTGCAGGCCGCCGGGGTCATCGCCGTGACGGGGCACGTGGTCGGGCATCACCATGTATTCATAGCCCACCTCGACCAGCGTTCGCATCACCTGCAGCATGTCGACGTCACCGTTGTCGAGGTAGACCTCCTGGAAATCACCTCGTTTCCCGATCATGTTGCGGAAGTGGATGTTGAAGATCCGTTTCTTGTTGCCGAAGTAACGGATCACCTCGTGGATCTCCTCGTTGGGATTCTGGAGGTTCTCCATCATCGAACCCAGGCAGAGGTTCAGTCCGTGGTAGGGACTGTCCGAGAGGGCGATGAACTTCTTGACACCCTCGAAGTTGCCCAGCAGTCGCTCGATGCCCTGGAATCCTCCCGGCGGCGTGCCTGGATCGTGCAGGTGACAGGCGGCGCGGATCTTGTGCTCTTCGCAGACCGGAATCACTCGTTCGACGAAATACTGCATGCGTTCCAGCGCCATCTCCTCGTTCACCCGTCCGGCCCGGGTCAGTTCGGGGTCGGCCTTGGCCTGCTTCAGTTTCCAGGTGCTGTAGCTGGACCCACCACGGCCGGGCGTGCGTTCGGTACGCAGCACGCCCAGCAGGCTCATGTTGTATTTCCACGCCGGGATGCCTGCCTTGGCGCAGGCCTCGGTCATCTTGTGGATGTCGTCGATGTCACGATCCCTCTCGGGACTCTTGCCCAGCATGATGGCGCCGCGTTTTTCGCGATCGATGTGGCTGGAGGACAGGAACGGCAGAGCGACCATGTCGAGCGTGATGCCGTTGGCTTCACACGTCTCACGAGTCTTCTCGAGCTCTTCCACCGTCCAGTGGCCCCGCTTGGGGTACGGCGGGCTGGGCGGGAATCCGCAGATGTGGTCGACTCCGTGCCGCTTGACGAATTGAAGCATCTTGGCCGCGGTGGGGCCTCGCTGGGTGCCGACGTAGAGCTTGACCTCAGGCTTGTCCGCATTCGGAGTGGCGTCGCTCGACGACTTGACGGCGGTTGCTGCGGAGTCGTCTGCCGGAGGAGTCGAAGCCCCCGAGCAGCCTCCCAGGGCAGCGGTGGCGGCACCGGCTGTGGCCAGGAAGTCTCTTCGTTTCATCGTTTCGTTCCACTGGGATTGGAGAGAAAGGGATGGACGGTCAGTTGCGATCCCACGGGAAGTGTATGGTCGGCTGTCGGGAGTGACGGTCGACGGTCAGGGTCAGCGTGCCACCGGCCCCGGGGGCCAGTTTCACTCGCACAGTGGGGCCCTTGAACCTGGTCGTGGTGTCACCCAGTTGAACCGAGCGGATCGTGTGTTCGGCGTAGGAGCCGGCCTGGACGATCACCTCGCGGGATTCCAACTGGTTGGTGTTGACCAGCCGGACCCGGGTTGTGCTGTCGGTCATGCGGTCGATCATCGCGGCGCAGTCGTCGGGGATTCCGGCTCGCCTGCGGGCCGGGTCGAAGTACCGCAGTCTCGTGTGCCAGACCGACGCCCGTCTGCCGGGGTCGAGGCCGGCCACCATCAGTTGCCTCAGCGCCGTGACCTGCGCGGGGTTGTACTTGGCCGGGTCGTCGGCCAGCCGGGTGTCGGGCGTGGTCGTGTCACCGTCCATCGCCGCCGCCCTGCGTCGGACCTCGGCCAGGTCTCTCCGCAAGGCCTGCTCGGCGTAGGAAGTGTTGTCTCCGTCGAGGAACTTCAGCCAGGCGTCGTTCTCGAGATACCGGCGATCCCCGGGCTTCATCGACAGGTAATAGATCTCGAGTTGGTTGAAGCTGTAGGGCTGGGGGACCCAGTTGTACCAGCCGTCGTCACCGTACATCCGGGGATACATGTCCCGTCCGTCGATCACCTTCTTCTGGGCGTTGACCCTGGCGGTCTGTTTTCGCCATGCGTCCAGGTACTTGTCATCACCGGTCAGGAAGTACGCGTTCATCATTCCGACAAATCCCCAGTACTGGCGGTTGCGATGGGCCAGGCCGCCGGTCTGGGGGACGATGACGGTGAAGCCCCAGCCGTAGGTGCCGCCGTACCACTTGCCGTCGGTTTCGCCGCCGATGGTGCCGTCGAGGCCGATGTTGGAGGGGATGATGTCGCCGTTGCGCTTCATGCGGCCGACCCAGGCGTCGACGTAGTCGATCAGCCAGGTGCGGTATTTCTTTTGGCCAGTCAGCAGATAGGCGTTCAGGGGTAGCGTTGTGGCGATCAGATTCAGCGGGTGGTCGCCAACCACATCGTTGTAGTCCTTGAAGTGGGCGACCATCTCGGCATAGTTCCTTTCGCCGTGCCCCAGGTCGAAACGGTTTTCGATGTCGATCGGGTCTCCGGCCCAGTCCAGACCCGTGGCCTTCCGCATCAACGGGCCGCGGCTGCCGTTGATCATGCTGCGGATGATCTTGTGCTTCGGGTCGTAGTTGGGGGCGCCGGGATCCTCGTTCATGTAGAACCCCGCGTAACGCCGGACCCGGTGCTGATAGCGGTTGTCCTGGTAGTCGCTGAGCCCCTGGAGATTGAACAGCCGCAGGCCCTCGCCGTTGTGCTGCCAGTCGAACATGACCGGGAATTCCTTGTAGTACATCCCGTCACGGGCAAATGGCACCTCGACCGTCTTGGCCAGAGTGTATTGCCGAAGGTGGCCCTCCCAGGCCTTGCGGTACATCGTCAGGATGTCATCAGCTCCGCCCAGGGCATGCAGTTGCGCCCAGCCGCCGACGTTCTCGGGCGCGTCGTCAGGGCCGTCGTCCCCGCCCCAACGTTCGACACACATCAGGAAGCCCCGCTCGTCGAAGTACCGGGCGAAGAACTTGCGACAGGCTGCAGCGTTCGCGTCGAGCAGTTGCCGTTCCAGCAGGGCCCACGTCGGGGGAGTGACTGCGGTGTCGATGCGGACGGTTGGCTCGACGCCAGAGACCGTGCCGCCGACGCAGAAGAGCAGGAGAAGCGTGAGGCGTCTCATGAGGGGAACTCGCATCGAGAGGATATGGCCGGTGTTGTCGGGAGTTGCCGTTTGGCGAGGGCGATCATTTCCGTGCCGCACGGATTGCCTTGACACTGACGTCGGTGCGGAACTGGATGATGGCCTGGCCCCATTTTTGCGTGTTCTTCAACGGCGAGAGACTGATGCCGTTGATGGTGAACTTGCCGGCCTTCTTTCGTTGCTTGGCGCGGATGCTGTCCGGATCGACGGTCGACATGATCGCGGTGATCCCGAAGTCGTCGTGCAGGCCCTCGGGAACCTGTTTGACTCCATGGGCCTCGAGAAACTTTGCGACGTCGCCGTAGTTGTAGTACTCGGGGACGAAGCTGACCTTCGGACCCTTCTTGGCGGATTCGTCCTGTGCGGCGGCAACCGCTTTGAGTCCGTCCTGGTTTCCTCCGCTGTCTCCGATCAGCACGATGTGACGGAACCCGTGAGTCTTGTAGCTGGCAACGATGTCGGTCAGCAGCGCGCGGTAGGTGTCTTCTCGAACACTGACAGTGCTGGGGTATTTCATGTGCACTGTTGGTGGCTGAATGTCGCCCTCGGGGACAAAGTCAACGATCGGTGCCACCAGGGCGTTGCCCAGCGCTCGGGCGATCGATTCGGTCATTGCCTCCAGGACGACACCGTGCTTGTTGGCAACCAGGTACGGTCCGTTCTGCTCGATGCCGCCGGTGGCGATGATCACGGTGTCCTTTCCGGCCTTCATCGCGTCGCGGACTTCCATCCACGTCATGTCGGCGATGAAGACGGTGTCGGCGGCGGCTATCGGGCGTTTGCCATTGAAGTCGGGGGAAACCGGGTTGGGCATGGGAGCGGCCAGTCCGGCGACCACGGCGACCGAAGTGACAAGCAGGTGGCGGATCATCAGGTTGTCCTCACAGGGGATGTCATTGGAGGCTTCGGATTGTCCGGCAACGTCACCGGTGACGCAAGCAGGCCGGTGGTCGGGTGTTGTCCGTGACGATATGCTGTGCGGTTCCGGCCAGTTCTTCGTACGGGATCCGTCCATGCCTCCGCCATCTCCGACCCCTGTTGATCTCACTGGGTGCACGGCCATCGTGACCGGGGCCGCTCAGGGGCTCGGGCTGGAGATGGCCGCCGAGTTGTCCCGTGGCGGGGCGAATGTTGTGTTGGCCGACGTCCAGGTCGAGAAGGCCAGGGGCGCCGCCGAGGGGTTGGGAGGGAGTGCGGTCGAGTTGGATGTGACCGACAGCCAGGCGGTTGGTGAGGTGTTCGCGTCGGTCGCGGCTGAGAACGGCCAACTTGACATCGTGGTCAACAACGCGGGCGTGGGGCAGCACCTCGACCGCATCTCGGATCTTCCGGACGGGGAATGGGATCGGGTGCTGGCGGCCACCCTGACCGGGACTTTCTATTGCGGCCGTGCGGCCGCGGCGATCATGGAGCGGCAGGAGTCCGGTGCGATCGTGAACATCTCGTCGATCAACGGGCAGAACCCAGCTGCCCTGGCCGGGGCCTACAACGTGGCCAAGGCGGGCGTGATCTCGTTGACTCGCACGATGGCCCTGGAACTGGCGGCCTATGGCGTCCGTGTCAACGCCGTCTGTCCGGGGCCGGTTTACACCGACTTCAACCGTTCGGTGATGCGGCAGCGGAGTGAGAGCCTGGGGATCGAAGAGCAGGAGATGGTCGAACGCGTTCGGGCCGCCGTGCCGTTGGGTCGGTGGGGTGAGCCCCGGGACATTGCGAGGATGGTCGCCTGGCTGGCCAGTCCGGCGGCCGACTGGATGACCGGAGAGGTGGTTCGGGTCAGTGGAGGGCTGGAGGGCGTTTCGGCGGCACCGCCGAAACGGGTCCGGAACGATGACGAGGAGACGGTATGAAGTTGGTCAGAAAGAAGATGGCATTGGTGGCGGTCGTGGGGATGCTGTTTGGCGGCGGGCTTCTGAAGGCCGGTGCCGCGGATGCCGCCGGGAAGAAAAAGAACGATCCTGTCCGAGTTGTTGTCTGGGATGAACGGCAGCCTCGCCAGAAGCAGGCCTACCCTGACTTCCTTGGCAACCAGATCGCCAAGGCCCTTTCGGTTCGTCCAGGGCTGAGCGTGAAGTCGGTGTCGCTGGATGATCCTGGCCAGGGGATTTCCGACAAGGTGCTCGACCAGTGTGACGTCCTGATCTGGTGGGGCCATGTCCGGCAGGGATTGATCAAACCCGACCAGGGAAAACGGATCGTAAAACGGATCCGGGCCGGCAAGCTGTCACTGGTCGCGTTGCACTCGGCACACTGGTCGACGCCATTCATCGAAGCGATGAACTCACGTGCGAAAGAGGAAGCATTGGGGCAGGTTCCGGCCGCGGCACGCGGCAAGGCGGTGCTGAAGCTGCTGCCTCCTGATCCGCCCTTGTACCGGGCCCCCAAGCGGAGCGCGGCATTGACACCGGCCGCGTCGTTCTTCCGCAACAAGGACGGCCGGTATGAGGTGAACCTGCGGCTGCCGAATTGTTGTTTTCCGGCCTACCGGCCAGACGGCAAACCGTCGACGATCATCACGAAGGTCCCGGAGCATCCGATCGCCCGAGGATTGCCGAAGAGCTGGGGCGTGGCGCACACCGAGATGTACGACGAGCCCTTTCACGTTCCCGCACCCGATGTGGTGGTGTTCGAAGAGCGATGGGAGGCCGGTGAGAGGTTCCGTAGTGGGATGATCTGGAATCTCGGTAAGGGGAAAGTGTTCTACTTCCGGCCTGGTCACGAGACCTACGGGGTGTTCTTTGAGCCGATGCCGTTACAGGTGCTGGAGAACGCGTCGCGGTGGCTGGGTGCACAATTGCCCTAGACGAACCGGTGAGGTCTGGTCTTTACGTCGACGGGCTGGACCTCTAGAAGGTCTCCTTCCGTTCCGCCACTCTCCCCCCCCGCCCTGCCCCGTGTCTGCAACCGATTCTGCCCCAGGCGTTTCCGTTTCCCGGTTTCTCGTGCCCCGCCGGCGGCGACTGCATCCCGCTTGGATCATGTTGGGGATCGGCACACTCGGGATGTACCTCTCGGCACCCGGGCAGTCCTTCTCGGTTGCCGTGTTCATCGACCCGATGCTGGGTGATCTCGGTCTGCGCCGCACGGACTATTCCTTCGCTTATCTGATCGCCGGTCTGGTTGGCGGCGCACTGCTGCCCGGAATCGGCTGGCTTCTCGATCGGCTTGGTGCTCGTGTGTTGTTGCCGACCCTGGGCCTCCTGCTGGGCACAGCCTGCGTCTGGATGTCGTCGATCGGTAGCCTGCTGGGACTGTCGATCGGTTTCACCATGATCCGCAGTATCGGACAGGGAGCCGTGACGCTGTCGTCCACCTGGCTGGTCGGTGAATGGTTCCAGCGACGACGTGGCGTGGCGATGGGTGTCGTTGGGCTCGGAGGCGCTGTCTCGGTGATGACCATTCCGATGCTCAACAATTTTCTCATCGAGGAGTTTGGTTGGCGTAGTGCGTGGTCATACCTGGCGGTGATGGTTTGGGGCGGCCTGGTGATTCCGGCGTTGTTGCTGATTCGTGATCGGCCCGAACCGCTGGGCCTGCTGCCCGATGGTCGATGGCAGGATGACGATGTTCCCGACGTTCAGGCCAGCGAACTGCAGGATGCGGGCGACTCTGGGGCCGGCGATCTCACCGTGGGAGAAACTTTGCGGCTGGCCAGCTTCTGGAAGCTGCTGGCGGTGTTGTGTGTCACGTCAATGGTCGGGACCGGGCTGATCTTTCACCAGGTTTCGTTGTTGGCCGTGCATGGCATAGCGAGGACCGACGCCCTTTTGCTGCTGGGCCTGCAGGCGGGCGTGGCGACCGTGACCGGAGTGTTGGCGGGATGGCTGACTGACATGGGCTGCGAGCGGTACCTGCTGGCTGTCTCGATGTTGTTTCTGGCAAGTGGTGTCGGGTTGATGTTGGGGATGCCGAGTCCGGGGTGGGCGTTGGTGTATGGCTCGTTGCTGGGTCTTCAGGGGGGCATCATTCGCACGGCAGGGACAGCCGTCTGGATCAACTATTATGGCCGGGCAAACCAGGGCGCGATTCGGGGCGTCGCCATGGCTGCGGCCGTTGTGGCTGCCGCCTGTGGTCCGTTGCCGTTGGCGGTCAGCTGGGATTGGACCGGCAGTTACAAGACCGCGTTGATCATCTTCGCGATCCTGCCGATCGTGGCCGGCGCCGGGGTTGTGACGGCCCGACGCCCGGCGTCATCACTGCCATAGCTGGCGTGATCCGACGTGGTTCCTCAGGCGTGCACCGCGGCACCTGCAGCAGCGACCGGGACGAGGTTGTCCTCGTCGTCGAACTGCATCTGCTCGGCGGCTTCAAGAATCTCGAGGTCCTCTCTGGCGGCAATCGCATCGGCGAATGCGTCGCTGACCAGGGTTTCGCCGACCAGCATCGTGTTGGTGATGTGCACAACCCGGGCGTTTTCCGGGTCGGTCAGGCCGATCGTCGGGATGATGGCCTCCAGGCAGTCGCGATCGGTTTCGAGGGCGATCGGCATTCCTGCCGCGGATGGATGCCCCCCGGTCAGGGCGTTGATCGCCGTGGCCGACTGGTCGATCTCGGCGATCGTGCGCCGATTCGTGATCTCGGCCATTCCCAGACCACAGGCATTGCCATGTGTCTCACTGGTCAATCCGCGGACGAAGATCCGGCGAACCCGCACTCCGTCATTTTCGGTGGCCGAGTGATCGTTGTATTTGCGGCCGATGACATTGGTGTCCATGCCTGATCCGCTGACGTTCTTGCCGATCTCGTCCACGATCAGCAGGTCGACCTCGTCGAACGGCAATCTGGGCATCCACTCCTTGGCTTGCCGCAGCAGGGCCTTCTCTCGTTCGAAGAACTCGCTCGGTCGTACGGCCTCGATCACCGCCGTTTCGTCGAACGCATTTTCGACGATCGCCAGTCCAGCCACGACGCTGCACTTCTCGAGTACGCTCTCTCCGACGGCGATGACGATCTCCAGCCAACTGTAGTCCTGGATCGCGCGGTGGTAGATCTTGGCACCCTCGTGCTTGCCCAGGCCGATCAGCATCATCTTGTGCAGACCGGATTCGATGTCGCCGACGAAATTCGTATGGGGCTTGATCCGTCCACAGACGATCACGTGGTCGGCTTCGGAGGCATGTTTGTCGAAATGGACGGGGATTCCCTGCGGCGTTTCGTCGACGATGACCGTCTCCATCGACGCGCGGATCTCACCACCGGTGAATTCCTCGGTGATCCCGTAACTCTCAATGATTCCGCGTTGCCCCTCGGCCGTGCCGCCGCCGTGCGAGCCCATGGCGGGGATGATCACCGGGTGGGCTCCCAGTGTCTTGACGTGATCGCAGGCGGCCTTGATGATCTCGGCGATATTGGCAATCCCTCGGCTGCCTGCCGAGATGGCCACCGTCTGCCCGGGTTGGATCGACTGGTCGAGAGACAGGCTCCCCAGTTGGCTGGCAACTTCGTCAGGAATGCTGCTGACGCGAGGAGATTCGAAGGTCTGCTTGACCCGGATCATCTGTGGAAGTTGCATCGTGTCTCTCCGGTGGCGGTCGCACTCCACTGTCAAATGCCGTTGGAGCCGCGACCAGATCTGCTAGGGTGTCGTGTCGAAACAGACGACCAGTCTAGGACGCTTTTCGGAGAAGGTCCACCAGGACTCCACTGATGGCTGCCACTCACACGCCCCCTGCCAGTGACGGTCACTTGATCGTCGACTCTCGTGTGTCGATCCCGCTGACCGAATTCGACTTCGAATACATGCGGTCGTCGGGGCCCGGCGGGCAGAAAGTCAACAAGACGAGCACGAAAGTGCGGTTGCGGTGGTCGGTGGTCGATTCGCCGAGCCTCGACGAAGCTCTGCGTCAACGGGTTGGGGAGACGTTCCGTACCAGGATCACTGCGGATGGCGAATTCCTTGTGACCAGTCAGCGGACTCGGGATCGAGAGGCCAATCGGTCGGATTGCCTGGAGAAACTCGCCGAGATGATCCGCCAGGTGTCGACCCCACCACGCAAACGTCGGCCGACACGCCCGACGCGGGCGTCAAAGGAGCGCCGGCTCAAGCAGAAGAAACAAAGGTCAAGGCGGAAACAGATGAGGGCGCGGCCGGGAGACGGGGAATAGGCTGTCGGTTTGGGAGTGATGCCTGTCAAACCGATCTTGTCGTGACGACGCTGTCTCCGGTATCGTTCGGCCGCTGATGCAGCCGGTGCCTGGGGGAAGCGGACATGACCGCCTCGCGAATGATTCTTCAGTCGATCATCGTTCTTGCGGCGTGCCTGGTCGGTTTCGTGATGGGCCGCTGGGATTCGAGACCCGCGGCGACGCCGCACAACGGCCAGTTGCAGGGGGACCAGCCTTCGGACGGCTCAGGGCGAGAAGTGAGTGCGTCGGGGGCACTGTTTGGGTCGTTGCCGGTGATGGCCGAATCCGAGGGGNCATCCAGGACCGGTGCTCGNCAGCAACAGGGGCCGAATCGTCAGTTTTTCCCCGATGCGTTGCGGNGCGAGAATCNGCCGGAACGATTGTCGGGNACGGATGTTGGCGAGCCAATCAGAAACNCNGAAACGGCAGCCACGGCGGCGCAGATTGAGTTTCTGATCGAAGAGGAACTGCCCNCTGCCAGCGANTCGGACAANCNGTTGTGGGNCGAAGAACTCGANGGACTGTCGCTGCAGTCGGCGCGTGAAATTCTGCAGTTGAAACAGTCGTTGAATTCGCTCGAACGGCCCGCAGAGCCGTCCGAAACGAATCGACCGCATGACGACGATCGCACGCGTGGAAATTGACCGGTGTCCCGCGACAAGACACTTGACTAACGGCCGGATGGTGGTGTATCACTGTCTCCAACGCGCAAGCGTTCTGTGATGGGTTGGGTGTTTCCAGCCGGTAACGATTTGACTTGATGGTTGGCTTGCTGAAAACGAGCTAGCCGGCCGTATTCCGACGATAAACGAACCACACGGTAGCCAAACAGCGACAGCGTCAGGACGACGTGCGTTGCGGGGTACTTCAAGGAGATGATTTGATGGCTCATAAAGCGTCTCGGCGTGACTTCCTTTATGCCGGTTACCTCGGCGGACTTGGTCTCACGATGGCCGACCTGTTTCGCGCTGAGCAAGCCCAGGCGGATCAGAAGTTCTTCGAGAGCAAGGAAGGCACCGCGAAATCGGTGATCTTCATTTTCTTCCCGGGTGGACAGGCCCACCAGGAGACCTGGGATCCGAAGCCGTACGCTCCGCTGGAGTACCGCGGCCCGATGGGTTCGATCGCCACGAAGGTTTCCGGTGGACGTCTCAACGAGACGCTGAAGCATACGGCTCAGATCGCCGACAAGATCACCGTTGTGAACTCGCACACGCATGGCGAAGCCGCTCACGCACGCGGCACTCACAACATGTTCACCGGGTACCGGCCCAGCCCCGCGTTGGAATTCCCGAGTATCGGTACGGTGGTGTCTCACGAGTTTGGGCCGCGGAACAACCTGCCACCCTACGTGTGCATCCCCAGCCAGCCGAACCGGTACGCCGGCACCGGCTACCTGCCCAGTTCGTTTGCTCCGTTCAGCCTGGGCTCCGACCCGGCCAGCGGCAGCTTCACCGTCAAGGATCTGAAGTTGCCCGGTGGCGTGGACGACAAGCGGTTCAACCGCCGTCGTTCGATCCTGGGTGCGGTCAACGATTACTTTGCCACTCGTGAGAAGGCCGAATCGCTGGACGCGGTTGACACGTTTTACGAGCGAGCCTACTCGCTGGTCAGTTCCAAGAAGGCCCGCGAGGCATTCGACATCGCCAAAGAGCCCAAGAAGCTTCGCGACGAATATGGTCGCAACTCGGCCGGTCAACGGATGTTGATGGCCCGCCGATTGGTCGAAGCAGGTGTCCGTTACGTGACGCTGACCTACGGCGGTTGGGACATGCACGGCAACATCAATGGCAGTATTCGGGGCCAGATGCCGGCCTTCGATCAGGCCTATGCCCGGCTGATCCGCGATCTCGACGAACGTGGATTGCTGGATTCAACAATGGTCTGCACGGCGACCGAGTTTGGTCGCACACCGAAGATCAACGGAAACGCCGGACGTGATCACTGGCCCAAGGTGTTCAGCACCGCGATGGCCGGTGGTGGCATCAAGCGTGGAGCGATCTACGGTCTGTCCAACGCCACGGGCAGCGAGCCCGAGGAAAACGCCTTGGGCGTCGAGGACTGGGCGACCACGATCTACCACTGCATGGGCATCGTCGCCGAGAAGGAGCTGATGGCTCCTGGCGATCGCCCGATCGAGATTGTCAACGGCGGAAAGCTCCGCAAGGAACTGCTCGCCTAGTTCCGGCTTGGCTTCGTGCCTGAAGAGAAAACAGTCACGGGCCACGTCCGGCAGCGGGCGTGGCCCGTGCTGCTACATAGTCACCCCGAAAAGCCTACTATGGCTCTTTCTTCCAGTTTCCCAC
Organism: Planctomycetaceae bacterium; assembly: GCA_002724315.1. Classification (GTDB taxonomy): domain Bacteria; phylum Planctomycetota; class Planctomycetia; order Planctomycetales; family Planctomycetaceae; genus UBA8437. The sequence goes on along the minus strand of PBOJ01000017.1, from coordinate 74,082 downwards.
CACACCCTCACCCCCCGCGGCGTTAGGATGGAGTTTCGGTCGACGCGACACATTCAGAAGTGTCGCCGGGACCGCAACTGCTTCGCCGAACCGGAGAGATTCGAGATGCAACGATTGAACCGACGAGTGCCTGGTGCCCTGTTGTTGGCTCTGGCGATGGCTCTGCCCGTCCAGGCGGCTTCGCCGTCGCTGGGTGGGATCAACCCCCGCGGGGTTCAGCGCGGGGTCGAGAACCAGATGGTCTTCAGTGGCGGACGGTTGCAGGACGCCAAGGAGATCTTCTTCTACAGCCCCGGCTTCAAAGTCGTGAAGCTCGAGGCGGCTGCCGGCCAGGTCAAGGCGACCGTCAAGGTGCTGCCCAACTGTCGATTGGGGCAGCATGTGGCCCAGGTGCGGACAGCCAGTGGTGTCAGTGAATACAAGACCTTCTGGGTCGGTCCCTTTGCTTCGACCCCCGAGAAGGAACCCAACAGCGATTTTGCGGCACCTCAGCCGGTTCCGTTGAACATCACTGTCACCGGAGTGGTGAACAGCGAGGACGTCGACTATTATGTCGTCGAGGCCAAGAAGGGCCAGCGGATCGCCGCCGAGGTCGAAGGGATGCGGTTGGCAACAACGCTGTTTGATCCCTATGTCGCCATCCTTGACGCCAAGCGATTCGAGTTGGCCAGCGCTGATGACTCGCCGCTGGTCTTCCAGGATGCGGTGGTCTCGGCCGTGGCTCCCGCCGACGGTCGTTACATCATCGAGGTTCGTGAGGCCGCTTACGGCGGTAACGGCAATTGCCGATATCGCCTCCACGTGGGCATCTTCCCGCGTCCGACAGCCGTTTATCCGGCCGGCGGACAGATGGGGCAGGAGGTCGAGGTGACTTTCCTGGGTGATGCTGCCGGGCCATTCAAGCAGAAATTCAAGCTGCCGGCCGAGGAACGCGAGTTGTTTGAGGTCGAGCCCAAGTCCGACGGCCAGGTTGCTCCCTCGGGGAACCGCTTCCGCCTGTTCCCGCACGGCAACAACCTGGAGGTTGAGCCCAACAACGAGATCGCCAAGGCCACGCCGGCCCAGTTGCCCAAGGCGTTCAACGGGATCATCCAGAAGAAGGGCGATGTTGACTACTTCAAGTTCGCCGCGAAAAAGGGGCAGGTGTTTGACATCGAGTGTTACTCGCGGCGGCTCCGCAGTGGCCTCGATCCGGTCATGAACCTCTACAAGGCCGATGGCGGGGGGATTGCCGGCAACGACGATTCTCGTGGCCCTGACAGCTTCTTCCGGGTTACGATTCCCGCCGACGGCGATTACCTGCTGCGGGTCACCGATCACCTGGGCCGTGGGGCCAAGGACTTTGTCTACCGAGTCGAGATGACTCAGCCGAAGACCCGATTGACGACCAGTATCCCGAGGTTCTCTCGCTACGGGCAGTACCGACAATGGATCGTGGTGGCCCGGGGCAACCGCTTTGCGACGATGGTCAACTTCGGTCGCAGCAATTTCGGTGGCGACCTGGTGCTGGAACCCAAGGACTTCCCCAAGGGGATCACGATTCATGCCGAGTCGCTCAAGAACGGTCGCGGCACGCTGCCGGTGGTCTTTGAGGCGGCTGCGGATGCACCGGTTGCCGGAACTCTCAGCCAGTTGGGTGCACGCCACGCCGACGCCAAGCAGAAGATTTCCGGCGGCTACCGCAACAACGGCATCTTCGTGATGGGTGGCCCCGGCCAGTCGGTCTACTGGAGTGTCGACGTCAACCGCGTGCCGGTGTGCGTGGTCGACGAAGTGCCGTTCAAGCTCTCGATCGTCCAGCCCAAGGTGCCGATCGTTCGCAACGGCTCGATGCAATTGAAGATCGTGGCCGAAAAGAAGAAGGGCTGGGATGAAGCGATTTCGATTCAGTTCCCGTTCCGTCCGCCGGGCATCGGGGCCGCCAGCAGCGTGTCCATTCCCAAGGGCAAGAACGAGGTCCTCTATCCGCTTTCGGCCAACGGTGGTGCCGGGATCGGTGCGTGGAAGGTCTACGCCCTGGGTAGTGCGAACGCTGGAGGCACCGCGTGGGTTTCCAGCCAGTTGGCCACTCTCGAGGTGGCTTCGCAGTTCGTCACCTTGTCATTGCAACGCGCGGCGACCGAGCAAGGTCAGTCCACCGAGGTGGTGGGCAAGGTCAATCTGGCCACCGCATTCCCCGGCCAGGCAAAGGTGGAACTGCTGGGGTTGCCCAACGAGGCCACGACGGTGGTCAAGATGATCACCAAGGACACCAAGGAAGTGATTTTCCCGATCAAAACGACCAAGAAGACCCGGGCCGGGACCCACAAGAGCCTCTTCTGCCGTGTCACGATCATGCGTGGCGGAGAGGCGATCCTCCACTCCAACGTCGGCGGCACCCAATTGCAGGTCGACAAGCCACTGCCTCCGAAGAAGAACGAGCCTCCCAAGCCGAAGCCGAAGGCGGTCGCCAAGAAGAAGGCGCCACCCAAGCCGATGCCCAAGAAGGTGGTCCGTCTGACTCGACTTCAGAAGCTGAGGCTGAAAGCCAAGAAGAAGCGTGAGGCAGCCGCAGCCGGGGGTTCGAAGTAACTCCCCTCCTGGGCCGGCCAATCCACTCCAAGAAACCAGTTCGACGGATAGACGAGTCAAGTGACTCCCCGTAAGGAATTCTGATCATGCGTTTCCCGCCCCTGTTGACCACCTGTGCCCTCCTGCTGGGACTGGTTTCGAATGGCCTCGCTGCCGACGTACCGCTGACATCTGTCAGCGTTTATCCCGACTCGGTCAAGCTGAGTACGCAGCGGGACCGCCAGGCGTTGATTGTTCAGGCGGTCTACGCAAACGGTCTGACCCGGGACGTGACTGCGGAGGCCAAGTTTGTTCTGGCCGATGAGAAATCCGCCAACCTGGCTGGCCACACCTTGACGCCCAAAGCCGACGGGAAGACCGAATTGTCGGTCGCTTTTGGTGGGAAGACCGTCAAGGTGCCGGTGGAAGTCGAAAAAGCCAAGGAAGATCGTCCGATCAGTTTTCGGCTGGACGTGATGCCCGTTTTCATGAAGGCCAACTGCAACACTGGCAGTTGTCACGGGGCCGCTCGCGGCAAGGACGGATTTCGGTTGTCGTTGTTCGGGTTCGACCCGGCGGGCGACTATTTTCGCTTGACTCGTGAACTTCCCGGACGGCGGATCAATCTCGCCGTCCCGGCGTCCAGCTTGATGATGGAAAAGAGTGTCGGGGCTGTGCCGCACACCGGTGGCAAGCGTTTCGACGTTGGAAGTGAAATGTACGCAACGCTGGACCGGTGGCTGAAGGCCGGAGCTCCCAATGATCCGGGCGCGGTGCCGGCAGTGACCAAGGTGGAACTGTTCCCCAACGAGGCGGTGTTGGACGGGGAAGGGACGACGCAGCAACTCAATGTCCTGGCTCACTACGCCGATGGGACCACTCGCGATGTGACGTCGCTGGCATTCTTCATGACCAGCAATGCCACATCCGCTGAGATCGAGCAGAACGGAACGGTCACGGCGCATGCTCGCGGCGAGGCCTTCGTGATGGCACGCTACGAAACTCACACTGTCGGGAGCCAGTTCATCGTCCTGCCCAAGGGGCTGACGTTCGAAGATCCCAAGACTCCCGAGGTCAACTTCGTTGACAAGTTCATCCATCAGAAGCTCCGGAAACTGAGGATCGTTCCCTCCGGGATTTGCTCCGATGAGATATTCCTCCGGCGAGCTTACCTGGATATCACCGGGGTGTTGCCGACTTCTGACGAGTACTGGCGGTTCATGAGGAAGACGCCGGCGGCGGAAACGTTCCTGGCGGCGAAGATCAAGGCTCGCGCCGAAGCCTTGAAGGCCGAGGCTGAAAAGAAAGTGGCCGCTGAGACGGCTGCCAAAGCTGTGCCTCCGGCCGAGGCGGCCCTGGCGGCAGCTCAGAAGCTGGCCACAGCCGCCAAGGATGAGGCGGGGAAGAAGGCGACAGCTGCCGCGGTGAAGAAGGCGACGGATGCCAAGGCGGCGGTTGATAAGGCGGCTGCCGATGCGACCAAGGCGGCCGAGGCGGCTCTGACGGCACGCCAGGCCGCTGATGCGGAACTGACCCTTGCCAAGTCGGGGGTCGAATATTCGAAGGTCAGTGGGCAGGCGAAACGGGAACGTCTCGTCGATGAACTGCTCAACCGCAAGGAATTCGTTGAGATGTGGGTGATGAAGTGGGCCGAACTGCTCACGATTCGCACCACGCAACAGGTCAGTTACAAGCCCATGCTGCGGTACTACAACTGGCTCAATGAACGCATCGCCAACAACGTCCCGATTGACGTGATGTGCCAGGAACTGCTGGGAGCCAACGGTGGTACGTTCGCCAACGCGGCGACCAACTACTACCAGAACGAAACCAACACACTGAAGGTCTCCGAGAATGTTGCCCAGGTCTTCATGGGGATTCGGCTGCAATGTACGCAATGCCACAATCACCCCTTCGATCGCTGGACCATGGATGACTACTACAGTTTCGCGGCGTTTTTTGCTCAGATCGGGCGGAAGCGTGGCGAGGATCCTCGCGAGGTCATCATCTTCAACAGCGGCAGCGGTGAGGTCCGGCACTTGGTCGGCGGTCGCGTGATGAAGCCCAAGTACCTCGGCGGTGAAGTGCCCGATACCAGTGGCAAGGACCGCCGCGTGATGGTCGCCAAGTGGCTTGCCTCTGACAAGAACCCCTACTTCGCACGGAACCTGGCCAACATCGTCTGGGCGCACTTCATGGGTAAGGGGATCATCAACGAGGTCGACGACGTTCGCGTCAGCAATCCACCGGTCAACGACGCTCTGCTCTCGGAACTGGCCCGGAAGTTCAGTGGCTACAAGTACGACTTCAAGAAACTGGTTCGCGATATCTGCGTCTCCCGCACCTACCAGTTGGCGACGCAGACGAACAAGACCAACGAGAAAGATGGAACGAACTTCTCGCACGCCTCCCTGAGGCGAATGCGGGCTGAAGTTCTCTTCGATTCGATCAGTCAGGTCACCGACACCAAGAACAAGTTCGGTGGCCTGCCACTGGGAGCCCGCGCGGTCCAGATCGCCAACGGCAACACCAGTAACTATTTCCTGACCACGTTTGGTCGTGCGAAACGTGAGAGCGTGTGTGCGTGTGAGGTCAAGATGGAGCCGAACCTCTCTCAGGCCTTGCACTTGCTCAACGGAGATACGGTCAACAGCAAGATCAAGGCCGGCAACGTGCTCGGCAAACTGGCCGACCAGGGCCTTTCGCCTGACGAGATTGTCGATCAGCTCTATGTCCGGTGTCTCTCGCGACTGCCAACCGCCAAGGAGAAGCAGACAATCAAGACGATTCTTGATGCCGAGAAGGACAAGAAGAGTGTCTTGGAGGACGTGTTCTGGTCGCTGTTGAACTCGCGAGAGTTCCTTTTCAATCACTAGATTCGCTCCAGACGGTTTGACCCGATCATCCTGCCCGGTTTTCGTCTCCGGTCTCTACTGCCGGAGGGCGAAAGTCGTTTCAAGTGGTTTAGACTGAGTATCGTCCGGGGAGAGAAACCCGGCTCTCTGTCTCACCTGCTTTCCTTTCCCGCACTCCATTCTTTCGTGCTGTTGGAGCCCTCGAGATGACTCGCCTGCTCAGTGTCGCCCTGCTGTTGGTGATTGCGACCACCGCATCGGCTGCGGACAAGAAAAAGCCGACCCCCGATAAGAAGGCCAAGAAGGTCACTTACGAGGACCACGTGCGACCTATCCTCATGGCTCGCTGCTTCACCTGTCATGGGCCGAACAAGAAAGAGGGCGATCTCGATCTGACGACCTACGGCAAGTTGCGGGTCGGTGGTGGCAGTGGCGAGGTGGTCGAGCCCGGCGCATCGGCGGACAGCTACCTCTGGAGCCTGGTCAACCACGAATCCGAACCGTTCATGCCGCCGAAGTCGCCAAAGCTCCCGGCCAAGGAACTGGCAACAATCAAGGCTTGGATCGACGGCGGGGTGCTGGAAAACGCCGGCAGCAAATTCGTTCGCAAGAAGCCCAAGTTCAACCTTACGCTCCAAGGGCCTTCGACGGGTCGTCCGAAGAATCCCGCATACCCCGACCGGTTGGGATTGCGTCCCGAGTTGGTCACCAAAGCCACCACGGCTGTTACCGCCCTGGCCACCAGTCCCTGGGCGCCTCTTTGTGCCGTGGCTGGCCAGAAACAGGTGCTGCTCTACGACACTCGCTCGCTGGAACTTGTCGGAGTCCTGCCTTATCCCGAGGGCCTCGCGCACACGCTGGGCTTCAGCCGCAATGGCAGCCTGTTGCTGGCCGGTGGTGGCCGCGGAGCCGCCAACGGCAAGGTGGTGGTTTGGGATGTGAAGAGCGGAAAACGTGTGATTGAAGTAGGCGAGGAATTCGACACCGTCCTGGGTGCCGACATCAGTTCCGACCACAAGCTGATTGCATTGGGAAGTTCCGGCAAGGCTCTCCGTGTCTATTCGACCGGGACGGGCGAACTGTTGTGGGAGGTGCCCAAGAAACACACCAACTGGATCTACTGCACGGCTTTCAGCCCCGACGGCGTCCTGGTGGCCAGTTCTGACCGCAACGGTGGACTGTTTGTCTGGGAAGCCGAGACCGGACGGATCTACCAGGACCTGCGTGGCCACGGCGGAGCGGTCACGGGACTCAGTTGGCGGTCGGACTCCAATATCTTGGCCTCCTGCGGCCAGGATGGGACGATCCGGTTGTGGGAAATGGAGAATGGACGCCAGGTCAAGAACTGGCGGGCCCATGGAGGCGGGTCGTTCATGGTCGAGTTCTGTCACGATGGCAACCTGGTTTCGGTTGGTCGTGATAAGGTCGCAAAGCTGTTCAAGCAGGACGGTGGACAGATTCGTGCCTTCCCTGCGCTTCCGGACCTTGGCCTCGAAGTGACCTACTGCGATGAGACCAAACGAGTCATCGCCGGGGACTATTCGGGTGTGGTACGTGTCTTCAACGCGGCTGACGGCAAGCTTGTCGGCGACCTGTCGGTCAATCCCGCCACGCTTGATCAGCGGTTGGCGGTCGCCACTAAGTTGGTTGCCACGACAAAGACCGAAAACGACAAGCAGCAGGCGGCGCTGAAAGTGGCTCAGTCCGCAGCCAAAAAGGTCAAGGCCGACCTGGACGCGGCCAACAAGGCGATTGTGACGTTGCAGGCCAAGGAGAAGACTCTCGCGGCCAATATGAAGACATACCAGGGGCAGGTCAAAACGTTCACGGCCGAACAGGCTGCTGCGGCCAAGACCGCGGCTGCCTTGGCTCCGGTTGTGCCGCTGCTGAAGGAGACCGCCGATAAGGCCAAGGCGACGGCCGACAAGGCCAAGGGAGATAAGGAACTGGCTGCGATCGCTACCAGTCTCAAGGCTGTGTTCGACAAACGGAACGGGGCCCTTGTTGCGGCCAGAAAGACCAATGTCGAGAAGACCAAGGCTGTGGCCAAGAGCAAGGGCGACCTGGCCAATGCCCAGAAGGAAGACAAGGCCACCAAGGCGGGGGTGGTGGCGATGAAGAAGCGGGTCGAGGCGCTCAAGAAGGCGATGAAGCCGGCCGGAGAAAAACTGGCCGTTGCTCAGAAGGCCGCTGCAACGGCGGTTGCCACTTTTGCTGCCGCCGGAAAGGCTGTCGACCGCTGGAAGGACGAGATCGCGTTCGTCAAGGTGCTCGACGTATTCGGTGGCAAGAACGACGCCTACAACACTGCCGCCGATGCCCAGGCTCAGGCCGAAGGAGAACTGGGGCTGCTGAAAAAGACACTCGCTCAGCGAAACACCAACGCGGCCGAAGCCGACAAGCAGTATAAGGCGGCACTGGGTGAGGTGACCAAGGCGACCAAAGGTCAGGCGGATGCCCTGAAGGCCCACGCCGACGCTGCGAAAAAAGTGGACGCGCTGGGGAAGGCCATTCCCCTGCTGAAGGATGCCGCTGACAAGGCCGCTGCAGCGGCCAAGGCCAGTGGTGACAAGGAACTGGCTGCCGTGGCAACCAGCCTCAAGGGAGTCCACGACAAGAAGGTCAAGGGGTTGGTGGCCGACAAGAAGGTCGTTGTGGCGAGAAAAACGGATCTCGACAAGGCCAAGGCCGTGCTGACAGCCATGCAGAAGGCCGCACAAGCCAAACAGGCCGCGTTGACGGCGGCGAAGAAGCGGGTGGCTGACCAGATCGCGGTGATCAAGCCGGCCGAGGTGAAGGCAGCCACGGCCAAGAAAGCTGCCGACGCCGCAAAAGTCGAACGTGACGCGGCCCAGAAGCAGGTCGACGCCTTCAAGGCCAAGACCGCCAAGACTCGCGGCGGCAACCAGCCGAAGACGGCCAAGGCGGGCTAGCCACCCCCGTCGATGAGGACGAGATGCCTACCCGGATACTCAGCATCTCGGGACTGCGTGGTATTGTCGGTGATGGACTCGAGGCCGGGTTCCTTTCGACTTTCGCCCGTGCGGTGGGCCGACTGGCCAATGGTGGTCCGGTCGTTGTTTCCCGAGACGGTCGCGGCAGTGGCCTGATGGTACGAGAAGCTGTGCTGGCGGGCCTCGCGGCCGAGGGTTGCCGCGTGTTGGATGCCGGGATCGCTTCCACACCCACTTGTGGGCTGCTGGTTCGACGGCTCAATGCTTCAGCCGGACTGCAGATCACCGCCAGTCACAACCCGGCTGAATGGAACGGCCTGAAGCCATTCGACAGCGCCGGCCGTGTGTTCAACTCAGAGACCGGAGCGAAATTGATCGAGGCGATCGCGTCCATTGAGGGAGAATCCAACCGGGAAGTGAGCGGGGTGGTGGAAATGATCGACAATCCCGGGGCGGGACATCGCGACACGGTGATGGGGATCGTGGATGTCCAGGCCATCCGTGATCGCCGCCCGAAAGTCGTGCTGGACTGCAACCACGGTTCGGGAGCCGTGCTGGGACCGGAATTGCTGGAAGCCCTTGGCTGTGACGTCACCGTTTTGGGTGGCGTTCCGGATGGGGAATTTGCACATATGCCAGAACCGCTGGAATCGCACCTCGGTGGGTTGTGCCAGGCTGTTGTTGACCAAGGTGCTGACGTGGGGTTCGCGCAGGACCCAGATGCGGACCGGCTGGCGATCGTTGATGAGTCGGGACGGTACATCGGAGAGGAATTGACGATGGCACTGGCGGCCGACCGGGTCCTGTCGACTCGTCCCGGTCCGGTGGTCGTCAACGGTTCGAGCAGTCGAGTTACGGCCGACATCGTCGCGAGGTATCCGGGAAGTTCGTTTCATCGTGCCCACGTCGGCGAGGCGAATGTCGTGGCCACCATGGATGATGTGGGGGCGGTGCTGGGGGGTGAGGGGAATGGCGGGGTCATCGATCCGCGGGTTGGGGACATTCGCGACAGTTTTGTCGGTATGGCGCTGGTGCTCGATGGACTGGCCAACGGTGGGCGAATGCTCTCCGAGTGGGTTGATGGCTTTCCGGTGTACGAGATCGTCAAGCGGAAGGTCCCCTGCCCTGCGGATCGCGTGATGGTGGCCGTCGAAGCCTTGCGGTCCTCCTTCGATGACGCGACGGTCACCGAGGGAGACGGCTTGAGGCTGGATTGGGACGATCGCTGGGTTCAGGTTCGTGGCAGCAACACCGAGCCGATCGTGCGGGTGATCTCGGAAGCTCCCGACGCGGTCGTGGCTCACCGACTGTGCGATGCGGTCGTTGAACGGGTCCGGGAGGTGGTGTAGCTGTCTACAGCGTTTTCAGGAACTCGAGGACGGCTCGTTTCTCTGCTTCGGTCAGCTTGTCGGGGAACAGGTGGCCGGCAGCGCTCTTGCCCGGCCTGGAGGTGTCGAAATATCGTCGCCGGGAACGCGCGGTCTTGGCCGAGTCCGGTACGGTGTCAAAACTCTCAATGTCGATCCCGATTCGCTCGTGATCGAACGACTCCGATGTCCGTCTCCAGACGGCAGGCCGTTCCTTCGGGTGGAGCAGATGCCACAGCGTGGGGACCGAGCCGTTGTGCAAATAGGGGCCGGTGGCCCAGATGCCATCCAGTGGCGGGGCGAGGTAGCCAGAGGGTTTCAGGACGACCTTGTCCTTGCCATAGCGGCTCAGCCAGCCGGTTTTCATCCAGGTGCGATGGTCGGAGGTCAAGGCGTTCAGACGGACAGGATCGGTTCCGATGGTCTCGATGGCTACGACCCTCTGGGGATAGCTGCGTGTTGGGCCGTAGGTGCCGTGACAGGTTGCACAGGCCTTGCTGAAGATCTTTCGTCCTTTCTCAGCCAGGCCGAGGTCGACGGCGCCCGAGTATTTTGGTGGTCGCAGTGATTCGATCCACGCCAGGATGTCCCGGAAAGCCGGTTCCCAGGATGTCAGTCGCTGGGGGCTGGTGGACGGTAGCAGCATGAACTGCATCAGCACGCGGTGGTTCTTGGGCGCGAATGCGTCGCAGTAGAGGGCTGTCTTATGACGCACGTTCCAGAGCGGCGGAGCGTCCATGTCGTGGTGGATCAGTTTTGGAGGTCGGCGATCGAGGTGGACGACCATGTCCTTGTCACGGTAGTTGCCCAGAACGATGCCGAAGACGACCGAATTGGTCGTGCCGCGGGTGGTGGAGAGCGGGAGGGTGACTGAAACGATATCCAGGTGGGACAGCGGTTTGAGCATCTTGATCTTGGTTCGGCGCACGTCTTCGACCAGTGTCTGGAGGTCGAGGTGCGTGTTGGGCAACCCCGGGATGACCCGTCCGTCGACCCGGCCGGCGTGGCAGGTCAGGCAGTTCATCGCCCATCCACCGGAGGCAACGGGTACGTGGCCCAGTGCGGGGCCTGCCGTGGGGTCTTTGGCGTCGGGGTCGGGCATCAGTCCGTAATGATCCAGTGTCATCCGTCGTCGCGTGGCCTGGTCAGCAGCCGAGGCTTTCTTGCGGTCAGGTGCGGGCCAATTGGTCCACAACCTGTCGAAGACGGCCTGGTCGAAGTCGGCCGGCAGGTACGGCCGGGTTCGTAGCCAGCGATAGCCGCGGGTGGCTGGGTCTTCGGCCGGTGCCGGCGAAGCTGTGGAGAGGATCGCCAGACAGATGATGACAAGGTGGTTGCGGGACATGGTCACTTCAGTGCGTCAGCCAACGCATCGGGATCGTAGACACATCCACCCCATGTACCGCCGCTGAGCTGTTGCAATAACGCCCAAATTCGGGTTTCCGGCGGGAGGTCAGCATCTGCGGAGAGGTCGGGGCGAGGATCCCGCGTTGCGAGTCGGTCGGCTCCCTCTTGTGTGTCGAACCGCTCCTGGCCTTCCCCGACCAGGTCGATCTGGCCTTCGAGATGAATGGTGTCAACGGTGATCTGCAGCGTATCTCCGTCAACAAGTTTGCCGATCGGCCCTCCCGCCAATGCCTCGGGACCGACGTGTCCGATACAGGCTCCGGTGGAGACACCGGAAAAGCGAGCGTCGGTGATGACAGCCACGTGTTTGCCGAAGTCGAGATATCTCAGGGCTGAGGTGATCTGGTAGGTTTCTTCCATTCCGGCGCCGAGTGGGCCGCGGCAGATCAAGACCACGATGTCACCGGCCTGGATCGGCTGGTCAGTTTGCCCCTTGATGGCGGCAATCGCATCACGTTCGGTTGTGAAGACCCGGGCCGGCCCGGTCATGCGAAAGACGCCGTCGTCGTCGACCACGTCAGGGTCGATGGCAGTACTCTTGATCACCGATCCTTCCGGGGCCAGGTTGCCGACCGGGAATGTCACCGTGCTGGTCAATCCTCGTTGCCGAGCGGTGTCGGGGTCCAGGATCACGTCGTCGGGGTTGATGCCGTCACGGTTGGCCAGCAGTTCTCGAAGCCGGCGGCGGCGTTCAGATTGTTCCCACCATTCGAGCGATTCTGACAGCGGGTGGCCGGTGACCGTCAACGCGTCCAGGTGCAACAGTCCGAGTTCTCTGAGGTGAAGCATCAGTTCGGGGACGCCACCGGCCAGGAAGAACTGGACGGTGGGGTGTCCGACAGGCCCATTGGGCAACACGTCGACCAACCGGGGCACCTGCCGGTTGATTCGGTTCCAATCGTCGACGGTCGGCCGTGTTCGTCCGGCGGCAAATGCGACAGCCGGCAGGTGAAGAAGCAGGTTGGTCGAGCCGCCACAGGCTGCATGCAACACCATGGCGTTTTCAATGGCCTGGTCGGTGAGAATGTCGGCGACACTGATACGGGCCGCGGCCAGTTCGACCAGTGCCCGGGCGCTGCGGACAGCGTTGTCGAGCCAGATGGGTTGGCCGGAAGGCGCCAGTGCGGAGTGGGGAAGGCACAATCCGAGGGCTTCGGCGACGACCTGTGACGTGCCGGCTGTGCCCAGGAACTGACAGCCGCCACCCGGAGAGGCACACGCACGGCAACCGACATCGGCCGCGTATTCCAGGGTGATCTCGTCGTGAGCGAATCGGGCTCCGATCGATTGCACCTTTCCGGCGTCCTCGCCGTCGTCGACTGGAAGGGTGACTCCTCCGGGGACGATGATCGTCGGCAATTGGTGGTGAGAGGCCAAGGCGATCATCATCGCCGGCAGTCCTTTGTCGCAGGTGGCTACTCCCAGGACACCGCGACGGGTCGGCAGGGAACGGATCAGACGGTTGAGCACCATGGCGGCGTCGTTGCGGTAGGCCAGGCTGTCCATCATGGCCGTGGTCCCCTGGGAGCGGCCGTCGCAGGGGTCGCTGACGAACGCAGCGAACGGGATGGATTCGTGTCGGTCGAATTCGCGAGCGGCCGCTTGCATCAGCAGGCCGACTTCCCAGTGCCCGGTGTGATAACCCAGCGCGATGGGCTGGCCATCCTCGGCACGGATTCCGCCTTGGGTGCTCAGGACGAGGTACTGCGGGCGGGTCAGCTGTTCGGGGGTCCAGCCCATTCCGGCATTCTGGGTCATGCCGAAGATGTCACCGCTGGGCCGGTCCCGAAGCATCTCGGGAGTCAGGGGGAGTGATCCCGACGGGCCGGTTGCGGATGTGTGAATCTCGAAGAGATCGTGCTGGTCGGCTTCGAGCAAATCGGCGAGGGGCGAGGCCATCAGGCGGTTCCTCCACCGGTGGCAAGAAATGGAAACAGTCGGGCGATGGCCTCCTCGTCAAGGGGCGATCCGTATTCGCAGCCTTCGAATGCTTCGATCCATTTCATCTGGTTGCCTCGCTCCTCGCCGTACTGCCGGACGAGCAGGTCCCGGTGACGGTCGGCGCGGTCGCCGATCCACTGTTGGTATTTCTCGGTGGCATAGGCATGGCGGCCGGCCTCGTCTTCGGGCACGGTGTCGCCAGGCCACATGTTGTGGGGAAGCCATTCGAAGAACTGACTGATGTGGCAGCTGAGCATCTCGACGATCCGGTCGATCACCGGTTCAACATCCACGGCGACAGTGGGCGAGAACGGATAGGGACGTGTGAAGCTGTCTGGCAGATAGGCGATCACCGGGTTGTGGGACAATGCGGGGGTGTCGGAAGCAACCGCGGGGACGGTGACCATGTAGGCGGCGTCACAGACCAGGGTTCCGGTGTATCGGTGATCAGGGTGGTAGTCGTTGGGTCGGTGGGTCAGCACCAGGTCGGGGGACTCGCGACGGATCAACCGGATCAGGTCGGTGCGGTTGTCAAGAGTCGCCTCCAGGCCGCCGTCGGGGTGATCCAGCACCAGGTAAGGGATGCCCATGGTGGCGCCGGCTGCCAAGGCCTCTTTTCGTCGGACCTGGGCCAGTTGTTCCCCCGGAATCTCGTGGTGTCCGGAGCGTCCATCGGTCATGCTCACGAAGGTGACCGAGTGACCCAGTGATCGCCAGAGGGCTGCTGAACCACCGGCCGAGAGGTCGCAGTCATCGGGATGGGCTCCGATGACCAAGATCTTCAAAGGGGTGCTCATGGTGAGGTGATCGCAGTTGGGTCGAGAAGGGACTTCCCTTTTACCGCCGCCGACGGGCTTTCTCAAACTAGTTCGGTTTCTGGGGGCTGTCACCGTGCCTATAATTGTCAGTACGACGGCCAGAGACAGAAAATTCACCGGAACAGGAAGACCATGTCGCAAGGAGCGATGGTTGATGCGGTTGACGTCTATGAGGATCCGCTGGATCTGATGGACGAGATCGATGCGCTGAAACGGGACCGAGACGTCACGATCCTGGCGCATTACTACGTCGATGGTGAGATTCAGGACGTCGCGGATTTTACCGGCGACAGCCTGAAACTGGCACGGGATGCGACGCGGGTCGAGACGTCGTCGATCCTCTTCAGCGGCGTTCATTTCATGGCCGAGACGGCCAAGATGCTCAACCCCGAGAAGACCGTTCTGCTTCCCGACATGCAGGCGGGATGTTCGCTTGCCGAGAGTTGTACCGCTCAGGCACTCGAAGCACGGCAGCAGGAATTGCGGTCCGCTGGCCACGATTTTCAGACCGTGGCCTACATCAACACCTCTGCGGCCGTCAAATCGCTTTGTGACTGGATTGTCACCAGCGGCAATGCCCGTGAGGTGATCGAAGATCGGGTGCCATCGGGTAAAGAGATCCTGTTCGTTCCCGATCAACATCTCGGTCGGTACCTGCAGGAGGTGACCGGCCGTGAGATGATTCTGTGGCCGGGGTCGTGCATGGTGCACGAAGTGTTCAGCCTGCAGGACCTGAACCGGGCCCGTCGAAACAACCCGGATGCGGTGGTGATCTCTCACCCCGAGTGCCCGCACAACATCCTGGAGGTCAGTGACTTCATCGGCGGGACCGAGGCGATGCGGCGGGAAGTGGTTTCAGTCGAGACACCAACGACGTTTCTGGTGGCCACAGAGGCGAACATGATTTACGCCCTCGAGCAGACGGCACCGCATCACACGTTTGTGCCCGTCCCGGGGATCCTGGCCTCGACGGGTGAGACCTGTGCCTGCAACCGCTGTCCCCACATGGCATTGAACACTCTGGCGGCGGTTCGGGATTGTCTGCGAGACGGTACGCCGGAGATCATCTGGCAGCCGTATTTCGAATCGGCTCGTGACGTGGTGGCTCGCAGCCTGCTCAACTGACCGTCACAACCGCTACCACGTGCGGGCCGGACGTGGTGTACCTGTCGCGACCGACCGGGATTGCCCAATCCTCTGCGCCCGCGACGGTGGTACGACTGGTTGCCTGGAGAAATCTTGCGGGGACCTCGGCCAGGCAGGCCGATACTCGAACACGGTGGCGCCCGCTCGCAGGTGCAGGTCGAACGGCGTCGCCGAGTCGCGAGTTGAGGATAGACAACATGATGTGCGGAGCCCGTTCGGGACGGGCACGGCGTTGGGCCGTGTCGTGCGCTGGAGCCCTGTTCGCTGTTTTGTCGGCCCTGTCATTCCAGGGGACTGCGACCGTGGCCGCCGAGAAGTCGGCAAAGAAGAACGCTGTCAATTTCTGGGTCATCAGTTCTCGCAGTTGCCCGCTGGGAACCAAGGTCGTCAATGGTGCAGGATTTGATTACCTGCGGTATGACCACGATGGCACTCCGTCGTGGGGCGACGAGAAACAGTTTCACGCGTCGTTGAGCAAGGGGGCTCCGGTCTGCGTGTCGGTACATGGAAGTTTTGTCGATTGGGGCGATGTGGCGACAGACGGCGTGCGGACGGCCAAATGGCTTCGTGACGCTTCGCCGGGACGTCCACTCAACGTGGTCGTGTTTTCGTGGAAAAGTACGGGCCCATTCACGTTGTCCACCGCGCCGTTGTTGTTTTCGGCCCTGCCCCAGGTTGATGCCGAACTCTTGGGGCGGCGCAGTGCTTTCATCGGGTTGTACTTGGGACGCCTGGTGGCCGATCTGCCGGTGGGCCACCCGGTGACATTGATCGGGCACAGCCACGGTTGTCGGACCGTGTCGTCGGCATTGCACGTGTTGGGTGGTGGACAGGTCCAGGGATACGTTCTCGCAGACCGCCCGAAGCACACCCGGCGGATACGAGCGATCTTTGCGGCTGCCGCGATGGACCACCACTGGTTGAACCCTGACCAGCGATACGGTCGTGCCATCGACGTGGCCGAGACTGTCGTCAATCTCCGAAACCACCGTGATACGGTGTTGAAGATTTATCCACTACGGCATCCGCTATCGAACAAGGCTTTGGCGAACGTTGGATTCACTGTGCAAGACCGCGTCATGATGGGGCAGCGAGCCAAGCGAGTACACGAATTCGATGTCAGTGGCGTTGTGGGGTCCAATCACAGTTGGCCTGCCTACTACGCCCGTCCGGAGATCGCACGGTCGGTGGTCGAGCACGTCTACTTTCTGCCGGCCGGATCGGGGACGAAGTCGTCGACAAAGGAGAAGGCGGGGCCAACGAGGATTCGCTAGGATGCGAGGGCGAAAGTTCGCGCTCCATTTTCCGGTGAGCCCTCCCCATGACGACTTCGCCTTCCCCGACCCCTGACGCGACGGGCATCTACGACCGACTTCAGAGCTACCAGTGGAATTACGATCATCCTCCGGATGTGGTGGAAGTTCCGCTGGAGCCGATGAGCGGGCAATGGACATTCTGTGGCCGGCCGGTGGGTTCGCCCCTGGGAATGCCGGCGGGTCCCCTGCTCAACGGGCGATGGATTCTGTATTACGCCGGGCTGGGATTTGACGTCCTGACCTACAAGACCGTCCGCAGCAGCCAACGACCGTGTTATGACCTGCCGAACCTGCAGCCGGTCGAGACCGGCCCGTTGCAGGGGCACGAGACCGAGGTGCCGGGTTCGGACTCGATGGACGGGAGCTGGGCGGTGTCGTTCGGAATGCCGTCGCAGGAGCCAGGGGCGTGGCGACGTGATATCGAGTGGACTCGTGAACAGCTTCCATCTGGAAAGCTGTTGAGCGTGTCGGTGGTGGCGACGATCCAGCCGGGATGGACGATCGACGACACCGCCGAGGATTATGCCCAGTGTGCCCGTTGGGCGGCGGAGAGCGGGGCAGATTGCGTCGAGACGAATTTCAGCTGTCCGAATGTCAGCACCGCGGACGGCCAGTTGTACCAGGTGCCCGACCAGGCGGCGGTTGTGGCTCAACGGGTCCGAGACGCGGTCGGCAAGACGCCTTATGTCATCAAGATCGGTCACATGCCCGAGTCGGATCGTGCTCGGGAATTGCTGAAGGCTGTCGCCCCTCACATCGATGGCATCGCCATGACCAACAGTGTGGCGACGACGGTGCGAATGCCTGGTGGAGAGATGCTCTTCGACGGTGGCCGACGCGGAATCTGTGGGAAAGCCACTCGTGAGGCGTCGCTGGAACAGACCCGTTTGTTTTCCGACCTGGTCCGAGAGGAGCGGTTGGGAGTGTCGTTGATTGGGGTCGGTGGTGCATCGACGGCTGCTGACGTTGCCGACTATCTCGAGGCCGGTGCCGAATCGGTCCACATCGCGACAGCTGCGATGGTCGACCCGCTGACCGCCCAGAAGATTCGGCGTGACTGGGGCGGCGCGGAGTGAGTGGGTTCTTTGTTGTGCGTGCCGCTCGACAAGGAATTGATTCACCGCCCCCAATGGCCGATAATCCGCCCACGAAGCTATGTGGAAAGGAGACCTCTCTGTGATCGGTCTGCTCGGGAACCCGAAGACACTGTGCACGGGCCTGTCGCGGCGTGATCTGCTGCATATCGGCGGTCTTGGTGCTTTCGGGGTCGGGCTGTCTGACGTTCTGGAACATGGTCGGGCAGAGGCTGCTGAGTCGTCTGACGTGGCTCGTTTCGGACAGGCGAAATCCTGCATTCTGATCTACAAGTACGGTTCGCCGCCGCAGCACGAGACGTACGATCCGAAGCCTGATGCTCCGTCTGCGATCCAGGGTGAGATGGGGGCGATCCCGACGAATGTCCCTGGTATCGCGGTTGGCGAGGGGCTCCCGAAGATCGCATCGATTTCTGATCGTCTGACGTTTGTTCGTTCGCTGACACACCCCTTCCCATTGCATGGAACGGTCTACGCGACGACCGGCATCCCAAACGTCGACACGAAGATCGAGGCCAAACCTCGCGACAAGCGGCAATGGCCGTTCATCGGTTCGATTGTCGATTACCTCGATGAACGTCGCACCGGCAATTCGTCTCCGGTGATGCCTCGCAATATCGCGATGCCGTTCATGATGGGATCCAAAAACGAGTATCCTCCGTTGGCCGGCCCTTACGGGGCGTTCCTGGGGACGCGATATGATCCGGTTTATACCGACTTCCTGGCGAAGGGGACGCGGGTGGCTCCGGCCGTTCGGCCGGGAAAGTCGTTTCACGATCCGCAGCTCAGTGTTCGTCCCGGGGACAGATTGCAACTGGCCGGTACGGGGACACGGCACTCGGATGTGTCCCCTCGCCGTTTCGATCTTCGTCGCAGCCTGCTCTCTCAGTTCGATGAGGCGCGGCGATGGCTCGACGATTCCGAGCGAGTGAGCACCTATTCCGGGCAGCAACGCATGGCCTATTCGCTGCTGGCGTCCGGCGCACTTCACCGGGCCCTGGACTACACACAAGAGCCCGGGGCCGTCCGCGACCGTTATGGGATGTCGTTGTTCGGCCAGTCGTGCCTGGCTGCAAGACGGTTGATCCAGGCGGGTGGGCGGTTTGTCACAGTTATCTGGGACGCCTTTGGTCTGAACGCCGGCGGTTGGGACACGCACCACAACCACTACGGTCGCTTGAGGAATTTCCTGCTCCCGGTGTTTGACCAGGCGTTCACCGCTCTGCTGCTGGACCTCGAAGAGCGTGGGATGCTCGACGAGACACTGGTTCTGGTGATCAGTGAGCACGGTCGGACGCCCAAAATCGATTCGAAGCCTGCAGGGGCGGGACGGCATCACTGGTCACGAGTGTATTCACAGGTCTATGCCGGTGGCGGCATGGGCCGAGGGCAGGTTGTCGGTCGCAGCGACCGGCAAGGCGGCGACGTGGCCGCAAATCCGATTTCCCCCAAGGACATCCTGGCAACAGCGTTTCACCTGTTGGGGATTGATCCCGAGACGACAATTCCGAACGCGGTTGGCCAGCCGATGCCGATGACTGGGACCGGTCGGCTGCGGCCAGAACTCCTTTTTGGGTGAGATCCTGATGGAGGAGGTCTCGTTCGGCTTGCTGGACAACGTGGTCGTGGACGATTCGTTGAGAATCTTCAGCCACGCGCTGGTCTTCGCGTCGGTTTCAGCCGCTTTCCTCCAGGAACTGGTCTTCGGAGTGAAAGCAAAATACCAACGGGGGGAACTGAAACACCCTCGTCTGCACGCAGCATTTTCGGTTCTGGGCATGGCGACAGCCTTTTATGCCCTGTTCCTGAATCCGTTTGGAGAACGGTATGTCGTCGCAGGGATAGCAGCCGTGTTTTGGGTTCTCTTCGAGGTCAAGAAAAAGAAAGGACGCGTTGGCGGAAAGACGCCTCCAGGAGGCTCCTGACAGTCAGGCTCAGCGAGGGCCAAACCGCAGCGAGAACAGGTCCGCGTCTTTGAGGACAAACCGGAGTCGAATCGGTTTCTCCGCGAAGGTCCCGAGACTGGCCCCGGATGTCCAGGTGACAGGGCGTTTCGACGAATCTCCAAACATCTCGACGCACTCCTCCAGGGAAAAGCCCGGCAGTGGCTTTCCGTCTTCGCCCTGGATCTCGACACGGATGCCGCCGATTGCGGATGTCGCGTAATTTAAGGACAGCTGGGCGCCCGTGAACTGGATGGGCTGAGTTGTGAATGATCCACCGGCGGTGGACGCCGATGCGGAGACGAACCCGTCCTTTCGGATCGCATACCGGTGGTACGTCACGCCGTCACCGAACCACGAACCATGGTCCTGGACATAAAATGACCATTCGGGACCGCCGCCCGGAAGGCGGGAACGCGATTCAAACAGGTTCAGTGCGGTTCCGCCGAATCCGTAGAACCACTGTTGGTCGGTCGGCCCTGGTCGCACGAGAGCTTCGGGCCAGATGTGGAATGTGCGTCCGTCGCGACTGCTGATGAACCCCGTGTCGGTGTAGACGGAGGCGTAATATGCAGAGGCCTTGGCGATGCGTCGATTGAGTGCGGAGAAGCGGCCGCGGCCCGGGACATATCGCATGGGGAACCCAATGCGCAGATGATCGGCCCCGGGGTACACCTGGGCCTGGCTCGTGTAGAGCTGAGTCAGTCGATCCGGACGCCAGTCGACCCACTGCCCTTTCGTCCAATTGATGAAATCCGTGGAGGTGGCGACTCGGACATCACGGTCTCTGAGGTAGAACTCCTGTCTGGTGTATTTGCGGGTGTCGCCTTTCTTGTTCTTGAAATCGCGGTAGTAGGCGAAGTACTTCTTGCGAACGGGGTCCCAGAAAGACAGGTTCTGCGAGTCCATCATCCCGTCAACGATCACGGCCTCTTTCCGCATCATCGTCCAGTGAAGACCATCGGGAGACTTGAAGGCGTAGAGCGCACGGTGGTCGTGGCCGCCCAGGGCCTTGAATCTCTCATCGGGCTTGCACCGGGGATTTGTGTCGATCATTGGTGTGAAGTTGTGGGACGCCCCGGTGAACGGGACTTTCTTGCCGCTGAGCAGGTCGTTTCCGTCGTCGAGCGTTTCGCCGGCGCCGAAATTGATTTTGCAGTCGGGATCGAAGGTGAGGATGATGTTGTTGTGTTCCCATCCGGCACGTTTCACGAATCCGAGGTCCGGCCGTTTCCAGTGGATGCCGTCGCGGCTCGTCATCACGCATGTGGTGGCGTAGTGGGCACCCTGGACCTTGGTGTCGAGGATCAGGGCCGTGCCCCGGTAATAGAAGAAAAACTGGCCCTTGTGTTGCAACACGGTAGCGTAAGCGCTGTTGTTCCCTTCCCAGGGCTTGTCCAGGGTGATCGCGTCGTCCTGTCGAATTGGATGATGCAGCCGTAGTCGCAGTGTTCCGGTCTTTTCGGCAATCAGGTGTTCATCGATCAACGGTTCGAGCCGTGAGCCGATGTTGATGGGCTCCTGGGCCACTACGGAGTGGGCGATGGCCAGTAGTCCGGCGGCCAGGAGAAGGGGTTTTGTCGATGCGACTGCCACGGTGGTTGGTCCTCTTGTGGTGTGCTGGCCGGTCGTCAACGTTCACTTCGACGACCGCCATCCCGCAGGCCTGCTGCGGGCATCGCTGCCCATTATACCCACAGGCTCTGGTTGGTGAGATTCACGACATCCGCCACTGCCGAACAGTCGTTCGTGGTCTCTTCTGCCGTGGGCTACATTCCTGCGGGTGAGAAATGACTGGGATGGGTTTTGGGCGAGAGTGACACAGGCCAGGATGAGCATCTGCTACGGTATGAGTTCATGTTCCTCCAGCCAAGTGAATGTTCATGCGAGTCTGTTGTCTGATTCTGGCTCTTGTTCTGTCGGCTCGGGCGGTGGCCGCTGCGGATCGGCCGAATGTCGTTTTTGTTTTGGCCGACGACCTCGGCTGGACTGAGCTGGGCTGTTACGGCAACCGGTTCAACCAGACTCCACACCTGGATCGGTTGGCACGAGACGGGATGCGTTTTACCCAGGCCTACGCTGCGGCGCCGGTCTGTTCCCCCTACCGGGCGGCTTTTCTCACTGGCCAATATCCGGCGAGGATCGGCATCCTCGACTACTTGCGGCCCAATTCCGCTAACGCCCTTTCCACGCGTCATGTCACGTTGCCCGAGGTGTTGGGGCGGAATGGCTATGCCACGGGCATGATCGGCAAGTGGCACCTGACCGGATACAAGTTTCACGGGGCTGAACACGAGATCGTGCCTGGAGTCCACGGCTTTGGTTGGGACTTTGCCCGAGAGGTGAAAGGCGTCGGCAACGGGGCGAATTTCTGGCCGTACGTTTTCCGGAAACAGCCGATCCGCTGGGTCGACATCCACGAAAACCGGTTGGGGAAGGCCGAATACCTGGTCGACCGGATGAATCTCGAGGCGGTTGACTTCATCGAGAGAAACAAGGACCGTCCGTTTTTTCTCTACCTGAGCCATTACGCCCCCCATTCGATTCTCAATGGCAAGCCCAAGCTGGTGGCGAAGTATCGCCAGAAACATCCGCCAGGTCCGAGCACTCGCGAGAGGTGTTACCTTTGCCAGGATCACGGTCATCCCGGTGATGCGCTGCATCACTGGGCCGGTGACCACAACCCGCACTTGGCGGCAATGCTGGAGAGCATAGATGACGGCATCGGGATGATCCGCGATAAGCTGAACAGACTGGGGCTTTCCGAGAAGACGATCTTCGTTTTTACCAGCGACAACGGAGGAGAAACCAACGTCACCTCCAACTCGCCGTTGCGTGGTGGGAAAAGCGAGTTGTACGAGGGCGGTCTGCGGGTGCCGTTGATCGTACACTGGCCCGGGCAGGTGCCAGCAGGCGGCGTTTCCGAGAACCCAACCGTCAACGTGGATTTCTATCCGACGTTGCTCGAGGCGGCAGATGTCCAGCGCGATCCAGAGCACGTCGTCGACGGACAATCGACACTGGCCACGTGGAAGGGGCACGGCAGTAAGGCGAAAGATCGAGATCTCTACTGGCATTACCCGCTGGACCGTCCGCACTTTCTGGGTGGTCGATCAGCTGGCGCCATTCGTGATGGGGACTGGAAGCTGATTGAGTTCTTCGACACGGGGAAGCGTGAGTTGTTTTCGCTCTCGGCCGATCCCTCCGAACGGCATGATCGGTCGGCTGAGCATCCCGAGGTTGTCGACGGTCTGGTATCGAAGCTGGTTGCGTGGCGCGACTCCGTGGGAGCCCGCGTCCCCTCCCCTCCCCTGCTGGCTGAACCTCGCCGGCTCTATTTCTCCGATCACTTTTCTGCTGGGCAGGTTAGCTCTCGCTGGGCCTTCTCGGGAGACTGGTCGGCCAGGGATGGAGTTCTGGAACGAGGTGAAACCGCGAAGTCGACCACACGGATTTTCCTGAAGCGGGCTGAGTACCGCGATGTGGTGATCCGGTTTGACTTCCAGTTCCGAAAGGCGAGGGACATCCGTCTCGTCACCGGTGGCAACGGGTCCTACAACGCTGTGGTTCACGTTCGACGCGATCACTTCTTCCTGCAGACGGCCTTGGACAAAAGCGGGCCGTACTTTCCGTATCGGCACGGCGAGTGCGCGTACGCGTTCCAACCAGGCCGGTGGTACACGATGACCGTCGAGTTCATCGGGGACCAACTGGTGGCCCACATCGACCAAGATCACCTGGTGTACGCCCGTCACCCGATTCTGGACAAAAAGCGGGGGTACCTGGCCCTGCAGGTGGACCAGTTTGCGGCTGCCTTCGACAACTTTCAGGTTTTGTCGGCATCGAAACACCGTGACCAGGCGAAAAATCTGGAACACGTCCGGAAGGTGTCGGGCAAGTTTCCGGTCAGGAAGTCTCCTCAGGAAGAACTGGAGATCCAGAAGAGGAATGCCCACGAGCGTCTTTACCGCGGCGAGGCGGAATACCGTCGTCTCGTCAAACAAGTGGATGCTCTCGATGCGGAGAACAAGCGGAGATATCCGGACGTCTTTCGGTCTCACAAGGAATTCCGGAAAGAGATCACCGTTTTGCGTAAGCGACTGCATGCAGAGGATCCCCGGTACAAGGAACTGCTGTTTGCGATGTTCCGTGCGCGTCGCGCGATCGAAGAATTCGTAGTGGCCAGCAAGCCTGGGGTTGCCGATCTTCCGGACAGTCGACGGTTACGCGTCATCGAGCAGTTGAAGCAGCAGTTGCGGGCGGACAAAGGCTTGCTGGAACTCGTGGCCCGTCGCGATGCCGCTCAACAGAAGCTTGAGCAGTCCTACCCGAAACTGTTTGTGACCAACCGGGAGATCACCGAGTTTCGCCGCACCCGGCGTCGGGCGCTGCAGAAGGATGCGATGTTCAAGCAACGTGTCGACCAGCGTGCGGCTGCCTGGCGAGCACAGCAGGCGTACCTGTTTGCGAACGACAAGCAGTTGGCCGCAGCCCAGCGACGTGTGGCCGAAGACGGCAAGCCCTGAGCGTCGTCGGCTGGCAGAATCCGACTTCCGGTGGGCATCGCAAGCGGCCGTTCAGCTAGCGTTGCTCAGCTGGCCACGCGGACTCGGCCTCGACATAATCCCAATAGAGGGTGGATCTGGGACGCGCTGCGGTGTCGTGCAGTTCCAGCGTCACTGATGGGCCATCCGGGACAAATGTCACAAGCAGTCGCGTCCACTTGTCCCATTGAGAGCCTGTGCCGGCTCTCTGCGTACTCTGTTCGGCCAGGACGCGGCCTTCCCGGCCCAGTATCCGTAGCCCGGCACCGTTGCGAGCTGAGTCCGAATGGACCCACGCCGAAGCGACGTGGACACGACCGGGATCCAGACCGGACAAGGTCGTGCTGGCTCGGCTGGGACGCTCTCCGCGGGTCATCCTGAGGCCGCGGTCACCGTGCCGGGCCCACCCGTTGCTGTCGTGGTCCGGCTCAATCGAAGACACGCTCTTGTACTCAAACAGCCCAATGTGGCCTCCTCCGGAGGTCAACTTCCAGCCGCTCACATCTTCCAGCTGTGGATTGCCCACCAGCTGTTTTGCCTTTCCATCTCCGTAGCGAGTCATCTGCCCCTTATGGAAGTAGTGCTGGCTCAGTCGGGCAAGGTATTCGGGCAGCACCTCGGTCTGGCTGCGGTAATAGGCCCAGAACATCACGCCCGGCATGAGGCGAGACCTGCGGTCCTGGCGAATCACGTGGAACTGGCGGTCGAGGTGCGCCAGGAAGCTCAGAGATGTGGAATCGTCAAACAGGTAGCCGCGCTGCGCGATACCCAGGCCGTAGACCGTCTTGGAAAGCAGGCCGGGAGAAATCGCCTGGATCTGACCGGCCCAGTTCGCGATATATCCGTAAGCTGGCCGAGACTCCCTCAGGTACACCTCGAGCATCAGCACGTCGACGTACCGGTCGACTGCCTTGAGTTGCTCGGTGTGGCTACGGGAATTCCTTCCCAACTGCCAGGTCGCCGCGGCGTAAATCTGCTTGTCGGGATAGGCCTTGCGAATCCTCTTCAACGCTTCACAGACAATGGCCGATTGCGGGCTGCCATCCTTGTCGGCTCTCAGTTCGTCAATCGCGATCGCGTCGTATCCGCCCGGCAGTTTGCCCCCCAGGTCATCCTCAAACGGCGCTCTCCACCGCTTGACGAGCTCGTCGAGACTGGCCCCTGGAGGGCTGTTGACGTGGGCCGCGTAGATGCACTTCCGTCGCCTGAGTTCCTTGATGAACATGGCGTTTCGACTGGTGCCCTCGATCACGTTGATTCTCGGGACGAGTTTTCGAAAGGCGTCAGTCACACCGGCGTTGTCACTGTGTCCGTACATGCAGATGAACGGCCGTGGTGCAGCTGCGACGGCTTGTGGCGGGGGATAGCCGAGAGTCACAACCAGGGCCGCGACGACAAGCCCGATGACACGTCGCCACACATCAGGGGTCTGGAAAATGAGACACGATGTCATTGTCACGATTCCCAATGGAAGACGTCCGGTGGAAGACCACTGACAGCTTACCCCAACGAACAATCAGCAACACCGGTTTCAGGGCCTGTCTTCAGTGGCGGCCATCCACAAGAACCCCGCTTCCGGCCAATGGCCTCGCCCGTCGGGAGTGATGTCACCGATTCGAGGGGTTCGTTCGAACTCGCCTCCCATCCATTATGACGGCGTCGTCCAGCAACCCGCGGGGCCGAAAGATGACTCATCATCGTCCGGAGTACTGTTGTCTCCCGCGCCGGGACTCACGATGCGCCCCCTGATTTCATTGGCGGACGCCGGGTGTGCCATTGGGTCTTCTGTTCGAAGCAAAAGCCGACTTGGCAAATGGTGCGTTCGTCGAGGTGCCGTCCTACCAGTTGCAGAGACAATGGGAGTCCGGATGCGCTGAACCCGCACGGGAGCGACAGAGTGGGGGCGCCGTTGTAGTCAAAGGGAACGGTGAACTTCCCCCAGTTGTCTCCCACGGCTGCGACGGCGTCGGGCCCGTACTGCGACTCCGGCGTCACGGGGAATGGTAGGAACGGCTGCGAGGGGCAGGCCAGAACGTCAATGCTGCGGAATACTCCGCGGACTTTGCCGTTACAGATCAGCCGGTGCTGATGCGAACGAGCATAATCTTCGGCTCGAACATTCTCGTTCGCCTGCGTTCCGGGAGTGGCTCCACCGTCGAGGAAATTCCGGAACCAGATGCCGTACTCTTTGCGTCGTGTCGGGTAGAACTCGCGGTGAGCCAGCCTGGCTTCGATCTGGCAAAGGGTGTTCCAGTGTCCGACGTGTTCGGAGAGGTCGGGGACGGTGACCTTTCGGATGGTTGCTCCGCAATCGGCCAGCACATCAATGGATGCAAGGACGGCCGATGCTGTTTCGGGGTCAACACCCTGCGTGATGAACTTCTCGTCCACGCCGACCCGGACTCCCTTCAGTCGGCCGGTTGTCGGCATGTAGTCGGGCACCTTGTCCGGAAGGCTGGTTGGGTCATTGGTGTCGTGTCCGGCAATCACTTTGAGCATGACTGCAGCGTCGGAAACCGACCGTGTCATCGGGCCGACATGATCCAGGGAATCTGCCAGGGCCAACACCCCGTAGCGGCTCACCCTGCCCCAGGTCGGCTTGAGCCCAACGACTCCGCATGCGGCAGACGGAAACCGGATGGATCCGCCGGTGTCACTTCCCAACGTACCGAATGCGAGGCCGGCCGACGTGGCGACTCCGGAACCGCTCGAAGATCCTCCCGGCCAGGCTCCAGCGTTCCACGGATTCACGGGGACCTCAAGTGCCCGGTTGTATCCTGCCATGGCCCCCTCGGTGAGGTTCAGCTTGCCGAGGACCACGGCTCCCGCAGTGCGGAGACGCTTGACGACAGTCGCGTCATATTTTGGCACGAAGTCCCGCAGTACCGAACAGCCGCCCATGGTGCGGACGCCCCGCGTATAACACAGGTCTTTCACGCCGATCGGAACACCATGCAGTGGCCCACGGTACTTTCCGGTTGCCAGTTCCTGGTCGGCCGCCTTCGCCGATGCCTGCGCAGATTCGGTCATGACTGTCGCGTAGGCGTTCCAGGTGTCATCCAGTGCGGCGATGCGTTTAAGCATGATCGCCGTGAGTTCGGATGACGAGAGTTTCCGTGTCCGGAGGAGAGCGGCGACACCGGTCAGCGTCTGGAATGGGATCTCACTCTCCGAAACAGCATGGGCGGCCGTTGCTTGTTTGTTGCCAAACGATCCACAAGCGGTCGTCGCGGCCAGGCCGGCTGTCGTGTGCAGGAATGTTCTTCGATCTGTGTTGTTCATGGTGTTCCTTCCGGATCCGGGCTCGGTGGCCAGATGGACTGGGTGGCCGCAGAGTGCCATATCCATCACGGACACACAAGACATCATCCATCCCGCGAAAACCGCCACCGATTGCAGGATCCCAGATCCCCTCCCCCCTTTCTGTTCATCCTGGTCCGGTCAACTCGTCCGCCACAGCCGACGATCTCTCCTGAGACTCAGCAGACATCAGCCGGGATCCTGGTCTTGTACAATTGGCTGTCACGTAGAGGAGAGACGTGTGGGACTTTGTTTCTGGGTTTCCGGAGATGCGGAAGCGGCTAGAATGGCCGATACCATGATCACCATCACCGGAAAATCCCAGGTGTACTGCGACGGCGTTACGCGACGTTCGTTTCTGCGGGTTGGTGGATTGGCACTGGGTGGCCTGAATCTTCCCACACTTCTCCGCGCCGAAGCGGCCTCCAGCACGCCCCGACGTCACAAGTCGGTGATCATGGTCTTTTTGCCGGGTGGCCCGTCACACCAGGACATCTGGGACTTGAAACCGGATGCTCCCAAAGAGATACGCGGCGAATTCCAACCCATCCAGACCTCGATCCCGGGGTTCCACCTGTGTGAACATCTGCCGGGACTGGCCAGTCAGATGGATCGGTTTGCCGTCATTCGTTCACTGGTCGGTGCGAAGAACGAACACGCCTCGGAAATGTGTTTCAGCGGATTTGGTTACAAGGACTCGCAGGAGAGGAATCAGCCTTCACTCGGAGCCGCGGCATCGAAACTCCTGGGGCCGGTTGACCCTGCGATCCCCCCGTTTGTGAGCCTGTGCCACACGACGCCGAACCGCTGGAAGGATCCCGGTCGTTCCGGATTTCTCGGCTCTGCTCATCGGCCGTTTCTGCCGGCTGGCGAAGACCGCCAGAACATGGCACTCAACGGTCTGACGCTCACCAGGCTGCAGAGCCGGAAACAACTTCGCGATACGTTTGATCGCTTCCGTCGCGGTCTTGACGCGTCCGGTGTGATGGACAGTGTTGACCGCTATTCGCAGCAGGCGCTGGATGTGCTCACATCCGGGCGACTGCTCGAAGCCCTGGATGTTGAACGGGAAGAACCTCGTGTGCGTCGACGTTATGGGCAGGGTTCACTTGACGCTGTCGATGACGGGGCGCCGCTGAACAACGAGGACTTCCTGACAGCGCGTCGGCTGGTGGAGGCTGGTGCCCGGTGCGTGACCATCTCCTTTGGTCGCTGGGACACCCACTCCTGCCGCAAGGCCGGCGACCTGGCCTACAAGAACAACTTCGCTCAGCTCCGTGACTATCTTCCACGCCTGGAGCGTTGCCTGCTGGCGCTGATGGATGACCTACGGGAACGTGGGCTGGAACAGGATGTGTCGGTGGTCGTCTGGGGCGAAATGGGGAGGACGCCGCGGATCAATTCCAACGGCGGCCGTGATCACTGGCCGCAGGTTGCCGGATGCATCCTGGCCGGAGGCGGAATGCAGACGGGCCAGGTGATCGGTTCCACCAACAGGTTTGCCGAGGTGGCCCAGGATCGCCCGGTTCACTATCAGCAGGTCTTTGCCACGCTGTATCGACAGCTTGGGCTCGACGTGCAGCACATCAAGGTGCCGGATTTCAACGGACGACCACAGTACCTGGTCGAACATCGCGACGTGATTTCCGAGCTGATCTGACCGGCCGGCCCTCGCGGGATCTCACGTCATTCCGAGATTCGGTTCGAAAGGCGCCTCATGTCCTGCCTTCAGTTGTGTCGCACCTTTCCACTCGCGGTGATCCTCTTCAACTGCCTGCTCTCCGCTCGATCCAACGCGGGCGAGCAAAGCCACGTTGCCATCGATGTCGGCTCGCGAAAGCAACTCTTCCTCGACGAACGGCTGATCGCGTCCAGCCGGGGCGTGCGGCTGGAAATGAACGTTCCACACGCGATGCGGGACCCGGTGCTGGTCGCCGATCAACCTTGGGAGAATCCCGAGGATACGTTTGTCTGGAGCTACTCTTCTGTGATGCGAGTCGACGGCAAGACACGGCTCTGGTACCACGTGAACAAGTTGAAATTCCGGCCGCAGCCAGTTGGATTCATCATCACTGACAAGTGGTTGGCGTACGCCGAATCAAAGGACGGGATTCACTTCACTAAGCCCAAGCTGGAGTTGAACGAATACCAGGGAGGGCGGGCCAACAACATCGTCATCCCGGGAGTGGAAGGCGGACATGTGTGGATCGATCCGCGAGCGAGGGGAGAACATCGCTACCGATTCCAGACCTATGGAGGTGCCGGGAAGTTGGCGTTTTATGGTTCTCCGGACGGGATCCGCTGGATGAAGACGCACACTGCCGTGGTCGGTCACAACGACACACAAAACATCGCTTTCTGGGACGCGACCGTGAAGCGATATCTGCTTTTCACACGGAAGTGGCCCGGGAATTTTCGCGTGCATCGCCGGTTGGATTCCAAAGACCTGGTGCACTGGAAGAACGAAGTCGTTGTCATGCAGGCCGACGGAACGGACATCGCGAAATTCAGATCCGCATCCCGTGTCAAACCGGTCGATTACTATGGCGCTTGCGTATTCAAATACCCCGATGAACACGGCCTGTTCGTGATGCTGCCACAGGCCTTTTGGCATTGGTATGCGAGGGGCAATCAGCAGAGGGTGGGCCCGAACCTGTACGACGTTCGGTTGTGCGTGAGCCGCGATGGCCGGCAGTTCCGTCGGGTGGCAGACCGAAGCGTTTTTCTCCGCCCCGGCCCGGAAGGGTCCTTCTATTCCGGATCGGTCTGGGCGCTTCCTGCTCCCGTCCGCATGGGAGATGAACTGTGGTTCTACTTCCAGGGATCCAACGCGGATCATGACGGCAATCTGATCCCGGGATCAGACAAGTTCCGTACAGGAATCGGCCGGGCGGTGTTGCGGCTGGACGGTTTTCTCTCGGTGGATGCCGGCTTCAACGGTGGCGAAATCGTCACACCACTTATGAGATTCCAGGGAAAGCGGTTGGAATTGAACGTCGATAGCGGCGGCGGGGGTGTGGTCATGGTGGAACTGCTCGACGAACAGGGCCATCCGATTCCCGGCTTCACCGTGAAAGAGGCCACGCCACTGTGCTGCAATTCGGTGCGAAAGACAGTGACCTGGGGGCAAAACGGAGACGTTAGCCGTTTGGCTTCCCGCCCGGTCAAGATCCGTTTTCGCATGCGTGACTGCAAGTTGTATGCGTTCCAGTTTCGGCCGTAAGGCGAGGCCAACTCTCCAGGCCGACGTCGCCCGAGACGATCGGGACATTGCGAATGACCGGACGAGTGCTGGAGCAATTGCAGTGGGGTGCCAAGAGTTGCTCACCGGGGCTGGGGAACTGAACACCAACTGTCACGGCCGCGGGGAGCCCTGGGTGAAATCACAGTATGGGCACCAGGGTCGGTTGAGGATCTCGATGAGACATTGCCACAATGCTGAGAGTTCACGCATTCTCGTATTACCCGAGGCTTGTCCCCCACCTCATCGACAACGGCCGTCATGTTTGCAGGACCTCTGAGTGTTTTCACGTTGAACCTCAACATCGACCGCCCGGACCCGTCAGGGGATCGGCTGGTTCGTGACGAAATCCAGCGTTTGCAACCGGATCTCGTCTCGTTCCAGGAAGCTCTGTGGCACGAAGAAGCGGCAGACCAGGCGAGGCGGATTCTGGAGGGCCTCTCCTACGAAGTTGTTCATCAATTTGATCTGCAGGAACCCGATCGCCCATACGGAACGGCCATTGCCAGTCGCTTCCCTGTCGTTCGCTCGGATCTGGTCAAGCTGCCCAGCACGAGTCGTGGGCGGGAGTTTCCACGGGCCATCCAGGCAGCCGAGATTCAAGTTCCGGATCCCGTGGGGCGAGTGCTGCTGGTGAATCCCAAGCCGCACTTCGAACCCCACATGGAACTGGAGCGCGAGATGCAGGCTGTCGCCGTCGCTGATTACGTAGACCGCAATGCGGATCCCGAAGGCTTTCCTCCGCTGATCGCCGGCGACCTGGATGCCACGCCCGATGCTTCCAGCATTCGGTTTCTGACTGGGCTGAAGTCCCTGCAGGGACGAAGCACGTGTTTCGTTGATACCTGGATCGCCAGTGGAAACACGGAACCGGGATACACCTGGTCGAGCGACAACGACTTCACACGTGGACTGGCCGACCGCCTGTTTGGGGGCAGCGAAGTCCGACGACGCATCGACTATGTGCTTATGGGCTCCCCCTTGCTGTACAAGGGATTTGCCCGGGTGCAGGAATCGGAGATTGTTCTCGATCAGCCTCGAGGTGGGGTTTGGGCCAGTGGCCACTTTGGTCTTTTTGTCACGTTGGGTGTGACCTCCGAAACCCGGTCCCGAGAACGGGCTGGCTCATAATGCGTGCCAGGAACCCCTTCCGACCGGATGTCAACAAAGTCGTCGATATTAACGCTCTGCCGATTGAATCAGCACTTGTACCCGTGACCATGATCCTGGGCGGCCGGTCTTGGAGTTGAAGTTGTCTACCGGTGACGCCGCAATAAAATGACCCGAAACAGCTCATTCGTATGTGTGGCGGTTGGGCTCGAGACAGGAGGATGGCCATGCGGGAACAGTTGGGCCTGACCATTATTGTTTGCGTCGGAGCATGCCTGCTCATGCCCGGTCCCGGGATCGCATCTGAACCGGGCACCGGTCCCGAAGTCCCCCCGTTCGTGGCCTGGCAGCTTCCGGATAAACCGACAGAGAAGTGGTTCATCGGCCCCGGGCAAGTGACGCCCAGCCTGGATGACCTCTCACCCCAGCCCGGGCAAGAAGTGAAATCGCTTCACCTGGACCTTGCCCGTAACGAAAAGGAAAGTGCCTGCTTCCTCGTGAGCGGGCTCCAGAACGCAGAAGTCACGGTCGCCATCACCGGCCCGGACATCTTCGCGAAAACGGTCCTCTTCACCCGCTCTCGCCAAGTCAACATGCTTGTCCCCCTCAAGGGCCCCCTCAAGCTCAAGAAGGGAAAGACTGAAGAGCTCTGGATGCGTTTCTCCTCCCATAAGGTGGAACCTGGCGTCTACAAGGGCGCGATTGAATTCAAGCATTCACAGAGCGGGAAATCCTTGGGGAGTCTTCCTGTAATGCTCAAGGTCTGGAAGGTCGTCATGCCTCCCAGGAACATCGTCCACTGCACCGGCTATAGCAGCGGAATCGGATTCATAAACGGGCTTTCGGGCAACCCTGACAAGGATGAGGCATACAAGAAACGCCTGCATGCGTACCTTGCGAATATGGCCGAGACGCGGCTGGACTCACTGGCGATCTCCATCAACAAGTTCTCGATCTACGATCCGGTGAAGATCAATGGCAAGCCGCTGCAGGCTGTGTTGAGAAGCGATCCGTCACTCCTCAAAGGCGACACGCTCCCCCGGGTGGACTTCTCCTACTACGACTCCTTTTTTGCCATCGCCATGAAATACGGGTTTAAGTCCATATCCTTTATGGGCCCGCAATCTCTTTTCATCGGTCCCCTTGCTTGCCTGGGCAAGGAGGTCACGGTGGATACCCCGGAAGGACGCCGGTGTGCTGTCTGGCTGGCCGGCGAATGGCGAAAGTACCTCCAGAAGCAGGGCTTCAAAGCCATCTGGGCCAAGGAGAATGACGAGATCAAGCCGGACGAGATCCCCAGCTACAACAAGATCTGCGACATCTTCAAGGAGGGGGGCTGGAGGACTTACACCACCTGGACCGGGACGATCCCCAGGAGCCCTGGCCTCATCCGCAAGGTCAACAAGAACGCCGAACAATGGCAGATGCAGTTCCTCTCCCTGGACATCTTCCGTAATCTGGTCGCGAAGCAGCCGACGCTCATTGATAGGACGGACGAGGTATGGTTCTACGGCGGCGGTAACGGTGTCTATCGTTTCAGCTACCTCTATGTGCGTCTCTATGGCTGGCTTGCCGGCTACTACGATACGGACGGTTTCGCATGGTACGTTTATTGCGACTGGCATAAGAACGAGACGATCGCTGTTCTGAAAGACGGTGTTGTCTACTCCACACCCGCCCTGGAAGGTTTGCGGGACGCCATAGAGGATGCCCAGCTTTATGCGATGCTCAATCGCAAACTCCTTCCCAGGGCCGACAAGAGACAGTGGGCGCCTGGCAAGTACAGCCACGGCTTGGTCGCGAAGGGCGGAGGCGTGCTCCTGCCGCTGGAAAAGCTGGCGTACGGTGCCTACGTCTTTTATGGCTTCCGGTCGCCCACCCCGGACACCGTACGGCAAGCGAAG
Source organism: Planctomycetaceae bacterium (assembly GCA_002724315.1). Taxonomy (GTDB): domain Bacteria; phylum Planctomycetota; class Planctomycetia; order Planctomycetales; family Planctomycetaceae; genus UBA8437. Next base: position 40,592 of record PBOJ01000017.1, on the reverse strand, counting down.
GCCAAACTGCTCCGGACGCTGGAGAAATAACTGGGGTGCTTATCAGGGGCCAGTTCTCTCAGACTGGTCAGGGGGGTGACCAGTACGCAGTCCCCGTCGGTGAGTCGGGTCGCTTGATCGGCGACTCTATTGTGCGAAGTGCTTTCCTTCCCAACCGAGCCGGTTCTGTCAAGATCTCTGAACTTAGAGGCAGACCCAAATATACACCGCAAAGGGTGACCCCTGATTCGCCAGGGCAGCGCAAAAAGCCAGCCAACCCGCTGCAAAAGCGGATTGGCTGGCTTTGTTTGTCGAGTACCCCCTACGGGATTTGAACCCGTGTCGCTGGACTGAGAATCCAGAATCCTAGGCCACTAGACGAAGGGGGCGAAGGGTGTCCATGAGGACGAAGCCGTTGTAATCGAGTGGCCGCGGATCTGTCAACCCGCCCGGCGAGAGGCTCGAAAACCACTACTCGGGTGCCGTTGTATCGCTCACGGATTCCGATCCGTCGTACTCGACGGTGACGGTGGTCGAAATCCCGCCACGGGGTGTGAATTCCCCCACGATCGCCATCCAGCGCGGCGAGGTGGCCGCAACGAGGTCATCGAGGATTCGGTTGGTGACAGCTTCGTAGAACGCGCCGTGGTTGCGGAACTGCTGCAAGTACAGTTTCAGAGACTTCAGTTCGTAACAGGTCGCCTCGGCGATGTACGAAATCGTCAGCGTGCCGAAGTCGGGCTGGCCGGTCTTTGGGCACATCGAGGTGAACTCGGGACACACCGTCTCGATGACGTAATCCCGGTCGGGATACGGGTTCTCGAAGGTCTCGAGGATGTCACCAGTGGGCTCGATCATGGCGTAATCGAGCGAGGCAGTGTCGTAACCGCGTCGGTGCGAGCCAGCGGCTGTGCCAGTTGGTCACAGGCGAATTGAGTCTGTAGCAACTGCTGGCCGGGAACCGTCGACCGGACAGTGACGACGATCTTTCGAGCCTGGCCTCCGGCGATTGCGTCCTGTGAGGGAATGATGCTCAGGCTGCCCGTCTTGCCGTCCACCGCGCGTTTTCCGCCGGTGATATTGATGATCTGAAGCGACTCGGGCAGGTTGATGTTCAGCCGACTGTGGGTGACCGGGCTGCTGCCCCCGTTTGACAGGTTGAAAGTGATGTCGAAATTCCGACCCACGGTCGCCGGAGCCTGGATTCCGGAAATGTTCAGGTTCGGGGCGGGGAAACCGGTGGTCCGCATCGTTTTCGACGACGTGGCCAGGGTCCGGGTTCCCTCGGACAGACGGACCAGGCTGGCCAAGGTCTTGCCGGCCTGTCGAGGCCGGGCCGTGGTGGTGAATGTCACCGAGTCGCCGGGATTGATGGGCGATACCGGCCAGCTGATCCGGCCGTTGACCGGATCGAATCGTCCCTGGTTGCTGGCGGCGATGAAATCCAGCCCGGGAGCCAGGGTCTGCGTGAGCGTAGCGGCCGGCGACGGGACGCGGGTGTTGTTCGAGATGGTCGTTTTCAGCGCGGCAGCTGTACCGATGCTGACACGGTCCGGCACGGACTGCTCGATCGCAAGCGTTGGTGTGGCCCCGATACGGATGATTTTCTGGTTGCTGGCCAGGACGGTCTGTCCGGATGCCAGGGTGGCGCGACTGACAGCCTCGCCGTTGAGCTTGGCTTTCACCTGAAGTTTGATCACCTTGCTCTGGCCAGCCGCCAGCGAGGGCAAAGGGTACTCGAGATCGGTTCCGGCCGGGTGGTCCAGTTCCTTGGGGATCACGTTACGGAGGATCACGCCGCTTTGGGGGGTCCGTGTATTGTTGGTCAGGGTGAACTGCAATGTGACGGTTTCGCCGACGGCGGCCTGTGGTGGTGCTGCGATGTCCAGGGTCAGACCGGTCTGCTGGTTGACGGCGGGTTGTGGCGAGGCCGGAGCGGGAATCGTGTCAATGGCCGACTTTGGCGGGATAGCCGGAGTGGCCCGCGGTGACGGCTTCAACGTGGTGACCGGGTCCGTCGGCTGAGCTGGCGCGGCGCTGGCAATGCGGCTGACTGCGGCGGCATGTGCGGCGAACCGGATCGTGGCGGTGCTGCCCAGGTCGCCGGCGACCGTTGGGATTACGCGGACCATGATCTTGTGTTCGCCCCCGGGCGGCATGGTTCCCAGCGACCAGGTCAGCTGGCCGTCAGTAAGTTCGGCCTGCGGAACCGTACCGGTCAGCTTCGCTCCGTTGGGAATGGGGTCTTCGAGAATCACGGCGTGGGCCGCAGTGGTGCCCGTGTTGCGGATCTTGATGGAGTAAACCAATGGCTCACCGATCACTCCATTGGCCGGGATTGTCTTGGTGATTTCCAGTTGCGGCTGCTGGCGACCTCGTGGCGCCTGTGGATCGACGGTGGCAATGCCAACCAGTGGGTTGGATTTGGCGGCGGCCGGTTGGGCCGCGTCGGGTGAAATGTTTTTCGGAGCCTCGGGCAGTTCCCGTCCTGTCGGAGCATTGAGTGCGGCCGGGGACGGATCGGCGAGAGGTCGGCCGGTCGAAGGCTCGGCAAGGTCGATGGTCCTGGGCTGGTCCTTGGCGGCCGCTGCAGGCGGTGGTGCGGAGGGAGCGTTGTCCGAGGAAGCCGGCAGAATGGTTCGGGCCGACGGGGATGTGGTCGGTGGGGGGCTGGTTGGCTCGGCCGGTATCTCTGTGGACTGCGGCGGCGTCGGGAAGGCCGCCGGGGGCTCGAGGACAGGGGGCGGCGGAAAGGCATCGGACGCGATGGTCGGAGAGGGGGCGGTCGGGGCCGCCGTGGTTGCCGGAGGCGTAGTTGCCGGAGGCGTGGTTGCCGGAGGCGTGGTTGCCGGAGGCGTGGTTGGCGGAGGCGTGGGCACCGTCGGTCGCGAAGTGGGGAATGCTGCCGGGTCAGGCGTCAGCGGAGCTGGAGAAGTGGGGGGCGGGGACGAGGGCGGGGCATCGAAGGCCGGGGCAGTCGCGGGCAGGGTTGCGGCAGCCGGCGTCACGGCTGGTTCGCTCTGCAGCGCCGCCACCCCTTGGCCGGGTTCGAAACCCTGGTCGGGTTCAGCAAGTGAAGCCGGTTCGCCGAGGTCGAGTTCGTCGTTGTCAGCGAATTCGGCTTCGCCGGCGGCATTCACTGCCGGGTTGTCGTCAAGGCTTCGTTGTACCTGGATCGCCACCAGGGCGCTCAGGGACACGACAGCGAGGAGACTGGTGAAAATCGTGAGGCCACGGAGCATGGGAGTCCTTTCCCGAAACTGCCAGGGACGCATCGCCTGCCGAGGAGGTGCGTCGCTGGTTGCTATTCAATCGAATCCTTCACAACGCGAGAACGGTAACAGATGGCCAGTTTATCTCCTAGACGACTTGGTCCAATTTGGCTCGTCTGCGACTTTTTGTTTCCAGGCATTGCCGGGGGTCAGTCGCCGGGAGTTGGCGGTTCGGTTTCCACGTCGTGCCAGGTCATCGCCCTGTCCATGGGTTCGATTCGCAGCATGACCGTGCCGTCCTGGAAGATCCGCACGGTGCCATTGGATTCTGACACGGCGATTGCCACGGCCGGAGTGGTCTTGGTGATGGCGGCGGCGGCCCAGTGTCGTGCGCCCAGGCCCTTGGAGAGTGTCAGGCCGCTCGCTGCGGCCCTGAGGATCCGGCCGGCCGACTGGACTACACCGTCGGAGGACACGATGAAGGCGCCGTCGAGCTGGGCGATCTCCTTCACACTCTCACGAACCCGCCGCATATGAATCTCGCGTTCCCGTTGAGGGTATCCCTTGAACGGGTCGTGAACACCCTCCTCGGAGAGCGGGAGGACCTTGCGGTGGCTGCCGACGACGAACATCGTGCCCACGGGTTTTCCCTCGCGGCCCTCTCGGCCGATTTCCACTGCGAGGTCGACGACCGAGCGAAGTGTCTCCAGTGGGACCTTGGTTTCGAGTCGCTGCAGGTCGCGAGAGGTCAGTTTGGCCAGGTGGTCGCCGAGATTGATGATCGAGAGCGAGTCGATGGTGTCGCGTTCGTACCCGGAATAGAGAGCCACAATCGTGTCGCCACTTTCGAGGTGTTCGTCGGCGATGGCTTCGAGCAGGGCCTGGCTGAGCTGAACCTGACGGGTTTCGGAGGACGAGTCGAGCGGCACGAGATCGACGTCGTCTGCGGTAGCGGCCCGCTGCACGTCGGGGTTGTTGCTGGCAACCAGTAATTGGGACGGCTGGAGCTTCTTGCGGATCTCGGCGAACTTGTAGGGCGAGTCGGACAGCATTACGACCGCCGCGGCCTCGGTCTCTTTGGCCAGTCGCTTGGATGCGACCAGGAGCCCGGCAACGGTGGGTGAGAGCGACTTTCGTTGCATGAAGCTGTCGGGTTCCGATCGTCAGAGGCTCACGTCAGCTTCAATTTTAGGAGAAACCGTCGCCCGGTCAATCACCTTCGGATAGCAGCAGCTCGTGTTTGGTGCGGGCGATCATCAGAGTGTCGGCTCCGAATGGACCGACCAGCGTGCGGTCGATGTTGCTGGTCTTGGAGATCACCACTCCACGGTCGATGTCCAGGACGACCTTGCCGGTGTCGACGAGCTGGATGAGCTGTGCGAGCAGTCGCGGGTCGGTGACCGGGGTCAGCCGGATGGTTTTCCAGGTGATGGTCGCGAGGTCCTTGTCGACTTTCTGCAGCGAATAGATCTTCTTCAGCGTGATCCGGTGACGTTTGCCGACCCGGTCAGAAGTTGTCGCCTCGTGCGTTTCCTCCCAGGTGCCGCCGATGGAGATCGGTTCTTCGGGCAACGGGACGAGGAATCCCTGTTTTTGCAGTGACGTGGCCAGGGACTGGTTGGAGGCGCCGGGGTGGGCTTTCAGCCATGCCTTGCTGATCGAGAGCACGTTGAGCAGTTTCCCGGAACTGTCACAGCGGCTGCGAGCGATTGGACGACCGATGGTGGCCAGCAGCGTCCGGAAATTGACCGGGCACGAGTCGGGGCCGTCGGAACTGTCAATGTTGATGGCCGGTTCATCGCCCTGCTGGGCGCGGATTTTGATGTGGTCAATGACCGTCTCGACCAGCCCCTGCCCTTTCTTGTCAACAGACAGCACCCGGTAGTGCTTGCGGCTCTTGCGATTGTTGAGGATCCGAACCGTCTGGTTGGCCTTCTGCAGGCGGATCGTGCTGTGAAAGCGGTCCTCGTAACGCACCACCTGTTCGGGGGTGAACTTGAACGCCAACTGCCACGTGGGGGCTTCGTCAGGCTGGGGCGCGTCTGCAGCCAACAGGCCGGGTGTTGACGATCCCAGGATGGCGACCAGTGTCAGGAGTGTTCGTGGTTGCAGAGAGAACATGCCGTGCGAGCTCCGCGAGGGCGAGGGCGCGGAAGGCTAGCAGATCGGCGACATTGGGGGGAGACGAAAATGGATGGGGGTCAGCGTCCGCGTCCGCGGACCTGGCCGCTCCAGCCCAGTTTGTTTCTCAGGGCCGAGTAATAGCTGTGGCCGGGGATCCTGGCCAGCTGAAATGTCAGTTCGGAACGGGCTACGTGGATTGCGTCCCCGGCGGCGAATGGGCGGCGGACCTGGCCGTCGACGACCAGGGTTACGCCCTCGGGCGCCTCGTCCATTGTCAGGGTGTATCGCCTGTCGGCACGGTCCACCAGCGGGCGATTGCTGAGCGTGTGAGGGTTCATCGGAGTGACGACAAACGCTTGCAGGTCCTGACGCAGAATGGGGCCTCCGGCTGAAAGGCTGTGGGCCGTGGAGCCGACGGGCGAGCTGATAATCACGCCGTCACCGCTGAAGGTGGTCACGTCTTCGCCATCAATCTGCAGTTGCACGTCGAGCATGGTGAGGCTGGCACCGGCAGACAGTGCGACCTCGTTGAGACCGATGATTGTCTCGGTCTGGCCACTTGAAGACTCGTGCTGGCACTCGAACATCAGGTGTTCGATGACCCGGTACTGCCTGTCACAGATGGCCGGCAGGTTGTCTCGGAACTCATCCAACGAGAGCTCCGCCAGGAAGCCGAGTCGTCCGAGGTTGACGCCGAGGATCGGGCGTTGCGTGGCGGCCAGTTGCCGGCAGGCTCGCAGGATTGCTCCATCTCCCCCCAGGACCACGACGAGGTCGGCTTCCGGTGGAGGGTCAGCCAGGTCCTCGGTCACCGCCGCGGCAACCACTTCGACTCCCTCCGCATCGTCGAGGAACGCCGAAAGCTCCGCCCAGGCGTCCTGGACACGGGGGCCCTGGTCCCGGGCGAGGACAATCAGTTTCAGAGAGTTGTCTGGCATGAGCAGGGTCGGGGCCTCGGCGTCGTTGGGAAACCGAAGGCAAATTGTCCACAATGCTCCCGGTGACGGCAACGTCATGCCGCCAACGGGAGCAGCGGTGAACTACTTTGCACACGGGCTGCGATTCATCGACAGGCCGCTGTTCCTGGCTGGAACGGCGGTGCCCGACTGGCTGAGCGTTGTCGATCGTCGGATGAGGATGCGGCACCGGCTGGTGGCCCCGGTTGCCGACAGCAGTGGGTCGCCGGCGGCTGAGGTGGCGGCTGGGGTGCTGCAACATCTGGACGATGACCAGTACTTTCATCGCTGCCGTGCGTTCGTGGAAATCTCGGGGACGCTGGCTGTTGCGTTTCGCGATCGGCTGCCGGGAACGAGCGATTACCGCCCGGGCGTACTCGGGCACATCACCAGCGAATTGCTGCTCGATGGCGTGTTGATCGAGCGGGACCCGGGGCGTCTCGAGCAGTACTACGAGGCGATGGCCGGGGTGGATGCCTTTGCGGTGCAGGAGGCTGTCAACGGGATGGCGCGAGGGGGCACGACGGAGGGGCTGGTCGAGATGGTCTCGCAGTTCTGCCAACGACGCTTCCTGGGCGACTACGTTGATCCCGAGCGTTTGCTTTATCGCTTGAATCAGGTCATGCGGCGAATCAAACTGGCATCGCTCCCCGATGAGGTGCTGCCGGTGATCGAGCGGGGGCGTGAATTGGTCGAGCCACGAGTCAGCGAATTGCTGGGCTGGACTCCTCCCGAACCGGACGAGATCTTCGGGCGGACGGTTGAATCACCCGAGGAAAGGACCGAGTCGCAATGAAATACGGCATGAATCTGTTGTTGTGGGCCACAGCTGTCGACGAATCTCACGACGGGATCCTGGAACAGATCAAAGAGATCGGGTACGACGGTGTCGAGGTGCCGATCTTCGAGCACGACGCGGCGGCCTTCCAGAGGCTCGGTGGGAAGCTGGACGAGTTGGGGCTCGAGCGGACGGCGGTGACGGTTTCGACAGGCGACGCCAACCCGATTTCTCCGGACTCCTCGGTTCGGGCCGAGGCCGTCACCCGGCTCAAAGGGGCCGTGGATATGTGCGAACTGGTGGGTGCCCCGATGCTGTGCGGCCCTTACCATTCGGCACTCGGTGAGTTTTCCGGGGCTATGCCCAGCGAGGAGGAATGGGCCAACGGCAAGGCGACACTTCGGGAGGTGGCCGATTACGCCGGTGAGAAGGGGGTGACCCTGGTGCTGGAGTACCTGAACCGGTTCGAACTCTACTTTCTCAACTGTGCTGCCGATTGTGCGAGATTTGTTCGCGAGGTCGACCATCCGAATCTGCGGATGATGTACGACACATTTCATGCGAACATCGAGGAGAAGGACATCACCGAGGCCGTCAAGTCCTGTATCGACGTCTGTGCTCACGTGCACATTTCCGAGAACGATCGGTCGACGCCCGGTTCGGGTGGAGTCGACTGGGACACCTCGTTTGCCGCCCTCAAGGAGGTGGGTTACGAGGGCTGGATGGTGGTCGAGGCCTTCGGACTGGCATTGCCCGACCTGGCTGCCGCGACGAAGATCTGGCGGCGGATGTACGAGTCAGAGCAGCAACTGGCTACCGATGCCCTGGCGTTCATGAAGAGTCGCTGGGAGGCTTAGGCGATGTCCCGTCGGGTGTGGTCGCCGGCGATGATGCGTCGTTGGCCGGCTCGATGACATCGATGGGATTCAGCGTCAGGCCGACGGACAGAAAGGCGAGCGTGAGCCAGCCCAGCACGTGGCGGCCTGCTCCCAGAGGCATTGTGTCGTCGGCGGTCGGAGGGTGTTTTGGACCCATCAGCACCAGCAACAGCAACAGCACGATGAACGACGGGTCACGCGAATACAGCATGTAGCCGGCCGCCGCGAACAGCAGGCCGATGGCAACGACGTGAGCCGACTTGCCGATCAGTGAGTAGAGGATGTGGCCGCCGTCGAGTTGCCCGATGGGCAGCAGGTTCAGGGCCGTGATGAAGATTCCCACCCAGCCGGCAAACACCAGCGGGTTGAGGAGCACCGTCTGGTTCTCACTTAGTGGCCCGTGAACCCACGCCATCATCCACCGCAGTAGCGGCGGGTCGCCGTAGACCAGGATCGGGTACGCAGGGTTTTCTGGTAGATCAATGACTTCAACCGATTGCAGCCCCCACAACGTGATCGGAATCGTGACGACCAGTCCGGCCAGCGGCCCGGTGATGGCGATGTCGAATAAGGCCCGGCGATTGGCCGAGCCCGCCTGTTGAAGGATGACGGCTCCCATTGTGCCGAAAGGGGAAATGGGCATCGGGATGAAGAACGGCAGCGTGGCGGGCACACCGTAGCGAATGGCCTGAAGGTAGTGGCCCATTTCGTGGGCAAGCAGGATGCCCATTACGGCGGTGGTGAACTGCAGCCCCGACCAGAGCATTGCCCGGTTGATCTCCGAAGCAGTCATCTGTGCATCAAGTTCAGCCAGGTGGCTGCCAGCGTGGGTGGTGCTCAGACAGGTGGCCACGAACAGGAACGCGACCAGCTTGGGGCGGGTGTTGAGTCGTCGGGCGGGAGGTCGCCGCACCGGTTGGGCCGGGCCGCCACCGTGCGAGATCGCGAAGGGGCTGCCAGCATCCAGTGGTGTGGAGGGAACGGAGGCCATGCCGCCACCTATGGCCTGCCCGAAGTGGTCCTCGTCACGGTTGGAGAGGTGGTCGGGAGGGCGGTCGTTCACACCGTGTGCCTGCAGGGGATGTCGGGCACACCGATTGTAGACGAATCCCCGGAGGCTGCCGAGAGCCTTTGGTGGCTGGCATTGGCGAGGCGTGGTAGAACATCGCCAGCCCGTCGACTGCCAGGCGGGACCAGTCCGGGCCGACGACCTCACCCAGGGAGAGAACTGCGATGCGAGTGACCAACGTGGACGTGACCGTGGTTGAGGTGCCGCAGATCGCTCCTATTGCCCCCTACCGATCGCACGTTCGTACGAGTTCGACGACGATGAGTGCGATCGTCAAGGTCGAGACCGACGAAGGCCTGGAGGGATGGGGTGAGCACAACGTCAATTTTCTTCCCGAGATCAGTGGCTCACGCATGCAGGCGGATGCCCGCGCGTGGCTGGTGGGGCGGGACCCCCTCAACCTGCAGTCCTTCCATCGTGATTGTCGGTTGGAGACGCGGCTGAAGTCGGGCGTCGAGTTGGCCTTGTGGGACCTCAAAGGGAAGGCCCTGGGGGTCCCGGTGGTCGAATTGCTTGGCGGAAAAATCCGCGACGAGGTCGAGGTGGCTGCGTGCATGGGTATTCAGACCTACGAGCGGGCCGGGGAGATCGCCAGTTTTTACGTCGAGCAGGGTTTCAAGAGCCTGAAGACGAAGGCCGGCAGCGACATGCAGGAGGACCTGGAGATGGTCCGTGGCGTCCGTGACGCGGTCGGTGATCGGCTGAAATTGCGGATCGATCCCAACCGGGCGTATTCGCTGGACGAGGCGATTGAACTGGGCAAGCAACTGGAACAATACGAACTGGAATACCTGGAGCAACCGATTCCGGCCGAGCCGCTGGCCAACGCGGCACGGTTGCGTGCCGAGACACAGACGCCCATCGCGTTGAATGAAAGCGTGATTGACCCGGCGAGCGTATGGGAGATTCTCGAGGCGGGAGCTGCGCAATACATTTTGCCGGACACGCACATCGCCGGGGGCATCTGGCCGTGCGTCCAGATTGGACACCTTGGACATGCCGCTGGCGTTCCCTGCATCATGCATTGTGGCCACGATCTCGGGCCCAAAACCGCAGCGATGGTGCATGTCGCCGGGGCCTGCCCGGCATATTCTCTTGGAAATGATTCGACCTATTTCGGCCTTGAAGACGATGTGACATGCTCGCCGTTTGTGATCAACCACGGGAAAATCGCCGTGCCCGAAGTGCCGGGGTTGGGCTGCGATGTCGATCCCGAGAAGCTCGTGCGGTATCGAGTCGAGTGTTGAACAGTGCAACACCGGGCCGGAGCTTAGTGAGGAGAGGCTGTGATGCACCTGAGAACCGTGTTCCTGGGCAACATGCTGTTGCTGGCTGCTCCGGGCCTGGCCGCCACCGCGGAGGTCGAGTCGGTGGGTGTGACCGGCCGAGGGGACAAGCGACTGGAACCCCTGGATCGGTTGATGACCGATTTTGTGTCTCGGCATCAGTTGCCTGGCGCATCCTTGGCGGTGACCAGGAATGGACGGCTGGTTTACGCACGGGGTTTCGGTCTGGCCGATCGGCAGAGCGGTGATCCGGTGTTGCCCACCAGCCGGTTTCGCATCGCGAGTCTCTCGAAACCCGTGACTTCGGTGGCCATCCTGCAACTGGTCGAAGCAGGGCGGTTGAAACTGGATGATCCGGTTGCTGAGATTCTGGGCCTTGAGCCGGAAGTGGACGCCAAGCGGAGTCGCCGTGTGACGGTTCGGCAGTGCTTGCAACACACCGGAGGGTGGGACCGCAGCGCCTCGTTTGACCCCATGTTTCAGTCGATCCGGATTTCGCGGGTCCTGGGGACGAAGGCCCCGGCGGGCCCGGCGGAGGTGATTCGGTTTATGCAGAAGTGGCCGTTGGACTTCGATCCCGGCACGAGGTACGCGTACTCGAATTACGGTTACTGCCTGCTGGGACGGGTGATCGAGAAGATTTCGGGCCAGTCGTACGAACGGTACGTCCAGGCTCGTGTCCTGAAGCCGATGGGCGTGACGCGGATGAGGGTCGGCAGGACACGCATCGAGGGGCGGGCCAAAGGCGAGGTGCGATATCACGTCGATGGGGAGAAGGTTGGGTTGAGTGTCTTCGAGGAAGACTTGGGCAAGAGGGTGTCTCGGGCATATGGGGCGTGGAACCTGGAAGCCATGGATTCTCACGGTGCCTGGATCGCTTCGGCTGTTGACATGGTGCGGTTTGCCTCGGCGTTGGAGTCACCCGGCCGGAAACCGTTCCTCAAGGTGGAGTCACTCGATGAAATGTTCGAGCCGCCCGCCGCTCCGGTCTCACGGAAGTCCGACGGATCGGTTGAGGATGTGTTCTACGGATTGGGTTTCTCGGTACGGCGTCTGGGTGATGGTCGTATGAACCAGTGGCACACCGGGTCACTGCCGGGGACGTCGACTTTGTTGGTCCGCCGCCACGACGGTATGGCTTGGGCGGTGATGTTCAACAGTCGCAGGTCCTGTGCGGGCAAGAATCCCGCATCGGCGATCGATCCGCTGGTGCACGGCGCGGTGGACGCGGTGACGGAATGGCCAGACGGGGACGCGTTCGACGAATTGCTGGCCCAGTGACATCCGGCCATCCCGGCTGACGGACGACGCGGGGTGAAAACCGGGATTGGGGTGACCGATGAGTTGCTGGCTTGTCCTCTCGCGGAATGGCCGGTGACACGGTGGCAAACACTCGGGATTTCGGCCGGATGGCCTCAACTGGTAAGATGGCCGGATGAGCCATGTTAGACGGTTGTCCGAAATGAGTTCGATCCGTACCCGGTTGGCGGTCGTCGCCGCAGCCGTTGCCGTGCCGTTTGTCGATGGCCTGGGGGCCGAACCAAAGGCGGAGCCTGTTGGGAAACCAGAGGTCCGTGTCAGGGCGATCTTCAAGTCGAGGTGCCTGGAGTGTCATTCCGGTGAGAAGCCCAAGGGGCTGTTCGGACTGGACAGCCGCGAAGCGTTGATCCGTGGTGGCGAATCCGGGCGAGCGATCACGCCGGGCAAGCCGTTGGAAAGCCTGCTGTTTCAGCATGTGCAGGACGGTTCAATGCCTCCGGGCGAAGACAAGCGTCTGCCCAAGGGCGATGTCGAGGACATCAGGAACTGGATTGCTGCTGGTGCGCCCTTCGGACCTAAGGGGCGTTTGCCGATTGTGGTCACGCAGCACGACGTGTATCCGATTCTTCAACTGCGATGCGTGGTCTGCCACGGCGGGCGGGTGAAGAAGGCCCAGCTCGACCTGAGGTCCCGGGCTTCCATTCTCAAGGGAGGCAAGTCGGGGCCAGCGGCGGTATTGGGCAAGCCCACGGAAAGTCGTCTGCTGAAGAAGATTCATGACGGGACTATGCCGCCGCGGCGCGACCTGGTGGCGGCCAGTATCAAGGTCATCGAACCCGGTGAGATTGCCAAGGTGACGCGGTGGATCGCCGACGGGATGCCATTGGTTCCCGATCCCCCGTCGTCGGGACAGGTCCCGGTGGTCGACGACGAGCAGCGTCGGTTCTGGGCCTTTCGCAGACCCGTGGCGGCGGCCGTGCCGGTTGTTGAAGCGATGGGCCGCGTCCGGAATCCGGTTGATGCCTTTCTCCTGGAACGGCTCGCGGGCAAAGGACTGTCGTTTTCTGCCGACGCTGACCCCGTGGCGTTGTTGAGGCGGGCGACGCTGGATGTGACCGGCCTGCCACCTCGCCTTGACGATCTCGATCGTGCTGACTCAGGAAGGTCCCTGGCTGGCGCAGGCTGGGACGCGCAGGTCGACCGCCTGCTGGCGTCGCCTCACTTTGGGGTTCGGTGGGCCCGGTTCTGGCTCGACCTGGCCGGCTACTCGGACTCGGACGGCATTCAGAATGCGGACCCGATCCGCCGGTCCGCCTACCGCTTTCGCGATTACGTGATTCGGTCGCTCAACGACGACAAGCCCTACAACCGCTTCCTGCTGGAACAGATTGCCGGTGACGAGTTGGCCGATTACAAGCGGGCGAAAATCGTGACGTCCGAGATGGCTGACAACCTGGTTGCCACGGGATTTCTCAGGTTTGTGCCGGATGCGACGTACGCCAACATCACCGGGTTTGTTCCGGACCGCCGTGACGTGATCGATGCCGAACTGGAAGTGCTGACATCTTCGGTGATGGGCCTGACTCTGAAATGTGCCAAGTGTCATTATCACAAATTCGACCCGCTGCCGCAGCGTGACTACTATCGGCTGGCGGCCGTCTTCAAGGGGGCGCTGGACGAGAACGACTGGTTGAAGCCGTTCGGGACGAAGCAGTTCAGCAGCGGGCCGATCGGGTTCCGTCATTTTACGGTGGTCAGCACCGAGGAGCAGTCGGCGCACGACGCTCACAATTCGAGGGTCGATGCCCAAATCGCCGCGGCAGGCCGGGACTTGTCGGAGATGGCCGGGGTGGCACGCAAGAAACACGTCGCCGCCAGATTGGCCAAACTGCCGGTCGCGATTCGCGAAGACGTGCGGAAGGCGGTCGCCGCTGAAAAAGCCAAACGGACTGAGGTGCAGCGGTACCTGGCCGAGAAATTTGCGCCACTGCTGACCATTGATGACGCGGAACTGAAAAATCTCGATCCCGGGTACGCCAAGGCGATTGGCGAGACAGACAAGCGGGTCAAGCAGTTGGGTGGGCAGAAGAAGGAACAACCGTTCGTGCGGGCGTTGTGGGATCGCGGGTCCCCGTCGCCCACCTACGTGTTGATTCGCGGCAACTATCTGACCCCCGGCCGGATGGTTGAGCCGGGTGTTCCTGAGGTGTTGGCTCCGTCGGGTTTTGAACTGGACGTGAAGCCACCTTTCCCGGGGGCCGACTCGACCGGGCGAAGGCTGGCGTTTGGGCGGTGGTTGACCGCCGACGAACATCCGCTGACGGCCCGGATCATCGTCAACCGGATCTGGAAACACTACTTCGGTCGCGGGATTGTCGGCACGCTGGACAACTTCGGCGAGACCGGCGACCGGCCCACACATCCCGAGCTGCTTGACTGGCTCGCAGTGGAATTGGTTCGCAACGGCTGGCGGCTGAAGTCGATTCATCGCCTGATTCTCACCTCGAGCGCCTACCGCCAGTCATCGGCGGTGACCGACCGTCAGCGACAGGTGGATCCCGAAAACCGTCTGCTGGGGCGAATGCCGTTGAAGCGGTTGGATGCCGAGAGCCTGCGAGACAGCCTGCTGTCGGTCGCCGGAGAATTGGACAGTCGCCAGTTTGGTCCGGGTGACGCGGTGAGTGCTCGGGCCGACGGACTTGTGACCGCTGTACGTGGTCCACGTGGATGGCGCCGCAGTATCTTTCTGCTGCAGCGGCGCACACAGATTTCCACTCTGCTGCAAAACTTCGATCTGCCGCGGATGAATCCCAACTGTGTTCAGCGTCCGATTTCCAACGTTGCACCGCAGGCCCTGCACCTGCTCAACAACAAGGCGATCCGCGAGTTGGCGGATCGATTTGCCGAGAGAGTTGAGAAGCAGGTGGGTGACGATGCGAGACGGCAGACGGCTCGTGTCTACCGGATTGCGCTGGGGCGAACTCCCGGCGATGAGGAACTGGCGGCCACGGTCCCTGTTCTCGAGAAGCTGCGACGCGAGTGGGCGGCGGAGTTGAAGAATGATCAGGCCGCTGCGAGACGACGTGCGCTGGGCAACCTGTGCCATGCCGTGATGAATTCTGCGGCGTTCATGTACCTGGACTGATGGGTGTGTTGAGCACTCCAAAAGGATCGCGTTGATGCTGTCGCAAATTACCGACCCGTTGAGGCCGGCCGTGACCCGGCGAGACTTCTTCGCGTCAATGTCCGGGGGGTTGGGCACCGCGGCACTGGCCGGGTTGCTGTCGAGCGACCTTTATGGCACGAACGGGCTCCTGGCTGCGGAGTCGGCATTTCCGGACCAAACGCCTAAGCAGCCGCATTTTGAGCCGAAGGCCAAGTCGGTGATCCACTTGTTCATGAACGGTGGTCCCAGCCAGATGGACCTGTTCGATCCCAAGGAGGAACTGACTCGAAATCACGGCAAGTCGTATTTCGACAAGATTGCCGGTGAGGTCGAGAATCCCGGGGCGGCCGGGGCATTGATGAGGAGTCCGTTTCGGTTTGCCAAGTACGGTGAATGCGGAATGGACGTGTCGGAGCTGCTGCCGCACCTCGCCACCCAGGTGGATCGGATCAGTCTCGTCCGGTCGATGTACACGACCAACCTGACTCATGAACCCGCGTTGTTCATCGCCCACTGCGGACGGATGACTCCGGGTTTGCCGAGCCTCGGGTCGTGGGTCACTTATGGTCTCGGCAGCGAGAACCAGAATCTGCCGGCCTACATCGTGCTCGACGATCCGGCCGGGTTGCCGGTCAACGGGGTGCAGAACTGGCAGGCCGGGTTCCTGCCGCCCGTCTACCAGGGCACCCGTTTTCGTTCCACCGGCAAGCCCGTTCTGAATCTGGACCGCGAGTACGAGGAGGCCGAGTCCGTCGTGAAGCTGGAACGGGACCTGATCGGCACACTCGATCGTATCCATCGTCGCCGCCGTACCGGACAGCCCCAGTTGGATGCACGGATCGCCAGCTATGAGCTTGCCGCAAGGATGCAGTTGGCTGCCTCGGATGCGTTGGACATTTCCCAGGAAACCGCTGGTACCCAGAAGCGGTACGGAGTGGGAGGCAAGGGGACAGATTCGTATGGTCGCCGTTGCCTGATCGCCCGCCGGCTGGTCGAACGGGGCGTCCGGTTTGTTCAGTTGTTCATCAATTTCCAGATCTGGGACAACCACACCAACATCGGCACGAGCTTGCCCGCGGCCTGTCGCAAGACAGATCAGCCGATAGCCGCGTTGCTTGAGGATCTTGACGAGCGAGGATTGCTCGACAGCACGCTGCTGGCCTGGGGTGGGGAATTCGGCCGGTTGCCGATTGCCCAGTTGCCCGGTGACAAGAACGTGTTGAAGGCCGGTCGCGATCACAATCAGAATGCGATGGTGACCTGGCTGGCCGGTGCCGGCATCAAACGCGGACACATTCATGGAACTACCGACGAGATCGGTTTGAAGGCGGCTGACCAAAAGGTCACTGTTCACGATTGGCACGCGACGGTGCTGGACCAGTTGGGAATGCATCACGAGGAACTGTTCCATCGCCGGAACGGTTTGAAGGAACGCTTGACGTCGGTGTTTCCGGCCAGGGTCATCGACGAGATTTGTTCCTGATATGTCAGAGAGGTCGGTGATGCCCGTGGAGAGGTGGGCTCCAGGCGATGCGCTGAGGAGTCACGGCGGGGTGTTGCTGGTGTCGTGCTACGAACTGGGGCACCAGCCACTGGGGGTCGCCTGGCCGTCGGCATTTCTCAGGCGGGCGGGATTTGACCCGATTTGCTGCGACGTGTCGGTGGGACCACTGTCACGAAGCGATCTTCGCCGAGCGGCGGTTGTGGTGGTCGCCGTGCCAATGCACACCGCACTGCAATTGGGTGTTCGAGTGGCTCGTTCGGTTCGAGAAGAGAACCCGGGTGCAAGAGTGGTGTTTTCGGGTCTCTATGCGGTGCTCAACGCCCCTGCCCTGCTGGAGGCCGGCGCGGTGTCCTGCCTGGGGGGAGAGAGCGAGGGCGAACTGGTCGCATTGCTGGAGAGTTGGGAACGAGGCGAAGAGCCGGTGGCCATCGATCCAAAGGTCCGGCGGGCGCGGCAGGAGTTTCCCGTGCCCGATCGGTCGACGTTGCCCGGCCTGGACAAGTACGCGGGATTCGAATCGGTCGACGACGACGGGCACGTGAAGGTCGTGACCACCGGGACGGTTGAGGCCAGCCGGGGGTGCCGGCACCTTTGCACGCACTGCCCGATTCCCCCGGTTTATGGCGGCCGGTTCGTGGCGGTGCCGACGGAGGTCGTTCTGGCCGACATCGAACAGCAGGTCGCCGCCGGCGCCGGTCACATCACGTTTGCCGATCCCGATTTCCTCAACGGTCCGGCTCACGCTGTGCGTGTCTCCCGCGGCCTGGCGGATCGGTTTCCTGGCGTGACGTTTGACTTCACCGCGAAAGTCGAGCACCTGGTTGAACGTGGTGACGTGTTGCCGGACTTGGTCGAGTGTGGAGCGGCGTTCGTGATTTCGGCGGTTGAGGCTCTGGCCGATCCCGTCCTTGAGATTCTGGAAAAGGGACACACCCGAGATGACGTCCTGGTGGCCCTGGAACGGTGCCGTGAGGTGGGGTTGCCGGTGCGGCCGACATGGGTTCCGTTCACGCCCTGGACGACCCGGGACGATTACCGCGAGATTCTGGAGTTCGTCGTCGACCAGAGGCTGGTCGGCCATGTCGATCCTGTACAGTTTGCCATCCGGTTGCTGGTCCCGCCAGGTTCGTTGCTGGAGGAGCATCCCGACTTCGTTCCTCATCGCGGTGAGTTGGATGCGGGGGCGTGGTCGTGGCGATGGAAGCATCCGGACCCGGAGATGGATGCGTTGCACGGCCAGGTTACGGAGGTCGTTGAGGCGGCAGCCTGTGGCGACCAGAAGGTGGGGGAGACGTTTTCTCGGATTGCCGGGCTGGCCGGACTCACGTTGACACCGGAACAGTCGGCTGCAACGATCGATCGCCGGCCGGTTCCGCGATTGACCGAGGACTGGTTTTGCTGAGCCGAGCCAACCGAGACTCAGTTTGAGTCTCTCGTGATTGAATAGTGATCTGGTTGAGGAGTGGAAATGGGTTCGAGGTTGCAGGAGTTGTTGGGTCTGTCCGAATCGGCGGTGGCTGTCGCGTTTGTCGATGAAGTGCCTGATGGAGTCGAGCGTGTGGAAGAATCCGCCCTGTCGGGGTGCAGTTACTGGCAGCAGGCCGCAGGCGGCCAGGTGGTTGCGACGGTTCCGGAGGACCATTTCTCGTGTCCGATCGGAGCATTCACTCATGGGGTGGAACTGCCGGAGGCCGAGGCTGAGGGGCAGCAGCAGATGATCGGAATGATGGTCGAACTCGAGTACGTGCGGATGGAGGAAGTTCCCGAAATTCCTCACCGCACCGAGTCGTTCGGAGCAGTCGTGTATTCGCCGTTGGAGTTGGCCCCCTGCGGAGTGGATGCGGTTATCGTCCAGGGAACCCCTCGGCAGATGATGGTGTTGGCCGAGGCGGCGACGTCAGCCGGTGTGCCGGGCGGGCCGACGATGGGGCGTCCGACCTGTGCAGCAATCCCTGAAGTGATGCAGAGAACGCAGTTTGTGACGAATCTTGGCTGTGTCGGCAATCGTGTCTACACCGGCATCGATGACAATGAACTCTACGTGGTCCTCCCGGGTGATCAGGTTGAGGCTGTCCAGGAAAAGCTGGAAGCGATCGTGTCGGCCAATCATGCGCTCGAGACGTTCCACGGTGGTCGCGTATCCGGAGAGCAGGTCGGCTAACTACAGATTGAGCCGGCTGGGGAAGTCGGATATTCTAGGGAGACACCCAGCGGCGGCCCGCACCGAGGCCCTCGAAAGGAAAACCCACGATGACGGATGATGTCAAGATCAGCGGCGAACCGATGAATGTTCCCACCATGTGCCGTTTCACCGTCGATCGGCCGTTGTATCCGGACCAGTCGTTTCACTTCGGCAGTTCCGAGGCGGCTGAGATGTCGCCGTTGGCCAAGCGTCTGTTTGCGATCGAAGGCGTTGCCGCGGTGTTGATCACCGACAATCGACTCACCGTCACCAAGCACGGCCCGACACCGTGGCCGGAGGTCGGCCAGCAGGTGGGGGCGGCGATCCGTGAGCACCTGGCTACCGGGGAACCCGCCGTTGAGGCGAGTCTGCGTGAGACGATTCCGCCGGTCGACGTGTTGCGCGACCGGGTTCAGGGGATTCTCGACCGCGAGGTCAATCCGTCGGTGGCCAGCCATGGCGGTGTCGTGCGGTTGCTCGACGTCCAGGAGAACATGGTTTACGTCCAGATGGGTGGGGGCTGTCAGGGGTGTGGGATGGCCGACGTGACGCTGAAGCAGGGCGTGGAGATTGCGATTCGGTCGGAAATCCCCCAGGTCGGTGAGATCATGGATACGACCGATCACGCGTCCGGAAACAATCCCTACTACGCCCCGTCGAAGAAGTAGACCGGGACGGCCGACCTCGCATGCCCCGGTTGCTGTTGATGCTGCCGACGCGGACATATCGCACCCCGGCGTTGCTGGCTGCTGCTGCACGTTGCGGAGTCGAATTGACGGTGGCGTCCGAAGAAGACAGTTCGGTCGCTCATCTCAATCCCGCAGGGTTTCTCACTCTGCCCTTCTCGTCTCCTGACGCCTGTGCTGGGCCGGTGCGGGAGTTCCATGAGGATTACCCGATCGACGCGGTGGTCGGAATCGACGACACCGTGGTTGAGGCGACGGCCGTTGTGGCCCGTGAGTTGGGTCTGCCGCACAACAATCCCGCGGCGGTGGCCGTGGCCGGCGACAAGCGACGGGCTCGTGAACAACTGTCCGCCGACGGGGTGGCCTGCCCCGGATTTGAATGGCGTCGGTTTGAAGGTCCAGAACGGGCTACAACACCGGTGTTCGGGTTCCCAGCCGTGGTCAAGCCATTGTCCTTGTCGGCGAGTCGGGGCGTGATTCGTGTCGATGACCCTGCGGAAATGATGGAAGCTGTGTCGAGACTCGAGTCGATCGTTGCCGGCGAATCAGGAAGTTCGATCGAGGAAGGGTTCCTGGTGGAGTCGTTTGTGTCTGGTCCCGAGGTGGCGATCGAGGGGCTGTTGAGAGACGGCCAACTGGAGGTGTTGGCCGTCTTCGATAAACCCGAGCCCCTGGAGGGACCATACTTCGAGGAAACGATCTACCTGACTCCGTCACGATTGTCGGCGGAGTGCCAGGAGGAGGTGGGCGAGATGTGCCGAGAGGCCTGTGCATCGCTGGGGTTGACCGAAGGGGCGGTACATGCCGAATTGCGGGTCACTGAGTCGGGGCCGGTGGTCATCGAGATCAATCCGCGGGCGATCGGCGGGTTGTGTTCGGATGTGTTGCGGTTCGGGACCGGTCTGAGGCTTGAAGACATTCTGTTGCATCATGCGCTCGGCGATCGAGCTCCACTTCCGGAACGGGTCGAGTCGGCGGCGGGAGTGATGATGCTGCCGGTCGAGAAAGGTGGAACCCTGTTGCGTGTTGACGGAGTGGAGATGGCCGAGGAGGTGGCGGGGGTCGAGCGAGTGGCAATTACGGCTCATCCCGGTCAGCAGTTGTTGCCTTGGCCCGAGGGGGGGCCCTACCCCGGGTTCGTGTTTGCCAGGGGGGAAACCGCCGATGAGGTGGAACGGGCATTGCACACCGCACACCGGGAGTTGACACTGGTGTTCAAGGACGGCTGAATCGGTCCGAAACGCGAAAACTCGGGGGCCCGGCTAATGGGAAATGGTGAGGTGCTGACGCGAACCGCGTGCCTGGTCCGCTACGGCCGGCTGGGCTGGGTGGCGTTGTTCAGTGCCACCGACGAGTTGAATGCAGAGCACGGCGACAGCGTGGTGATTCAGACGGAGCGGGGACTGGAACTGGGGGAGTTGCTGTCAAATGTGGCGGAGCACCATGTCGGCGATGTCAGTCCCGCGGGGGATGTGTTGCGATTGGCCGGTCGAGAGGATCTGGAGGTCGATGGCACCGATGCCGTCGATCTGGATGAGTTGATTGAGACGATTCGTCACCAGGCGGCCGAACTCGAGCCGGTCGATGCCGAATTGCTGATCGACGGTCGTACTGTGGTCGTGTATTGCCTGGGCGAAGTCGGGCAGGAGTCCGAGCGGATTGCTGTGTTCCAGTCAAAACGGACTGGTCGAGATATTCGGCTCTCGCCGATGTTTGATCCCGAGCCAGGTGGATGTGGAAGTGGCGGTGGTGGTTGTGGCAGCGGTGGTTGCGGCAGCAGCCACGGGGACGAACAGGCATGACGGGATTAGGTGTGCGTGTTCTCAGGATGTTGTTTGCCGGGGCGGTGCTGGTGTTGTCCGGGGCCGGCATGCTGATGGCGGCCGACGGTCCGCTCGCTCCCGAAGCGGTTCGCGATGTGTTGAATCGCAGTGTGGCGCTGTTGCAGAAGAGTGCGGCAACGTATGTCGAGAAACGGGACTGCTTCAGCTGTCATCATCAGGGGCTGGCTTCGGTGGCCATTGCCGGTGCCCGTCGGGCCGGGTTTGCCGTCGATGCTGAAATGACGGCCGAACAGTCGGATTTCACGTACGAGTATTTCAACGGTCGCAGTAAGCGGGTTCGGGTTGGAGAAGGGGTGCCAGGTGGTCCCTACAACGCCGGCTATGCACTGTGGGGACTGCATGCCGATGGCCGGAAACCGGATTCGGTCACAAACGACCTGGTGGCTTACCTCAGGACAAAGCACCGACGCGATGGCAGTTGGCGGATCCGCACACATCGTCCTCCACTGGAAGACAGTCATTTCACCGCCACGGCACTGTCTTTGCGAGGGCTCCAGTTTTATGCCGGTAAGGATGGCGCCAAGGACCTGGCCGAGCGGATCCCGCGGACGAGGAAGTGGCTGCTGAAGGCCGAGGCGAAGACGAACGAGGACCGCGTGTTTCGACTTCTGGGGCTGGTGTGGGCCGGGGCCGGGAAGACGGATGTTCAACGACTGGCCAGTGAGTTGAAGGGGAAGCAGCGACCCGACGGGGGGTGGTCGCAGTTGCCCGAGCGAAAGGGCGACTCGTATGCCACCGGCCAGGCGTTGTTTGCTCTGAAGGCTGCCGGGATGAAGGTCGGCGACGAATCCTACCAGAAGGGGTGCCGGTACCTGTTGAAGACGGTGAAGTCCGATGGGTCGTGGCTGGTCACGACTCGCAGCAAGGCGATCCAGAAGTTCTTCGATTCGGGTTTTCCACACGAGAAGTCGCAGTTCATTTCGATCTGCGGTACGTGCTGGGCGACCCTCGCGCTGCTGGAATTGCTGCCGTCGACCAGGTGACCGCGGTTACTCTCGGTACTCGTCTCCGCAGTCGCCAATGCTGGCCATCAGGTCGCGGTGACCCTCGGTGGCCGCGTCGATCACTGCCCAGTCCTGGTCGTCGAGCGAGAAGTCGAACACGCGGGCATTTGCGGCCCGGTGCTCGGCGAGGCCCAGTCGGCAGCCCACGATCACGCCGGCGACACGGTCCTGGTCGAGGATTGCGCGGGTGGCCACGTTGGCCAAGTCGACCTCGTGTCGCCGGGCGATCGTCGACAGGCCGGTCAGCAATCGTTGGAATAGGTCCCAGCCGCCCCAGGCGTCGATCATCCGTTTGTATTTTTTCTTCGAGTTTGTTTCGAGATCACCGGGCCTCGGTTCGTCGCTGTCGAGGTATTTTTCGGAGAGCAGTCCGCCACACAGGGTGCCGTAGGTGAGGAAGCGGATGTCGTGCTCCTGGCACACCGCCAGTTGCTCCAGTTCGGGGCGCCGATCAACAAGGCTGTACTGGACCTGGTTGGAGATGACCCGGATCCCGGCTTCGGCAATCCGGGCCAGGTGGGGTGAGTCGAAATTGGTCAGGGCCAGGTGGCCGATGCGGCCCTCGGCCTGCAGGTCGGCCATGTGACCCAGGGCGTCGAGGTAACGAGGGTCGTCGTAGTCCCACCAGTGAAACTGCAGGACGTCCAGGCAGTCGACGTCCATGCGTTTCAGTGATACTCCAACCGCCTGCTCGACCACCTCTCGGTTCATTGGTCCGGGCGAGGGGCACCACTTGGTCATGGCCTGGACTGCATCCACCGCCTGGTCTCCCTGGCGTTCTCGTAGCCGGCGGCGAAATTCTCCGTAGATGTCTTCGGCGGGCCCGTAGTGGTCGGCCATGTCCAGCGTGGTGTAGCCGTCGCCGAAATAGTCGAAAAGCGATTCGGTGGCGGCTTCGTGGTCGATGGCACCATGGCCCCCGGAGATCTGCCACAGGCCGACCGGGAGTGGGCAGATGGAAAAGCCGTCACCGAGGTCGCGACGGGCGTCAGGGGGGATTGGCATGAACGTGTTGTCGAGAAGCGGGTTGGTGGTGGTGAGGACTCTGGGCACACTGTTGCCGGTGGAAGTCGTCGATACAATGGCGACGTCCATTCGCATTGCAGCCCGCCGTGGGGTCGAGGTCAAGTGCGGCTGGGTGCGGTGGCCGGAAGCAGCAGGGAGACAACAGATGCAACGGTTGGGGTTTGTGGCGATCGTTCTCATCGCGTGGTGCAATGGTTCGGTCGGGTCGGCCGAACCCGTCACTGCGGATGTTGTGCTGGAGGGAGGTGAGATTCATGACGGGACGGGGCGTCCCGGGGTGATCGGTGACGTCGCGATTCGCGGCGGGAAGATTGTCGCGGTAGGAACGTTCAAGACTCAGTCGGTCGAATGGAGACTGGATTGTCGCGGCCTGGTGGTAATGCCTGGTGCCATCGACCTTCATAACCACAGCGATCGGCAGGTGGTCGATGCGAAGACTCGGGCCTGCATCAATTACCTGATGCAGGGTTGTACGACGATGGTCACCGGCAATTGTGGGTCGGGGCCGGTCAATGTCGGTGAGTACTATGGGAAGATCAATCAGGCCGGCGCTGGAGCCAACGTGGTCCACCTGTTGCCACAGGGGTCGTTGCGGCGTCAGGTGGTTGGTACCGACCGGCGAGCCGCGACGAGTGAGGAACTTCAGGAAATGGTTCGCCTGGCCGAGAAGGCGATGGCCGATGGGGCCTGGGGGATGTCGACTGGACTGATTTATGTCCCCGGAACGTACGCTGACACGGATGAGCTGGTGGCTCTGGCCAAGGTGGTCGCCCGTCACAACGGGATTTATGCCAGCCACATTCGTAACGAAAATGTCCGCTTGCTCAAGGCAGTCGACGAGGCGATGGAGATCGGTAGACGGGCGAAGTTGCCGGTGCACGTGTCGCATTTCAAGTCGAGTGGCCGCGAGTCCTGGGGGCTGGTGCGCCGTGCGGCAGAGCGGATTGCCGCCGCACGGAAGGCCGGCCAGGTGGTCACCGCTGACCAGTATCCGTATGTCGCCTCCAGCACTTCTCTGGACGCCACTGTCATTCCGACCTGGGCCCGGGCAGGAGGCCGCAAGGAATTGATCCGACGACTGGACGACAAGGAGGTCGGCCAGCGAATTCGTACGGCCATTGCCGAGAATCTGAGCCGAAAAGAGAACGGCCGGGTGCTGAAGATCGCTCGCTATTCGCCTCGGTCAGACTGGGTCGGGAAAAGCGTGGCTGAGATCGCCGAGGGTGAGAAGCTGACGACCGTCGAGGTGGCCGTGCAGGTTGCCAGGAATGGCGGAGCGGCCATCGTGAACTTCAGTATGAGCGAGGAGGACGTTCGGCACATTATGCAGGTGAAATGGGTGGCGACGGCGTCGGATGGACGCGCCTATTTACCCGGTGCGGACCGCCCGCATCCCCGCAGTTACGGCACGTTCGCCCGGAAACTGGGACACTACGCCATCCGGGAAAAGGTCCTGGGCCTCCCGGCTGCGGTACGCAGCATGACGGGGTTGCCCGCCAAGATTCTTGGCTTGAAAGACCGCGGTGTGCTACGAGTGGACTCGGTGGCGGATATCGCGGTGTTCGATCCCAAGGCCATTCGCGATGCGGCCACGTTCGAGGATCCTCACCAGTACTCCGAGGGGTTCCGTTACGTGTTCGTCAATGGCCGCCCGGCCGTGTTCCGAGGGAAGCCCACCGGAGCCCTGGCCGGCCGGGCCGTCGTACATGAACAGGAGGGGGTGAAGTGAGCGGTGAGGCCGTGGGGTTGCTGGTGAGCGTTCGGTCAGCTCAGGAGGCGCGGGCGGCCATCGAAGGGGGATGCGCGGTTCTCGACGTCAAGGAGCCTGCGCACGGACCGCTGGGGATGGCTGGCCCGTCCGTTATCCGTGAAGCTGTCGAATGTGGCCGGGCTGCGGGGGTGGCCACGAGCATGGCGTTGGGTGAAGTGGTGGATTGGACGAACGGGGCGGCAGCGAACTGGGATGGCCCGTCGGTCGACTTCGCCAAGCTGGGCCTGTCTGCCATGAGGCAGCACGTGGACTGGACGGTCCGCTGGCAGGAGGTGCGGGGCCGATTGCGAGGCGTGCGAGATTGGATCGCGGTGGCGTATGCGGATGCGACGCGATGTGGTGCTCCCGGTGTCGAGGACGTGGTCGCTGCGGCGATCGGGTCCGGGTGTGCCGGGGTGCTCGTCGACACCTGGGACAAGTCTTGTGGGCGACTGGCCGATCACATGTCGACGAAACAACTGGAATCGATCCGCTCTTCGACACGTGATGCGGGACTGTTGCTGGCGCTGGCCGGACGGGTGTCGATGGCAGATCTGCCCGATGTGGCGGCCATCGGGCCCGACCTGGTCGCTGTCCGTTCAGCGGCGTGCAGCGACGGGCGACGTGAACTGGCCGTGGAGGCGGATCGGGTCAGGGAGCTGGTTGCTTGTCTTGAGGGTGCCAGCGGACCGGCTGTGGCGTGGCGGAACGCAGGTTGACCCATTCGGTGGCAGGCAACTGGTCGATCCAGGTGGTCAGGTGCTCGTCGACAAGTCCGGCATCAGACACTGTGGTGGGGCTGGGGTCGGATGGCAGGTCGACCGACTTGACCAGCGTCAATCGTGAGGCGGGCCAGGTGCGGGCGACCCATCCGGCGATGGTGTCACTGGTGGCTTGCCAGGAATGAGGGAGCTTGAGGGCCTGTCGCGACTCCTGGGCGGCGAGAAACGTGCCGCAGTCGAGGATGGGCCAGCAGTCAGTCGCCCACGCCTCTTTGGCCTGGAGGTGATCGGTGACGATTCTGGTGCGAGGCAACAAGGTGACCAGCAGTCGTGAGTTCAACGACATGGCGTCAATCGCCAGGGCGTGAGCAACGTTGTCGTCGAGAGCGTGTGTTTGTTGCCAGTCGCGGACGATGTCAACGGCAGCACCTCCGCCGACAATCAGCAGGGGGTGTTGACCGGGAGAGGTTGTGAGCAGCCGTGTCAAACGGGACGGCATCTCGGTCCAGTCCAGCAGGCTGCCGCCCAGCTTGACGATGTGCACCGGTGTCGCGTCTGGTGGCATCGACGCCTCGCGATCGGCTCAGTCGATGATCTTGTTGATCGGGTATTCGACGATGCCTCTGGCTCCAGCGGCCTTCAGCACCGGGATGATCATCCGTACGGTGGGGCCGTCGAGGATTGTGTTGACGGCCACCCAGTCCGGGTCCGAAAGGGACGAGACGGTGGGCTGCTGAAGGGCCGGGAGTTGGTCGAGGATCGTCGGCAGGTCGGCACGACGAACGTTCATCATCAGCCCGGCTTTGCCCTCGGCGTCCAGGCAGGATTGCAGCATCAACGCGATGTTGTCGAGCTTGGTCTTTTTCCACTCGTCAGCGACGGCGTCGTTGTTGGCAATCAGCCTGGTGGAACTCTCTATGACCGTGTCGAGAATACGGAGGTTGTTGGCTCGCAACGAGCTGCCGGTTTCGGTGACCTCGACGATCGCATCTGCGAGCTGGGGTGGCTTGACCTCCGTGGCTCCCCAGGAAAACTCAACAGTCGCTTCGACGCCATGCTCGGCCAGGTAATTGCGTGTCAGGCCGACGGCCTCGGTGGCGATCCGCTTTCCGGCCAGGTCTTGTACCGACTGGATGTCGGAGTCTTCCGGGACGGCGAGCACCCAGCGGACTTTGCGGCGGCTGACCTTCGAGAATACCATCTCACAGATCTCAGCCACGTTGGCCTGGGTTTCCAGCACCCAGTCGTGCCCGGTGATGCCGGCGTCGAGAATGCCCTGCTCAACGTAGCGGGCCATTTCCTGGGCCCGGATCAGCAGGCATTCGATCTCGGGGTCGTCGATCGTCGGGTAATACGATCGCGACGAGAAGCGGATGTTGTAGCCGGCCTTGCTGAATAGCGCGGCGGTAGATTCCTGCAGGCTTCCTGCGGGGATGCCGAGCTTGAGGACCTGGGAGGGGGCGTCGTTGGTAGTGGAATCGGTCATGGTTTCAGCTATTCGTCTTGTAGACCTCGGCCGGATCGAATACCCGTTCGCCAACGACGGTCACGTCACCGCTTTGGGGGTCGACCTTGCGAAAGAAGCAGCTGCGATAGCCTTCGTGGCAGGCCGCGCCTCCGTGCTGGGTTACTGTCACCAGCAACGTGTCGGCGTCGCAGTCGTAGAAGATGGCCTTGACCTCCTGGAAATTCCCGCTCTCCTCGCCCTTTCGCCACAGCTTGTTGCGGCTGCGGCTGTAGTAGCAGACCCGTCCTGTCTTGCAGGTCTCCTGCCAGGCCTCCTGGTTCATGTAGGCCAACATCAGGACCGCGCCGTCGTCGGCATCCTGTGCGATGACGGGGATCAGTTCGGACTTGGTGAAGTCGGGACCGCTCACGAGACACGTGTCTCCAGGATGAAGGGGTTGGGGCCGCCGCGTGACCTCCGAAATGGGGGCGGAGACCTCGGTCGTGGGAACGTTCCAAACTAGCAGCTTGGTGGAGTGTTCACCAGTGGAGTGTTTTGGCTTGGGCGGTCGGCTTTTCAGCGCGGGGAGCGTGCTCTAGTATCAGTTCTGTTCAAGGTTGGTGGGTGTGACACGGTGAGAAAACTGTGAAGTAGACGGGAGTGGTTGAAGCGATGAACGAACAGAAAGCGGACAACATCACTTGGCACGAAGCTCGTGTCGATCGCGCGTCGCGCGAAGAACTCTCCGGCCACCGCGGGGCGGTGATTTGGTTCACCGGATTGAGTGCGTCGGGTAAGAGCACCGTGGCCAACGAAGTGGATCACCTGTTGCATGCCCAAGGCAAAAAGACCTATGTGCTGGACGGGGACAACGTCCGACATGGGCTGAACAAGAATCTCGGATTCAGTGCTGAGGATCGCGCCGAGAACATTCGGCGAATCGGCGAAGTCGCGAAGTTGTTTGTCGATTCGGGCACTTTTGCATTGACTGCATTCATTTCGCCCTACGCCGCTGACCGTCAACAGGCTCGGGAATTGATGGGCGAGGGGGAATTCGTCGAGGTGTACGTCAATGCCTCTCTGGAGACGTGCGAATCCCGTGACCCGAAGGGACTCTACGCCAAGGCACGAGCTGGGGAGATCAAGGGGTTTACCGGGATAGATGATCCGTACGAGGCTCCCGAGGCCGCCGAATTGGTCCTGGACGCCGATGAGAAGGGGATTGAGGAACTGGCGGCTGAAGTCGTGGAGTTCCTCGAACTCAACGGATACTTGTCGCTCTAGACGTGGTTTGACTCAACGGCCGGCCCCGAGTTCTTGGCGGGAATTCGGGGCTGGTTTCTTTTTTGAGATTTGTGTGATTTGGTTCTTGATTCTGCTGTCCGGGTGTGTAAAGTAGAATACAACTGTTTACATTACTGGGGTGATTGGTAAAGGCCACCCGACAACGACAAACAGCACATTGGCGAAACCGGCTGTGGTGTACACCGTCTCGCCCGTTGATGCTGCCGGAGGCAGCACGGTGTGTGGTGAGACGAAGTGAAGGTTCTTTGCGAGGAAAGGAATGACGCATGAACCACAACACATTCGGACAGGGACAATCAAGAGAAACTCTCGGCGACCGGATCCGGCCGGGGACGGGATCGAGGAGGCGTTACCCGGGCAATCGACTGCCGGGAGTCCTGTTGGCCAGCCTGGGATTGGCAACGCTGGGAGTTGCGGTGATGTGGTCGGAGTCAGCGACGGCCAGGGAAGCGTACAGCCCGGGCAAACACCCGAGGCCGACATCGTCTCCGACTTTGGTGTCGACGGAGACTTCGGTTGCACCCGTCCTGCCGGACTCGGCGGGTTTTGGTCAACACACGAAAATCGCGATGCCGGTGACGATATTGCCGAGCGAACCGTTGGCTCTCCAGCAGAAGCGCCCGGGCAAAAACCGGGGCGAGGCGGTTGGGAAGCCTCAGGCGAAAGCGAGGCCGCGCGGGCGATTGCCGAGGTACTTCGGCAAGGTCGGAGTGAGCGCGATTCAGAAACAGCGTATCTATTCGATCCAGGCGATGTACCGGAAACGGATCGAGGCGTTGAACCGGCAGCTTGAGGATCTGCGATCTCAGGAGCGGAAGGAGATTCTCGAAGCACTCACCCCGCCGCAGAAGCAGCGATTGTCCGAGTTGATTCGGGAGGCCGAGTTGTCTCGAAAGGCGAGGTTGCGGGCACGGAAACAACGCCCGTCCTCACCGAAGTCTCCGGCGACACCGAAGCCGGGAGGGGCTGGGATTCGTTGACAGTTCCGGTGACGTTTTGATCAGTCTCCGACAGACCATGGCATCGCCGGCGTCCGTGTCCTGTGACCGGCCTCCGTGCCTCCCCTGCCCCGGGAGACGGGCGTCGGTGGTGCCTGGAGTCACATCAACAACTGGAGGGGGGAAAGAGAGGCGACCGGGGCGAGCGGTGGGCTGGTGATCTTCGGGCATGATGCGGGAGGTCATCGGGAACCGGGAACAAGGATGCTCGGACACCGCAGCCGCACCACCGGTTCGGGTCCTCTTGCTAGAGACAAGCTTGACGGAATCTATCCCTTGAGTGCTCTGGAGAGAGGGTCCCGGCCGGTGGTGTGTCTTTTTTTTTGACGGTTATTCCACCTCGGGACGACGGCATTCTCGATACACGAAGCCGCCATCGACCCGCAGGATCGTTCCCGTCACGTAGTCGGATTCGTCCGAACAAAGGAAGGCCGCTGCTTTGCCGATGTCCTCGGGAGTTCCCAGCCGGCCCCATGGCAAGCCTGCGGCCTCGGCTTCGATGCGTTCGGCACCGAACGTTTCGTGTTCACCGGGCGTGTCAATCCAACCCGGTTCGATCGCATTGACATTGATTCGGTGATTGAACAATTCGACTGCGATGGTTCGCATCATGTGGTTGAGTCCGTTCTTGGCTGCTCCATACGCCACGCAGTGTGAGATCGGCAGGTAGGCTTGCACGCTGGAAATGAACACGATCTTTCCACCGCCACCCCGTTCCACCATGTGGCGGGCCGTCAGTTGGCTGATATGAAACCCTGCCAGCAACGTGCCCCGCAGGGTCTGTTCGAACAGCTCTGGAGGATATTCCAGAAACGAACACCGTTCGCTGTAGGCTGGGTTGCTGACCAGGATGTCGAGTTGGCCGGCTCCATCGACAGCCGACGAGACCAGTTGTTCGCAACCGTCACGCTCGAACACATCAGCTTCGATCCCCACACACTGGCGTCCCATTGCTTCGATTTCTTCGACAGTGTTGGCGAGGTCCGGGCTGCCGGGACGATCGTTGAGGACCAGGTCGGCCCCGCGACCGGCCAACTGCAGAGCGCACCCTTTGCCGATTCCACGTCCAGCTCCCGTCACCAGGGCCCATTTTCCGCTGAGGTCCATTGTCCGGTCTCCCTTCATGAGTCAGTGATCGCCGTTGAAGGTGGTACAGCTTACAATGCAGTGTCGTTGGGATCGATCAACGAGACCCCGGAGATGTTGCGATGAACAGGCGGTGCCACGCGCTGGCTGGCCTTGTGGGCGTGCTGGTGTTTGGGAGTGGCTTTGAGTTGCCAGCTGCCGGGCCGGGCTTGGTCACACTGAACAATCCACAATCCGTATTGGCCGTGACGACGGCAGGAGGGGGGATTGTCGAGATTCGCCTGAAAGGGAATTCGGTCAATCCGCTGAACTGGACGATTCACGGACTGGAACCGGTTGAGCCCGGGAAACCGTACTTGCGAGGCCATTTTCTGTGCCTGGACCGTTGGGGGGCACCATCGGATGCCGAGGCTAAGCGAGGGGTTCCGTTCCACGGTGAGGCTCCAAGGGTGAACTGGAAACTGAGCCGGGCGCCAGAAGCCGCAGACAAGTACCAGTGGTTGACAATGGAGTGTCGATTGCCTTTGGCAGGCCTGTCGGTCGTCCGAAAGATTACTTTGGCGCGGAACTCTGGCGTGGCACTGATCAGCGAAACCGTCGTGAACGACCGTAAACTGGGCCGGATCTACAACATGGTGCAGCATCCGTCGATCGCTGCCCCGTTCCTGGACGATTCGACGCTTGTCGATTCGAATGCGACGCGGGGGTTTTCCCAGGAAGGCGAAGTGCCCGCCCGTGGCGGGAAGCCGAGCCTGTGGCCACAGATAGTGATCGGAAAGCAGCAGGTGGATCTGCGGCGTTTTCGTTCGACCCAATCGGATGGCACGATCCACGACGTGTCTTCGTTCGTATTCGAAAACACGGCGAGGAACGGTTGGGTGACCGCTGCGAACCCGAAGGCGAAACTGTTGTTGGGATACGTCTGGAAAACGCGTCATTATCCGTGGCTGAACATCTGGCGCCATCGCGAGGGTGGTCGGGTCAAATCCCGAGGGCTTGAATTCGGAACGACCGGACTGCATCAGCCCTTTTCCACGCTGGTGGCCCAGGGGAAAATCTTTGATCGTCCGCTTTACACGTTTATAGATGCCGGGCAGTCGACCACTCGTGAATACATGGTGTTTGTGGCCGAGGTGCCTGCGAATTATGCGGGCGTGCATCGTCTGGTCGTCGGTGACAACAAAGACGAGCTCGTGCTGTGGGAGCAGGCTCCCGGCAAGCGGCGAATCCGCGTGCCGATCGATCTTCCGGACGTGTCTGCACGGCGATGACCCGGCCGGATCAATCGACAGCGAGTTCCAACGGGTGCGATGTGAGCCTCTGGACACCGTCGGCGGTGACGCGGTAGTTCTGTTCCAGCCGGATGCCGGCCTTCAGTTCCGGACCGTACAGTCCTGGTTCGGCGGTGAACACGTCACCCTCTTCGAACGTGTCGTCCCAGTTGGGGTTCAGGTGAGGTCCTTCGTGGGGGAACAGGCCGAAGGCGTGTCCGAGATGATGAAAGAAGGCTCCGGGGCGGTACTCATCGAGCATGTCCTGGGCCGTCTGAAACAGTTGGCGGCAACTGGTGCCCGGCCGCACTGTCTGTTCGACCATGTCGAGTGTGTCGACGATGGCCTGCCACGCCTTCAACTGGTCATCAGTCGGCTGCCCATCGACTGATATTGTGCGGCAATTGTCGGCGTAATAGCCCCGGTAGGCTGGTCCCAGATCGAGGACGAACAATTCCCCTGCCCCAGCTTGCCGAGGTCGCGGAGGGCCGCCGGGTGAGTTGGCCTGGTAGTCATTGCCGAGAGCGGTCAGCGGCTCTCCGGCGACCTCGACGGCTGCCGAGTGCAGTTGATTGAACACCTCCAGTTCGGTGATACCCGGCTGGATGATCTCCCGGGCCCGCCGGTACATCGCCTCGGTGCACTCGATGGCTCGGCCAATCATGGCCAGTTCGTCGGGATCCTTGTTCCGTCGGAGTTGCCAGAGGTCGGGTTCGACGTCGGAAGTCTGTGATGTTGCTGAACCGATGGCGGCCTGGAAGTGAGGGCCGAACGTGGAGAACTCGACGCCCAGGCGTTCGACCGGTGGGCGGCCGTCAAGCGCGGCGGAGAGGACGCGACTGGATTCTCGCGGTTGTTCCTGCCTGAGCGTGGCGCGCCACTGGGCCTCGAAGGTGACAACAGTGTCAGCCGCCACGTTGTCGGGAGCCGCGTTGGGGGCGGCGAGGGTGCAGTGGCCGTCCGCGTCGAGCGCGACGGCGGTCTTGAGCAGGGTGTGTGGTGTCCGGAAGCCGGTCAGGTACTGGACGTGTTCGGGTTGGACGAGGAGAACGCGTTCGAGATCACGCCGGACCATCACGGCGATGAGCCGTCGTTGACGTTCTCGGCAAAGTGCCGGATCCAGTTGCAGGTGGTCGGCAGCTGCCGGGCTGTCGGGCCGATCGGTCACACCAGTTCCTTGATCAGTTCGCGGCGTTCCAGCAGGTGTCGTGGCCGTCCACTGAAGTCGTCGAAGGTCATGCCCGGGTCGATGCC
This sequence comes from Planctomycetaceae bacterium, assembly GCA_002724315.1. Taxonomy (GTDB): domain Bacteria; phylum Planctomycetota; class Planctomycetia; order Planctomycetales; family Planctomycetaceae; genus UBA8437. The sequence goes on along the minus strand of PBOJ01000017.1, from coordinate 7,805 downwards.
CAAGTGCCGATAGATCATCGCCAGGACGTTTTCGGGTCGGTAAGCGTTGGCCGCAGGGACCTCGCCCCGTGAATTCGATGCGCCGAGTACCCCCGTCTGCAGGCCGCCACCGGACAGCATGACGCTCATTACCGCTCCCCAGTGGTCGCGCCCCGCGTTCTTGTTGACTCGGGGAGTTCTGCCGAATTCTCCCATTGAGACGACCAGGACATCGTCGGCGAGTCCCCGGTCGTGGAGGTCGCTGACCAGTGCGGCGGCTCCCTGGTCGTAACTGGGGGCCTTCGTTTTCAGACGGTCGGCGATCTTGCTGTGGTCGTCCCAACCAGTGACGCGGACCGTGACGCACGTGACTCCGTGTTCGACCAATCGCCTGGCCAACAACAGGCTCTGTCCGTTGGATGTTCGGCCGTAAGCGTCGCGGATGGAGTCCGGTTCGGCATCAATGTCGAACGCCACGCGGGCGGCATCTCCGGTGATCAGGTCGAACGCCTGGTAGGTGAAGTCGTCGACGGCTTCAGAAGCTCCCTGCAGGTCGGCGAGCCGCCGCTGGGCATCGAGTGCTCCGAGAAGGCTTTTCCGGTCGCTGAGGCGTTGACGGTTGAGAGTCTTGTTGAGGGCCAGGTTCTGGACCTTGAAGCCCTTCTTGGAGGGGTCGGTGACGGTTTCGAACGGGTTGAAGCTCTTGCCCAGGTGAGCCGGCCCGCCATTACGCATAATACGAGGGACGGCGACGTAGGGAGGCAACGTCGGGGCATTGGGGCCTCGAACCTTGGCCACCACGCATCCGAATGCGGGCATCTGGTTGATGCCTCCCTTGGGTCCCCGTTTGTAGTAACCGGTCTGGGTCAGGTGACTCGAGGGGTCGTGGCTGTTGCTGGGGTGGTGAATCGATCGCACGATCGCCAATTTGTCAGCCAGCTTGGCTTGCCGCGGCATCCATTCACTGAAGATCACGCCCGGTAGACTGGTCTGCACGGTTCCGAATGCGCCACGGTACTCCTTGGGAGCATGAGGTTTGGGGTCGTAGGTCTCGAATTGGGTTGGGCCGCCGGCCAGTTCGATGAAGATGACCGAGGTGTTTTTTCGGGACGCAATTGGCTGGGTGTTCCGGGCACGAAGGACCCGGTCAAGACCCAGGCCGCCAAAACCGGCCATGCCGAGGCTGCCGATCTGGATTGCGTTGCGGCGAGAGATGCCGTCACAAAATGGTGCTGAGCGTCCGGAGAAGGTCAACATGGGAATGTCCTTGTCGCTGGGGACAGCGTGGGGGCGGTGTGTGGGTCAGGCAAGGATGTCGTGAACGATCTCACCATGAATATCGGTCAATCGGAAGTCACGACCAGAATAACGATAGGTGAGCCGGGTGTGGTCGAGTCCGAGCAGATGCAGCATCGTGGCGTGAAGGTCGTGGAAGTGAACCTTGTTCTCCACCGAATAATAGCCGTATTCGTCTGTGGCGCCGTGGCTGATTCCCGGTTTGACACCACCTCCAGCCAAGAACATTGTCAGGGCGTGGGGGTTGTGGTCTCGACCGTCATTGCCCTGTGCGACCGGAGTGCGGCCGAATTCGCCGCCCCACAGCACCAGTGTGTCTTCCAGAAGACCACGTTGCTTGAGGTCGCGGATCAGGCCATGAATCGGCTGGTCGACTTCCAGGGCATTCTGCGGGAGCGATTTTTTCAGTCCGCCGTGCTGGTCCCACTTGTAGCTGTGAGAGACTTGGACGAAGCGGACGCCGCGTTCGGAGAACCGTCTTGCCATCAGGCACTGGCGGCCAAAGTCCTTGGTGGCGTCGTTGTCGAGCCCGTAGAGTTTGTGGATAGACTTGGGTTCGTCGCTGATGTCCTGCAGTTGCGGTGCTTCGCTCTGCATGCGGAAAGCCAGTTCAAAGGATGCGATTCGGCTTTCGAGGTCCGAGTCGGGTCCGGTCTCCTTGAATCGCTGCCGGTTGATGCGGTTCAGCAGGTCGAGTTCCATGCGTTGTAGCGAGCGACGTCGGACCTTTGACTTGCCGCCGATGAAGGGGAACCGGGCCCGTTCGGCCGGAGTGGCGGCGTCGCCCATGGGGGTGCCCTGGTAGACGGCGGGCAGGAAGGCCGAACTCCAGTTGTTGACGCCGCCATGAGTCAGGCTCGGGCAGATCGTGATGTAGCCGGGCAGGTTCTGGTTCTCAGTTCCCAGTCCGTAGTTGATCCACGATCCCATGCTGGGGCGGATGAACGTGTCGCTTCCGGTGTGCAGTTCCAGCAGGGCGCCGCCGTGACGTGAGTTCGAGCCGTACATCGATTTGATGAAGCAGAGATCGTCGGTGATCTCGGCGATCTTGGGGAAAACCGAACTGACCCAGGCGCCGCTCTCGCCGTGTTGCTTGAACGGCCACGGCGACTTCAGCAGGTTGCCGGTGGCTCCGGATACGATCCGCGGTTTGGGGAATGGCAGAGGTTTGCCGTGGTCCTTGTCCAATTGGGGCTTGTGATCGAAGGTGTCGACGTGTGACGGGCCACCATGCATGAACAGAAAGATCACGCGTTTGGCTTTTGGCGTGAAGTGGGGGTCACGAGGGGCCAGTGGGTTGTTCTGTTGCGAGGGCGTCTCGGCGGTCGCCTGTTTGCTCAACAGGTCGGCAAGCGCCAGCATGCCGAATCCCGTGGCCGAAGACGTCAGCATGTCCCGGCGGTTGGTTACCGGGGTGAACTGGTTGCAACAGTGTGAGTTGTTGGGCATGGGGACTTCTTGAAGGTGGCGTGGCTTTACTCGGCGTAGACGAACTCGGTGCTGGACAACAGGACGCGGCACAGGGCCCGCCACGCACGAATTGTCGGCGAGGCCAGCTTCGCTTTGTCCTTCACATCGTTGTTGGTTTTATCGTCCTCGGTGGCCGCCCGACGGTACTCGGATAGGAATGATGCGGCCTGCCCGGTCTCGACGGTGTCGGGGCCCCTTCCCAGCAGGGACTGGTAGAGGGTTTTCAGGCGGAATGCTTCGTCGCCCTCCAGTGCCAGAACGCGTTCGGCAATGGCCGATGACTGGTTGTCCACCAGTGCGCTGTTCATCAGGAACAGGGCCTGTGGAGCGATCGTGGTTGTGACCCGGTCACCGTTGGGCAGGCTGGGGTCGGCAAAATCAAAGGCCTGGAAGACATCAAAGAGCGCGCTGCGGACGACCGGCTGGTAAATGCTCCGCCGGGTGTTCTCGTAGACATCGGTCTTCATGTTGTGTCCGGTGCCGGTCACGTAGGCCCGGTTGTTGACCGTCATTAGCGATCCCCCGATTCGTCGGTCCATCATTCCGCCGACGAACAGCAACGCGTCACGGACTTCTTCAGCCGACAGACGGCGACGGTCCATTCGCCACTGCAGGCGGTTCTCCGGATCAGCAGTCGCCGCACGCTGGTTGAAATGGGTGCTCATGGCGAATGTGGAGGAGAGCAGGATTTCGCGATGGAGCGATTTCATCGACCAGTCGCGTCGGATCAGTTCGGAAGCGAGCCAGTCGAGCAGGCCGGGGTGCGTCGGGCGTTCTCCGAGAGTTCCGAAATTGTCGGTTGAGCGGACCAGGCCGTGGCCAAAGTGCCATCGCCAAACCCGGTTGGCCATGACGCGTGGGGTCAAGGGGTTGTCGGGACGTGTCATCCAGCGGGCCAGGTGCAGGCGGCCACTGGTTTTTTTGGGCAGTGGAGCCTGGTTCTCGCCGGCGAGGATTTTCGGGAAGCCTCGCGGTGCGGGGGCACCGAGCGTCAGGTAGCTACCACGGATGTGGATCTTGAGGTCTTCGACCGCTCCGTCGGCAACGGCCATCGCCAGCGGCAGTTTTGGCTTGGTGGACTCCAGCGACTTCAGCGACTTGCGTTGTGCTGCCAACTGCTCCTTGGTCGCTTTGTCGAAGGCGGACTCCAGTTCTTTGCTGAGCTTGTAGGGCCCTGTGGCTCCGTAAAGAATCCCACGCAATGCCTCGTGTTCGGGATCGGCAAGGGGCTTGTCTTTGCCGTCGGCCGTCTGTTTCAGCCAGAGATCGTCGACCTCGTTGAAAAGTGCCGTGTAGCCGGCGGCGAGTTGAGGAAGTGGCTGCTTGGCGTACTTGGCCAGGTGAGGGCCGGTTGTCGGCGGAGCGGTTGCAGCACCGGAAGCTGCGTGGTGCCAGAGAGAGAGGGGCGATGTCTTGTTGGCCGAAGTGGCCTTGAGGTGTGCCACCCATTGCTGCAGCACTGCGGGGTACAGGCCGCTGGGGTTGTCCACCTTTCGCGCCAGTTCTGACAGTGTGGCCAGTTGGCCAGACGCGTTCCCGGACATCGGGACAATCAGAAACTTGTCGATGTGGGGGAATGGGCCCTGGCGATCGATCCGGATCGTGTTTTTTCCGGTCTTGAATTCGGCAAGGACTTCGACAGACCATTTCTGGGTGTCCGGATACCAGCTGCCCGTGGTGCGGCCCAGGGCGGCCGCTTCCACGACGCCTCCGTTGACAAGGATGCGACAGGGGCGGCTCTGGACGGCAGCCAAGCGGAACTCCAGTCGGAAAGTTCCGGCGTCCTTGATCGTCACGTCGAATTCAGCCGTGCTGAGCCCGGAGCTGCTGGCGATGACTCCGATACCCTTCCCGTAACCCGTGGTGAGCCGGGCGGCATTGCCCCGGTCATAGGACTCGGCCTCGCGAAGAATGACGCCGGGCTGCTTGTCGGCCTGCGGTGTCCCACCGAGCGGTTTTTGTCCGATCAGCAGTCGAGATCTGAGCCACGTGGCGGTGGCGACCAGCAGATAGTCACCGGCGCGGCGGCGGGCGGACTTCAGCAGACGCTCCTTGGCGTGTCGGATGTCGTCTGCGATCTTTTTCTTGGATTCTGCGATCTTTTTCTTGTGACGGACCTGGCTGGCAATGACGTCCCTGTCTGCCAGTTGGGTCTCGTTCCATTTGGCGACGACGCGGAAATTTTCCATCGTCTTTGTGCTCTTGAGGATTCCCGCCAGCGCGTAGTAATCGGAGGTGGGGATCGGGTCAAACTTGTGATCGTGGCACCGTGCACAGCCAAACGTGAGGCCCAGGAAGGTCTTGCCAATGGTGTCGATCTGTTCGTCGATGATGTCCATTTGCATCTTCCGGGGGTCATCCTCGGCGAGCATCTTGGGTCCGAGCACCAGGAAACCGGTCGCGATGATTCGTCTCAGCCGAGTTTCGGTGTTGTCGTCATCTGTCATCAGGTCCCCGGCCAGTTGTTCCCTGGTGAACTGGTCGTAGGGCAGGTCCGCATTGAAAGCGTCGACGACATAGTCGCGGTAGCGGTAGGCGTTGCCGTAGCAGAGATTTTCGTCGAGCCCGTTCGAGTCGGCGTAGCGGGCGACGTCCAGCCAGTGTCGGCCCCACCGCTCGCCGTAGGCAGGGCTGGCCAGCAACCGGTCGATGACTCGTGAGCGTGCTTCGGTGGAAGTGTCGCCCAGGAAACTCTCGATTTCGCCGGGAGTCGGGGGCAGGCCTGTGACGTCGAAGGTGACTCGTCGGAGCCATGCAAGGGGTGAGGCCGGAGGTGCTGGCTGGAGTCCGGCGGCCTCGAGCCGAGCCAGGATGTACCGGTCGATAGGGCTGTTGACCCAGTTTTCGGCCTTCACCGAGGGCGGCGTTGCGGTCGCCAGCGGACGGAAGGCCCAATACTGCTTTTGAGCCTGAGAGAACAGCGGCCCGCCCGGAGTCTTGGGTTTGCTGGAGGGTTTTGGAGTGGCTTTGGCGTTGGGCCACGGGGCTCCGCGTTTGACCCAGCTGGTCAGGATGGCCCGTTCGGTTGTCGGGAGTTTCCGCTTCGGTGGCATTTTCAGTTCTTCGTTGTGACGAATCGCTGTCACCAGCAGGCTCTGGTCGGGCTTGCCGGGGACAAGTGCCGGTCCTCGCAGGCCACCGGTCAGGAGACCGCCGAGGGACTCCATGCTCAGTTGTCCCTCGGGCTCGTCACCGGAATGGCACTCCAGGCAGTGAGTGACCATCAGCGGGCGGACCTTCTTCTCGAAGAACTCGAGATCCTTCGGCGTGGGGGCTGCCGCCTGTGCTTTGGAGTGCGTCGGCAGCGCAACAAAAGCTGCGACGAGAAAAATGCAGAACGTGATCAGGGGGCGTGGCATTGGGGGGATATTATAACAGGTCTGCAAGGGGCTCAACGGGGACTGGCTGGCCGTTCTTGGTTGCGGCGTTGCGGACCGGTGGTCCGACGGCTGGCAGCGCAAAGGCTCATCTGGCACAGTGGTCTCACGATGTCCGATGAACACGCCGAATTGCCCGCTGCGGTCCCGGATGAGTCGGGTGCGGTGATCTATCCCGAACTGCCTGAACGGATGAGGGGCCGTGGACCCGGCCGCCTGTTCCGAATGATGGGGCCCGGGCTGATCATCGCCTCGGTGACCATCGGCAGCGGTGAGCTTGTGATCGCCTCACGAGGCGGCGCGATTTTCTCTTACGCCATGATGTGGTGTTTCTTTTACGGCGGGGCCTTCAAGGCGGTTCAGGTTTATACGGCCAGCCGTCATTTCACGTTGACCGGTGAGCATCCGCTGGAGAGCTGGAGGCAGCTGCCGGGGCCGCCGATGTGGTTTCCACTGCTGGTCGTGTTGCCTGCAGTGGGACTGATGCCAATTGCGTTTTCGGCGATCCCGGAGACTCTGGCCGGATACATCCATCGCCTGTCGGGCTTGTCGACGTCGGGTGATGACGTAGGGCCGTGGGGCTGGTTCGAGTTCTGTTCCAATGGCTGGGCAACCCTGGTGCTGGTCGTCTGCCTGCTGCTGGCTGTGGCGTCCAACTACGACATTGTCGAAAAGGCTTCGATTGTCGTCCTGGGCGTGCTGGTTGGGCTGGTGGTGATCGCGGTGGTCGTGCTGGGGCCGGATCTCCGCGAGGCCATTGTCGGGCTGGTGATTCCGCGAGTGGGGGACTACCCGGAGTGGGTGAATGAGACCCCCGATTTGAAGGAGCGGTTTGCCGGTCGCAGCCCGTGGCTGGAAGTGTCGTTGTACCTGACCGCGGTCGGCGGGGGTGCTTATGACTACATCGGGTACATCGGGATGTCTCGAGAGAAAGGCTGGGGCCTGGCCGGACGTGGGGCGGTGTCGCGAGAGGAACTGGCGAGCGGCATCCGGGATGACAACACGATGGAACGGGCCAGGGCCTGGAGCCGTGTCCCCCTTGTCGACGCGGTCGGGTCGTTTGCGTGTGTCATCCTGGTCACGCTGCTGTTTGCGATGCTCGGCGCGATGGTGTTGCATTCCAAGCACGCGATCCCGGTGGACAAGGAACTGCTGATTCACCAGGAGGACTTCCTGACCGCTTTGCATCCGCAATTGAAGTGGGTTTTCCGTGGTGGGGTGTTCCTGGCGTTCATTGGCACGCTGTACGGTGCCTTCGAGGTCTACCGTCACACCTGCCGTGAAGCTGGTGCGGTGTTAGCCCCCACGACAACCGGCCGGCTGTCGGATCGAGGGATGAAGATGCTGGTGACAGGCTACTGCACGCTGGGCGGCATGACACTGACCTGGTTGCCTCAGTCTGTGGCCGGCGACATCATTGGGCGGCTGACGTTGGGGAGCTTGGTCAGCGGGGCTGCCACCTGTGGTCTTTGGTGTTTCGCCATGCTCTGGGTGGATCATTTCCGGATGCCGGACGCGTTGCGGATGAGCCGGCGGCTGAAGATCGTGACTGTCGTTGCGGGAGTCTCGATGACCGCCTTGGGAGCGACGAGCATCTACAAGTACTTCGTGCCGTGAGATCGAACCGGGAGAGTTGTTCCGATGAAGATTGTTGATTTCGAGATCCACCGTTGTCGTATTCCG